>NC_020830.1:1912500-2512500 GCF_000152945.2 Polaribacter sp. MED152 | reverse complement strand
GAGGTTGGTAAACCCATTGCATTTACCAATTCAGAAAATTACTCCTTTAATCAATGGTTGCAATTATCTTCTAAAAAACCAATTATTAGGATTGAAAAAAAGAATGAAAAAGTTGCAAAGAAAGAAGAAATTATAGAAAAATTTATACAAAGCAATCCTAAAATAGAACCTTTAGCCAAAGATAAAAATGTAAACATTTCTATAGCCGAGAACCAACAAGATTCTATGTTAATGACAGAAACTTTAGCCAAGGTTTATTTAGATCAAAAGAAGTACGAAAATGCAATTCAGGCCTATCGAATTTTAAGTTTGAAATATCCAGAAAAAAGTGGTTTCTTTGCAGACCAAATTAAAAGAATACAAATTTTACAAAAACATAAATAATGAGTTATACAGCTTTTATCATATTAATCTTAATTGTAGCAGTAGCTTTAGTATTAATAGTAATGGTTCAAAATCCTAAAGGAGGAGGATTATCTTCTTCATTTGGTGGTGGAGGTGCACAATCTTTAGGAGGTGTGCAAAACACGAACAATTTCTTAGACAGAACAACTTGGACGTTAGCTATAGCAATGTTTGCATTAATTTTATTATCAAATGTAGCCATTCCTAGAGGTGGAGAAAATGATGTAAACTTAAACAACACCTTAGATGGTGTTGAAACTACAGCACCTGTAGAAAACACATTACCATCATCAAACGATAGTATTAACTAAATACCATCTTAAACAATTTAAAATGCCAACGAAAATGACACGTTGGCATTTTTTTTTGCTTCAATTTTACGATTAAAAATCAATCAAAGAAAAATTGTCAGTTTTTAAGCGATGGCATAATTTCTGACTAAATAGTAGCATAAAAAATAATTTTATTAATCAAAATTTATAAAACAATGGGATTAAACATTAAACCTTTAGCAGACAGAGTTCTTGTAGAACCTGCACCAGCAGAAACAAAAACAGCATCTGGCTTAATTATTCCAGATAATGCAAAAGAAAAACCACAAAAAGGAACTGTAGTTGCAGTTGGTAATGGTAAAGTTGATGAGCCTTTAACTGTAAAAGTGGGTGACACTGTTTTATATGGTAAATATGGTGGAACTGACTTAAAATTAGAAGGTAAAGATTATTTAATGATGCGTGAATCTGATATTCTAGCAATTATATAATAAAGCTATTTGCTTTGGGCTATTTGCCTTTAGCAAAAACAATAAAAAATTAATGAAAATTATTTTAGCCAAAAGCCAAGAGCTCACAGCTAAAAGCAAAAAAATAAAAACAAAATGGCAAAAGATATTAAATTTGATATTGAAGCAAGAGATGGTTTAAAACGTGGAGTTGATGCATTAGCAAATGCAGTAAAAGTAACTTTAGGACCTAAAGGTAGAAACGTAATTATCTCTAAAGCATTTGGTGCACCAACTGTAACTAAAGATGGTGTTTCTGTTGCAAAAGAAGTAGAATTAGAAAACGAGCTTGAAAACATGGGAGCTCAAATGGTAAAAGAAGTTGCCTCTAAAACCAACGATTTAGCTGGTGATGGTACAACAACTGCTACTGTTTTAGCACAAGCAATTGTAAAAGAAGGATTAAAAAATGTTGCTGCAGGTGCAAATCCAATGGATCTAAAAAGAGGAATTGACAAAGCTGTAGAAGCAATTGTTTCAGACTTAGAGAAACAAACTCAAAAAGTTGGTAATTCATCAGATAAAATTCAACAAGTAGCATCTATTTCTGCAAATAACGATTCTGTTATTGGAGATTTAATTGCGAAAGCTTTTGATAAAGTTGGTAAAGAGGGTGTAATTACTGTAGAAGAAGCAAAAGGTACAGATACTTATGTAGATGTTGTGGAAGGTATGCAGTTTGATAGAGGATATTTATCTCCTTACTTTGTTACTGATGCAGACAAAATGATCGCAGATTTAGAAAATCCTTACGTACTATTATTCGATAAGAAGATTTCTAACTTACAAGAAATTTTACCAATATTAGAACCAGTTTCTCAATCTGGTAGACCTTTATTAATTATTGCAGAAGATGTAGATGGCCAAGCATTAGCTACTTTAGTAGTTAATAAATTAAGAGGAGGTTTAAAAATTGCTGCTGTAAAAGCACCTGGATTTGGAGACAGAAGAAAGGCAATGTTAGAAGATATTGCAATTTTAACTGGTGGTACTGTAATTTCTGAAGAAAGAGGTTTCTCACTAGAAAATGCAACTTTAGATTTATTAGGTACTGCAGAAGGTATTACAATTGATAAAGACAATACTACAATTGTAAATGGTTCTGGAGATGCAGAAGCTATTAAAGCAAGAGTAAACCAAATTAAAGCGCAAATAGAAACTACCACTTCTGATTATGATAAAGAAAAACTTCAAGAACGTTTGGCTAAGTTAGCTGGTGGTGTTGCTGTTTTATATGTTGGTGCTGCTTCTGAAGTAGAAATGAAAGAAAAGAAAGATAGAGTTGATGATGCTTTACATGCAACTAGAGCTGCTGTAGAAGAAGGTATTGTTGCTGGTGGTGGAGTTGCTTTAGTAAGAGCTAAAAAAGTTTTAGAAGCTTTAACTACAGATAATTTAGATGAGACTACAGGTGTACAAATTGTTAACAAAGCAATTGAAGCGCCTTTAAGAACAATAGTAGAAAACGCTGGTGGTGAAGGTTCAGTTGTAATTAACAAAGTTTTAGAAGGTAAAAAAGATTTTGGTTACGATGCTAAAACCGAAACATATGTAGATATGTTAGAAGCTGGCATAATCGATCCTAAAAAGGTAACTAGAGTTGCTTTAGAAAATGCTGCTTCTGTAGCTGGTATGATTTTAACTACTGAATGTGCTTTAGTTGATATTAAAGAAGATGCACCTGCAGGTGGTGGAATGCCTCCAATGGGTGGTGGAATGCCAGGAATGATGTAAATTTAAAAAGCAAGTTTTAATCTGTAACTTAACTTGTTTTATACTTATTAAAAGTTCGATAGATCTCTTTCTATCGAACTTTTTTTTATGAATATAACCCTAACTTTATTCAATTATTCATTGCATTTTTTTGTAAAAATTAACACTTTGGCATAAACCTTGTTAATATTTTGCAAAATAATTGTTATGAAAAAGATTACATTAATACCCCTTACTTTTCTATTTATCACAAGTATAATTTTTAGTCAAAAAGAAAATCCTGAAATAAAATATGGAGAGTACTTTAAAAAAACCAGAGAAAATGTTCACCTACATTTAAACAAAACCACTTTTTTAACAGGTGAAAATCTTTGGTTTCAAGCCTACATTCAAGAACAAAATACAGAAAAGTTACATCCAGAAACTTCTAATTTATATGTTTCATTATATGATGAAAGTGGTGGTTTAAAAGATCAACATTTAATAAGAATTAAAGATGGCTTAGGAAAAGGTAATATCAAAATTGACTCCACCTTTACAGAAAAAGCATACTACATTAGAGCATCTACAAAATGGATGAAAAACTTTAAGGAAGACCAATCATTTTCACAGAAGATTATCATTTTAAAAAACTCAGAAAACAAGCCTGAAATTGTTGAAAAAGAGAATTTTTACGATTTTCAAATCTTACCAGAAGGTGGTCACCTACTAGCAAATACCTATAATAGAGTTGGCATTTTACTAAAAGACGCCAATAATAAAGGTATACAAATTAAGGAGGGTGTAGTAAAAGATAAATATGGTACTATTTTAGAAACTTTTACGACCAATTCATTTGGAATTGGAGAAACACTTTTATTAATTAAAGAAAATGAAGATTATACTTTTTATGCAACTACAAAAGACAATATTAAAATTACAGTAAAAACACCAGCCGTAAAAAAATACTGAGTGGCACTGAATATCCTTAACGATGAGTTAAATAAAAAGTTTATTTTAAAAATAAACACAAACACCAATTCATTGCCAAATCTGGTTGGTCAAAAATATTCAATTTTTGTGCATAATAGCAGAAGGTTCTTGAAAAACCAATTTAGTTTCACTTCAAAAACAACTCAATATTCATTCGATTTAAACAAAGAAATACTTTTTAAAGGTATAAACATTATTACTGTATTCAATGAAAAGAATCAGCCTGTTTTAGAAAGAATGATTTATAATGATTTAAAAAAAACAGCATTTGATGGAATAAAAACTGAAATAATTGGTTACGAAAGTGATTCATTAACGATTCGTTTAAAAAATAACAACAATAACAATGTTATGCTAAGCGCTTCATTTTTACCAAAAGAAACAAAGGCATACAATCCTACAAATTCTATTAAATCATCATTTTTATTAAAACCATTTGTAAAAGGTGATATTGAAGAAGCATCATTATACTTTAATTCAAATGTAAAAGACAGATTAAAGAATTTAGATTTACTACTACTTACGCAAGGTTGGAGTAAATACGATTGGAATAATATTTATAAATCGCCACCAAAAGACAATTTTAAATTTGAAAAGGGAATTGATATTCTAATGAGAATAAATCAGAATGTAAATACTAGAAAAACTTTTTTCATAGAATCTGAAGACAATGAGTTTAAGGGTGAAACCACTTTTAAAGAAAACATGCTTTACAAAATTGAAAATAGCTACTTTACAAAAAATTCTACCTTAAATTTCGCAATAAAAGACGGTGATAACTATTTCAAAATTGGGCCAAGTATTACTTATTCAAATACGCATCTTTTTGAAGAGGTAAAGCCAAATCACCTTAAAGAATTAAAAAAAACAATCCCAGAATATACTTTATTTCCTTTTTTAGAAGAAAACTATATACTTCTAGAAGAAATATCCATTGCTAGTAAGAGTAATGAAAAGAATTCTAATGAAAGAAACGATTTAATCAATTGGTCTAATGGGAATAGAGGTTCAATTAATAACAGAGAAGGATGGGGTGATAAATATATCACTTGGAATAACGCAGGTATCCCAAACCCTTTTGGTTTTAATAATTTCACAGGAAGTGCAGGTGAGTGGGCAAGCTATACTGGATCACAAGTTTTTGCATGGAATGATAGCTCATATAGTGGATCAGCATCTTTTGACTATGGAATAGAGCCAGATAAATATGTCGGTTTACAAGACATATATGTCGATTTACAAGAAGTAACATTGCCTGTTGGCTTTGCAAAAGCTAAAGAATATTATAGCCCTAAATATCCTTCTTTACAAACAGAAGCATTTACCAAACATGGTGCAATTTGGTGGGAACCTAATATAAAAATATCATCTAAAGATTACATAGAATTCAAAATTGCAAATACCAATAACACTATTCTTAACCTGTTTTTAGAAGGTATTAATGAAGAAGGACTATTACTAGAAAGCAATCTTAAAATACCTGTTAGTAAAATAGTACTAAAATAAAATCAACCTAAAGTTCATAAACTAAAATAACCCGTCAAAACAATGTAAACAGTTACAATATTGGCATATTTTTTGATATTTATTTATTGAATAACTAACATAAAACCCTAAATACTATGAAAAAAATAATATTTGTCTTCGCAATTTTACTTTCTTTTACTTTTAATGCACAAAATAATCCAGAGGTAATAGATACGTCTGAATCTTTTGATACTTTTATACCCGATGAAAATGGTAGACCTTCACAATTTCTAACTAGATATTTAAGAAATCATAATAGATTAAACTTAAGCAGAAAGATAAAAAACATACTATTAAAACCAAATATTTATAGTGATGGAGAATATGCCTTAAGAGATTCTAAACAATTTGGTAATGGTACCACAAGTTTGACTAATATCTTTTATGATGGAAAACAAATTTTTGGTGAAGGTATAAATAGACTTTACGTGATTGAATTTACGAGAACAGATGAAATTCAGAGCATAAGTAGATCTAGTGTTGGTTATGATAAGAATATTCAGATTTTCTCCAAGAAATACATAAAAAGCTTAAAATAAAGAATATAAGTCCGTTAAAATTTTTTAACGGATTTTTTATGTGATTACCTCAGAAAAAATAAAACTCAAACACCTTATTTTCAAAGCATTAAATCTCATAAGCTAGTATTAATATTTAATTTCATTATCTTTAAAAAAATTAATCCTCTAGCTATGAAAATAAAACCGTTTTTACTTTATCTATTTCTATTTTCAATTGGCCTAAATATTTATAGCCAAGAGAAAAGCATCGAAAACTCCTTTAAGAATTACTTCGAAAATACACGAGAAATTCCGTATTTACATTTAAATAAAACCACTTTTTTATTGGGTGAGAAACTATGGTTTCAGGCATATGTAAACGAACAAAACACGAGTAAACTTCATCCGAACACAACAAATTTATATGTAACCGTTTTTGAAGAAACAGGTAAGAAGAAAAGTCAACAACTTATAAAAATAAAAAACGGAATTGGTAGAGGTTCTATTGACATAGATTCTACATTTATAAACAAGAATTATTATGTAAAAGCAACCACCAATTGGATGCTCAACTTTAAAGAAAACAATTCTTATCAGCAAAAAATTAGTGTTTTAAACTCAGATAAAAATAAAGAAGAAATAGTTTCTACTTATAATGAAGAAGATTATTTCGAATTTCAATTATTTCCTGAAGGTGGGCACTATTTAGTGAATGCTGAAAATACAGTTGGCATTTTATTAAAAGACGCAAATAATAAAGGTTTAGAAATTAAAGAAGGAATTATTAAGAATAGTGATGGTGAATTTATAGACACCTTTTCTACCAATAAATTTGGTTTAGGTAAAGTATCTTTCTATCTACCAGAAGATGATATTTATACATTTGAAGTAGAATTTTCTAATGGTATAAAAATTGAAAATAAAATTATAGAACCAAGAACTGTTGGTGTTCTTTTAAAAACCACTCAAACCACAAATGGTGTTGAAATACTTATTGAAACCAACCCCATAACTGCTGCATTATTAAAAGATAAAGCCTACACCCTATTTGTACACAATACTAGATCTTACAAGAAATATAATATTCAATTTAATGCAGAAAACACAAGGTATTTAGTGGCATTAAAAAAAGAGAACATAGAAAACGGTATGAATGTTATTACTCTTTTCAATGAAGAGAAAAACGCAATATGCGAACGTGTATTTTACAATGAAAATCCTAATTTATTTTTTGATGTTAAACTAAATCAATTAGCGTCTTCTAAAGATTCTATCGCTATTAGAATTGTTAATGACTTAAATGAAAAGGTTTATTTAAGTACTTCTTTTTTGCCTAATAACACAAAAGCCTACAAACCACAAAACACTATTAAAAGCGCTTTTATTTTGAACCCTTTTGTGAGAGGGCAAATCGAAAATCCTGAATATTATTTCAATCAAAATAATACCAATAGATTACAAGAATTAGATTTATTATTAATTACTCAAGGATGGAGTAAATACAGCTGGAAAAATATATTTGATGAAATTGAAAAACCAAAATATGATTTTGAACAAGGTATTGATGTGAAATTTACACTCAATAATGCTCCAAAGAAAAATCAGACTGTTATTGTTTATTCAGATGAAAACGATTTGATTGTAGAAATGAAACCAGATAATAAAGAGTTATTTATAGATAATTCATTTCTTATTAAAGATTCTAAATTTAACTTCGGCTTAAAAACTAATAATAATTCTGTTACTAAAATTGGCCCGAGTTTAACCTACTCAAAAAGTTCTATCACAGATATTTTAAACAAAACTCTAGAAAAAGAGTCAAATAAAGCTGAACTTGAAATTTCTAACTTTAAAAGTTTAACAGATGGTGTTAGTACTTTAGATGAAGTTATTGTAAAAACTAAAAGAGTTAAGAATGAAGCCAATGCATTTGGAATAGCAACCATGCTTACCACTTTTAGAATGGATGACATGCTTGTTACCAGTGGTGATTTGGTCTTAAACTTCTTATCACAAAAAAGATTTGATGTGCAAGTGAATAATGGTGATATTTTTATTGGTAAGAGAAGACCAGACAGAAATCATAGTATGTCTGGAAATAGTGATAACTATACAAGGCAATTAAGAAATGTTAGGGTTTATTTAGACGGATCTGAAATAACTCAAAGTTTATGGATTTTAGACGGTCTTTACTTAAACACACTTAAGAGTATTTCTTTTGGTCAAGACCCAAGTCAATTTAACGAAGTTATTTACATGTATTCACTATCAGCAAAAGAATATAGCAGAAAAAATTCTGAATTTAAAGAATTCTTTCTCCCTGTTGGTTTCTCAAAAGAAATAGAATATTATAGCCCTAAATACCCTAGTTTTTTAGATCAAACTTATATTAATTATGGTGCAATTTTTTGGAAACCTTTAATTTCTATTGATAAAAACTCTATGTATGATTTTAAAGTTCCTATTAATCAACAAAAAAATATTAAAGTTTATTTGGAAGGTATTTCTTCATCAGGTAAGCTTATCACAAAAGAAGTGAAGTTAAGTTCTAAGAAACCTATTTAATTATTTTACGATAGTTTCGTAATTACAACAAATACAGTAGAAATTAACACAAAAACTACTTTAAATAGAAAACCCGCTAACTAAATTAGCGGGTTTTCTATTTTTATATCAACCAATTAAATCATTACAATTAACATATAAACTGCCATACAAATCATTATAGAATTTTCTATAAATGTTGCTTTTGTCATTGGCAAATTTAAAACTGAACCCAAACAAGCACATTTAATACTTTGCTTGCTAAGTAATGATTTTGTTACACCAATTGTAGTTATGCCCAAAATTATAATTGTAATTATTAGAGCTGGTACTATTTGAAATCGCATTAGAAAAAAGAAACCCAAAAGCAATTCTATAAAAGGGTATATCAACCCATAATTTGGTATACGTTTAGCTATAGGATCGTACATTGCAAAACTGGTAGAAAATCCTTTTACATCTAAAAACTTGAAAAAACTAAATACCACATAAAATAGCCCCATAAACGTAAACATAAACTCAGAGGTTTGCCAAGGATTTCTATTTATAAGTATTGAAGCTGTTGTTATGAAAGCAAAAATTAAAAATAATGGATAAAGTTGCTGAATTTCTGATTTTCCATCTTCAATAAATGCTACATCAGGAATTTCCTTTTGTTTAGTAATAGTAAATTTATCGGGTAAAGCAGCTTGTAATTTTGACAAGGAAACTTTATTGTCAAAGTTAATTTCAACCTCATTTTCTTCTAAGTTAACCTGTGCTGTATTTATATCAGGAAGCGCTAATAATGCTTTTTCAACCGAATTTTTACATCCATTGCAAGTCATTCCAGAAACCGAATATGTATGTTTCATGCTAACTATTTATTGTTCTTCTTTTGTTTCTTTAATTCTCCTTTATGATCTTTCACAATCTCATCACTTCTATATTTACAACAAGGATGAACAGAATTGTAAGCTTCTTCTTTAGCGATTAACTTCTTATTATCATCTAATAAAATATCATGCCCAACATTCAAAATATTCTGTTGTATGGTTGCCACTTCTGTTTTACGTTCATCTAAAATTACATTTAATTGATGTGTTTCTGGGCTCCAAATAGCAAACTTTACACCTTTAGTCTTTAATGCTGCAGATTCAATTCGTTTTTTACACATACCACAAACGCCATCAACCTTTATCACCTCTTTTGCGTTTTTGTTCTTTTTAATTTCTTGAGATTGCGCTGTAAAACCAATCAAAATTATACCTAAAGTTAAAATTATTTTATTCATTTTTTATATCTGTTTTTAATTAATATTAAATCTTAAACCTGTGTATACAGACCTTCCAAATATTGGTGCGTATACAATTGTTGTATCAAAATGTGCTCCAAAAGGATCATCGCTTGCCAAAACAGGATTATTTTGTTGCACGTTTGTTAAATTCTCTGCTCCTAAATACACCTCAAACCTTTTAGAAAATACCTTGGTTATTTGTGCGTTTAATAACTGATAAGCATCTACCATATCAGATAATTGGTATTGTGCTGGTTTAGTGCTTGTATTAGGCAAACGTTGCTTACCAATATTGTTAAATGTTACATCGAACTTCCATTGCCCATTATTAGGACTAAGTTCTGTTTCATAAGATAAATTGGCAAAAAAGCGATTTCTTGGCTGAATAGGCTTTTGTAAATTACCAGATTTATAATCTGTAGAAATATCAAAATACTTATAAGCCGTTCTTAAATTCAATCTTTCTGCTAAGGTATAATTTACTTCTATTTGAAAACTATTTGCAACACTATTACCATCTAAATTATAGAAAGCAATTTCCTGAGGATTTTCCCAATCTACAACCACTTGATTGTCAAATTTTGTTTGATAAAAATCTAATGTTACGTCTCCTTTCTGATTAAATAAATTAAATTTCTGTAGATAAGAAACTCCATAATTCCATGCAATTTCTGGATTTAATCCATAAATATTACCACCAACATCATCAATATTTATTTGTCTAGAGCTGGCAAATAATTGCTGATTTTCTGCAAAAATGTTTGCGCTTCTTTTACCTCTACCAACAGATGCTCTAAGAACACCTTTCTCCCAAGGCACATATCTTAAATGCAATCTTGGTGTAACAAATGTACCTAGTAAATTATGAGTATCTAATCTAATACCAGCTGTTAAACTAAAATCGTTTAAATTATCAAAAGCATACTCAAAAAAGCCTCCAAACGAATTTTCTCTTCTATCAAAATTTGTGGTGTTTACCAGCTCATCAAATTTATCATAGGTAAAACTTAACCCTGTTTTAAATTTATTACGAGTATCCCCTATTATAGAATTAAAAATAAGATTAGAATACATACTCTGATGCTGTATATCATAAACACTTAGCCCAAAATAAGAATCTTGTTTATGATTACTATATGCCATTTGAAAACCAATACTTTGAAAAGGCAATTCAGGAAAAACATAACCTAGTTTAAAAGAAGTATCAAAAAGTTTGGTATCTATTTCACTTCCCCAATTATTGGTTGTTCCCTTATCTATGTCAGGATTATAATTTAATTCTCCAGTTTGTTTTTCATCATTTAAAAAACGAACATTTATAAAACTTACCCAACCTTTTTCAGCATCTGTAAACTGCCATCTGTTCATTACATTTATTTGATTTGCTAATGGCATATCTAAAAAGTTATCATTATTTCTATCAAACTTTTGACCTCTATAATTGCCATGAACATATAAACCTGTATTCCATTTATCTGATACTTTCTGATTGAAATGCGTGTTTAATTCAAAACGCCCCATTTGAGAAGCATAGGCATTTAAAAAGAATTTATTATCCGTTAACGGTTTTACCAATTCTGCATTTATTTGACCAGAAATACTTTCAAAACCATTTACAACAGAACCTGCACCTTTGGTTATTTGTATACTTTCTACCCAAGTTCCTGGTGTAAATGTGAGTCCAAAAACCTGACTTGCACCTCTTACAGAAGGAATATTTTCTTGCGTAATTAGCAAATAAGGACTAGTTAAACCCAGCATTTGAATTTGTTTTGTACCCGTTAATGCATCAGAAAAACTTAAATCTATTGACGGATTCGTTTCAAAACTTTCTGCCAAATTACAGCAGGCTGCCTTAAGCAATTCTTCTGCATTTACCGTAAACATATTTGTAGTAGACAAAAATGACTTCTGAACAGCATTTCGTTTACTATTAATGGTAATTTCTTCTAGCTCACTTTCTAAAGTTAAAAAGTGATGGATTGGTTTTAAGTTATCTATAATTAAAGTATCTGTCTTATAACCCAAATAACTAACTACTAATTTTTTGTATTCTGGTTTATATTTAATTGTAAACCAACCATTTTCATTTGTTATTGTGCCAACATTTGTATTTAGCCAATGCACACTAACACCTTCTACTCCTAAATTATCTTTAGGGTTGTTTTTATCCATAATCATTCCTGTAAAAGAATTTTGAGAAAAGATTAAGAACGGAATAAATAGTAAAATACTACTTATAAAATATTTTTTCATTTATTTATTTTTTAATTGAGAACACGTGTTTTATACCGCTATTAAAGCAGTGAACTGTGGGCAATTAAAAAAAATCAGATTAAGAAAGTTTGGTATTGTACCTGGTAATTTATAGGAATATCAGGTGGAGAAAAATCTTTAGAAAAGAAAATATTTAAGCTCTGATCGCTAAAAAGATCTTTATAAGTGATAAAAAAAGCAGCTACAAATTGTTGTTGATCAAATGTAAACTCTTCTACTTTTTGATTCTGCAACTCTTCTTGACCCTCTACTTTTTGAACTTCGTCCTTACAACAACCTTTCATAGTTTCTGTGGCATCAGAATCCATTTGCATACCACAATCATCGGTTTTACCTGTAAGAGAAACATCCACTAAAAAATCTCCACAATAATGTGCATCAACAGTAAAAGATAATGTTGAAAACAGCACTAAAAACGATAGTGCAACAGATGATATTTTAATAAAAAAATGTTTCATTTTAGAACTACAAATTTAAGAAAAGATATTCTAACTTTGTGTTAAATTTGTAACCCTTAATTTTATATAAGAAAGGGAATTTAATTTGATAAAATTTACATAATTAAGTTATGAATATAGCAGTTTTAAAAGAGAACATAAATAATATAATTACCACAAATAATTCTAAAGATGAAAAATTACAAGCTATCTGTGATTATTTAGAAAATGAAATTTCTTACTATGATTGGGTTGGTTTTTATTTCAAAAACGGAGACAAAAACGAACTTAAATTAGCACAATATACAGGAGAAGAAACAGAGCATACCATTATACCTTTTGGAAAAGGAATTTGTGGACAAGTTGCAGTTAGCAATGAAAATTTTGTAGTTCAAGATGTTTCTGAACAAGATAATTACATTTCTTGTGGTTGGAAGGTGAAATCAGAAATTGTAATCCCGATTTTTGTGAATAACGAAAATATTGGTCAAATAGATATAGACTCTCATACTGCCAATACTTTTACGGAAAAAGACGAAGAACTCTTAGAATATGTTTGCGAAAAAGTGGCTAATATTTTATAAAAATTTGTTTTTATAAAAATATTCTATAAATTAGTTCGCTGAAACACATTAGATAATCATTAATACCCCCACATGATGAGAACTAAAGAATACTTTACCTCGTACGCTAAATCTAGCAAAAAATTCAATTTAAAAGAAGAAGACACTGTTTATGACCAATTTGTTTATTGGTTTAGAGATTTTCTAGACAGTGCAGAATAATTACTAGCAAATTAAAGAAATCAAAATGTTAATTACTTAGTAGTTTTGTTACTATCTTTTCATTGCGATTTCTTTAATGATTGCTTAGATTTGCTTGCTTAACAACACAACTTGTAATGAGCACTTCAAAAACAATTAAATCAGCATTAATTTCGGTATTTCACAAAGATGGTTTAGTACCTATTGTTCAAAAATTAAATGAACTAAATGTGACCATTTATTCTACTGGAGGTACAGAAAAATTTATTAAAGAATTAGGTATTGATGTAGTACCTGTAGAAGATGTAACTTCTTATCCTTCTATCTTAGGAGGTCGTGTAAAAACGCTTCACCCTAAAGTTTTTGGAGGAATTTTAAACAGACAAGATCATGAAGGAGATATTGCAGAAATGCAAGAATATAACATTCCTCAAATAGATTTAGTTATTGTTGATCTTTATCCTTTTGAAAAAACAGTTGCTTCAGGAGCACCTGAACAAGATATTGTAGAAAAAATTGACATTGGTGGTATTTCTTTAATTAGAGCATCTGCAAAAAACTTTAAAGACACTTTTACTGTTTCATCAATGGAACAATATGATGAGTTTTTAGAAATTTTATCTGAGAACAATGGAGAAACTACAATTGAACAACGCAAGAAATTCGCTGCAAAGTCATTCAATATTTCTTCTCACTATGACACTGCTATTTTCAACTATTTTAATGAAGATGAAATCGTTTATAAAGCCAGTGAGACTACTTCTAAAACTTTAAGATATGGAGAAAACCCTCATCAAAAGGGATATTTCTTTGGAGATTTAGATGGAATGTTCGATAAATTACATGGTAAAGAATTAAGTTACAACAACCTTTTAGATGTTGATGCTGCAGTAAATTTAATGAACGAGTTTGTTGGTGAAGATCCAACTTTTGCGGTTTTAAAACATAACAATGCTTGTGGTTTTGCTCAAAGAAACACCATTAAACAAGCTTATTTAGATGCTTTAGCAGGAGACCCTGTTTCTGCTTTTGGAGGCGTTTTAATTTCTAACACAGAAATAGATGCTGAAACTGCAGAAGAAATTCACAAATTATTTTGTGAGGTTGTAATTGCACCTTCTTTTACAGATGAAGCTTTAGAAATTTTAAAAGGAAAGAAAAATAGAGTTTTATTAATTCAAAAAACCACAGATTTACCTTCACAAAACGTTAGAACTGCTTTAAATGGGTTATTAGTTCAAGATAAAGATGCTAAGACAGATACTTTAGAGGATTTAACTTACGTTACCAATACAAAACCATCTGAAAGCGAGTTAAAAGATTTATTATTTGCTTCAAAAATTTGCAAGCACACTAAATCTAATACTATTGTTTTTACAAAAAACAATCAACTTTTAGCAAGCGGAACAGGACAAACTTCTAGAGTTGACGCATTAAGACAAGCTATTGAAAAAGCTACAAGTTTTGGATTCGATTTAAAAGGAGCAGTAATGGCAAGTGACGCCTTTTTCCCATTCCCTGATTGTGTAGAAATAGCTGATAAAGCTGGTATAACAAGTGTTATTCAACCTGGAGGATCTATTAAAGATCAACTAAGTATAGATTACTGTAATGATAACAATTTATCTATGGTAATGACAGGTACAAGACATTTTAAACATTAAATTAATAATCATATTTACAAGATTAATTTTTGTAAATTTGTAAGAATACACACTTTCAAATAAGAAATAATTTCTATGGGTTTTTTTGATTTTATGACAGAAGATATTGCGATTGATTTAGGAACCGCAAATACGCTTATCATACATAATGGAAAGGTTGTTATTGATAGCCCTTCTATAGTTGCCAGAAATAGAGTTTCTGGTAAAATCATTGCTATTGGTCAAGAAGCCAACTTAATGCAAGGAAAAACCCATGAAAATATAAAAACCATCCGTCCTTTAAAAGATGGTGTAATTGCAGACTTTCAAGCTTCTGAAGAAATGATTAAGGAATTTGTAAAACAGATTCCCTCTATTAAAAAGAAATTATTTCCACCTGCTTTACGTATGGTAATTTGTATTCCATCAGGAATTACAGAGGTAGAAAAAAGAGCGGTTAGAGATTCTGCAAAACACATGAATGCCAAAGAAATATATTTAATCTATGAACCAATGGCTGCTGCAATTGGTGTTGGTATAGATATCATGGAACCTAAAGGTAACATGATTATAGATATAGGTGGTGGTACTACAGAAATTGCAGTTATTGCTTTAGGTGGTATTGTATGTGATCAATCTGTAAAAGTAGCTGGTGATTTATTTACTAGTGATATAATGTACTACATGAGAACTCAGCACAACTTGCACGTTGGTGAAACAACTGCTGAGAAAATAAAAATTCAAATAGGTGCAGCAACTGAAGATTTAGACACTCCACCAGATGAAATGTTAGTTCAAGGTAGAGATTTATTGAGTGGTAAACCAAAGCAAGTTCAGGTTTCTTTTAGAGAGATTGCTAAAGCTTTAGACAAATCTATTCTAAGAATTGAAGATGCTGTGATGGAAACGTTATCTAAAACTCCACCAGAATTGGCTGCAGATATTTACAATACTGGTATTTATTTAGCAGGAGGTGGATCTATGTTAAGAGGTTTAGACAAACGTTTATCTCGAAAAACTGATTTACCAGTTTATGTTACAGAAGATCCTTTAAGAGCTGTTGTTCGTGGAACAGGAATAGCTTTAAAAGAATTAAACAAATACAAGAATGTTTTAATGAACTAGCATTATTAATTTTTAAGAATGCAACAAATTATATACTTTTTTCAAAAGTTTAAGTACTTCTTATTTTTTCTTGTATTAGAATTTATTGCCCTTTTTCTTATTTTTAATAATCTTAGTTTTCATAAAAGTAAGTTTGTCAATTCAGCAAATACCATTACTGGTGGCTTATACTCACAATCTTCTAATATTTCAGAATATTTTGGATTAAAAAAAGAAAATAAACTTTTAGCAGAAGAAAATACTCGATTGAAAAATTTGCTAGCTAAAAGCAACTCTAATTTGGTAAGTAAAGACTCTACCATATTGGATACTTTAAACTTTAATCAAAAATATACTTTTACAACAGCAAAAATTATAAACAACAACTACTCCAAAGATTTTAATTTTATTACTATAAACAAGGGTGAAAAACAAGGAGTGCAAAAAGAAATGGCAGTTGTAAATAGCAGAGGAGTTATTGGTATTACAGAAAATGCTACAAATAATTATGCTAGAGTACAATCTATCTTAAATAAGAATAGTAAAATAAATGCACGTTTAAAAAACAGCAATTACTTTGGCTCTTTAGGTTGGGATGGTAAAGACTATAATACTGTTCAACTTTCTGATATACCAAGACAAGCCCCTTTAAAAATA
The DNA here is from genome assembly GCF_000152945.2 of Polaribacter sp. MED152. Classification (NCBI taxonomy): domain Bacteria; kingdom Pseudomonadati; phylum Bacteroidota; class Flavobacteriia; order Flavobacteriales; family Flavobacteriaceae; genus Polaribacter; species Polaribacter sp. MED152. Next base: position 2,495,900 of record NC_020830.1, on the reverse strand, counting down.
GGAGATACTATTGAAACTGGAGGTAAATCCACTATTTTTCCAGAAGGGATTTTAATTGGAACAATTTCTGAAATTAACAAAGGTAATAGTGCCGATAACAAAGTAAATGTCACTCTTTTTAATGATATGAGTAATTTAGGGTATGTTTACATTATTAAGAACTTTGATAAACTGGAAATTAAAAAACTAGAGACTCAGAATGAATAGCAGTGTACGTCTTATTTTCTTATTCTTTGGTTTGCTGTTTTTACAGGTATTCATCTTGAACAATATTTTGTTTTTAGGACATATTAATCCCTATTTATATATTGTTTTTGTTTTTCTATATCCTTTAAAAGAAAACAGAATTCCTTTTTTATTTTATACATTTTTGTTGGGTTTAGGAGTAGATTTCTTTTCTGATTCAGGAGGTATACACGCTTTTTCAACCTTAATTATAGCTTATGCAAGATTGTTTTTTGTTAAATTATATTTTAGAAAAGTAGCAACAGATTATGCTTTTTTCAAGTTAAAATCAGAACCTTTTGGTAAAAGATTTAACTATGTTGTAACTTTAACTTTAATACATCACCTTATTTACTTTTCTTTTGCTAATTTTAGCCTTCAGAATATTTCTGGTGTCATTTTAGACACACTATTTTCTAGTATTTTTACGTTAGTTTTATACTTTTTAGGGAGTTATATTTTTACTAAAATTGAATAATGCAAAAAAGTTTTTTACTATATTTTTTAATTACTATTACAGGTTTAGTTTTTATTGGACGATTATTTCAACTGCAAATAATTAAAAGTAAAAATTATGATCCTATACACAATGCTGCTGTAAAAGTTGTTTACGATTATCCAGAACGTGGCTATGTATATGATAGAAATGGAGAATTATTGGTAGCCAACCAATTATCTTATGATGTTATGGTTCAGCCAAACCAAGTAAAACCATTAGATACTTTAGAGTTTTGCAATCTTTTAAAAATTGATAAACAAGATTTTTTAAAAAGGTTTAAAAGAGCAGAAAGGTATGCTTCTTATCTACCTTCAGTATTTTTGAAACAATTAGCTAAAGAAGATTTTGCCTTTTTACAAGAAAAATTGCATAAATATTCAGGGTTTTACATCCAAAAAAGAATAATAAGAGATTATCCATTGCCAGCAGCAGCCAATGTTTTAGGTTATATTGGTGAAGTTAATGAGCAAAAGGCTAGAACTAATAGCTATTATCAACAAGGAGAGTTAGAGGGTAAAGATGGTATTGAGAGGCAATATGAAGATGTTTTAAGAGGCAGAAAAGGTAAAAAGTATTTACATAGAAATCGCTTTAATAAAGTTACTGGTTCTTACCAAAACGGATCTAAAGACACCTTGCCTGTTAATGGTAAAGACTTGATGTTAACCTTAGATATTGAGTTACAAATGTATGCTCAAAAATTAATGAAGGGTAAACGTGGAGGAATTGTAGCTATAGAACCTTCTACAGGCGAAATTTTGGCACTAGTAACAGCACCTTCTTACGATCCTAACATGTTAGTTGGTAGAAAAAGATCTCCGAACTCCTACAAACTTTTTAATTTAGATAGCATCGAGAAACCCACTTTTGATAGAGGTTTACTGGCAGCATATCCTCCAGGTTCACCTTTTAAGATGATGAATGCTTTAATTGGTCTTCAGGAAAACGTGATTAATAAACAAACTACTTTTAGATGTTATCATGGGCATAGATATGGTAATAGACCAAATGAATTTATGGGTTGCCACTGTGGAATTTACAATAGACCCATCAAATTAAAAACGGCCATTGCAAGATCATGTAATAGCTATTTTTCTAATACCTACAGAAGAATTGTGGAGAAAGATAAAAATGCATCTGAAGGTTTAGATAATTGGAACAGACATGTAAGTAGTTTTGGATTAGGAAATTATTTAGGATATGACTTACCTGCTGGAGTTCCTGGATTAATTCCAGATGGCAAATATTATGATAGCCGCTATAAATACACCTGGAATGCATCTACAAATATTTCTAATGCAATTGGCCAAGGAGAAGTGCTAACTACACCCATTCAATTGGCTAATTTTACTGCAGCTATTGCAAATAGAGGTTTCTTTTACACGCCTCATATTGTTAAAAAAATTAATGACGAGTTTATTGATGATCCGAATTACGTTAAACCAAAACAAACTACAATTGATAAAGAGAATTTTTCTCCTGTAATTGAAGCAATGCATGAAGTTTTTAAAAGCGGAACTGGTAAATACAGTCAAGTAAAAGGTATTGAAATATGTGGTAAAACTGGAACTGCAGAAAATTTTGTTATTAAAAACGGAAATAAGGTTCAGTTAGATGACCATTCGATTTTGGTTGCATTTGCTCCTAAAGATAATCCAAAAATAGCTTTAGCCGTTTTTGTAGAAAATGGTGGGTATGGCTCTACAATCGCAGCACCAATTAGCAGTCTCATCATAGAAAAATATATTAACGGATCTATTTCTGATAAAAATAAATACAGAGAAAATTCTATGTTTAATATGAGCTTAGAACACATTTATGCCAAACAAATAGAAAACCCAGAAGAAATTGCGTCAGGAACGAAATAATATTTTTGCAGGTGTTGATTGGCTAATGGTTTTGCTCTATGCTATTTTAGTTGGCTTTGGCTGGTTAAATATCTATGCAGCTTCATCTTCCGAAGAAAACAATGAAATTTTCGATTTCTCAACAAAATATGGCAAACAATTAATTTGGATAGTGCTATGTATTCCACTAGCCATTGGTGTTTTATTTTTTAATTCCAAGTTCTACGAACGATATGCACCTCTATTTTATGTCTTGTCGCTATTAAGTTTAATTCTACTTTTTCCCTTAGGAAAAGAAATAAATGGAGCAAAATCTTGGTTTAATTTTGGAGTAATGAGCTTACAACCTTCAGAATTTGTAAAAGCTTTTACAGCCTTAGCAATTGCCAAACTTTTAAGTGATAGACAGTATAACTTTAAGTTGATAAAAAATCAAATTAAATCGTTTATCATTGTATTTTTTCCAGCATTTCTTATTTTCTTACAACCTGATGCAGGATCTGCTTTAATATATGTATCCTTTTTCTTTGTGCTACATAGAGAAGGTTTAACTCTAAATTACATTTTGCTTGGTGCAGTTATAATAGCTCTATTTATTTTAACCATTTATTTCGGATTTAAAATAGTTTTGTTATCTGCTTTTGCACTTTTGAGCATACTTGCCATCTATCTTATCTATAAAGGAGGAAAAAGATTTTTCAGATTTAACTGGTATAAAATTTTCGGCCTTTACTTTGTTTTAGGTGGTTTTATATTCGGTACTGGCTATATCTACGAAAATGTATTGCCTTCGCATCAAAAAGATCGTTTTGATATACTTTTAGGCAAAAAAATTGATAATAAAGGTATTGGTTATAATTCTTATCAATCTGAACTAACAATAAGCTCTGGAGGATTGTATGGTAAAGGATTTTTAAATGGAAACTTAACACAAGGAGATTTTGTTCCAGAACAACATACAGATTATATTTTTAGTACTGTAGGTGAAGAATGGGGATTTATAGGAAGTAGTTTGGTAATCATCTTTTTTATGCTACTTATGTTTCGAATTATTTATCAAGCAGAAACACACACCAATAAATTTGGTCGAATTTATGGCTATGGATTAGCTTCAATTCTATTTTTTCATGTAATTGTAAATATAGGTATGGTAATAGGAATACTGCCAACTGTTGGTATACCTCTACCCTTTTTTAGTTATGGAGGATCATCTTTATGGGGTTTTACAATCCTACTATTTATCTTTATAAGATTAGATGCTCACAAAAACTACGATTTCTAAAAAATACTTTACGTAATTTTAGAGCAAAAAAAAACTCTGATTTCTATCAGAGTTTCATTTTATATTCTAAAATTAAAATCTATAACGCAGCAACATGCTTAGTTAATTTAGATTTTAAATTTGCAGCTTTATTCTTGTGAATAATATTATTCTTTGCTAATTTGTCTAACATAGAAATAACATTACTTAATTTACCTTCAGCTTCCTTCTTATCTTCAACTGTACGTAAATCTCTAACGGCATTTCTAGTAGTTTTGTGCTGATATTTGTTACGTAATCTTTTAGATTCGTTACTTCTAATTCTTTTTAATGCTGACTTGTGATTTGCCATAACTTTGTTTTCTCGTTTTTTATTTAAAACTTTTGTAGTCCGTACGGGAATCGAACCCGTGTTACATGGATGAAAACCATGCGTCCTAACCCCTAGACGAACGGACCATAACAATCAATTATCTCTCAATTGCGGATGCAAATATACAACGTTTTTGAAATTCTGCAACCTTTTTTTATTTTTTTTTCAAAAAAATTAATACGCCTTCGCAAAAAGCACTCTTTTAGCAGAAGGATTACCAGTTAAAACACATACTCCAGGCTCATTTTCAGCATCATTTGGTATACACCTAATAGTAGCTTTAGTGTATTCCTTTATTCGATCTTCTGTTTCTTCTGTTCCATCCCAATGTGCAGAAATAAATCCTCCAGTATTTTTTAAGGCTTTTTTGAATTCTTTAAAATCGTTAACCTCTGTAGTGTGCTCTTTTCTAAAGTTTATAGCTTTATCAAATAAATTATTTTGAATGTCTTTTAATAAACCATCAATATAACTCACAGCATCATTAATATCAATTGTATTTTTTTCTAAAGTGTCTCTTCTTGCAACTTCTAGCGTTCCATTTTCTAAATCACGTGCGCCTAATGCAATCCTTACAGGAACTCCTTTAAGTTCGTACTCGGCAAATTTTGCTCCTGGTCTAAAAGTATCTCTATTATCATATTTCACAGAGATTCCTTTTTTTCCTAACTCAATACTTATAGCGTTTACTTTATCAGAAATTGCCTCTAATTGTTCATCATTTTTATAAATAGGAACTATTACTACTTGTATAGGAGCTAGTTTAGGAGGTAGTACTAATCCATTATCATCTGAATGTGTCATAATTAAACCTCCAATTAAACGAGTTGAAACTCCCCAAGATGTGGCCCAAACATATTCTTGCTTACCTTCTTTAGAGGTATACTTTACATCAAAAGCTTTTGCAAAGTTCTGACCTAAAAAATGAGAAGTACCTGCCTGTAATGCCTTACCATCTTGCATTAATGCTTCTATAGTATAGGTATCTTCAGCACCTGCAAAACGCTCACTATCTGATTTTACTCCTTTAATAACTGGCATTGCCATAAAGTTTTCAGCAAACTCTGCATAAACATCTTGCATTTGTTTTGCTTCGGCTACTGCCTCAGCTTTAGTAGCATGAGCAGTATGCCCTTCTTGCCATAAAAACTCTGCTGTTCTTAAAAACAAACGTGTTCTCATTTCCCATCGAACAACATTGGCCCATTGATTAATTAACAAGGGTAAATCTCTGTAAGATTGTATCCAGCCTTTATAGGTATTCCAAATAATAGCTTCAGAGGTTGGTCTTACTACTAATTCCTCTTCTAACTTTGCTTCTGGATCAACTCTTAACTTACCTTCGTTATCAGGATCATTCTGTAATCTATAATGAGTAACAACTGCACATTCTTTAGCAAAACCTTCTGCATTTTTTTCTTCGGCTTCAAACAAACTTTTAGGAACAAATAAAGGAAAATATGCATTCTCATGCCCAGTTTCTTTAAACATCCTATCTAATTCTGCTTGCATTTTTTCCCAAATTGCAAATCCGTAAGGCTTTATAACCATACAACCCCTTACCGCAGAATTTTCTGCAAGATCTGCTTTCACCACTAATTCGTTATACCATTTAGAATAATCTTCGGCTCTTTTTGTTAACTTCTTACTCATATTTAAAACTTTGGCACAAATGTTGCTACCTTTAAAGTGAATATTATTTAATTAAAATCACTTTTAACATTAATAGTAGCAAAATTACTATAATTTAGGAGTTTTTAGTAATGATTTTAGAAATAAAGCATAACATTAAAAAACAAACAATTATGAAACTACATTATAAGAACGTAAAGCTTACCCAACTTGTACTATTTGTTACGGCTAATTTATTTTTAGTTTCATGTGGTACATATCAGAGTGTTTATAATGACGATGGTATCTATGGTGATACTAATCCTCAAAATCAAGAAAAGAAAATTATTGTTGTAAATGAACAGGAATATAATGATTATGAGGAGGATTATTTTACTAAAAAACTAGAGGATTTACAAAATATTGATAATAACGAAATATTTACAGATGTAGATGACTATTATTACGATGATGGCTTAAATAACGGAGAATTTGCTGGAGAAAACACGAGCTATAATGGAGCACAACCTTGGGGTTATGAAGATAATAATGTGATTGTGAATTTAAACTTTAGAAACAATCCTTATTGGGGCGGATTTGTTAGAAATTGGGGTTTTAATGTTTGGGCTGTTGGTGGTTGGAATAATTGGGGTTTCAATAACCCTTGGAGATGGAGAAGAGGATTTGGAAGACCTTGGGGGTTCAATACTTGGGATGCCTCTTATGCAAACTGGGGATTCATAAACCCATATTCAGGGTTTTGGAATGGTGGGTATTTACATCCATTTTTACCAAATTTTGGAATAACAGGGTTTAGAAATAATAGATATCATAATAACAATAGTGGCTATAGATATGGTAGAAGAAATACTGTAATTGCAAATAATAGAAGAAATAATGCCTACACTAGAAATAGAAATAACAACACTGTAAGAAATACAACTACAGGCAGAAGAACTACAAATACTATTAGAAGAAATACTACCACAACTCCTACTAGAAGAAGAGGTACTACAACTACAAATAGAAGAGGTACAACAACCACCAGTAGAAGAGGTACTACAACTACGAACAGAAGAAGTGGAACAACCTCTAGAAGAGGAAGCTCTACTTCAAGAAGAAGTAGTTCAAGTAGAAATAATAGAGCCTCTAGTTCATCAAATAGATCTTATAGGTCTTCTTCTACAAATTCAAGAAGTTCGTCTAGATCATCTGCATCAAGAAGTTCATCTAGTTCTTCTTCAAGTAGAGGAACATCTAGTAGAGGATCATCATCTAGTAGAAGAAGAAATTAAAAAATAGATAGCATACATTATGAAGAAATTATTAATACTAGCGATTTTAAGCGCGTTTACAACTGTGTCTTTTTCTCAATCTTTAGGATACCAAGATTTAGGTCTTTTATTCTCTCAAGATGACAATATAGGTACAGCACGTTTTACAGCTATGAGTGGAGCATTTGGTGCTCTTGGTGGAGACATTTCATCAATAAATATCAATCCTGCAGGTTTATCTGTATTTAATAATAGTAGTTTTACTGGTACTTTTAATTCTAGAAACTCACAAATTACATCTGACTATTATGGAAATTCATTAATGAATGACAATCAATTTATTAATCTTTCACAAGCAGGTGCTGTTTTAGTATTTAGAGAATTTAGCAATTCTGGCTGGGATAAATTCGCAGTTGGTTTTAACTACAGACTTACAAAAGATTTTTCAGATGATTTTAATGCGAGAGGTAATAGTGGGGTAGCAACTTTTACTGAATTTCCTTTAGATAATAACAATCCTCCAATTAACTATAACATTGCAGATGAACAAGCTTTTAACAACACCTATGGAGGTGATTTAAGTGAATTTAACATTGGTTTCTCTGCAGTACATCAAAACAAATTACATGTTGGTTTGGCTCTTAATTTTTATGATTTAAATTTCAGTCAACGATCTACATTATCAGAATTTAATAGCGATTCTAATGGTAACGAGTTAGATGCCTTTTTGTACCAAGAAAATTTTACTTCTGGACAAGGTTTTTCTGCTAACTTAGGTTTTATCTACAAAGCAAATCAATATTTTAGATTTGGTTTATCTTACCAAACACCTACCTGGTTTTCAGAAGTTCTTGAAGAAAGTAATATTTTAGATAACGATGGCTATCTTGGAGATACTGAAATTTTTGTAAGTAATGACAGCGCAATTTATGACAATACAGCTGGCGGATTTTTTCCATCTCAAGCATTGGTGTACAGATTAAGAACGCCAAGTAAATTAACAGCTAGTGGTGCATTAATTTTTGGTAAAAATGGTCTTTTAAGTTTCGACTACACCAACAAAAACTTTAAAAATATTACATTGTCTGGTGCAGACTTTTCACAAGAAAACCAGTCTTTTCAAGATGATTATCAAAATACACACAATTTTAACGTAGGTGCAGAATGGAGGTTAGATAGATTAAGTTTAAGAGGTGGTTATCGTTTTGAGCAGAGTCCAGATATCAATGCCCTAGAATCAGACGATTTAAAGGGTTATTCATTAGGAGCTGGTTATAATTTTGGTAACTTTAAAGTAGACTTATCATATAGTGATAGTAATAGAACTGCAGCGTATAACTTTTACTCGGGCTTTAATGTAGATGCTGCCAACTTAACTTTAGATAATAAAGTTTTTACAGCTTCAGTATCACTTAGTTTGTAAGAAAAATTATCCCTAAATAGGCCTTGTATTTTAAAATAAATACAAGGTCTTTTTTATTTAAATTGAGTTTTTTACCTTAATTTTGCAACTTACGACAAGCACATGCAAGAGACAAAAATTACTATTCAAGAAACTACCAACGAAACCATATTAAAATTTAATAGTACAAAGGTTTTAATTAATGGTGGTAGTTATGAATTTTCAAATATAGATGAAGCTAAAAACTCACCTTTAGCACAACAACTATTCTATTTACCATTTGTAAAAAAGGTTTTTATTACTGCAAATTTTATTGCCATTCAACGTTTTGATATTGTAGAATGGGCAGATGTACAAGATGAGGTTGCAGAACAAATAGAAGCATATATTTCTGATGGAAATATTGTTGTGAACGAAGAAACAACATCATCAAAAAAAGAGGCTATAGAAGTTTATGCAGAGGTTACACCAAATCCTGCAGTAATGAAGTTTGGTACTAATAAAGCTTTAACTCAAACTGATGTTGAATATAAAAATATTGAGGAAGCTAGTAAATCATCTCCTTTAGCACAAGCAATTTTTAATTTTCCATTTGTAAAAGAAGTTTTTATTTCAGACAATTATATATCTGTTACTAAATATGATATGGTTGAGTGGAATGAAGTTTTTGCAGAAGTAAGAAGTTTTATTCGTGAATATTTAGTAGATGGCAAAACCATTATTAAAGATTTGCCAACTGTAGAAACTAGCAAAACTCCAGAAGTGGTTGCACCAGTAGTTGAGTTAGAAGGTATACCTGCTCAAATTTCTGATATTTTAGATGAATATATAAAACCTGCTGTAGCTGGTGATGGAGGAAATATTGCTTTTCGTTCTTATGATGAGCAAAACAAGGTAGTAAGCGTAATTTTACAAGGAGCTTGTAGTGGATGTCCATCTTCTACAGCCACTTTAAAAAACGGAATAGAATCTCTTTTAAAAGAGATGTTACCAAATCAAATTAACGAAGTTGTAGCAATTAACGGATAACCAAATGTCAGCAGAAAAAATCAATCCATATAAAGATTCAAAACTAGGCAAGAAAGAACAAGTTGCCCAAATGTTTGATAATATTTCTGAAAACTACGATGGTTTAAACAGAGTAATATCTTTAGGTATTGATATTAAATGGCGTAAAAAAGTTGTAGAAATTGTTGGCCAAAACAACCCAAGGCAAATTTTAGATATTGCAACTGGTACAGGAGATTTGGCATTAATGATGTCAGACCTAAATCCTGATAGAATTGTAGGTTTAGATATTTCTGCAGGAATGTTAGAAGTAGGTAAACAAAAAATTGCAAAGGCAAATTTATCTGATAAAATAGAAATGATCGTTGGCGATTCTGAAGCAATGCCTTTTGATGATGCTACTTTTGATGCTATTACAGTTTCTTTTGGGGTGCGTAATTTTGCCAACCTTAATAAAGGTTTAAAAGAAATAGCAAGGGTTTTAAAACCAACAGGTGTATTGGTTATTTTAGAAACTTCAAATCCTGTAAAATTTCCTTTTAAACAAGGATATAAATTATACACCAATTTATTTTTACCAACCGTAGGTAAATTATTCTCTAAAGATAAAAGTGCTTATTCTTATTTGTCTGAATCAGCAAATTCTTTTCCTTTTGGAGAAGCGTTCAACAATATTTTGCAAAAAAATGGGTTTACTCATACAAAAGCAGATCCTGTTACTTTTGGGGTAGCAACAATTTATACTGCAAGAAAATAAGTATGGCCAAAAAAGTATTTCTTCTAACTATTTGTTTATTTATATCAGCATCAATATTCGCGCAAAGAGATCGTGTTGAAAATTTACCAACGTTCGATAAAAGAAAACTGCATTATGGTTTTTATTTAGGAGTAAACCAAAACGATTTTAAACTAAACTTAAGAAATAGTAATATTAGTAATGCCAATATTACAGTAGAACCTTCTCTGGGTTTTAATGTTGGTTTAATTGCAGATTTACGTTTACACAAAAACCTGAACTTACGCTTTGAACCAGGCTTGGTTACAAATTCAAAAAATATCTACTTTAATCATATTGATACTGCTCAAGACAGTGTTAGAGAAATTGGCTCTACCTACTTACATGTACCTGTTATCTTAAAATTTAGTACAGATAGATACAAAAATATAAGACCTTATGTTTTAGCTGGAGTTTCTTACGATTATAATTTTTCTAGTAATGCAGAAAATCAAGATGATAATTCTGCAGGACAGTTTAGAATGCAATCGCATAATTTTATGTACGAAGTTGGTATGGGTATAGATATTTATTTGAACTTCTTCAAGTTTTCACCTTCCATTCGTGGCGTTTTTGCATTTAACAACGAAATTAAATACGATGACAACCCAAATAGCCAGTGGACAGCTCCTGTAAACTTTATGGGAACTCGTGGTATTTTTCTAAACTTTGCTTTCGAGTAAACTACCTTCTTTTAAATTCGCTTAACAAAATAGCTGTTGCAGTTGCAACATTTAAACTCTCTGTTTCTTGGGTATCTCCAAATCTAGGAATGGATATTTTATTTTGTACAATTGCTCTAACTGCATCAGATATTCCATTTGCTTCATTACCCATAACTAAAATTGCTTCCTCTGGTAATTGAGAACTATAAACATTTGAACCTTGCATATCAGCAATATAAATAGGAGTTTTAGTTGAATTTAAATAGGCTTCTAAATCTAAATATTTAATAGAAACACGAGTTAAAGAACCCATACTAGCCTGCACAACTTTTTGATTGTAACAATCTACAGTGTTCTTAGAACAAACCAATTGTTGTACTCCAAACCAATCACACAGACGAATTATAGTACCTAAATTTCCAGGATCATTTATTTCATCTAATGCTAAAATAAACCCTTTATGTTGTAACTGTTGTTCATCAGGAATTTTAAAAAGCCCCACTACTTTGTTAGGTGATTTTAGTTTACTTATCTTTTTCAACTCTGCTTCAGAAATTCGAGTTACTACATCCTCATAACCTTCCAAATCATAACCATCTAAAGCAAACAATTGCATCACTTTTAACGAAAATTGCAAAAGCTCTTCTACTACTTTTACGCCTTCTGCAATAAATAAACCATGTTTTTCTCTATACTTTTTTTGAGACAAACTAGTTATAACTTTAAGTTGATTTTTGGAGATGCTCATTAATTGGATGTAAATAAAAATAAACCATAAGAAAATACTATTTTTGATTTTCTTTGGATTGCTAAAATAATGAAAAAACTTACGTTTTATTTTTTATTAATTCTCTTTTTAATTTCATGTAATTCTACAGAACATGTTATTGATGGGCAATACCTACTTACAAAAAATTTAATTGTAATTGACAGCACAAAAACAAATGGTACTGAGTTACAGAAATACATACTTCAAAAACCAAATTCTCGTTTTTTAGGAATGCCTTTTGGATTGTATGTACACAATTTAGGAAACCATACCAAACCTAAAACACCATCTAATTGGGCCTTAGAGCACCCTACCTCTTACAAATTTGTAAAAAGTGTTTTTTCTGAAAAGCAAAGTATAGCTTATGCCAATTCTTTTATTAATTTAAATCAATGGTTTTTAAATTTTGATGAACCTAAGTTATTGAACGAAAAAAAAGTAAAACAAACGACAGAAAATTTAGCGGCATTTTACAAAACTCAAGGTTACTTTAAATCTACTGTTAGCAGTAAAATTGATACGATCAACAAAAAAGCAGAAGTAACTTATGAAATTAAAAAAGGTAGACCTACCCTTTTTGACACCATAAACATTAAAATAAAGTCACCTGTTTTAGATTCTATTTATCAAAAATCTGGTAGAGTTAGTTTACTAAAAAAAGGAGATCAGTACATAGATCAAACCTTTAGAAACGAAGCTAGTGAAGTCGTAAAATTATTTAGAAATAACGGAATTTATAATTTTACAGAATCTGCTCTTGGGTTTTATGTAGACTCTACTAGAACAGATTACAAAACAAACGTAGACTTCTTAATATCTGCAAACAGACTTATAGAAGATAATGGTAGATACTTAGAAAAACCTTACAGAGTTCATAACATTAAAGAAATAAATGTTATTACAGATTATTCTTTTGATAATAACTCAGAGACGTTTTCAGATTCTACAAATTATAAGGGCATAAACTTTTTTGCTTATGATAAGATCTTGTATAACCCAAAATATTTATCAGAAAATATCTTTTTAAAAAAGGGAGAAATTTATAAAGACACCTTAAATAATTTAACAAGAATAAATTTAAAATCTCTTAAAAATTTTAAGTCGACAAATATTAAATTCTCTTCAACTCCAGGTTCTGAAGATGAATTAATAATGGATGTTTTTTTATCGCCTTTAGAAAAATACACTTTAGGTTTTGAAACAGAACTAACCCATTCTAATATTAGAAATATTGGAGTATCAGGTAAATTTTCACTTACCAATAGAAATACATTTAAAGGCGCAGAATTGGCTAAAATGTCTTTTTTAGGCTCTTGGTTTAATTCACAAAATGGTCCTGGTTGGGAAATTGGTTCAGACTTATCTTTAGAAATTCCAAGGTTTATTGCGCCTTTCGGTTTGAGCAAATTCGTACCAAAAGAAATGTCTCCAAGAACCTTATTTTCTTTAGGTTCTAGTTTTCAAAAAAACATTGGTTTAGATAGGCAAACCTTTACTTTTTTAACCGATTATAAATGGCAATATACACCAACTAAAACTATTCAATTAGAGATTTTAAACACGCAATATATTAAGAATTTAAATGTAGGCAGTTTTTTTAATATCTATAATTCTGAGTACGAAACTTTAAATGATATTGCTAAAATTTACAATAACAATAATGCAGATTTACAGTTACCTGATGGCGCTGTTTCTTTTATGAATACTGTTGTTAATGACGCTAATTTCCAAGCATCAAATCCAGATGAATACAATACAAGTTTAAATATTTTAAACAGATATAATATTATTACTTCCGATTTTTTAATCCCGATTTTAGCCTATTCATTTACCTATAATAACCAGACCAGTTTTAAAGATAATAACTTTTCTTTTTTTAGAGCTAGAGTTGCAAACTCGGGTAATTTCTTAGGTTTATTATCAAATAAAAGAAACGCTAATAATAAAAAGACTTTTTTAAATATTCCTTTAGCACAATACTTCAAAACAGATATTGAGTACAAAAAGTTTTGGGACATGGGTAACAATTCTGTTTTTGCATTTAGAACTTTTATAGGAGCTATTTTTACTTACGATGATTCTAACATTCCGTTTGTAAAAGCCTATTTTGCTGGTGGATCAAATGATATTAGAGCTTGGCAGACTTATGAATTAGGACCTGGAGCAAGAGATAATGGTTTAGAATTTAATATAGGTAGTTTCAAATTTTTAACAAGTTTAGAATATAGATTTGATGTAGTTGGTAGATTAAAAGGAGCACTATTTGTAGATGCAGGAAACATTTGGGATATCTCTGGCTCTAGTTTTGTAAATGATAATGAAAAACTAAACAGTTTCTCCTCTTTACAAAATATTGCTATAGGTTCTGGAGTTGGAGCAAGATTAGATTTTAATTTTTTAATCTTAAGATTTGATGTTGGTTTCAAAACCTATGAACCGTATTTAAACGAAAATAAATGGTTTAAAAACTACAATTTTAGCAATGCAGTATACAATATAGGTATCAATTATCCTTTTTAAAAGGAAACGTTTTCGTTATTTTATCAGGAGCTATTTAAAATTAACATGTTAATTTTTAGTATTTTTGAAATCTATCAATTAAAATAAAAAAAATGAGTCACAACATAAAACCTGGTGTTGCAACAGGTAAAGAAGTTCAAGAAATATTTAACTACGCTAAAGAAAAAGGCTTTGCATTACCAGCAGTAAATGTTGTTGGTTCTAATACTATTAATGCTGTTTTAGAAACTGCAAAAGAATTAAATGCTCCTGTAATTATTCAGTTTTCAAATGGTGGTGCTCAGTTTAATGCAGGTAAAGGTTTATCTAACGAAAATCAAAAATCTGCAATTGCTGGTGGTATAGCTGGTGCAAAACATGTAAATGAATTAGCAGAAGCGTATGGAGTGCCTGTAATTTTACACACAGATCACTGTGCAAAAAAATTATTACCATGGATTGATGGTTTATTAGATGCATCAGAAAAACACTTCGAAGAAACTGGAAAACCTTTATACAGTTCTCATATGATTGATTTATCTGAAGAACCAATTGAAGAAAACATAGAGATTTGTAAAGAATACTTAGCTAGAATGAGCAAAATGGGTATGACTTTAGAAATAGAATTAGGTATTACAGGTGGTGAAGAAGATGGTGTAGATAATTCAGATGTAGATGCTTCTAAATTATACACACAACCAGAAGAAGTAGCTTATGCGTACGAAGAATTAATGAAAGTATCTCCACAATTTACAATTGCAGCAGCTTTTGGTAATGTGCATGGAGTTTACAAACCAGGTAATGTAAAATTAACACCGAAAATTTTAAAGAATTCTCAAGAATTCATCACCAAAAAATATGGTGTGGAAGAAAATCATATCGACTTTGTTTTTCATGGTGGTTCTGGTTCTACTTTAGAGGAAATTAGAGAGGCTATAGGTTATGGAGTTATAAAAATGAACATCGATACAGATTTACAATTTGCATTTACAGAAGGAATTAGAGATTACATGCAAGGTAAAGCAGATTATTTAGCTACTCAAATTGGTAATCCTGATGGTGCAGACCAACCTAACAAAAAATATTACGATCCAAGAAAATGGTTACGTTTAGGAGAAGAAACGTTTAAAGCGCGTTTAAAACAAGCATTTGCAGATTTAAATAATGTAGATACTTTATAAACAGAACTAATTACAATAATACAAGCATTTTGATGTAAAAATCAAAATGCTTTTTTTATGCAAAACACTCAAAAATAAACAATTAAAGAAATATTGATAGTTCACAAAAACACTTATATTTGTGCACTTGCTTTAGGATGAAAAAGAAATATTAAATTGTAAAAAAGTAAATTAAAAGTAAACTATATGGCTTGGTTTAAAAGAACTGATAAAGGAATACAAACACCAACAGAAGAAAAAAAAGATACTCCTAAAGGTCTTTGGTATAAGACACCTAGTGGTAAAATTATAGATACAGAAGAATTAAAGAAAAATCTTTATGTGAGTCCAGAAGATGGTTATCACGTAAGAATTGGTAGTAAGGAATACTTCGAATTATTCTTTGACGACAATAAGTTTGAAGAATTAAACGAATCACTAACATCAAAAGATCCTCTAAAATTTGAGGACACAAAAAAATATCCAGACAGATTAAAAGCGGCTCAAGAAAAAACAAAGCTAAAAGATGCTGTAAGAACTGCAGTTGGTAAGTCTTTAGGTAAAGATTTGGTAATTGCTGCTATGGATTTTGCTTTTATTGGAGGTTCTATGGGATCTGTTGTTGGAGAAAAAATTGCAAGAGCAATTAACTACTCTATAGAAAATAAGATTCCGTTTTTAATGGTCTCAAAATCTGGAGGAGCCAGAATGATGGAAGCTTCGCTTTCTTTAATGCAATTGGTAAAAACCTCTGCAAAATTAGCACAATTGGCAGAAGCTAAAATACCTTACATTTCTTTATGTACAGACCCTACAACAGGAGGTACAACTGCATCTTATGCAATGTTGGGTGATATCAATATAGCAGAACCAAATGCTTTAATTGCATTTGCAGGACCAAGAGTAGTAAAAGATACTACTGGTAAAGAATTACCAGAAGGATTTCAAAAATCAGAATTTGTTTTAGAACATGGATTTTTAGATGCTATTTACGAGCGTAAAGAATTAAAAAAACAAGTAAACTTATATATAGATTTAATTCAAAATATACCTGTAAGAGCCTAAATAAAAAGGTTTAAGTTCAATTAGTTATTCTAAAAAATAAGACTATATTTGCACCTTCAATGAATACATCATTGATATACATAAAAATCATTTAAATAATATTGGCATGTACTTAACTAAAGAAGTAAAAGAAAGCATCTTCGAAAAACACGGTAAAGGAAAAAACGATACTGGTTCTTCAGAAGGTCAAATTGCGTTATTCACGCACAGAATTAACCACTTAACTGAGCACTTAAAAAACAATCGTAAAGATTTTAATACAGAGCGTTCTTTAGTAATGATGGTTGGTAAGCGTAGAAGTTTATTAGATTATCTAAAGAAAAAAGATATTGCAAGATATCGTGCAATTATTAAAGAATTAGGAATTAGAAAATAATTTCTTACAATAAAGAGGCTCTATAAACGTGCCTCTTTTTTATTTAAAGTACTTAATTTCTGTTGATGAAAACAGACACTTTATAAAAAAATCAAAAGAAGTAACAACCCTTTTGTATTTCCATTGGAAAAAACACACAACAACTACAACACAACAACAAAAAATTAGTAATTAAAAATTTAGAATTCATTTATGATTCCAAAAGTATTTAGAGAGGTCATAGACCTTGGAGATGGAAGAACCATCTCATTAGAAACTGGTAAGCTTGCAAAACAAGCCCATGGTTCAGTTGTTGTTCAGTCAGGTAAATGTATGTTATTATGTACAGTAGTTTCTAACTACGAACAGAAAGATGTAGATTTCTTACCATTAACTGTAGATTATAGAGAAAAATTTGCTGCTGCAGGACGTTATCCTGGAGGTTTCTTTAAGAGAGAAGCAAGACCAAGTGATGGTGAAGTATTAACAATGCGTTTAGTAGACCGTGTTTTACGTCCATTATTTCCAAAAGATTATCATTCAGAAACTCAGGTTATGATTCAGATGATGTCTCATGATGATGATGTTATGCCAGATGCAATGGCTGGTTTAGCTGCTTCTGCTGCTATTCAGTTATCAGATTTACCATTCGAATGCCCAATTTCTGAAGTAAGAGTTGGTAGAGTAAATGGTGAATTTATCATCAACCCAACAAGAGCACAATTAGCAGAAGCTGATATTGATATGATGATTGGTGCCTCTGCAGATTCTGTAATGATGGTAGAAGGTGAAATGGATGAGTGTTCTGAAGAAGAAATGGCTGAAGCAATTAAGTTTGCTCATGAAGCTATTAAAGTACAGTGTGCTGCACAAGTAGCCTTAGCTGAAGCTTTTGGTAAAAAAGAAACTCGTGAATACACACCAGAAACTAATGATGAAGATTTAGAGAAAAAGATTCATGATTTAGTATATGATAAAACATACGAAATTGCGAAAGCAGGTTCTGCTAAACACGAAAGAAGTGCAGCTTTTAGTGAAATTAAAGAAGAAGTTAAAAATTCATTTTCTGAAGAAGAGCAAGCTGAATATGGAAATTTAATTTCTAAATATGTTGCGAAAGCTCAAAAAAATGCAATTCGCGATTTAACTTTAAAAGAAGGTTTACGTTTAGATGGACGTAAAACTACAGATATTAGACCAATTTGGTGTGAGGTAGATTACTTACCATCAACTCATGGTTCATCAATCTTTACACGTGGAGAAACTCAAGCTTTAGCAACAGTTACTTTAGGTACAAGTAGAGAAGCTAACCAAATAGATATGCCATCTTATGAAGGTGAAGAAACTTTCTATTTACACTATAACTTCCCTCCTTTTTCAACGGGTGAAGCACGTCCAATAAGAGGAACGTCTAGAAGAGAAGTTGGACATGGAAATTTAGCACAAAGAGCATTAAAAGGAATGATTCCTGCTGATTGCCCATATACAGTAAGAGTAGTATCAGAAGTATTAGAATCTAATGGTTCTTCTTCTATGGCAACTGTTTGTTCTGGAACTATGGCATTGATGGATGCTGGTGTACAATTAAAAAAACCTGTTTCTGGTATTGCAATGGGGTTAATTTCTGATGGTACAAATCATGCAGTTTTATCTGATATTTTAGGTGATGAAGATCACTTAGGAGATATGGACTTTAAAGTTACAGGTACTGCAGATGGTATCACAGCTTGTCAAATGGATATTAAAATCAAAGGATTAAGTTATGAGATTTTAGTAAAAGCATTAAAACAAGCAAGAGATGGACGTTTACATATCTTAGGGAAGTTAACAGATACCATTGAAACTCCTAACAGCGATGTAAAAGCACATGCTCCTAAAATGATTACTAGACGTATTCCAAACGATTTAATTGGTGCGTTTATAGGTCCAGGAGGTAAACATATTCAAGAGTTACAAAAAGAAACTGAAACTACAATTGTAATTACAGAAGACCCAGTAACAGAAGAAGGTATTATTGAAATTTTAGGTACAAAACCAGCAGGAATGGATGCTGTGATTACTAAAATTGAATCTATGCTTTTTAAACCAGAAAAAGGTTCTGTATACGAAGTTAAAGTAATTAAAATGTTAGATTTTGGTGCAGTTGTAGAATATACAGAAGCTCCAGGAAACGAGGTTTTATTACACGTTAGTGAATTAGCTTGGGAACGCACAGACAATGTTACTGACGTTGTTAATTTAGGTGATGTTTTAGATGTTAAATACTTTGGTATAGACCCAAGAACACGTAAGGAAAAGGTATCCAGAAAAGCACTTTTACCAAAACCAGAAGGTTATAAAGAAAGAGCTCCAAGAGATAACAATCGTGGAAGAGACAACAACAGAGGAAGAGATAATCGTGGACGTGACAACAAACGTGATGATCGTAAACCTAGAGAAAGAAAAGAAGATTAAATTCTTTTTAAATAGATAGTAAAAATCGCCAATATTAATTGGCGATTTTTTTATGCTTTTTTGTTTCTTTGTGATTCTTATGAAAATTCAAAGAATTACCTATTTATCCTTAGGTACAAACCAAGGAAACAGATTAAATCACCTACAAAAAGCAATAGAACTTATTGCTGATAAAGCAGGAGCTGTTCTAAGTATTTCTTCTATCTACAATACTTCATCTTGGGGTTTTGATAGTAATGATTTTTATAATATTTGCCTTAAAATTAGCACTTACCATCCACCAGAAAAATTAATGCAAATTCTGCTAGATATAGAAAATACATTGGGCAGAGAGCGTAATGATTCTGATGGTTATGCAGATAGAAATATAGATATTGATATTTTATTGTTTGATGATGAAATCATCTTTTCTAAAACCTTAATTGTACCTCATTCTAAGATGCTAGAACGTAAATTTGTTCTGGTACCATTAGCCGAAATTGCAGGTTCTGTTATACATCCTATAGCCAAACAAAAAATTGGAGTTTGTTTACAAAATTGTAATGATTCTTCTGAAATCTCAGTAGTAAACGAAAATTTGAATAGGCCAATACCTATTTCTGAGAAGTACAATTACATTGCAATTGAAGGTAACATTGGTGCAGGTAAAACATCACTTTCTAAAATGATGTCTGATGAGTTTAACGCAAAAATTGTTTTAGAACGCTTTGCAGACAACCCTTTTCTACCAAAATTTTATGAAGATAAAGAGCGCTTTGCATTTCCTTTAGAAATGAGTTTTTTGGCAGATAGATATCAACAATTATCAGATGATTTGGCCCAATTAGATCTGTTTAAAAACTTCGTGGTTTCAGATTACTACATCTTTAAATCATTAATATTTGCGCAAATTACTTTGCAAAACGATGAGTACTTATTGTATCGGAAAATGTTCGATTTAATGTATAAAGAGATTACTAAACCTGATTTGTATGTATATCTATATCAGAACACCACCCGTCTTTTAGAAAATATCAAAAAAAGAGGTAGAGAGTATGAGCAAAATATAGAAGCTTCTTACCTACAAAAAATACACGATGGTTATAAGAGCTTTATAAGCACCCAACAAAATTTGAACACCTTAGTTATTGATGTTTCCGAACTTGATTTTGTAAATAATCCTGAAGATTACATTAATATCATCAACCAAATAAAAAAAGGATAAACCTTACTTTTTAAGCTCTAGCTTTTCTGCAAAATAATCGCAAAAATCACGCATTGTTGCACTCATTTTTTGATCGTCTGTAGCTCTTTCAAAAGTATCTGCCATAGACACTAAGGTTTGATGATAAAATTGTTTCATTTCATCAACAGGCATGTCTTTGGTCCACAAATCCATGCGTAAAGTATCTTTTTTCTTATGATCCCAAACAGAAATCATTACTGCTTTTGATGAATCATCTTGAATGCCACCATCTTCTGCAGTCCATGAAATTTCTTCAGGAACTTTATTTTCGTCTAAACCTATATTAAATTTTACCTCAGAATTATGTAGAACAGCCATTATTTTTTGGGTTTGTATTTTGATTTATTAAAGATTTCTTCTGAATCTTTTTTCAATAATTCTTGCAAAGATACATCATTATGTTGCATATAAGAAGTAACAATTTGCCAACCTAACCAAACACCAATTCTGCCTGGTGTAGCTTTATCTTCTGCAGTATAGAATTTGGAAAAAGGTGCATTATCTATAAACCTCTGACTCAGTTTTGAATTCGTATCAAACAATAAGTTTTTTTCTATAAAATACATCCAAATTTGTTCTTCGTGCATTTTTGCCCAATTCAATTTCTCTAGTGAATAGCCCATTTTAATCGCTTCTGAAACATAAGGTAAGTAGCTGTTTAATAAATATGCTTTCTTACCCTCATAAACTATTTTATCTACAAAGCGTCTTTGCATTGATGTTGGCATTTGACTATCAATAATAGCATTTGCAACATCTACTACAATATGGTTTTCGGTATTGGTTTCTTTAATATAATTGGGAAAATCGGCATAAAATCGATGAGTTTTACCCAAATAAGCGTCTAATGAAATTAGCAATAAACTATCTGCATAAATTACTCGATTATCATAGTCGATATTACTAAGCATGGTAATCACTTTAGGTGATTCAAAAGAAGGATAATAATATTTTACGTGTTTAAATAACGAGGTTAGATCTTTATTTAACTTGGTTAAATTCTCATAAACCTGTCTCGTTTCTTTATACAATTCTCTTTCTTGTGCATCATTAATTTTAGAAAGCGCTATACTATCTGTAAGTGAATAAGGAAATAAATATGGATATTTTTGTTTTACATTACTCAGAGATTCTTTGTTCGCATTATAAAAATCTTCATCAAATCGTTCTATTGAAAAATCGACTTTTATGTTAGAAACATCTATTTGCGACTTATTTTTATCAGAACAAGAAAAAAATAACATCAAAACCATGAATAGCGCAAAGTAAAATCTCATATTCTTTGTATCTTAGTGATTGAAATAAAGAACGATAAAAATACTAAAATAGTTTATCAATGAATACCGAAAAAGTAGCAGAATATATTATAAATTGGTTAAAAGATTATGCAACTAATGCTGGTGTAAAAGGTTTTGTTGTTGGTGTATCTGGAGGTATAGACTCTGCATTAACTTCTACTTTATGTGCAAAAACAGGCTTACCAACCTTATGTGTAGAAATGCCAATTCATCAAGCAGCTAGTCAAGTTTCTAGAGCAGAAGAACATATTGCACAATTAAAAGAACGTTTTGATAATGTAAATGAAGTTCGCGTTGATTTAACCTCTACTTTTGAAGATTTTAAAAGTGCTGTACCTACAATAGATGACCAAGCAAAAGTAGATTTATCTTTAGCCAATACAAGAGCAAGACTTAGAATGACAACTTTGTATTATTTAGCAGGTATTAACAGTTCTTTAGTTGCTGGTACAGGAAATAAAGTTGAAGATTTTGGTGTAGGTTTTTACACAAAATATGGTGATGGTGGTGTAGATTTAAGTCCGATTGCAGATTTAATGAAATCTGAAGTTTATGCATTAGCAGCACATTTAGGTGTGCCAAATTCTATACAAATTGCACAACCCACAGATGGTTTATTTGGCGATAGTAGAACTGATGAAGACCAAATTGGAGCTTCTTACGATGAATTAGAATGGGCTATGAAAATGCAAGACGAAGGAAAAAGTGAAAATGACTTTTCTGGAAGAGAACTAGAAGTCTACAAAATCTATACAAGACTAAATAGAATTAATCAGCATAAAATGCAACCAATACCTGTTTGCGAAATTCCTGAAGATTTAAAATAAAAACATAAAAAACGGGCTAGTAAATTTTAATAGCCCGTTTTTTATTTTGTTACTTACCTTTATAAAAGGTTAGCTGCAACCATCATTTTCTTAATTCTCATATAAGCTCTTCTCTTAGAACCATTTGAAATTTCGAATGGTAAGAAAATAAATAGTTGAATAATTTTTAAAATTTGTAATACTCTTTTCATAATGTGCGATTTCTTTTTCTTGCGCCAAATATACAAAAAAACAATTAACAGGTATTATTAGAAGGTTTTATTTAAAGTTTTAGAATGAATGTTAATATTAAGATAACATTCTGAATCAATTCACTTTACATTTTGCTTTTACAACAAACGTGCAGATATCATTAACTTTTTTATTCTAATTGATGACTTCTTTTTTGAACCATTTGAAATATCAAAAGGCAGTTTTAAAAACAAGTGGGCAATCTTTATAATACTTACTATTCGTTTCACTGTAGCTTAACTTTTTCTGTTCAAAAATACTACGAAACCCTTGTTGAAACAAAGGATATACACCCTTTTTGGAAAGTTTTATGGAAATATAAATATCAATATCTATAATTTATTGTTATCTTAAAATAAGGTATTGAAATATGGTAAACTCTTAATTAAACTACTCTATTAAGTTTATTAAATAGCTTCATTTTTAGTGAAGTATAGTCTTTAATCATCTCTAAATCTAAAATAGGAGCTTCATTGTCTTTAGCTTCATTCATTAACTCCTCTATTTTTTTACCAATTAAAATTCTTCTTAGGTTAAAAACAGAGTCATTTACAGCCTTGTATAGCACTTCTGTTGCTTTGGTTACAAAAATGTTTTGACCTTCCCAATTACTTAATTGATGTTTTTCTTCATCCATTAAAATAGAAGTTACTGTATTCGCAATAGAAGGATTTGGATGATTGACTAAACTATCAATATTTAATTTGTCTGATTGATTTATTTGATGAATAACTTCTGTATATATTTCTTGAAAAATATCATTCGAAAATTCGATTTCATCATCATGCAAATGCACATATATTTCTGCAGAAACCGTGTTTTGATATTTTCTAGTTGTTATGGTTTCTTTACCATCTTCATCAACATTTATAATTTCTTCTATAAAATCTACTTGCTCATTACCGTAAAGCAACAAAATTCTAATAATTTCTCTTTCTAATATAGATAATTCATCTACCTTTTTAAAAGCAACTGCACCACCTTTTACTACACCCATTTGTGCCTGTTCTAGTTCTGCAAAATACTCAGGAGGTGGTTGGTTTGGATCTTGATTAGAAGATGCTTGAGGTTTACTTTTTCTAGCTTTATTAGTAACCTCTTTCTTTAAAAGTTGTGCCAATTCACTAAACAAAACACGTTCAGAAATTTCCATAATTCTAGAACATTCTTGTATGTAAACTTCACGTTGAATAGAATCTGGAATTTTAGAAATACTAGTTACAATATCTCTAATTACACCTGCCTTTTTTACAGGATCATTATTAGAATCTTTTAATAAAAGTGAAACTTTAAAGTTGATGAAATCTTGAGCAGAATCCTCTAGATAAGCTTTAAGCTCAGAATTGGTATGCGCTTTTGCAAAACTATCAGGATCTTCACCATCAGGAAATTGAACCACTTTAACGTTCATTCCTTGCTCTAAAATTAAATCTATACCACGAATTGAAGCTCTAATTCCTGCTGCATCACCATCAAAAAGAACTGTAATATTTTTGGTTAACCTGTTTACCAAACGAATTTGATCTGAAGTTAATGCTGTACCTGAAGAGGCTACTACATTTTCTACATTAGATTGATTAAATGAAATTACATCTGTATAACCCTCTACCAAATAACAATTGTCTTGTTTGGCAATTTCTTTTTTGGCCTGATAAATTCCGTAAAGAATTTTACTCTTATGATAAATATCACTTTCAGGAGAATTAAGATATTTTGCGGCTTTTTTATCGGCTTTTAGAATTCTACCTCCAAAACCTAAAATTCTACCAGACATGGAATGTATAGGAAACATTACTCTGCCTTTAAAACGATCGAATTGTTTGTTTTCTTTTACAATTGTTAAACCTGTAGAGGCTAAATATTTTAAATCGTAACCTTTGGCTAAAGCTGCATTTGTAAAATTATCCCATTCATCTAAACAATAGCCTAAATCAAACTTTTTAATAGTTTCATCTGTAAAACCACGTTCTTTAAAATAACTTAAACCAATGGCTTTACCTTGGTTGGTGTTTAGCATTAAATCGTGAAAATAATCTTTAGCAAATTTTGAAACTAGAAACATGCTTTCACGCTCATTCATTTGCGCTTTTTGCTCATCTGTTTGCTCAGTTTCTTCTATTTCTATATTGTACTTTTTTGCCAACCACTTTATGGCTTCTGGGTACGAATAATGCTCATGTTCCATTAAGAAAGAAATAGCATTACCCCCTTTTCCGGTAGAAAAATCTTTCCAAATTTGTTTTACAGGAGATACCATAAATGATGGCGATTTTTCATCTGTGAAAGGACTTAACCCCTTAAAATTACTTCCTGCTTTTTTAAGCTGAACAAACTCACCAATAACCTCCTCTACTCTTGCAGATTCAAAAACTCGGTCTATGGTACTTCTAGAAATCATGATTTAATTTTGTAAAACAGTAAACAAATATAAACTTTGTTTATAAAACGAAATTGTATAAAAACAAAAACCTCACTAAAATTAAATAGCGAGGTTTAGTATTTTATAATTTGATAATTTATGAAGCTGCTCTCAACTTTTTTAAGGTTGTATTAGATAGTTTAGCTTCTGCGTAATCTTTGGTTACATTAAATTCTTTTTCTTCTGAACTTGGTAAATCGAACATAGCATCTGTAAAAATAGCTTCGCATAAAGAACGTAATCCTCTTGCACCTAATTTATACTCAACCGCTTTTTCTACAATATAATTTAAAGCTTCTTCATCTATGGTAAAGTTAACATCATCCATTACAAACAGCTTTGCATATTGTTTTATAATAGAGTTTTTTGGCTCAGTTAAAATAGCTCTTAACGTTTTTGCATCTAAAGGATTCATGTAACTTAATACTGGTAAACGCCCAATAATCTCAGGAATTAATCCAAAAGATTTTAAATCTAAAGGTGTTATGTATTGTAATAAATTATCCTCATCTAACTTGTCTTCTTCTAAAGATGCACCAAAACCAACAGCTTGCCTGTTTAAACGTTTGCTAATAATTTTATCTATACCAGAAAATGCCCCACCAGCAATAAATAAAATATCTTTGGTATTTACTTCTATAAATTTTTGCTCTGGATGTTTTCTACCTCCTTTAGGCGCAACATTTACCACAGAACCTTCTAGTAGTTTTAATAATGCTTGTTGTACACCTTCTCCAGAAACGTCTCTAGTAATTGATGGATTATCACCTTTTCTGGCAATTTTATCAATCTCATCTATAAAAACAATACCTCTTTCTGCCTTTTCTACATCATAATCTGCAACCTGCAACAACCTACTTAAAATGCTTTCAACATCTTCACCAACATAACCTGCTTGTGTTAAAACTGTTGCATCTACAATAGAAAAAGGCACATTCAACATTTTTGCAATTGTTTTTGCAACCAAGGTTTTACCTGTACCAGTTTCCCCCACTAAAACAATGTTAGATTTTTCAATCTCTACATCATCCTCTGTATTTTTATCTTGTAATAATCTTTTGTAATGATTGTAAACTGCAACAGCCATTGCTCTTTTAGTTTCATCTTGACCAATAATGTATTGATCTAAGAACTCCTTTATTTGCAATGGTTTTTTTAGCGTTAAATCTTTAGATAAACTAGATGTTTTTGCTTCCGAAATTTCCTCTTCTACAATACCATGTGCTTGCTCTATACATTTATCGCAAATATGGGCATCCATACCAGCAATTAGTAAATCTGTTTCGGCTTTTTTACGTCCACAAAATGAACATTCTAAGTTTTCTTCTTTCGACATTATAATCTGCTTTTTACTTTTGCTTTAATTGATGTTTGGGCTTTATTTTCTAGCTAAAACTTCATCAATCATTCCATATTCTTTAGCTTCATCTGCTTTCATCCAATAATCTCTATCAGAATCGTTATGTACTTTTTCTACAGTTTGACCTGAATGATTCGCTATAATTGCATACAACTCATCTTTTAATTTTAAGATTTCTCTTGCAGTAATTTCGATGTCTGAAGCCTGACCTTGAGCACCTCCTAAAGGTTGATGAATCATAATTCTTGAATGAGGTAAAGCAGAACGTTTCCCTTTTTCTCCTGCACACATTAAAACAGCTCCCATAGATGCAGCCATACCTGTACAAATTGTAGCAACATCTGGTTTTATGAATTGCATGGTATCATAAATACCTAAACCTGCATATACACCTCCTCCTGGAGAATTAATGTAAATTGATATGTCTTTATTGGCATCTACACTTTCTAAAAACAATAACTGTGCTTGTATAATATTTGCTACTTGATCATTAATTCCTGTTCCTAGAAATATAATTCTATCCATCATTAAACGCGAAAAAACATCCATTTGAGTAATATTCATTTGGCGTTCTTCCATAATATATGGAGTTAAACTACTTGTGATTTTTGTATAGCTAGTACTACTAATACCATGATGTTTAGTAGCGTATTTTTCGAACTCTTTTCCGTAATTCATGTCTTAAAGTCTTTAAATTATTGGTTGTGTAAAGATAAGAACTATTCTCTTAATATTGTGTTACATTTTAAAACGAAAAACCTGAGCTCAAAAGCTCAGGTTTTTAATATTTATTGCATTCTAAAACTACTTTTAGATTGCTACTTAAGCTTATTTATAAACTTCTTTAATAAACTCTTCGTAAGTAACTTCTTTTGTTTTAAAGTTCATGTTTTCTTTAAGGAAAGCTAACAATTTCTGGCTAATTAATTGCCCTTGCAATTTTTGAGCTTCATCTTGGTTTTGTAAGATTCTACCAGCAATATCATCTAACTCTTTTTCTTCTGGATTCATGTTACCAAATTGAGCCATTTGCTGACGGATAAATCCTTTAGCATAATCTACTAATTCTTTATAATCTAATTTGATATCATTATCTTTCATAATCTTACCTTCGATTAATTGATAACGTAATCCTTTTTCTGATTTTTCATATTCAGCAGCAGCTTCTTCAGCTGTTAATTCTTTTTCACCAGCAGTTGCTAACCATTTTTTAAGAAATTCTGCAGGTAAATCAAACTTTGTATTTTCAATTAAATACTCTTGTACAGCATTTAACAATTGCTGATCTCCTTGTTGTGCGAATTGTTTTTCTGCATCTTCCTTAATTTTTTCTCTTAATTCGGTTACAGTAGAAACACTACCATCTACAAAAAGTTTATCGAACAATTCTTTATCTAAATCAGCTGGTTCTGTTTTAGTAATATCTTCTACAGTTAAAGTTACTGTTACATCTAAATCATGAATTACATCATGCTCTACACCTAAAATGTGTTGTAATTTATGATCGTCTTCAAAAAGTTTCTTAGTACCTAATTCTATAACATCGCCTACTTTAGCACCAATTACTTTTTTCTCGTTCTTTTTACCCTTTAAATCATTTACTAAGAAAGTAGATTTTTTGTTGATACCTGCTTCTTCATTTACAAAAGTACCAGTTACATTAGAGTGCTCAGTTGCTTCCTCTATGGCACTCATTTTTCCATAACGAGTCTGAATATTTTTCACTTCTTCATCAATCAACTCTTCAGTAGCAACAATATTGTACTGTTTAACTTTGTTTTTTGCTGATAAATCAACATCAAATTCTGGTGCTAAACCTAATTCGAATTCAAATGTAAAAGTATCTGCATCCCAATTAAAGTCTTCGTTTACTCTTGGTAAAGGGTTCCCTAAAATATCTAACTTTTCTTCAGTTAAAAATTTATTTAATGAATCTTGTATAAGTTTGTTAACTTCATCGATCATTACAGACTTACCATACTGCTTTTTAATCATTCCCATTGGTACATGACCTTTTCTAAAACCTGGAATGTCTGCTTTTTTACGATAATCTGTTAAAACCTCTGTTACTTTAGCTTGATAGTCATCTGCAACAATATCAACTTTTACAACTGCATTTAATGCATCTACGTTTTCTTTTGTAATATTCATTTCTTATTAATCTCTAGTTCTTAAAAAATCGAGTGCAAAATTAGTCAATTTAATTAAGCCCACAAAAGTTTAAATAGTTCAATTTCAGTTATTTCGTTTTAGTTAAATATTTAAAAACTAAAACTATAAGACACATTTCATTATAAATAAAAAAAAACATTAATTTTGCACAACTCAAAATTTCTTATTTTTAAGAAAGAAATTCAAACAGCAATATAAAATGCAATACAAAAGAGTCCTTTTAAAATTAAGTGGAGAAGCGTTAATGGGTGAACGTCAATATGGAATAGACCCTAAACGCCTTGCAGAATATGCTAAAGAAATTAAAGAGGTTGTAGAAAAAGGTATTGAAGTTGCTATTGTAATTGGTGGTGGAAATATTTTTAGAGGTGTTGCAGGTGCTGCAAATGGTATGGATCGTGTTCAAGGTGATCATATGGGTATGTTAGCTACTTGTATAAATGGTTTAGCATTGCAAAGTGCTTTAGAAGATGAAGATGTACACACCCGTCTACAAACTGCTTTAGAAATAAAAGAAGTTGCTGAACCTTACATTAAACGAAAAGCAATTCGTCATTTAGAAAAAGGAAGAGTTGTTATTTTTGGTGCTGGTACAGGTAACCCATATTTTACGACAGATACAGCAGCTGTTTTAAGAGCAATAGAAATACAAGCAGATGCTATTTTAAAAGGTACTAGAGTTGATGGTGTGTATAATGCAGACCCAGAAAAAGTAAAAGATGCTGTAAAATTTGAATCTATTACATTTAAAGATGTAATAAATAAAGGTTTAAAAGTTATGGATATGACTGCTTTTACATTAAGTGAAGAAAATAAATTACCAATCATTATTTTTGATATGAATAAACAAGGAAACTTAATTCGATTAGTTTCTGGAGAAAAGGTTGGTACAATTGTAGAAAATTAAAATCTAACTTTTTAAATTTTAAAAAGATGAACGAAGAAATTGAATTTATTTTAGATACGGCTAAAGAAGCAATGGGTAATGCAATTACGCATTTAGAAAAAGAATTGGTATCTATTAGAGCTGGTAAAGCAACACCTGCTATGCTAAGTACAGTTATGGTAGATTATTATGGTTCTCAAACTCCATTAAGCCAAGTAGCAAATGTAAATACGCCAGATGCTAGAACTTTAAGCATACAACCTTGGGAGAAAAACATGTTACAACCAATAGAAAAAGCAATTCAAATTGCAAATCTTGGTTTAAACCCAATGAATAATGGTGATTTAATTATGATTAATGTACCACCATTAACTGAAGAACGCAGAAAAGGATTAGCAAAACAAGCAAAAGCAGAAGCAGAACATGCTAAAGTTGGTGTTAGAAATGCTAGAAAAGATGCAAATAACGATATTAAAAAAGTAGAGATTTCTGATGATATGAAAAAAATAGCTGAAGATGATGTTCAAAAGCTAACAGATACCTACGTTAAAAATATAGATGAAAAATTAGCTGTCAAAGAAAAAGAGATCATGACAATCTAAGATTTCGAAAGCAAAATTAAAAGAGTGTTTTACAAACACTCTTTTTTTATCAATACAATTACCCTTTATAAAAATAGTGAATGAATTTTTGGACTAAAGTTGCAGGTATCATCTTAAGAAACCGTTATTTGGTTTTAATAGGCATTGCAATAATTACAGCTTTGTTGGCTTCTCAAATGAAGTATATGAAATTTTCATATACAGAAGCTAATTTGTTACCAGAAAATCATGAAGCTAATTTAGAATACAACAAATTTTTAGAAATTTTTGGTGAAGAAGGCAACCTGGTTATTTTAGGTATTAAAGATTCTACAGTATTTACACCAGCCAAATTTAATGCTTGGAATAGTTTAGTTAATCAATTTAATGATTTAGATGAAATTGACTTTACACTTTCTATTGCTGATGTTCAAAAATTAAAAGCAGACCGTAAACAACGAAAATTTATTTTAGAGCCTTTATATGATAAAGAGCCTTCTACTAAAGCAGAAGTTGAAACTATAAAAGATCAACTTTTTGAAAAGCTACCTTTCTACGACAATCTTCTATTTAATAAGGAGACTGGTACTTTACAGACTGCCATTTACATTAAAAGAGAAATTATAAATACTCCGAAAAGGAGAGATTTCATCTTCAATACATTAATTCCCATTATTGAAAAATTTGAAAAGGATTACAATGTAGATGTTCGAATTTCTGGTATGCCATATATTAGAACATTAAACGCCCAAAACATTCAAGATGAGATAATTTTATTTGTTGGTGGTGCCCTTTTAATAACAGCAGTAATATTTTTCTTCTTCTTTAGGTCTTACAGAGCAACATTCATCACTCTTTTAGTAGTAATGGTTGGTGTAACTTGGGCTTTTGGATTTATTGGTTTATTTCGATTTGAAATCACAGTATTATCAGCCTTAATACCACCTTTAATAATTGTTATTGGTGTACCAAATGCTGTATTCTTAATTAATAAGTATCAACAAGAAATAAAAAAACACGGTCAGCAAGCGAAGGCATTACAAAGAGTAATTTCTAAAATTGGGAATGCTACTTTAATGACCAATATTACAACTGCATCTGGTTTTGCAACCTTTGTATTTGTAAAAAGTTCGCTTTTACGTGAATTTGGAATTCTAGCTTCCGTAAATATTGTAAGTATATTTATTCTTGCTTTATTGATTATTCCAATCATATACAGTTTTATGCCTTTACCTAAAAAGAAGCATTTAAATCATTTAGAAAGAAGATGGATTGAAAATGTGGTAAATTGGATGGAAAAAACCGTAAAAGAACAAAGAATTGCCATTTATTTTGCCACAGTTATTGTTATTGTTTTAGGTATTATTGGTGTTTATAAAATTAGAGTTTCTGGTAGCTTAATAGAAGACATGCCTAAAAGTATGGGCTTCTATAAAGACATTAAATTTTTCGAAAAAGAATTTGGTGGTATTATGCCTTTAGAAATTTTTATAGATACTAAAAAGGACAAAGGTGTTATGAAATTATCCACCTTGAAAAAGATGGATGAACTTAATGAAACTATTGAATCTTTTCCTGAATTATCTAAGCCAATATCAATAGTTAATTTGGTTAAATACTCTAAGCAAGCCTATTATAAGGGGAATCCAAAATACTATCAGTTGCCCACAAGTCAAGAACAAAGTTATATATTTTCTTATACCAAAAACTCTAATTCTGATGCTGGAATGCTGAATACTTTTGTAGATTCTACAGGACGTTATGCAAGAATTACCACGTTTATGAAAGATATTGGTACAGATAAAATGGATATTATTCAAGAACGTTTACAAGCTGTAATTGATAAGGAGTTTCCTTCTGAAAAGTATGCTGTTTCTATTACAGGTAAAGCCTTAGTATTTATTAAAGGAACAAATTATTTAATAACCAATTTGGTATTCTCTTTATCCTTAGCCATTTTACTGATTGCATTGTTTATGGCTTGGATGTTTAGATCACCGCAAATGATACTAATTTCTCTAATTCCTAACATATTACCATTGTTAATTACAGCAGGTCTTATGGGCTTTTTAGATATTCCAATAAAACCATCAACGATATTAGTATTTAGTATAGCATTTGGAATTTCTGTTGATGATACTATACATTTCCTAGCAAAATACAGACAGGAATTGATCTCAAATAAATGGAAAATTAAACCCTCTGTTTATGCAGCTTTGCGTGAAACTGGAGTGAGTATGTTCTACACATCAATTGTATTATTTTTTGGCTTTTTAGTATTTACACTTTCTAGCTTTGGAGGTACAATTGCACTTGGTGGTTTGGTTTCTGTAACACTATTATTAGCAATGGTATCTAACCTACTACTTTTACCATCTTTACTTTTAACATTCGAAAAGAAGATTGCCAACAAAAAAGTGTTCAGAGAACCTGCAATGAAAATTATACCACCCAAAGATTTAGAAGAGCCTTCTAAATAAAAAACCTTTACTAATTAACTTATTAGTAAAGGCTTATCTTGGAGGATTATAATAAATATATCAAACATTTCTTTTCATAGCAATTTTTATTTCTTGTTCAATAGATTTATATCAAAAATAAGCTAGTATTCTATAATTTACAACTGTGTTTTTACGCAGTTTTTGTATCTTAGACTTATGAAAAGTGAGTTTGGTAAATACACTAGAGAAAGAGTTTCTGATGTTCCTTTTGACATTGAAGATCCTTTGTATAATGAATATAAAGAGAAGGTTCCGCTATTTATGGGGCAAGCTGTTTATATCTATTCTTTTGTAAAACAAAGAATGGTATTTGCTAATGGATGGGAAGAATTGTTGGGTTATAAAAATGATGAAATTACCCTTTATAAAATTGTAAATTCCACCTCTAAAAGACACTTTAATTTTTCTAATGAATTGAATGACAAAGCTCTGCAATACTTAAATACTTTAGATAAGGATTTAGATAAATACAGTTTTACAATTGAAGTAGAAAAAATACATAAGAACGGAACCATAGTTCCTTTATTCTCAAGAGTAGGTATATACAAATCTCATAATGGACAAATTCTTGAAGTTATTGGAATATCAGAAAAATTACATTCCAGAAAGTTAGGAAACATTATGCAATATGCAGTTTTTGGACCAGAAACTTCTAATTTTGAAGAAAGTTTAGACCAAGAACTTTTTAGTGAATTTCGTATTTCTAATAGAGAAAAAGAAGCATTAGAACTAGCTGCAAAAGGATTTGCCTTTAAAGAGATTGCTAATAAGCTAAATGTGAGTCAGTCTGCGATAGAAAAGCGCATCATACCTTTATATAAAAGATTTAAAGTAAACAGTTTACCACATTTAATTAGTTTTTCTTACGATAATTATATTCTATAATCTTACAGAATTATCGTGCTAATTTTATCTTGTTGAATTCCCATTGAAATAAGCATTGCTGCCCAAGAATCTGTAGCAATTTCTCTATTGCCTAAAACCCATATTACGTTTTTATTTTGCAACGTTTTTCTATTGTTACAATTTGGTTTTCCAAAATTATCTATAAAGGACAATAACTTTTCAGGTTTTATAAGTTCTTCCTTTATAGGATCTGTTGGATTTATATCATCTATCATTAAAAACTCGGCTCCTCTCCAATCCCAAATTTCATGAGCTTCTAACACGTCATTCTCATCTTTAAAAAGATAATTGTACAATTTAATGGCATTTACATACAAACAGGCATAATTCTTTATACTTAATTCATTTAAAATACCTACTCCCAAACTAGTTTTCCCTGTATTTAAATTACCATAAATTAACAAATGATTTCCAACATCTGTAGCACTCAAAAAGTCATCAACAATATCTTTTTGACCTTTACTGATGTTAAAATCCCACTGACTTAATCTAAACTGAAAAGGGAAACGTGCATAAAATTGATACATTTTAGTAATGAACCAATACCTGCCAGCAATTAACAAATAAATGAAAAGCACTATGAAAACTATGTTTATTGTTTTATTCTCAAAACCAATCATGCTAAGGCAAAATAAACAAGCTCCTAAAGCAAAAAAACAAACATCAGTAAAGGTGTCAAAAGCAACATTAAGCCATTTGGGTTTAAACTTATAATTGGATTTTTTAGGTATATAAACAGCATCCGATTGCGATTCTTTTTTAAGTAATAAAGGACCTAAAAAATTATAGGCTTCAAAACAAAGCCAAAATAAACTTACGTACAATGCAGATTTTAAAGGAGTTACATCAAATAATTGATATACTAGAAATGATGGAATGAAACCCAGAGATATATGTCCAAATTGATTGGCCAGCCAAGCATAGGTTAACGTAATTCCTCTATGTGAATCTTTACCTATAGCATCTGCCTTAATTTGTTGAAAAATTCGTTTTACTGATATATGATTTTTCATCCGCCTAATTTTTTATAAATATAAAAAAACCAGACACTTTACAAGCATCTGGTTTACTAACATAATTAAAAAACACTTTTTACTTTTTCACTATTCTTTTTGTAACTTTTCCTTTTTCTGTAATCATATTAATTATGTAAATACCTTTAGATAAACTGGTAAGATTAATTATATCTTTTGGTTTATGAAATACTCTAACTTTTTTTCCAATAGTGTTAAATACTTCTACTTCTTCTATTGAAATGTCATTACTAATTTTGATCTGTAATATTCCACTTACTGGGTTTGGATATAAAGAAATCTCATTTATTAGACTATTATCCTCTGTAGAAAGAGCAGCATCAAAATTTAGTGTAATTGTTTCTGTGTCAATATCTAAATTAGTTATTACTGTATTA
Organism: Polaribacter sp. MED152; assembly: GCF_000152945.2. Classification (NCBI taxonomy): domain Bacteria; kingdom Pseudomonadati; phylum Bacteroidota; class Flavobacteriia; order Flavobacteriales; family Flavobacteriaceae; genus Polaribacter; species Polaribacter sp. MED152. The sequence goes on along the minus strand of NC_020830.1, from coordinate 2,460,841 downwards.
GACACTTTACAATAATATGAACCTGCATCTTGCTGATTAGCGTTAGTTATTACTAAAGTTTTATTTGTTTCATTTGTAATTGATGAAAAGTTCTTATACCATTGATATGTATTATTTACACCTGACACTTCTGCTGTAAAGGTTGTACTATAACCTTCGCCAAAATCTATAACTTGTTCTTCACCAACCTTAGCTTGATTTGTGTAACTAAATGCCTGTAAATTTTGATATGAATTGAATTCATTTTCAAAATCTCCAAATTGCAGTTTATTACCATTAATAAATAATTGTGCCAAGTTTGCATTATTTGTCAAGTCTGGTAATTGACCAAAGATTTCATTATTTTGAAGATAAACAGTTTCTAAGGTTGACAAATTACCTAACTCTACAGGTAAACCTTCTATAGAATTACTATTTAAATAAATAGCTTTTAATGCAGTTAAATTACCAAAACTTGCGGGAAGATTACCTGAAATTTCATTAGAACTTAATTGTAAGTTTACTAGCTTCGTTAAATCTCCAAAACTTTCTGGTAGTTCACCCTTCAAGCCATTATTACTAAGCGATATATCTGTTATATGTTTTTCTCCATTTACTATTTTAGTAGTTATACCTTGCCATTTAGTAGCGTTAAATGGGTTGTTTATCATTGCTCTAGCTAAATTACCATCCCAATTGGTTTTATTAACCCAATTTGCACCATCTAAATTATTATACAAATCTACTAAAGCTTGAATTTCTTTCTCAGGCACATTGTTATAAAGCGTACAATCTTGCCCCCAAACAATACTTGGTGCACTTGTTGCAAAAGAACTTGCTTCCCAATCTGCAACTGTATTTTGAGGCACAGCAACACAATTTAAATATTGATTTGAAAAATCAAAACTTCTACGATACTGTCTTTCAGAATCATAGCCATTATCAAAAACTGATGGCGAAGTGCCTATTCTTAAACCTGTTATTTGATTAGATGAAACTGATAAATTGTCTAAATTAACCAAATTTGAAAAATCTAAATTTCCTTCTAATTGATTAGAGCTTAATTCTAATCTTTTTAAAGAGACAATGTTATTAATTTCTGTTGGGATGCTCTTTAAAACATATTCTTGGTTCTCAGAATGATATTGATTCGTAAACGTTAGTTGTTCCAAATTAGCCAAGTCACCTATTTCAGAAGGAATTTCTGAAATAGCATTACTATTGAATTCTAGCTCCTTTAATTGCGTTAAATTTTTAATTACTGATGGAATAGTACCATCCAATAGATTGCTATTCAACTCAACTTTGGCAACATGTTTTTGACCGTTAATTATTGCAGTAGTTACCCCAAACCAAGCACCTACATTTCTTTTTTGAGTAGCATCATTAACCCAAGTCACCCCATTATAAGAACCAGATAAATCGTTTCTCCAATCATCGCCTTTTGTGTTGTTATATAAAGCAATTAAAGCGTCTCTTTCTGTATCTGGAATAGAATTGTTGGTAACTGCTGCACAATTGTCTGAATAGACTACACCATTATCTATTTTATTATTTGCTTCATTTGCTTCAGACAATTGCCAAGCCACTAACTCATCTGTTGGTACTTCTATACAACCTAGAGCGTTTCTATTTGCTGAAAAACTTCCTACATTAGAACCAAATGTTGTTGGTGACACATTTAATTTTAAAGTATTAATATTATTATACTGAATATTTAAAGATGTAATTACTTTTTGGTTAATTAAATCTAAATTACCTGATATTCTGTTGTAATTTAAGTTTAAAGTTTTTAGTTTTTCTAATTTTTCAAAATTGAATTGCAATTCACTAATTAAATTAGAGCTTACATCCAAAATTTCAAGCGTATTAATATTCCCAATTTCATTTGGTAAACTAGTTAATGTTTGTTCACTACCTGTTGTTGGGTTGACCTTCGATTGATTTCTTACATACAAGTTTTTTAATGCAACAGCGTTTCCAATACCTGATGGCAAACTAGTTAATTCATTTTCTTGTACATTTAATTCTTCTAATAATGGTAAATCTCCTATTTCATTTGGTAGACTTGAAAGCTTATTTCTCTGTAAGTTTATTTTTACCAACTTTGATAAAAGACCTATTTCTGATGGTAAACTTTCAATATCAGCATTCAAACTAGAATTTGTAGAAGAAATTATTAATTCAGTTAATTCTTCCAAATCCTTTATAGATGATGCTATATCTCCTGTAATTTGTCCTGTTATACCTATAAACTGTGTGATATTGATTTTAGTAACGTGTTTTTGACTATTAACAACCTCTGTTGTTATTCCAGCCCAAGAGCCAACGTTGGTTAATCTTGTTGGGTCATTATCCCAATTAGTTCCTTCCCAAGTATCTCCTCCTCCTGTAGCATTATAAAAGTCTATTAAAGCCTGACGTTCTTTTTGTGGAACTCTAAATCCTGTACAATTATCGCTAATAGCTACTCCATTATCTCTTTGTAAACGCTGCTCCCAAATAGTAATTTGTGAAGTAGGTACTTCTACACAGGTGATAAATGGATTTTGCTGAATGCGATAAGTGGTACTAACTCCTGTTGGTACTTCCCCTAATTTTAAATCAGTAATCTCATTATTTTCAAGAGATATAAAACGTAATGTATTTATGCCACTTAAATCTACTAAACCTGTTATCTTGTTTGAACTTGCTGAAAAACTAGTAAGCTTTGCCAAGTTTGTTAATGTAGCAGGAACAGCTGTTAACGTCCTTATCGTTTCATTATTCTCTACCTTTGACTGTTGACCGATACTTAAATTCTCCAAATTCGATAAATCTCCAATCTCATTTGGTAAACTCGTCAATTCATTACCTGTCAATTGCAATATCTTTAAATTAGATAAAGCTCCTATTGTTGTCGGTAGTGACTTTAAGTTATTATTATCTAAAGTTAAGTCTTCCAAATTATCTAAATCGCCAATAGTAGATGGTAAAGTAGCCAATATATTAGAGCTTACATCCAAAATTTCAAGCGTATTAATATTCCCAATTTCATTTGGTAAACTAGTTAATGTTTGTTCACTACCTGTTGTTGGGTTGACCTTCGATTGATTTCTTACATACAAGTTTTTTAATGCAACAGCGTTTCCAATACCTGATGGCAAACTAGTTAATTCATTTTCTTAGTACATTTAATTCTTCTAATAATGGTAAATCTCCTATTTCATTTGGTAGACTTGAAAGCTTATTTCTCTGTAAGTTTATTTTTACCAACTTTGATAAAAGACCTATTTCTGATGGTAAACTTTCAATATCAGCATTCAAACTAGAATTTGTAGAAGAAATTATTAATTCAGTTAATTCTTCCAAATCTTTTATAGATGATGCTATATCTCCTGTAATTTGTCCTGTTATACCTATAAACTGTGTGATATTGATTTTAGTAACGTGTTTTTGACTATTAACAACCTCTGTTGTTATTCCAGCCCAAGAGCCAACGTTGGTTAATCTTGTTGGGTCATTATCCCAATTAGTTCCTTCCCAAGTATCTCCTCCTCCTGTAGCATTATAAAAGTCTATTAAAGCCTGACGTTCTTTTTGTGGAACTCTAAATCCTGTACAATTATCGCTAATAGCTACTCCATTATCTCTTTGTAAACGCTGCTCCCAAATAGTAATTTGTGAAGTAGGTACTTCTACACAGGTGATAAATGGATTTTGCTGAATGCGATAAGTGGTACTAACTCCTGTTGGTACTTCCCCTAATTTTAAATCAGTAATCTCATTATTTTCAAGAGATATAAAACGTAATGTATTTATGCCACTTAAATCTACTAAACCTGTTATCTTGTTTGAACTTGCTGAAAAACTAGTAAGCTTTGCCAAGTTTGTTAATGTAGCAGGAACAGCTGTTAACGTCCTTATCGTTTCATTATTCTCTACCTTTGACTGTTGACCGATACTTAAATTCTCCAAATTCGATAAATCTCCAATCTCATTTGGTAAACTCGTCAATTCATTACCTGTCAATTGCAATATCTTTAAATTAGATAAAGCTCCTATTGTTGTCGGTAGTGACTTTAAGTTATTATTATCTAAAGTTAAGTCTTCCAAATTATCTAAATCGCCAATAGTAGATGGTAAAGTAGCCAATATATTAGAGCTTACATCCAAAATTTCAAGCGTATTAATATTCCCAATTTCATTTGGTAAACTAGTTAATGTTTGTTCACTACCTGTTGTTGGGTTGACCTTCGATTGATTTCTTACATACAAGTTTTTTAATGCAACAGCGTTTCCAATACCTGATGGCAAACTAGTTAATTCATTTTCTTGTACATTTAATTCTTCTAATAATGGTAAATCTCCTATTTCATTTGGTAGACTTGAAAGCTTATTTCTCTGTAAGTTTATTTTTACCAACTTTGATAAAAGACCTATTTCTGATGGTAAACTTTCAATATCAGCATTCAAACTAGAATTTGTAGAAGAAATTATTAATTCAGTTAATTCTTCCAAATCTTTTATAGATGATGCTATATCTCCTGTAATTTGTCCTGTTATACCTATAAACTGTGTGATATTGATTTTAGTAACGTGTTTTTGACTATTAACAACCTCTGTTGTTATTCCAGCCCAAGAGCCAACGTTGGTTAATCTTGTTGGGTCATTATCCCAATTAGTTCCTTCCCAAGTATCTCCTCCTCCTGTAGCATTATAAAAGTCTATTAAAGCCTGACGTTCTTTTTGTGGAACTCTAAATCCTGTACAATTATCGCTAATAGCTACTCCATTATCTCTTTGTAAACGCTGCTCCCAAATAGTAATTTGTGAAGTAGGTACTTCTACACAGGTGATAAATGGATTTTGCTGAATGCGATAAGTGGTACTAACTCCTGTTGGTACTTCCCCTAATTTTAAATCAGTAATCTCATTATTTTCAAGAGATATAAAACGTAATGTATTTATGCCACTTAAATCTACTAAACCTGTTATCTTGTTTGAACTTGCTGAAAAACTAGTAAGCTTTGCCAAGTTTGTTAATGTAGCAGGAACAGCTGTTAACGTCCTTATCGTTTCATTATTCTCTACCTTTGACTGTTGACCGATACTTAAATTCTCCAAATTCGATAAATCTCCAATCTCATTTGGTAAACTCGTCAATTCATTACCTGTCAATTGCAATATCTTTAAATTAGATAAAGCTCCTATTGTTGTCGGTAGTGACTTTAAGTTATTATTATCTAAAGTTAATTGCTGTAAACTTATGATGTTTCCTATTGATTCTGGTAAATTGGTTAGTCTATTATTTTCCAATCTTAATTCTGTCAACTTATTCAAATTACCAATATTAGCAGGCAGTTTTGTCAATTTATTATTATATAAAGTCAACTCTTCCAAATCAACTAAATCAGACATATCTTCTGGTAAATCAGTATTAAAATTTGGGTTGTCTTCTCCTAATCTGTTATTATGTAAACGTAAAAACTTTAACTTGGTAAAACCACCTAAACCAACAACTACTTGCAGCTCATTATCATTTAAAAATAAGGTTTGTAGTTCTGTTAAATTGGCAAAAGCAGCAGGTGTATTTGATAGCTCACAATTGGCAAAATCTAAAAACTGTAGTTTGGTTAATTGCCCAAATTCACTAGGAATACTTGCAATGTTATTGGGTGCTGCTACCAACCTTGTAAGCTCTATTAAACCACCAATTTCTGGAGGTAATAAAGTAATTCTTGTATTGGCAAACTCTAAAATTTGTAATTTTTTTAAATTACCAATTGTTGTGGGTATTACATCTACTTGTGTATTGCTAAAATAGAGTTCTTCTAAATCTATAAAATTACCTAAACCATTTGCTATTGAAGGTATTTGGTTGTTATTAAGGTTTAGTGTTTTTAATTTTACCAAATCATAAAAATCACTAGGAATTTCAGTAATAGAATTATTATTCAAATACAATTCTTCTAATTTTGTAACATTTTTTAGTTCTGTAGCTATAGTATTAATCCCAGAACTTGGAATATGCAAATGTGTTAACTCTGTAAAAACACCTATTTCTGTTGGCATTTCTCCATTTACGGCTAAATTGGTTGCATGAATTTCTGTAACTCTAGTTTCTCCATTTATTACTTCGATTTCTAGCCACTCTGTGTCATTTATATCAGATTTAATAGTACTTGCATACGTGTAAGATTTGTTTTCGTATAATTTTTTTAAAGCTTCTCGCTCATTTGCATTTGGAGTTGCTGTTTGATCTGCTTGGTCATAATCAACAATTCGTAAACCTAAATCGAAATATTCTTCTCTTAAATTTGTAAAACCTGAAACATTAGGTACTTCAATAAAAGCCAAGTTTGGCATATTTTTTACAGAAAAAGAAGTTGTTGAATTAAATACTGATGATATTATTCCATTACTTGGAAATTTTAAAAAACTAATATTGGATTCTGCTGGTATTATGGTTCTTAAATCTGGAAAAGACCTAAAATCTAATGTTCCTGAAATATCATTATAACCAATTGAAATAGTTTGAATTGATGAAGGAAACAGTTTTTCAGACACATTTCCTACAAATTTATTTCGAGTTAATTGTATATGCAGTAAATTAGTAAAGGGCGTTAAATCTGGGATGCTTCCAGTTATTTGGTTACTAGATAACTGTAAAACATTTAGTGTTAATGGTAATTTGTTAATATCAATCTCACCAGAGATAGTATTATTAGCAATTTCCAAACGCAATAATTTTGTTAAATTTTTAAAATCTGGTAAATTGCCAACAAGATTATTACTATTTAGAAATAATCTAGCAACATATTCTTGCCCATTACTATTTACGGTTGTAACCCCAAACCAAGTAGAAACATCAGAAGTAGAGTTTGGGTCTGTATCCCAATTGGTATTATTGGTCCAATTATCGCCATCTGTAGCGTTATAAAAATCGATTAATGCTTGTCTTTCTTGCTGAGAGACTTGAGCGTTTACAAAAAATGAGAAAAAAGTTAAGAATAAAAATAATTTTGTTTTCATAGCTATTTATTTTATGTTCAAAATTCATTAAAAATGGTACTGAAAGCAATACCTACTTTTAGGTATATTTAGATAATATTTAGCCGTAAGAATTCATAAACCTCAATAACTCTTTATTGCTTTCAAAGTTTAGTTTGGCTTTTATATTTTTATAGTGGGTTCTTACAGTATGCACAGAGATAAATAGCTTTTCTGCAATGGTTTGATGATTTTCTCTTTTTGAGATGTACATCATTATTTCTTTTTCTCTATTGGTAAGCAAATTAAATTTCTTCTGATTATTAGTTTTGAAATTTTCTTTTTCCAACAAAATATTTAAAGATTTTAAAGTATGCTTTATATCCTTTGATGGTAGCCTAATTATCAAGTTATCTTCATCATCTAAACCATCAAAAAAGAATCTTTTCTTACTACTACCGTGAGAAATTAACAACTCTTCTTCGAGCCATTTACGAGCTAATTTTTCTGTCGCAAAATGTTTTGGTGCAATGCAAGAGTGACATTTATCAAAAGATTCTAAAATGGTCAAATGAGCATATAAATCGCTACCAATTACAAAAGCACATTTTTTATTGCCATTTTTTAATAGAGGAATATTTACATTTTCCTCTAACCAAATTTGTGTATCTGAATTAAGTTCTAGACTAAAATTCTTTTGCAACCAAAGTAAATTTTTAGCTCGATATTTTTTATACAAATAAACGAATGCTAACATTTCACTTTTAAAAATTTCTAAAGAATTTGGAGATGAAAGCCACTTTTGGATGATTAAATTACTTTCTACATCGTAAAAGGTTTGTAAATAATTACTCGAATAAATAGTTTCCATAGTTTGAATTGACTTTTCATTTTTTTTCTAAGTCAATACAAATGAATACTAAAAAAAGCTACCTTTTAAATTTATGTCGTGAATGACAAGATATTATTCACGAATAACACATCCTTTAAATTAAAGTTTTTAGTAATTAACCTGTTGTTGTAGTAAATCTTTTAAATGTTGCTTATAGGTTCTAGATAAATTTAGCCAAACTCCATTATCTAACATCAGCTTTGTAGAATTGATGATTTTAATTTTGTAAATATTTACAATGTAAGACCTATGCATTCTTACAAACGTGTCTGATGGCAGTTCTTTAGTAACCTCAGTTAAAGTGTTCCTATCTATCTCAGGCCTTTCTTTATTAACCAAATAATATTCTACATAATGACCATCTGACTTTACATATAAAATATCTGCTACATTAATAATGGCATTGCTTTTTAGCTTAAGAAATTTTTGCTCTTTAACAACGTCTTCTTTATTACTTTTTAGAAGATCTAGCTCTTCTTGAATAACTAAAAATTCTTTTTCAATAGTTCTTTTTTTGTTGATGTAATAAATAAGACCAAGTAACAGAATAATGACTATAATTAAACTAATAAACAAACCAGATTGATAAAATTTCCTTTTTTCTACAGTTTTTTTTATTGTTTTATCTAATGCAAAATTGCGTTCAGAAATTACAGTTGAATTTCTTGGTTCGGTTACTGTAATCCTTTTAGGGTCAATTTTACGAACGTCTAAGTTTAATTGCTTGTCAAAATATTCTTCAGCTTTAGCTGTTTTGCCTAACTTCGTGTAACTTCTACCTAAAAGACTAAAGCTACTTTTAAAAATGTATGGTATGTTATATTTCTCTGCAATTTCTAACGAATTTTCTGCATAATTTATGGCACATTCATAATCCTTTTTAAGAAAGCAGATTTCGCCCATTCTTATATAGTTATTCCCAAATAATCTGCCTGATTGATTTTTAAATCTCTGATCTTTAATCGCATTAATGCTCACATTGGCTCTTTCAAAATTCAGCATTGCAGAATCTAGTTTATTTAGTCTAAAAAATGTATTTGCCAAACCTACTCTTGATGTTGCAATCTGAAAATTATCTGCAATCTTTTCTGAATAATCAACAGATTTATTGAAGTAATATAAAGCTGAATCTAAGTAAGATGTTCTTAAGTGAAGGTTACCTATATTCTGATTAGATTTAAAAAACCATTCTTCATTACCTGTTCTTTTTGCTAATGATTTTGCCTTATAATAATACCCTATGCTTTCTTCAAACTTTTGGTTTCTACTACTTACAGAACCTAAAAGTAAATAAGCTCTAATTTGGAATTCTGGCAACTTATGCTTTTCAGCTAATTCTAAAATTTCTTTTCCATATCCAGTAGCCTTTTCTGTATCCTTACCAGCTTCATATACTTTCTGAAAAAGTTGATTAATTTTAGTTTCTACATCGGAATTTTCTTGAGCTCTAAGAACGAAAGAAAAAAATAAAAGAATAAAAAGTACAAAGTGTTTATTTTTAATCATATTTATTTAATTAATTATCAAATGAAAAAATACCAAAAGGACTAAAAACTACGCCAACTGTTAATTGATCTACATTATCTACAAAACGTAAATTATAATCATCAAAACCTCTTATATAAGCTATTTTAAATCCGAAGTTTTTGGTAATATCAAAAGGAAACACAGAAAACGAAGTATTTGATCTGTAATTGGTAATACTTTGATGCGAACCATTTATAAGAGCCAGTTTTTGCTGTAAAACGCCATAAGTATTATTACAAAATTTGAACGAAAATTCTGCATCAAAATAAAATCTGTGTTTGCCATAAACTTGAATATCATTATCACTATAACCACCTAAATCAAACAATAAAAACATGTTTTTATGATAAAGTGTGTATCCAAAAGAGTATGAAATAGACTTATTAGATTTTGTGTTAATTCTATGATTAAGGTAGAGTGTTGTAAAATTAGTTTGAAAATGACCATTTTCCCTATTTACCAAATCAGATAAATTAATATTTTGATTATTATTTATTGTTTGATAGATAGAATTACAAGGCACAGAACCATCATTGTAATCACTAGAAAAAGCACAGCCAGATTGACCATTTGAATAATGACCATTTTCAATTAAAAAAGAAATCATATTAGTTGTAAGTAGCTTACTTACTTTAAGTTTCCACACTTGCTGAAAACCCAAAGCAACTTTATATGAAGGCATTCTTACAGGTGCAGAATTTTCATTATACATTCTTAAATGAGGAGAAAATATGGCATAAGTTGTAGATGCATTTTTAGGCTTATCTACCAATAATCTATCTTTAATATTGTTGTAAAAACTATAACGAACTATAGGTTTAGCCTCAAAAAGTATGGCTTCGTCAATGGCAGATTTATTGGTAAAATTAAAGTTAACACTTGCATCTTCTCCAATAGGATATAATTCTGACTGAGCATAAACACTAGAAACAATCAATAAAATTGCCAATGTAAATTTAAGTTTCATAGCTTACTTACAGGGATTTAGAACACTAAAATACATTATTTTTTTAGGAATACTAAGTTTAAATATTCAATTGCCAGAATAACCTCAAAAAAGTATCTTTACACTTTAGTAAAATGATATTGTATTAATCAAAGAAAAAAGTAAAGATGAAAGTGAGCAACGTTGCAGAATTATTGGAATCGAGTACAATTTTACAAGAAGTTCATGTAAAGGGATGGGTTAGAACATTTAGAAGTAATCGATTTATTGCTTTAAATGATGGCTCAACCATAAAAAATATACAATGTGTTATCGATTTTGAAAACACTGCAGAAGAAACACTAAAAAGAATTACTACAGGAGCAGCAATTGCAATTAAAGGTACAATTGTAGAGAGTCAAGGAAGAGGACAAAGAGTAGAAATTCAGGTTGCAGATATTGAAATATTAGGAGATTCAAATCCTGATGAATACCCAATTCAGCCTAAAAAACATAGCTTTGAATTTTTGCGAGAAAATGCACACTTACGCATGAGAACAAATACGTTTAGTGCTGTTATGCGTGTGCGTTCTAAACTTTCTTTCGCAGTTCACAAATACTTTCAAGAAAATGGTTTTAACTACGTTAACACGCCTATAATTACAGGTTCTGATGCAGAAGGAGCAGGAGAAATGTTTAGGGTAACCAATTTTGAAGATAATAAAGCACCAGTAACAGAAGATGGTAAAATAGATTATAGTAAAGACTTTTTTGGTAAGGAAACCAACCTAACTGTTTCTGGCCAACTAGAGGCAGAAACCTTTGCAATGTCTTTGGGTAAAGCCTACACTTTTGGCCCAACATTTAGAGCAGAAAACTCTAATACTACTCGTCATTTAGCTGAATTTTGGATGATTGAGCCAGAAGTTGCCTTTATGGATTTAGATGGTAATATGGACTTGGCTGAAGACTTTATAAAATCGGTTTTAAAAGATGTATTAGAAACATGTAAAGACGATTTAGAGTTTTTAGATCAAAGATTAACCCAAGAAGAAAAAAGCAAGCCACAAGCACAAAGAAGCGAAATGAGTTTAATTGAAAAACTTAAGTTTGTGGTAGACAATAATTTTAAGCGTGTTTCTTATACAGAAGCCATTGATATTTTAAGAAACTCAAAACCAAACAAAAAGAAAAAGTTTCAATTCCCAATTAATGAATGGGGTGCAGATTTACAATCTGAGCACGAACGTTTTTTAGTAGAAAAGCATTTTAAATGTCCTGTTATTTTATTTGATTATCCTGCAAATATCAAAGCATTTTACATGCGTTTGAATGACGATGGAAAAACGGTAAGAGCCATGGATGTTCTTTTTCCAGGAATAGGAGAAATTGTTGGTGGTTCTCAAAGAGAAGAACGTTTTGATGTTTTGGTAGAAAAAATGAAAACCTTAGATATAGAGGAGAAAGAATTATGGTGGTATTTAGACCTTCGTAAATTTGGTACAGCAGTTCACTCAGGATTTGGTCTTGGATTTGAAAGATTAGTACAATTTGCAACAGGAATGGGTAATATTAGAGATGTAATTCCTTTTCCAAGAACACCACAAAATGCAGAATTTTAAGAAACTAAATTCTATAAAATATTCAATCGTCATTCCTACAAGAATGGCGATTTTATTTTATACGTTTTGTTATATTTGTGTATATGCTAAAACAAAGTTTACAATATAAACTCTTACAAAAGTTATCTCCTCAGCAAATTCAATTAATGAAATTGATTCAATTGCCAACACAAGCTTTTGAAGAAAGATTGAAACAAGAAATAGAAGAAAATCCTGCTTTAGATACAGGTAAAGATACCTCAGATACAGACGATGATTTCTCTAATGAATATGAAGATGCTGGTACCGAAAAAATTGAAGCTGAAGATATTAATATAGATGAGTATTTGAGTGATGATGAAATACCAAACTATAAAACTCAGGCCAACAATTACTCTTCTGATGATGAAGAAAAAAATGTGCCTTATGCAGCTGGCACCTCTTTTCATCAATCCTTAGTAAATCAACTAAACACATTTAATTTAGATGAGGAAGAAAGAGCTATTGCAGATTTTTTAGTAGGTAGCATAGATGATAGTGGTTATATTAGAAGAGAAATTATAGATCTAGTAGATGACCTTGCTTTTACTGCAAATGTTTTTACCACAGAGGAAAAGGTTGTCGAAGTTTTAAAAAAGGTAATTCACACTTTAGATCCAACAGGAGTTGGAGCAAGAGATTTAAAAGAGTGTTTAATCATTCAATTAAAAACCAAAGAATCTAATAAAGTTAGAAGCTTAGCTATAGAAATTCTAGAAAATGCTTTTGATCATTTTGTAAAAAAACATTACAAAAAACTTCAAGAAAAGTTCAGTATTTCTGAAGATGAATTAAAAGAAATAAACACCGAAATTTCTAAGTTAAACCCTAAACCAGGAAGTTCTTATGCAGGCAATAATAAAATTGCAGAACAAATTGTACCCGATTTTTCTATTAAAATTATAGATGGAGAGTTAGACTTAACCCTAAATGCAAGAAATGCACCTGAACTTCATGTTTCTAGAGAGTACAATAACATGTTAAAAGGGTATCAAGAATCTAGTACAAAAAGTAAATCGCAAAAAGATGCAGTGTTTTTTATCAAACAGAAACTAGATGCTGCTAAATGGTTTATAGATGCTATAAAACAACGTCAGCAGACTTTATTGGTTACTATGAACACCATTATGCATTATCAATATGATTATTTTTTAACTGGTGATGAACGCAAGTTAAAACCAATGATATTAAAAGACATTGCAGATAAAATAAACATGGATGTTTCTACGGTTTCTAGAGTTGCCAATAGCAAATATGTTTCTACACCTTATGGAACTAAATTAATAAAAGAATTCTTTTCTGAATCTATGAAAAACGATCAGGGAGAAGATGTTTCAACAAGAGAAATAAAGAAAATTTTAGAAACAGTTATTGCAGAAGAAAACAAAAAGAAGCCTTTAACTGACGAAAAATTATCAGGTATATTAAAAGAAAAAGGATACCCAATTGCTCGAAGAACTGTGGCTAAATATAGAGAACAATTAGACTTACCTGTTGCTCGTTTACGTAAAGAAATTTAGTGAGGTTTAACAAAATTATATCAACTGTATTTCACCCAATTGTAATTCCTACAGTTGGTGTCATCATTTATTTCTTAATTTCACCATTAGCAATAGAGCGCAATCAAAAATTAGTCACACTAATTCTAATTTTTGGAGCTACTTACATTTTACCTCTTTTACTCTTAATTCTTTTAAAGAAATTTAATTTGATTAATAGTTATCAACTCAAAAGCAAGAAGGAAAGGAGAATACCAATAGGCTTAATGGTTTTGTTGTTTTATGGCCTTGGTAATTTATTTAGTTATGTAGATGCGCTACAAGATTTATCTTTACTTTTTTATGCAACCTCAATTGGATTAATAATTACCTATATATTACTTCATTTTAATATAAAATCTAGTATTCACTTACTATCTATTGGTATTTCCTGCGGATTTTTTATGCTGTTAAGCTATGTAGATAATAGATCTTATATGCCAATTATAATTATTATTTTTTTGATTGCAGGCCTATTAGCAAGTGCTAGATTACATTTAAAAGCGCATACGCCAAAAGAAGTATACTTGGGCTTTTTTATAGGAATAGGTGCTGTATTTGGATTGTATTGGTTGCTATAAGATATAAAATATCAAACCGAACTTTATGATAGAACTATTAATCTCTTCTCCATTTAAAGTAGCATTTTCAAAAAGAGGTGTTAAGCTATAATAAACATGAAAATTGAATTCATCATATCCTGCAGATAAAGTTAAACCATATTGTAATTTTCGATAACTAGCCACATCATCAAAAGAAAAAGATGTATTGTTATCAATAAAATTAAAATTATTAGAGAAGTTATATAAGAACTTAATACCAGGATAAATTCTCCAGAAATCATACTTTTTAGCTGTGGACGTTCTCCATCTAAATTCAATAGGAATTTCTAAATTGTGTGCTGAGAATTTATTAGACTCTAAATCTATACCTGAATCAAAGGTTGTATTACCATTTACATCTTCTACTTTTAACTCATGGTTAAAGAAATCATAACCATAACCTACACCTACTGCAACAGCGATATTACCTTGTTTATTTAGCGTAAAATCTTTTATAAATCCTAAAGAAATACCATAAGAAAAGCCACTTCTAGTAATTCCTGTTGGCTGATTCATTAATTGTGCATAAGAAATAGATGCATACAAATGATCTTCAGAATATCTATCTCCAAGTTGTAACGAATCTTTTTGGGCGTTACTTAACTGAGAAAAGATTAAGAAAATAGTAAGAAATAAAATATTTTTCATGAATGCATTAATCGATTTTAAAGATACAAGATTCGATATAATAAATAAAATAGGTTCAATAAAAAAGGGTTAATTCTAATGAATTAACCCCTTGTATATATAACTAAATGTCTTTAATTATTCTGTGCAGCTGCTGTTGTAGAGTAGTTAATTTTAAGAGCATTAACATCTCTTAATTTTAATCTAACATCTATAATGGTACCTACATTAGATTCTTTATCTGCTTTTATTGACGTTGTCATAAAAGGGTGTAAAGCCTCTGCTATCTTATCTCTCTTGCTAAAAATAAAAGCTGGTACTTGATCTGCTGATGATATCTTATCATTCAACTGAATCTTGTTATAACCAACACCATCTCTATTAGGATCTTTAGATTTACCAATATAAATAGTACTTACTAAACTTTTATCTTCTAACTTCTTAATCTCTGTAGCTCCAGGAAGTCTTGGATTTTCTATTACTAAATTTGTTTCTCTCATAGTAGTTGTAACCATGAAGAAAAATAGTAACATAAATACAATATCTGGCAGAGCTGCTGTATTCACAGCTGGCATTCCTTTTTTCTTTTTTCTAAATTTAGACATACTTTTGTTTTAAATTTAAATTAATTATGAAGTTGGTTCTGCATCAGAAATAATTTGAGGATAAGATGTTTTAATATCTTCAACCTTTTTTCTCAACTTATCTACTTCGCTAGATAGATCTGCACTTTTCTTAGCATCAGAAAAAGCTTGTTCTAATTCTTGATAAGACATTCCATAACGTTCTCTAGCTAATCTGTTTCTTAACTCAGTATAAGCTTTTAAAAGCTCATTTTGAACTACAATATAAGTACCATAATCTGTACCTCTATCACTTTGAACAGAAATAATTGCTTTGTTAGGATGATCTGAAGAAGCATCGCTTCTTTCTCCTTTACAATAATCACATGCTTTTCCAGGTGTACCATCCTCTCCAGGGTTTCCTACACCTCCACCATTATCAATAAACTTTACAGCTTCATCTTTAAGATCTTTAACATCCATACGTTCGCCTTCTACAAGTAACTCGTTATTTCTGTTAATATTTACTTCAAAAATGTTCTTTTTCTTAATTACAGGTGGTACATAATCAATAGGTGGCTTTTCTGATAACTTCTTAGAGATACCTGAATCTACGTTCATTGTAGTAGTAACTAAAAAGAAAATTAATAGCAGAAAAGCGATATCTGCCATAGAACCTGCGTTAATTTCTGGGTTATCTCTTCTTGCCATATATTATGATTTAAATAATCCTTTTAATAAGTCCCAAACAAAGAATAAACTAGCTATACCTCCTAAGATAACGCTATACCAAATTCCTGTTCCAACCCATTTGTTTACTGCAGAGCCTTCTTCTCCTCCTTCTTCTATACCACCAGCTGCATTATAAACTGCTTCACTGTCTGATAAGAAATAAGCTACAAGTAATAGAACTCCTAAGATAGCCAAACCACCTAAAGTTTTCTTTAGATTTTCAGGGTTTCTTACCAAACTAATTAACGATAAACCTATAGTAATTATTACTGCAGCATAAAATAAATATGTTGAATAATAGATTAATGGGCTAACCACGCTATTAGCTACGTCTACGTCAGTCTCAATCACTTCAGCATCTTCCATAAATATTCTTATGAAAAGGAAACCTCCAATTAGAGCAATTGCAGCAATTAAAATACTTAAAATTTTATTACTTTTCATACTAAGTTTTATTTTTTATACTTTACTAATAAATCTATCAATGAGATAGACGCGTCTTCCATATTGTTTACAATACTATCGATTTTTGCAACGATGTAGTTGTAAAAAATTTGAAGAATAATAGCCACAATTAAACCAAATACGGTTGTTAATAAGGCTACTTTAATACCTCCTGCTACTACTGCTGGAGAAATATCGTTTGCTACAGCAATGTCGTTAAATGCTCCAATCATACCAATTACAGTACCCATGAAACCAAGCATTGGTGCTAATGCAATAAATAAAGAAATCCAAGATACGTTTTTCTCTAATTGTCCCATTTGAACTCCTCCATAAGAAACTACTGCTTTCTCAGCTTCTTCAATACCTTCATCAACTCTATCTAAACCTTGATAAAAAATAGATGCTACAGGTCCTTTTGTATTTCTACAAACTTCTTTTGCTGCTTCTACTCCTCCTGAACTTAATGCATCATCTACGTTTGCTAATAATTTTTTAGTGTTTGTAGTTGCCATGTTTAAATAAATAATTCTTTCAATGGCAATAGCTAAACCTAAAATTAAAGCTACTAATACAATTCCCATAAATCCTGGTCCACCATCAATAAAGTTTTGCTTTAATATTTGGTGAAATGTTTGCGATTCAGTTGCTGCTTCTTGAGCGAATGTAGATTGTACAGCTCCAAAAAACATAAATCCTGTTACAGATAAGACATTTACTACTTTTTTCATCTTAGTTATAAATTAATTTTAATAGTTAACGGGTTAAAGATATAAATTTTCATCTCAAAAATAGAAATTATGTAGCACTTTATCTTTTTTCGCGCTTAAAACATAACCTTTTCTTTTAAGAGAGTGCCAAGTAACAAAAAATGTTATGCATAAAAAAATTTTTTTTTATGCTTTTCTGTTTTCTAAGCACATTTATTAATAATTTGATAATATTATCTAATTCTTATGAAAAATGCATTAAATCGTTAATTCTCCTCTTAATGGTTTTTCAAAATAGTGAGTAAATTCATCATTACTTAAATCTTCATGCAATAAATACATCAATTTTGCAATTGCAGTTTCAGTTGTTATGTCTTTTCCGCTAATTACGCCCAGTTCTTTTAAGACCACACTTGTTTCATAATGCCCTTGAGAAACAGAACCCGCTACACACTGTGTTACATTAATTATTTTAATATTCTTTTGCACAGCATCTTTAAGTAAATTTAAAAACCATTCTTGATCTGGAGCATTACCTGCACCATAAGTTTCTAAAACTACCCCTTTTAAACCTTTAGCATTTAAAATACTTTCTACTACATTATTTGTAATTCCTGGAAAGAGTTTTAGAATAGCAATATCATTTACTAGATTTTTTCTAACCACTAACTCTTTATTGAAATCTGGTTTATGAATATAATATTCATTAAAGTTTAAGTGCACACCACTTTCTGCTAAAGGCGGATAATTCATGGAAGTAAATGCCTCAAATTGCTCTGCGTTAATTTTTGTAGTTCTATTCGCCCTGTAAAGTTTATACTCAAAATACAAGCAAACCTCTGCAATAATTGGCTTATTCTCTTTTCTAGCACATGCAATTTCTATAGAAGTAATTAAGTTTTCTTTAGCATCTGTTCTTAAATCTCCAATTGGCAATTGCGATCCTGTAAAAATGATCGGTTTTTGAAGATTTTCTAGCATAAAACTAATTGCAGAAGATACGTAAGACATGGTATCTGAACCTGAAAGCACAACAAATCCATCGTATTTTTTATAATTTTCTTCTATGATATCTACAATTTTTCGATAAAAGTCGATATTCATGTTCGATGAATCTATAGGTTCATCAAAAGAAATGCTTTCTATATTACAATTTAATTGATGTAATTCTGGAATGTTTTTGGTAATCTGACTAAAATCAAACGCCTTTAATGCATTGGTTTTATAATCTTTAATCATTCCAATGGTTCCACCTGTATAAACAATAAGAATATTAGGTTTATTTGTCATATTGTCATTTCTAAATTAGCTACTTCTTGTATAATCTGCCTATTTGTGATTATTCTACATTTTTATTGATAAAAAATAAAATGGAATAATTTATGTTGTAAATTTATCAAACAAATATGATATACAATTTTAAAAATTATAAATTATGATGGGATTTTATATACTTATTGGAGTTATTTCTCTAATAAGCTGGCTTGTAGGCAACACTTTAAAGAGTAAATTTAAAAAATACTCTAAAGTTGCTTTAAGAAATGGAATGAGTGGTGCTGAGATTGCTGAGAAAATGTTGGCAGATAATGGCATTTATGATGTAAAAGTAATTTCTACTCCTGGTAGATTAACAGATCACTACAACCCAAAAGATAAAACTGTAAATTTAAGCGAGGCTGTTTACAACCAAAGAAATGCTGCTGCTGCTGCAGTTGCAGCACATGAAGTTGGGCATGCAGTACAACATGCTACTGCTTATGACTGGCTTACAATGCGTTCTAAATTAGTGCCTGTTGTAAGCGTTTCTTCAAGATTTTCTCAATGGCTAGTAATTGGTGGTTTAATTTTAGGAGCTGCATCTGGTGCTTCAGGCATTGGTTTTTATGTTGCTGTTGCTGGTTTAGCAATGATGGCACTTGCAACTATTTTTAGCTTTATTACCTTACCTGTAGAGTATGATGCCAGTAACAGGGCTTTAGCTTGGTTAAAAAATAAAAACATGGTAACTCCTGATGAATATGCAGGGTCTAAAGATGCTTTAAAATGGGCAGCAAGAACATATTTAGTTGCTGCATTAAGTTCTTTAGCAATGCTTTTATATTGGGCATTACAAGTTCTTGGAGGTAGAGATTAAACTTTATCAAAAAAAGTATTCTAAAAAAAGCACTCTTTTTTAAGAGTGCTTTTTTTTGCTAGGAAACTATTTGCACATTTTTGGCGTCTATGTTTTTATAGAAATTTAATCTCTGTTAAAGAAAATTATAGGCACTTTATCAGATTTTCATATTTCTTGTGTAACAAAATGTCACTTTTTCAGTGTTATAATAAAAACAATCCAACCAAAAATGAAATTTCTTTTAACCTCAACGCTATTTTTCTTCGGAATTTTAACTTGTATTGCACAAAATAATATCAATGGTAAAATAGTAGACGAACAAAATCAACCATTACCATTTGCAAACGTTGTTTTGTATAATGCTGATAAAGCCGAAAATCCTAAAGGAACTGTATCTAAAGATGATGGTACTTACATTCTTGAAAACATTGCAGATGGAAACTACACTTTAGAAGTGTCAATGCTAGGTTTCGAAACTGAGAAAATTGATAAATTCAGTTTATCATCAAACAAAACATTTAACATCACTTTAAAAGAAACAAGTCAATCTTTAAATGAAGTTATCGTTAAAAGCAAACGACCTGTAATTAAGCAAACTGCAGAAAAATTAATTGTAGATTTAGAACAATCTGAAATGATTAATACCTCTTTGCAGGATGTAATGCGTAAAGTGCCAGGTGTTTTAGTAACCAATAATGGAATTACCATTGCTGGAAATAGTGGTGTTCGAATTTTAATAAACGGAAAAACTACTGAATACATGGATGTTGAGACACTATTGAGAGATTTTCCTGCAGATAATATTTCTAAAATAGAAGTTGTAGAACAACCAGGAGCAGAATATCAAGCATCTGGTTCTGCTGCCATAATTAATATCATTTTAAAGAAAAATGTAAAATTAGGCACCCATGGAAGTGTAAATTCTTGGATTGGTGAAGACCAAGGTTTTGAGTGGGGTTCAGGCTTTTCAATTGCCAGCTACAAAAACAAATTAAATTGGCAAACAAGTGTAGGCTACTCACAACCAACATTTAGAGAAGATTTATTCTTGGTAAGAACTGTAGGTAACGAAACCTACGATCAAACTACAAGAGAACCTTATGATCCAGATAATTTTAGAATAAGTGGTAGTTTAGATTATTACATAAATGACAAAAATTCTATTGGTTTAGGTACAAGCTTTAATACTAGAAATTCAACCAGAATAGCATCTAGTGAAACCATTATTTCTGATGCCAATAATACCAACACGCTTTTTTCTGAGAATAGTTTTGATAGAGAACGTAAAAACTATTCAATAAACCCATATTATGAATATAAAACAGATACAGATCGACTATTAATTGATTTTAATTATTTAGATTTTGTAAATGACAACACCAATACTTTATATGATGTTGCAGGCAGTACAATTCCGTTTACAGATAGAAGATACATACAAGATGGTACCTATAATATAAAAACCTACAGTATAGATTACAGCAAGCAATTTACAGATAACTTTAAATTAAGTTTAGGATCACGATTTGCAGATGTTGCCACTAATAATGATTTACAGTCATTAATTGCAAACAATTCTGGTGGTTTTGACTTTGTTGAAGATGAAAGCAGCCAGTTTTTAATTGATGAAACCATATTTGCCATATATTCTAAAATTAATGCAACATCTGGCAAATGGTCTTTCTCTGGAGGTTTACGTTATGAAGATAGTAATACAGATGGTACTTCTATTTTTATGGACAATGGAAATTTAAGAACAGAGATTTTAGAAAGGCCCATAAAAAAACTTTTTCCAAGTGCCTCTATCAGTAGAAAAATTACTGATGTTTTAGGAGCCAGTGTTTCTTACAGTTACAGAATACAGAGACCATCTTACAATAGTTTAAACTCTTTCGCGACTTTTTTAGATCCTTTTTCTGCAGGTGAAGGAAACCCATTTTTAACTCCTTCTTACACTAACAATTATCAATTTAACTTAACCTATGAAGGCCAACCATTTTTTACAATTGGCTATAGCAAAACAGATGATGTAATTTTTCAATTAATTCGTCAAGATAATGACACAGCACAAATTCGCCAACAAGAAGTAAATGTAGAAAACAACACCAATTGGAATTTTAGATTATTTGCCCCTTTAAATTTAACTGATGGTTTAGAAGGGTACACAGGTATAATAGTTACAAATACAGATTTTCAATCTTCTACTTATGGAGTAGATTTAAACAAATGGAACCTAATTTGGTTTGTACAAGCAAGCTATGAATTGCCTTGGGATGTTACTTTTGAAGTAAATGGTAATTATGGAACAGGAGCTTTAGAAGGTCAAATAGAAGTAGATTGGTTAGCCGAATTAAACTTCTCTTTTGGTAAATCTTTCTTAAACAAAAAATTAAAAGCAAATTTAGGATTCAATAAAATGCTAAACAGAGGTTTTGTAGGTAATATAGATTATGGAAATGGAACTGCAGCTGTTGAAAGTAATGGCTCTAGACAAAATATTCAATTTAGATTAACCTACAGTTTTGGAGATCAATTTGGTAAGAAAAAAGCAAGCAGAAATAGAAATAGAGACGAAGAAAATAGAATAAACGCAGATAATTAAACTTTACAAGCAGCAAGTAGCTACAAATTTAAAACCTCTTTAATTTCTTAAAGAGGTTTTCTGTATTTTATTTTTAGTTTTAGACTATTTCTTTTGTTGCTTTTTCTTCGGTAAAATACCAAACGTAAATGCAGTTCCAACAGCCATTAGCATACCTGCAATGAAATCTAAAACATCGTTACTAAAATTAAAAACAATTAAGTAAAGTGTACTTACTGCTAAAATTAAAACACCAATAATTCTAAATTTATTCATTTAGCTTTTGTTAATCGTTCAGTTTTAAAACTGCCATAAATGCTTCTTGTGGAATTTCTACATTACCTACTTGACGCATTCTTTTCTTACCTTTTTTCTGCTTTTCTAATAACTTACGTTTTCTAGAAATATCTCCTCCATAACATTTTGCAGTTACATCTTTACGTAAAGCTTTTGTGGTTTCTCTAGCAATAATCTTGGCACCAATTGCAGCCTGAATAGGAATATCAAACTGTTGTCTAGGTATTAACGTTTTTAATTTTTCTACTATTTTTTTACCAATAGTGTAAGCATTGTCTGCATGCAATAAAGCAGAAAGTGCATCTACAGTATCACCATTTAATAGAATATCTACTCTTACTAGTTTCGATTCTTTCATACCTATTGGATGATAATCGAAAGAAGCATAACCTTTAGAAACGGTTTTTAAACGATCGTAAAAATCGAAAACAATTTCTGCCAAAGGCATTTCGAAAATAAGTTCTACTCTTTGGGTAGTTAAATACGTTTGATTTACAATTTGCCCTCTTTTTTCGATACAAAGTGACATTACTTGCCCTACAAAATCTGATTTAGTTACAATAGAAGCTTTAATAAAAGGCTCTTCTACTCTATTCAATTTAGAAGGTTCTGGTAAATCCGAAGGATTATTAACAATTAATATTTCGTTTGGTTCTTTGTTTGTAAATGCATGGTAAGACACGTTTGGTACAGTAGTAATCACTGTCATGTTAAACTCACGTTCTAAACGTTCTTGAATAATTTCCATATGCAACATTCCTAAGAATCCACATCGAAAACCAAAACCTAATGCTGCAGAACTTTCTGGTTGAAACACCAAAGAAGCATCATTTAATTGCAGTTTTTCCATAGAATAACGCAACTCTTCATAATCTTCTGTATCCACAGGATAAATACCAGCAAAAACCATTGGTTTTACATCTTCAAAACCATCAATAATTTCTGTAGTTGGTTTATGTGCATCTGTAATAGTATCACCTACCTTTACTTCTTTTGCTGTTTTAATACCTGTAATCAAATACCCAACATCTCCTGTTTTTACAGATTTTTTAACAACCTGACTTAATTTCAAAGTTCCTACCTCATCTGCAAAATAATTTTTGCCTGTAGCCATGAATTTAATTTCTTGACCCTTTTTTATTTCGCCATTAATTACTCTAAAATACGTTTCAATTCCCCTGTAAGAGTTATAAACTGAATCGAAAATTAGTGCCTGTAAAGGAGCATCTGGCTCACCTTTTGGTGCAGGAATTCTATCTATAATTGCCTCTAAAATATTGTCTACACCAAAACCAGTTTTACCACTTGCGTGTATTACTTCTTCTGGGTCACAACCTAATAAGTCTACAATATCATCTGTTACTTCTTCTGGATTTGCAGAAGGTAAATCTACTTTATTTAAGATTGGAATAATCTCTAAATCGTTCTCTAAAGCCAAGTATAGGTTAGATATGGTTTGTGCTTGTATACTTTGTGCAGCATCTACAATTAATAAAGCACCTTCACAAGCAGCAATTGATCTTGAAACTTCATATGAAAAATCTACGTGACCTGGAGTATCAATTAAATTTAAAATATAAGGCTCTCCATTATGAATAAAATCCATCTGAATTGCATGTGATTTTATGGTAATTCCACGTTCACGCTCCAAATCCATATTGTCTAATAACTGATTTTGTTTTTCACGTTCAGTTACAGAGCCAGTATAATCTAACAATCGATCTGCTAAAGTACTTTTACCATGATCTATGTGTGCAATTATACAAAAGTTTCTAATGTTCTTCATACTTCGTTATCTAACTACTTTCAATCTACAAAGATATGCTATTTACACACCTTCTCAAACAAAAAAAGTACAACGAAAATCATTGTACTTTAACTTTAATTTTGAGCTGAAATTAATAGTCTCTTTTTAGTTCTGAAATAGCTATGTTAAACTCTTGTTTATTGATGGTGTCATCTCCAGACTTATCATAACCTTTGAGCATTTCTCCTGCAACCATACCTCGAATAAAACCATTTACACCTGCTTCTTTTAGCAAATCTTTAATTTCATCTTTGTTTAAAGCACCATCTTTATCCTTATCAAAATTTAAAAAGGCTTCTTCAGTAGTCGCAAATTTAGTGGTAATTAACGTATGTATATCTCTTAAAATATTTTCTTTTGCTCCCATTTTAAATTATTCTTTCATTCCAGATTCTTTAATAGCTTCTTGAAATTCATCCCAACTTACTAAATCATCTTTATTCTGATCGAAGCTTTGCATCATAAATTCTGCAACCAAACCTCGAATTAAGCTACTCACTTTGGCCTCTTTTAAAAGTACTTTAAAATCACTTTTAGTTAAAAAACCATCTTTATCTGCATCATAAAAATCGAAGGCCTCTTTAGGGTTCGTAAATTTACTTCGCATTAAAGCTTCTATATTCACTAAGATTTTATCTTTTGTCCAAGCCATAATTTAGTCTTGCCATTCTATAAGCAATAGATTGATCTCTCTTTTTATTGATTTCAGAATGTCTATCCTTTTAGTCCTGCCATTCTGCAATAAATAAGTTGGTATCTCTACCACCTCCATTATTTCTATTTGAAGAAAAGGCTAGTTTTTTACCATCGTTAGAAAAAACAGGAAATGCATCAAAAGTTTCGCCATGTGTTACTCTTTCTAAATTTTTACCATCTATATCTATTAAATATAAATTAAATGGGAAGCCTCTTTCTGCCTCAAAATTCGATGAAAAAAGAATCTTTTTTCCTGAAGGATGAAAAAACGGACTCCAATTTGCGTTTCCAAGATCTGTTAATTGTCTTAAATCAGAACCATCAGCATTACAAATATAAAGCTCCATTTCTGTAGGCTCTACTAAACCTTCAGCCAATAAATCTTTATAGGCTTTAATTTCTTCTTCTGTTTTTGGTCTAGAAGATCTAAAGATAATTTTTGTCCCATCAGGTGAAAAGAAAGCACCACCATCATAACCCAATTCATCTGTTATTTGCTTAACATCAGTGCCATCTATATTCATAGTATACAATTCTAAATCTCCACTTCTTGTTGATGTAAAAACAATTTTATCGCCTTTAGGAGAAACAGTTGGTTCTGCATCATAACCCACTTCATTAGTAAGTTGTTTTACAATATTACCTTCTAAATCTGCCACAAAAATGTCGAAACTATCATAAACAGGCCAAATGTATTTTCCGTTTTTACGAAGAGGAACTTCTGGGCACTCTTCATCTACCAAATGTGTAGAAGCGTAAATAATATGTTTGTTATCAGGTAAAAAATAAGCACAGGTTGTACGTCCTTTTCCTGTAGAAATCATTGGTGGCATGCTGTTCTTAAAATTCTCATCTGCATTCATTAAAAACATTTGATCACAACCAACATTCCACTTTGTGTAATTTGATTGAAAAACCAATTGCTTGTCATCAAAACTCCAATAAGCTTCTGCATTATCTCCACCAAAGGTTACTTGTCTTAAACTCTTAAAGTATTTTTCTTCAGGATATATTAAAGAATCTTTAGCAACCTCTACTTCTGAATTTGAAACTACTTTTGGTTTTTGTTCGTTTTTACAAGAAAGCATCAATAAAGCTAATACTACAAAGGAAATAATTCTCATTTTCTATTTTATTAATTAACTTTACAAAAATAATATTATCATCATGAAATACAGTATAATTCTAATCTTTTTGAGCATTTTAGTTTCTTGTAAACCAGAAATTAACCAAGAAAACCGAATAAAAGAAGATGTAGCTTTTTTAGCTTCTGATGCCTTAGAAGGCAGGCAAACAGGTACTGAAGGTGAGAAAAAAGCTGCTAAATACATTTCAGAAAGATTTTCAGAGTTGGGTTTATTAGAAAAAGGTACTACCAACTATTTACAACCCTTTACATTTAAACCAAAAACCAATCCTCATGATGAAGTAAAGTTCGATGTAAATGGTGATGGAACTATTACAGGAAATAATGTAATAGGTTATTTAGACAACCAAGCAGAAAATACCATTATTATTGGTGCACATTACGATCATTTAGGTTTTGGAGGTGAAGGTTCTTTGTACAGAGATTCTATAAAAGCTATTCATAATGGAGCAGATGATAATGCTTCTGGTGTTGCCATTCTTTTAAATTTGGCTGCCAAGCTTAAAGACAAAAATACCAACAATAATTATTTATTCATGGCATTTTCTGGAGAAGAAATGGGCCTTTTAGGTTCGAATTACTTTGTAAAAAACCCAACTATTGATACCAAAAAAGTATCTTATATGATAAATATGGATATGGTTGGCCGAATGAAAAAAGATTCTACGTTAGCTGTTTATGGCACAGGAACTTCGCCAATTTTTAAACAAGTTTTAAAATCTCATAATGATAATTTTAAACTAGTTCAGCAAGAATCTGGTGTTGGCCCAAGTGATCACACAAGCTTTTACTTGGCAGATATGCCTGTATTACATTTTTTTACGGGGCAACATGAAGACTATCATAAACCAGGTGATGACTCAGAAAAATTAAATTATGAGGGTATGTATTTAATTTCTGATTACATCTATGCTATCATCTCTGATTTAGATGATAATGGAAAGTTGGCATTTAGAAAAACAAAAAACGAAAGTGATAGCACTCCTCGTTTTAAAGTAGGTTTAGGTGTAATTCCAGATTATTTATTTGATGGTGTAGGTATGAGAATTGATGGTATTTCTGAAGATAAACCAGCACAAAAAGCAGGTTTACAAAAAGGTGATATTGTAATTCAATTAGGTGATAGCACTGTTACAAATATGATGAGCTACATGCGTGCACTTTCTGTTTTTGATAAAGGCAGCAAAACAAAAGTGGTTGTTAAAAGAGGAGAAGAAAAAGTAGAGAAAGAAATTAATTTTTAAACAGGTATATAATTAGTAAAGTTATGCAAGCACGAAAAAATAAAATCATTATTATTTTTGTATTAGCTACATTATGTATTGGTTTTGGTAGTTATACATATTTTAAAAATTCATCAAGTACAAATACACAAACAATACAATTTACGGGCACAACAGAAGAATTTTATGCAGAAATTCATAAAGATCCCTTAAGTTGGACAAATAAAACTGTTTCTTTAAAAGGTAGAGTTACTTTTATAACTGCAACAAGTTTTACGCTAAATAGCCAGGCTTTTTGTAAATATCAAAAACTAGATAAACCTATAAAACTAAATCAAAAAGTTACCATTAAAGGTAAAGTGGCTAAATATGACAGTTTGATGGGTGATTTGTTTTTAGAACAATGTGTTATTCTAAGCATTGATTAAATCAGTTTCAAATATATTTTATGATTTACTAAGCTGATTGTGTTGTTACAAATACAATGAGCAATAGGCGTGTATAATCTATTTTTGATAAAGGCAACACAACTAAAGCACTTAGCACAAGAAGAGTTTAAAAAGCTGAAAAGGAAGTTAATTTCTAAGATCTAAAGCTATTTCTCAGTCCAAAAAAGGAGAATTAAAACTGGTGCACCACTTGACTGTCAATTATTTATTAAATTTAAATCATTAAAAAAATATCATTTTTTAGTGATTACTTAAATTTTTATTATTAGCTTTGATTTCGAATAAATGAACACTTTATGTGTTTTTTATACAGCTAAACAAATTACTAAACCCCTTAAAACCTACTAACCCCTTAACTACAAACTAACCCCTTTTCCAACTTTTTAACCCCTAACCTAATGACTACAACATTACCCAATGCTTGTAAGTTATACGTATATAAAAAATATATACTTATAACCTGCATTCTTCTAACGACTGTTAACTCTTTAGCACAATTTAACCCTGAAAGTTTAACTTATTTTGAAGATTTTGACAATCCTGGTTATCCAGCAAATACACCTACAGGTGCCTATTGGTCTTTTTACAACGAAATTCATCCCAATCAAGATTCTTGGAATAAATTTATTCCTGGAGATGGTAATGCCTACATACAAGTAGATGCAGATATTACTAACGATTTAGATTGGATTCATCCTTTTCAAACTTTAATTTTTGGTGGAGTTGCCGAAAATCATCGTCTTGAAGTGAGAATGAAAGGTGCAGTTGTAGATGGTGGCTTAGTAGGTTTTTTATTTACCTACAATCAAGAAGGTATTAAATTTAATGAAGTAGATATAGAGGTTGTTGCTAATGATAGTGCCACTCCTTCTCATGAAACTTTACCAGAAAATAATGGCTGGACAGATGCTAGATTCAACACATGGAGAAACGCAAACGAAAATTCTGCACGCCCTTTTACAGGTACTAAGAAAGCTATTATTAATGATAATAATGAAAAAATTTCATTGATAGACGATCAGTTTCATACCTATACTATTGATTGGAGAGCAGATAGAATTGATTTCTTTATAGACAATGTTTTACAAGAAACCATTACTACAAATATTGCCACAGGAAAATCTGAAGTTATTTTTGGCTTTAGACAACTACCTTGGGCTAATGATTTTAATTGGAGTGGAACTCAAACCATGGTTATAGACTATTTAAAAATAGAACCAATTGAGGTAGAAACCTTTGCTGCAAATGATAACTTTATCACCGAATTTAATACGCCAATTGATTTAGATGTTTTAGAAAACGATACAAAAAACACTGCTATAATTTCTTTTGATAACAACTCTGTAAACGGAAATTTAATAACAGAAAGTAATAATGTTCTAACCTTTACACCTGCAAGCGGATTTTCTGGAAATGATAGTTTTACCTATACTTTAGAAGATTCAGAAGGGGTGCAAGCAACAGCAACAGTTACTGTAAAAGTAAACGAAAGACCTTTAGAAGCAGCAGATGATGCTATTACCATAAATGTTGGTAGCTCTGATATTGCTATTGATGTTTTAGCGAATGATTTTTATGGTGAATTTGGCGAAAACCCAACACATCCTTTAACACTTCCAGGTGGTAAAACTGCAACTGCCAGTGATAATGGTGCACTTATTAGTGTTTACAATGGAAAAGTGTATTACACTGCTCCAGCGAATTTTGCAGGTATAGATACGTTTGTGTACACAATTACAGATGCCAATGGTTACGCAGATACTGCAACAGTTACCATAACTATTGGAGGCGATTATCCTGCAGAAGCTGCAAATGACAATTTTTCGATAGATGTAGATACTGCAACTAGTTTAGATGTTTTGGTTAACGACTTACCAGAAAATGTAAGTATAGTATCTGTAGATGCGAATAGTAACCAAGGTTTCACATTATCTATAGAGAACTCAGCAATTTTATATACCCCAACTAATGGTTTTATAGGTATGGATGAGTTTACGTACACCATAGAAGATGCAGATGGCAATCAATCTAGTGCAATAGTTTCATTAACGGTTGAACCAAAAACTGTAAATTCAAGTTCATTAGAAGCTATAGACGATACCGTAAGTGTAAATATTGGTAGTGAAAATAATGTGATAGAAGTCTTAGCAAATGACAATTATGGTGTAAATGGTATGAACAGCTCTCACCCATTAACATTAACTAATGGTAAATTAGTTACTGCCAGCAATAATGGTGGAACTATAAGTGTTGCTAATGGTACAGTAATCTACACAACTCCCTTAAATTTTGTAGGCTCAGATTCATTTACCTATACCATTACAGATGCCAAAGGTTTTGCAGATTATGCCACTGTAAACATAACTGTTGGTGGAGATTTGCCTGCGGATGCTAAAGGTGATAGTTATACCATAAAAATAGACGAAAGTACAAGTTTAGATGTGCTTAAAAATGATTTTCCAACAACTGCTACAATTGTAAATTTTGATAATTCCAGTGAACAAGGTTTTACCATTTCTTTGGTGAATTCAGAACTTGTTTATGAACCTATAAACGGGTTTGAAGGCAATGATAGTTTTAGCTATACCATAGAAGATGCAAATGGAGTGCAATCTACTGCCACAGTTACCCTTATTGTAGAAGAAGAAATTATAGAAAGTGGGCCAATAACAGCCGTAAATGATACTTTAGCGCTACTTGCTGATAGCAGCAATATT
The DNA here is from genome assembly GCF_000152945.2 of Polaribacter sp. MED152. Classification (NCBI taxonomy): domain Bacteria; kingdom Pseudomonadati; phylum Bacteroidota; class Flavobacteriia; order Flavobacteriales; family Flavobacteriaceae; genus Polaribacter; species Polaribacter sp. MED152. Next base: position 2,430,657 of record NC_020830.1, on the reverse strand, counting down.
AGTATTGATGTTTTAGCCAATGATAGTTTTGGAACTTTCGGACCTAATGAAAATCATCCATTAACCTTAACCAATGGTAAATTATCTACAGAGAGTACTAATGGTGGTTCCATTCGAGTTTTAAATGGCAATATTGAATATAGTACACCAACAGGTTTTACAGGTATAGATACTTTTGAATATACAATTACAGATAAAAAAGGATTTGCCTCTAAAGCAAATGTAAGAATTACAGTAACCTCAGAACCTTTAGAAACAAAGGCCAATAATGATACTTTTACAATTCACATAAATTCAGCAACAGCCTTAGATGTTTTAGAGAACGATATTACAAACGATGGTACTATCATTGAATATGATGCTTTAAGTACTGAAGGTTTTACTATTTCTAGAGATAATCATTTAATGGTATATGCACCAACAGGAGATTTTGAAGGTGAAGACTCTTTTACCTATACCATAGAAGATAATGAAGGGATACAATCTACTGCCACTGTTTTCTTAACGGTTGAAGAGGAAGTGGTTCAAACAGGAACTGTAGATGCTCTTGATGATGAAATAACAGTAACAGAAAAAAGTGAAGATATACTTATAGATGTTACTGCAAATGACAATTATGGTGCAAATGGTAAAAACTCTTCTCATCCTTTAACTTTAACCAATGGCAAAATGGTTACAGCTAGCGATAATGGAGGTGATATTCGTGTTATTGATGGACAAATTAATTATTCTACTCCTGCTAATTTTGTAGGTACAGATACGTTTACTTACACAATTACAGATGGAAATGGTTTTGCAGATTCTGCTACTGTTACTATTACTATAGTTGGTGAAGCTGCCTCTAAAAATGGTAGTTTAAATACATCAATAGAAACAGATAGCAACTTAGTATTTAACGAATTTGATGTATACCCAAATCCTTCTGTTGGAAACTTTAAAAGTATTTTATTTAGTGATGTCAACACAAAAGCCAATTTAATGATATCAGACATTACTGGTAAAACCTTGTTTTCATCAGCGGTTACTATTCAAAAAGGTAAGAATGAGTTCGATTTTAATTTAGATTTAAGTTCAGGAGTTAAATTTGTTCGCATTGTGAGTAGTCAAGTAGATTTTGGAATTAAAAAACTAATTATCAAATAAGCTATCTTTACAAAAGAAAAGCTTAAAGGTAAGTAGATGCTAAAAACAAAACAGGAATTTATACAAAAAATACATCTTATTATTTCTGTATGTATTGTAATTCCTGTTGCGTTTGTTTATGGCTTCAACCCTAGTTCAGAATTTGAAATCTACCCAGAAACGTTAGATGAGCAAAATGCATTTAAAGCTATTATGGGTTTGTATTTGGGATTTGCCCTACTTTGGCTTTTAGGCATCATAAAACCAAAATTTTTAAAAACTGCTTTAGTAACCAATATGATATTTATGTTGGGTTTAGGTTTTGGTAGAGTGCTAAGTTTTGTATTAGATGGTTCACCAACCTTCGGCTTTTTATTTGGTATGTATGCAGAACTATTTCTAGGTTTTTACGGTCTTTGGGTTTTAACATATAAAAACAGTAATTTTGCAAAAAATTAATTCGTTTTGGTAAAAATTGATCAAATAGAACTTCCTGACTTTCCATTGCTACTTGCACCAATGGAAGACGTGTCTGACCCACCTTTTAGAGCTTTGTGTAAAGAAAATGGTGCAGATGTAGTGTATACCGAATTTATATCATCAGAAGGTTTAATAAGAGATGCTGCTAAAAGTGTAATTAAACTAGATATTTACGAGAAAGAAAGACCTGTAGGAATTCAGATTTTTGGTGCGAATTTAGATTCGATGTTAAAAACAATAGAAATTGTAGAAAAATCGAATCCAGATATCATTGATATTAATTTTGGTTGCCCAGTAAAAAAGGTGGTTTCTAAAGGTGCAGGTGCAGGTATTTTAAAAGATATCGATTTAATGGTTTCACTTACAGAAGCCATGGTTAAGCATACAAATTTACCTATTACTGTAAAAACAAGATTGGGTTGGGATCATGACTCAATACGAATTGTAGAAGTTGCAGAACGTTTGCAAGATGTTGGTTGTAAGGCAATTTCTATTCATGGTAGAACTCGTGCTCAAATGTATAAAGGTAATGCAGATTGGGTGCCTATTGCAGCTGTAAAAAATAACCCAAGAATGCATATTCCTGTTTTTGGTAATGGTGATGTTACTACACCAGAAAGAGCCATGGAAATGCGAGACAAATATGGCTTAGATGGTGCTATGATTGGTAGAGCATCTATAGGTTATCCTTGGTTTTTTAACGAAGTTAAACACTTCTTTAAAACAGGAGAACATTTAGCAAAACCTTCTATTGCAGAAAGAACAAAAGTGGCTAGAAGACATTTGCAAATGGCTATAGATTGGAAAGGTGAACGTTTAGGAGTTGTAGAGACCAGAAGGCATTATACCAACTATTTTAAAGGCATTCCTCATTTTAAAGATTATCGTTTAAAAATGGTTACTTCAGATGATCCTGCAGATGTTTTTAAAACGTTTGATGAAGTTGAAGCAAAATTTGGAAATGCATTAATACCAGATATTCGTTAACAAACCAATAATCTACATTTATCAGAATTTAAACGACAGTTACTAGTTAAGTATCTGATTAAATGTTTTATAACTTAAATAAATTTTATCTTTAGGGTATAGTAAAGGTTTTACAAACAACTTTTATACGTTAAGCATTAATGAAACATAAAGTAAATCTCAATACAAAGTAAAAAGAGATCACTAAAAAGAAACATTAATAATTAACATCAAAAAACAATCTAGCTAGGTTATTTTAAACTTTAATTATTCTAAAATTCTAAAGGAATTTACCATCTTTTGTACTTCAGGAAGATAGGTGTCATAGTATTTGGGCTCTGTAACATATTGTATGTTATACCCTATATTGGCTTCAAAAAAGAGAAAAAAACTTCTAGTATAACTTTTATTCGTATTTATTTTTTCTGTGTATTTTACAATATAAATAGAACCATAAATTTTATGCTTGCCTTTTAATAATAAATACTTGAATTTATCTTTTGGAAAATGTTTGCTGGTATAATCAATAAAATAGGACAAATAATCATCTATTGTATAAGCAGTTGAATTGCATTCATTAGCTATTTTATGCAAACCTATATACACATTAGCTTTATTATAGTAATTTAAAGAGTCTGTAAATTCTCCTTGCAAAGAATACCAATCTCCATAACTAGTTTTGCCATTTTTCCAGTCTTTAGGTTTATATATCTTGTAATTTAATTTTTGATTTGATTTTTGCAAACTATCTAATTTTTCAAAAGGATTTTCTCTACAAGATTTTTCTACTCTTTTTACGGATGAACAAGAAAGTATTGCTGCTAATAAGCTAAAAATTAGGACCTTTTTTATCATTATTCCGTAATTCTAAAAGTTTCTAGCATGCTAGTAAAATCCTCTACATAATTAGCAAACTCATCTTTTTGAGCAAAATAACTGATTCTGAAAGGTTTTGAATTGTAATAAAAACTAATAGCTAAACTCGTATAATTGTTACCTAAAAAAGAGGTTTTATAACTTACAACAGAATACTTTTTGTATAAATTATGCTCTTGATAACTTACATTTAAATTAGGATTTACATTTTTAGCAACTATATTTTTCACATATGCATTTGTAAATTCCTCTAAGTTTGAAATGTTATCATCTACCTTTAAAGTACTTTCGTTCATTACACGAACTACTATATAAGGTTTCTGATTTATAGATATTTTTGGTTTGTAAGCAAACTGACTATGGGTATCTAAAAAACCAACCCAGGTATCTGGTATTTTTAAAGTATAGCCTTTTTCATAATTAGTATAATCTCCTGTTAAAACCTTTCCATTTTTAAGATATCTATTACGATTTGTACTCACGCAACTCATAAACAATAGGCAGAACCCTATTGCATAAGTCATTTTAAAAAGTTTACGCATATTATTTTTCAATGAATTTTTGGTTGATTCTACTGCTAGCTATTTTGGCTGCAACAAAACCTAATAATGTTATGGTAAATATAACAATTAATACATTATAAAACTGAAATTCTACTGGGTAAGCCAAGTTTTCAGTAATCATAAATAAACCAAAAGCATCTTGTAAAAATACTAGAATGATGCCCAAAAACAAACCAATCAACATACCAAAAAAGGTAAGTAAAAAGCCTTGATACACAAATATCTTTTTAATTTCTTGAATGGTGGTACCTAAATTATAAAGGGTTTGTAAGTTTTGTTTTTTATCGATAATCATCATAATTATGGCTCCAATAACATTAAATAAAGCAATAATTATAATTAGAGTAAAAATTAGGTAAGACACAAAATTTTCTGTGTTTATTACTTTGTAAAAAACCTCATTCAATTGCTCTTTAGTTTGCACTTTATAAGCACTACCCAATAAGGTTTGTAACTCGTCTGCTACAGTGTTAGATTGTGTAACATCTGCTAATTTAAGCTCTATACCTGTAACTTGATTATGTTTAAATCTTAATAGGTTTTTTGCTTGATTTAAAGTTACGTACACAAACTTATTCTCGAATTCTTCTGTACCTGTATACAAGCCCAAAATTTGCACATCTATTTTATAAAATGCATTGTTAGGGTTTATAAAACCTTTGCCTGGTTTTGGTATCATAACTGTTAATGGCCTACCATAACTATTAACACCCAAAGATAATTTTATGGCAATGGCTCTACCAATAACTGCTGTATTTGCATAGGTAGTATCTAACCAATCACCAATGTAAATAGATTCGTTTATTTTAGTAACATTGGCATAATTGGTATCTACACCTTTTATAAAAGCAACTTCATTTTTATCTCCATATTCTAGAAAAACGCGTTCTTCTATTATTTTAGAATAAGTAACAATAGCTGAATTATCGTTTAAGATTTGGGTAAAAGCATCATCTATTAAAAACGATTTGCCTTTTACTGAAGTTATTTTTAAATCTGGATCTGATGCATCTAATAAACTGTAACTAAAGGTTCTTAAACCAGAAAAGCCAGACAAAATAATAAACAAGGCTAAAGAACTTACTATAACTCCAAATGAAGCAATTATAGTAATGATGTTTATAGCATTATTGCTAGTTTTTGTAAATAAGTATCTTTTGGCTATGTAGTAAGAAAAATTCAAAGAGTTGGTTTGAATTTATAATTTCTTTCTTCTTGGTAATACATCAGGATTTTTAATTGGGTCTTCATCTTGCCCACTTAAAGATTTATCTATCTCTTCTAAATAATCTAAAGTATCATCACCAAAAAATAACAATTCTGGCATTCTACGTAATTGATTTTTAGTTCTTTTTGCCATTTCATGACGAATTAAAACAGTGTTAGATTGCACACCTTTAACCAACTCATCTCTCTTTTCTGAAGGAAAAACACTTAGGTATACTTTTGCAACACCCAAATCTGAAGTAACATGCACTTTAGAAACAGAAATAATTACACCTTTCATACCATCTTGTGCGGCTTTTTGCAACACATCTACTAAATCTTTCTGCAGCACACCTGCAATTTTTCTTTGTCTATTCGTTTCTTCCATGCTGCAAATTTACAATATTTTTACACAGTGTAAATTTTATTTCTTACTGCATATATTACCATACCTACCCTGTTTCTAACATTTAATTTTGCAAACAAAGCCTCTCTATAGCCATCTATGGTTTTGGGGCTTAAACACATTTTATCTGCAACTTCTTTATACGTCATTTCTGTGCAAGCAAGTTTTAAAAACTCTATTTCTCTTGGTTTTAAAACCACATCATCTTTAAGAACACCATTTACAGATTTCATAAGTAAATTGGTTACATTTTTAGTGTGGTAAAATCCGTTTTCTACAATTTCTCTTAATGCTTTTTCTAAAACTGTTTTTTCTGTGTCTTTAAGCAAATAGCCTACAGCCCCAGCTTTTATCATTTTTAAAATGGTTTTGTCATCATCTTCTACAGAAAGTGCCATAACATTTACTTTAGGATGATGTTCTGCAATGTATGCTGTTGCTTCTATACCATTCATTACAGGCATATTAATATCCATTAAAACCACATCTGGCTTTTTACCATTTTCAGAAAAACGGTCTACCAACTCTTGCCCATTCTTGCAAGTATACAGCACTGTAAAATCTTTAAAAGTATTTACCATAGTTTGTATGGCTTGAGACAACAATGTATGATCATCTACAACCACTACCGAAAATTTACTCATAATTATATCTTATTTCTAAATTAGTACCCTTGTTTTCTTTTGATGTTAGGTTGGCTTCTGCCCCAATTAATTTGGCTCTAGCTTTAATGTTTAACAAACCTATACCTTCTTTTTTGGTAGACGATTTAAAACCAACCCCATTATCTTTTGTAAGTATGTGTAAATCTGTATCTGAGTAATTTAGCCTAATTACCAAGTCTGAAGCTCTTGCATGTTTAATGGTATTCGAAAAAAACTCTTGTAGAATTCTAAATAAAATAACAGTTGCCTTTTGGTTGATTTCTTTTTCTTCACCAACAATTTCTAAGGTGGCTTTAATGAAATCTAAACGATTAAAACGATCTACCTCTAATTGAATTGCTTCTTTTAGGTTGATGTTATCTAATGCTTCTGGATTAATTAATTTAGACAATGCTCTAACCTCTGTTAGCCCTTTTGTAATGGTATCTCTTACTTCTGCAATATTTTGTTCTGTGGCAGATTGCAATTGTATTTTTGCTAAAGTGAGTAGTTGCCCAATATTATCATGCAGCTCCCAACTAATGTTTCTTAGTGTTTCTTCTCTAATTTCTATTTGGGTTTCTGCAATTGTTCTTTCAAATTCTTCTCTTTCTTTTTCTTGTTCTGTTAGAATATCATTTTTTCTTCGTTGAAATATTGAAAATAAAATAATAATACCAAAAACCATTAATAACACAATGATTGTGGTAATGATTATGACAATTTCCGAACTTTTCTCAACCATATTAAATTCACTATAAAAATTCCATGCACAATAAGCAAAATAAAGGTAGGCACTGAATATAAAATTCTATTTTGAAGCATACCAATAAAAGATAGCGTAATAAATGGTAAGTTACCAAAATAATAAATTAAAAATCCGACTGTTACCCAAAAAAACAATTGTTTTTTGTAGTTCATAATTTTTTTAGAGTTGAGTAACTCTTGAAAATAAAAAAAGAAAAAAGGTACCACACAAAAATGCAATAGAATTACAGTGTAAGTCTGCCAGCTAGTAAACACAAAACTCAAACCGTAAATTGTATAAAAAAAAATTGAAGTATAAACAATTACTTTTTTAGAGAGTTTTGTGTTTGTTGCATAGTAATAAATTAAAGCTACTGAACCATACTCAAAAAAAGTATAGATATTATACAACCAAGCATCACTACCTTCATTAATTAAACCGCCTAAAAAATCAGCTAGAACTGCAAACAGCAAATACGCAATAAAAAAACAATACTGTTTACTTTTATAACTTTTAAGAAAGAGAAGCGTTAAAAGCAGACTTATTAATTCTACATATAGTAATGAATCCTGAAATAATTCCATACTATTAATATGGAGGAGGTGTTGGTTTAATTCTATTTGCAGAAGAACTCTCTAAACCACCTTGCCTATTTAAGTTAAGCATACTTGCTTTATCTACTTGTTTTGCTCTTACTTTTTCTAAAAACTGTAAAATTTCTGCTGGCTTTCCTTTTTCTGAATATAAGGGTTCAAAAGCAACATCATCTTTGCCACCAATGGTAGTTGTTGGCGTAAAAATTAAAGTTTGTACATTTCTTAATTCTTTATCTTTATAGTTCTTAGGATATGTAGATGGGTAAATTCTAAAACCAGTAAGTGGTATGTCTTTTTCTTTAGATATTCTCTCTATATATGCTATGTATTGTTTTAAATCATCTAACTCGTACCAATTGTAAACAGTAGATATAGTACGTTTTCCACCACTAACTTTTTTTAGATACTTGTCTAATTCTTTTTTAGGTCCTTTTTCAAAGGTATCCATCATATCTGCCATTTCTTCATACGTAATAATTTGAGATGGTTTTGTGCTATTTGGGTAACAAGATTCATCTACAGTTTTATCACTGGTATGTTCGCATTCTGTTTTACAAGAAATAATACTTAGTGCAATACTGCAAATTAGTAAATAATTAAAAGCTTTGATTTTCATTAGTATGAAGTTTTTAAGGTTAGTTGAAAATCTAAAATACAATTAAATTTAAGATACGTTCTACTTGAATCTAAAAAAGGGGTTTTTCCCTAAGTGCTTTAGGTTTAAACCCTAGCTGTACTTTTACAAAAAGCAACATCTTTACACTTGAAAAACAAAAAGTCTCGAAAGGGAAAATTGCACAAAAAAAAATCTCAAAATTAAATTTTGAGATTTTTTTTATTTGAAAACAATTGGTATTAGTCTGCCAATACAATTGCTTTATTATCGTTAAATTCTAAAGTACCAGAATTAATTTGTAATGTTAGTATTTTATCATCATCTACATGTGGTACTAACAAACCATTTAAATCATTCAACTCTAAATGTTGCTGAGAATGTACGTGTATTTTAACCATACCTTCTTTTAAGTTTGCAACAATTGGTGCGTGATTATTTAACATTTGAAACTCACCATGTTCACCTGGCACTGTAATAGCATCTACCTCTGATGAAAACAAAATAGCCTCTGGACTTACAATTTCTAAATACATAGTAAAATTTATTTTACTATCCTGAACTTGTTTCAGGATTTATTTAATATAAATATATAATTTAATTACTACCAAAAATAAATTCGGCAATGGCTTTAGCTTACGCCTCTGCTAACATTTTTTCTCCAGCATCAATTGCATCTTGAATTGATCCTCTTAAGTTAAATGCTGCTTCTGGGTACTTGTCTAACTCACCATCCATAATCATATTAAATCCTTTAATAGTGTCTTTAATATCTACTAAAACTCCTGGTATACCAGTAAATTGTTCTGCAACATGGAAAGGTTGAGATAAGAAACGTTGTACACGTCTTGCTCTGTGAACTACTAATTTATCTTCTTCAGATAATTCCTCCATACCTAAAATGGCAATAATATCTTGTAATTCTTTATAACGTTGTAAAATTTCTTTTACTCTTTGTGCACAGTTATAGTGCTCATCACCTAAAATATCTGCAGTTAAAATTCTAGAAGTAGAATCTAAAGGATCTACTGCTGGATAAATACCTAACTCAGCAATTTTACGAGATAATACAGTTGTAGCATCTAAGTGAGCAAACGTTGTTGCTGGTGCTGGATCTGTTAAATCATCTGCAGGTACATATACTGCTTGTACAGAAGTAATAGAACCTTTTTTAGTAGATGTAATACGCTCTTGCATTGCACCCATTTCTGTTGCTAATGTTGGCTGGTAACCTACTGCCGATGGCATACGTCCTAAAAGTGCTGACACCTCAGAACCTGCTTGTGTAAATCTAAATATATTGTCTACAAAGAAAAGTACATCTTTACCTTGTGCTTCACCTGCACCATCTCTAAAATATTCAGCGATAGTTAAACCAGATAATGCAACTCTTGCACGTGCTCCTGGTGGCTCGTTCATTTGACCAAATACGAAAGTAGCTTTAGAATCTCTCATTCCTGCTTTGTCTACTTTAGAAAGGTCCCAACCACCTTCTTCCATAGAATGCATAAAGTCATCTCCGTATTTAATAATACCAGACTCTAACATTTCACGAAGTAAGTCATTTCCTTCACGAGTTCTTTCACCAACACCTGCAAACACAGATAAACCACCATGTCCTTTTGCAATGTTGTTAATTAATTCTTGAATTAATACAGTTTTACCTACACCTGCACCACCAAATAAACCAATTTTACCACCTTTTGCATAAGGCTCAATTAAATCGATTACTTTAATACCCGTAAATAAAACTTCTGTAGATACAGATAAGTCTTCGAACTTAGGTGCTGATCTATGTATAGATAAACCATCTTTGCCTACTTTACTTAAATTACCTAGACCATCAATAGCATCTCCAGTAACATTAAATAAACGACCATAAATATCATTTCCAATAGGCATTTGGATTGGGTTTCCAGTAGCTACAACTTCTGCACCTCTCTGCAAACCATCTGTAGCATCCATAGAAATAGTTCTAACTGTATCTTCACCTATATGTTGTTGAACTTCTAATACTAAAATAGAACCATCAGCTTTTGTAATTTCTAATGAATCGTAAATTTTAGGAAGTTCGTTATTTTCAGTATTGAATTCAACATCAATAACTGGCCCAATAATTTGAGAAACTTTACCTGTAGTTGTAGACATTTTTATATCTAATTAAGTTATTATTTTTTAAATAGGATTCTTGACCCTTTTTCAAGGTGCAAAGGTAATTTTTTGATTACAATTAAAAAAACTTTTTTCACTAAAAAAGCCTCATCAAAATGATGAGGCTTTTAAATATTGTTAAGTAGAAATTACTCGTTAGTAACTTTAATTTCAACTCTTCTGTTGTTAGCTCTACCAGCTCTAGTTTTGTTAGTGTCGATTGGGAAACCTTCACCATAACCAATAGCTTCTAATCTTGTAGTCTCTACTCCGTTTTTCACTAAGTAGTCTCTTACAGCGATAGCTCTTTTTTCAGATAATCTTAAGTTTAAAGAAGATGATCCACTACTATCTGTATGACCTCCAATTGAGAAAGTTGCTTTTGGATATTTAGCCATTACATCTACAATAGCATCTAATTGCTTAGTTACTCCTGCTTTAAATGTAGCTCTACCAGAGTTAAATAAGATAGACTTAGCTGTAAAGTTAATTACTTCTGTAGCTTCTTTTGTAATAACTTCTTCAGGACATCCATTGTTAGATGCAGGACCTACTTCGTTAATACATTTGTCATCTTTATCTAAAACTCCATCACCATCAGTATCTGGCCAAGGACAACCTGCGTTTGCAGCTGGACCAGCAACAGTAGGACATTTATCATCTTTATCAACTACGCCATCACCATCAGTATCAGGACAACCTTTGTTAGCTTTAGTTCCTTTAACATCAGGACACATATCATCTTTATCAGCTACACCATCACCATCAGCATCAGGACAACCGTTCATAGAAGCTAAACCAGGTGTGTTAGGACAAGCATCATCAGAATCTTTGATTCCATCACCATCAGCATCAGGACAACCATTAAATTCAGCTAAACCAGCAACTTCTGGACAAGCATCATTTTTGTCATATACTCCATCTCCATCAGTATCTTTACCTCCAAATTTAACAACAACACCTAAAGTACTTTGGTAGTGTGCACGAACTTCATCAGCAAATCCTTTTTTAGTTCCAGTTTGGAAGTTTAAACCTAAGTTATCGTTAAACCAAGTGTTGAAACCAAAACCAGCGTTGATCATACCTTCTCCATTACCATCAACAGAAACGTATCCTCCACCTAAATATACATAAGGATCAAACCATCCAGTTTCTCCAAATAACATGTTTAAGTCATATTTTACGATAGCATCAATAGAGTAGTATAAGAAATCTACATCATCTTCAGATTGTAAAAAGTCAATTTGATTTAATGACCCAGCTAACTGTAAAGTAAAACCTTTGTCTAAATACTTTTCTCCAGAAATTCTTGAGATAGAAGGTAAAAAGTTCCAGTCACTATTTCCTAAAGCATCTTTAATTTGGTCAGAAAAATCATCTCCATTATAGAAATCTATAATATTAACACCAAACCCTACAACCCAAGGATTGTTTTCATCTTGTGCGTTAACGTTGCTAACCGCTACTAACGCAAATAAAGCTATCACAGCTATTTTTAATCGTTTCATTATCAAATTTTTAAATTAAAAGTTCATTATTATAATACACAAAAGTAAGTTGTTCAAACTTATTTACAAAGATAATTCAATAAAATATTAAAAAAAATATGTGTTTTTATTGATTTTAAATAACACCTAACTCTTTACCAACCTTGGTAAATGCTGCTATTGCTTTGTCTAAATGTTCTTTATTATGAGCTGCAGAAAGCTGCACTCTTATTCTTGCTTTGCCTTTTGGAACCACTGGAAAAAAGAAACCTATAACATAAATACCTTCTTCCAACAGTTTATTCGCCATTGTTTGCGATAGCTTTGCATCGTATAACATTACTGGTACTATAGCTGCATCTGCCCCTACTAAATCAAAGCCAGCTTTTTCCATTTCTGTTCTAAAGTAATTGGTGTTCCATTCTAATTGATCTCTTAAAGTAGTGTCTTCTGCAATTAAATCAAAAACCTTTAAGGCACCACCTACTATAGAGGGTGCTAAAGAGTTTGAAAATAAATAAGGTCTTGAACGTTGACGTAAAATATCTATAATTTCTTTTTTACCTGTAGTATAACCACCCATTGCTCCTCCTAACGCTTTTCCTAAAGTTCCAGTAACAATATCTACTCTATCCATTACGTTTTTAAGCTCTACTGTACCTCTACCAGTTTTACCAATAAAACCTGTTGCATGACATTCATCAACCATAACCAATGCATCGTATTTATCTGCCAAGTCACAAATTTCATCTAGCTTGGCTACAATACCATCCATAGAGAAAACACCATCTGTAACAATTATTTTAAAACGATGATTGTGTTTGTTTGCTTCAATCAACTGCTCTTCTAAAGCAGCCATGTCATTATTCTGATACCTGTAACGTGCAGCTTTACACAAACGTACACCATCAATTATAGAAGCGTGATTTAAACTATCTGATATGATAGCATCGTCTTTAGTTAGTAATGGTTCAAATACACCACCATTTGCATCGAAACATGCTGCATATAAAATGGTGTCTTCAGTTTTATAAAATTCAGCAATTTTATCTTCTAATTGCTTATGAATATCTTGTGTACCACAGATAAAACGTACTGAGCTCATTCCAAATCCATGAGTATCCATTACATCTTTGGCTGCCTGAATAACTTCTGGATGATTTGACAACCCTAAGTAATTGTTTGCACAAAAATTTAACACCTCATCTCCTGTAGATAATTTAATTACAGCATCTTGAGAAGATGTTATAATTCGCTCAGATTTATATAATCCTTCGTCTTTTATCTCCTGAATTTCTTTTTTTAAAGTATCCTTAATTTTACCGTACATTTTTTATGAATTTAGAAATACAAATTTACAAAGTTATTTTAATAGATTACACCTTTACTACTTCTATATTCTCATTAATATAAACGAGTAATTTATAATGCACAGAAAAATTCATAGACTGTAAAACTTGCGCGTATTTCAGCAATTGTTGCTTGTGATTGTTAGAAGCAACTCCTGTTTTATAATCGATAATAGTTACTTTATCATCCTTAAAAATCAATCTATCTGGAATTACAATTTGATTGTCTACGTCTACAATTTCTCTTTCATTATATATAATGACATCTTTTGCATAAAAAGATCTCAATTCTGGATGCGCTACAATCTCAATAATTTTTTGAAACATGTATTTTTTTTGCTCATCATCTATAAAACCCTGTTGATGATACTGATTCAAAATTGGAGCAACATCACTTTTTGTAAAGATTTTAGACAATATTTCATGAAATAAGTTTCCATAATCTATGGCTTCACCTTGAGCTGTATTCCATAACTTAGAGGCACTTGCTAACAAAACTACATTATGCTCTTGCCAAGAAGTAGAAATAAATTTTTGATGCGTTTCTGCAACACTCTCAGATTCTATCAACTGACTAACTCTATTTTTATCGCCAAAAGAATAATGCAAACAATCGTCTTTCCAAAGATTTTGTTGTATTAAATAATTAATAAAAACACCCGAATAATAATTAGTGTTCTCAACACCTTTTGCAGAGATTCTTTTTTCTGTAATTACATACAATTGTTCTACAGCTCTGGTTAACGCAACATATAAAAGGTTAAAATTATCTAACTCTAACTCCTCTCTTCTTTGCTCATAGATTTGTAAACCTCTAGCATTTACTTGCCCTAGTTCTTTATTAAAAGGCAGCAATAACTCTTTAAACTCGCCAAAACTTTCTGGCAAATCATTCAACCATGCCTTTGGTTTAATTTCTCTGTAAATCTCAACATCACAAGGAAAAATAACGACAGGAAACTCTAAACCTTTCGATTTATGAATAGTCATTACTTGCACAGCATTTGCACTTTCTGGAGCTACAATACTAAGTTTGTCTTTCTTGTTTTCCCAGAAATCTAAAAACGCATTGATATCTGTAGATTTTCTTTGTTGCTCTAAAACAATGTCTAAAAAGAACTGAACATAAGCATCTGAAGTCTCTAATAATTGAAACCCCCTAACTATTTCTTCTATTTTTTCATAAAATGGAAATTGATTAAACCTACCAATATCAAATACAACATTGTATTGCTCTAATTCCTTGAAAATCTCATGATTTTCTAAAGCCACATATTTTTTTAAAAATGATGTTTTATCAGCAGAAATATTTAAATGTTGATGTAAGAAATACAACATTTCAAAACGAGTTTCTTGATCACTAGGATTTTGAATTACCTTTAAAACATCAACAATAAAATTGACTTTTGTACTCGTATTTAGCAACAACGTTTCTGAAGATACAATAGGCACCTCATTTTCTGACAAATAATTTGCAACTGCAATTCCGTCTTTTTTTGTTCTTGTTAAAACACAGATTTCACCCAATGCAAACTCATTTTTGAGTGCTAGAATATGTGCTAAAACTTTCTTCGGATATTTTATCTCCTCATCCTCTTTTTCTTCTTCCTTCTCTAAAAAATCTAAAGAAACATAACCACCCTTTTTCTTATTTTCTAACTGAGTATTTCCTTCAAGAAAAAGACTTTTGTAAGATTCATTTTGTAAAAAATTTGCTGTATGCTGAAAGAACGAATTGTTAAAATTAATAACCTCAGAAAAACTTCTATAATTGGTTTCTAAATGTTTTACTTCTTTAGAAATTGAAAACGGATTTTCTTCTGAAGCTCCCAAACTAATAAACTGTTCAGCCTTACCTCCTCTCCATCTATAAATAGCCTGTTTACCATCGCCAACCAAAAGTAAATTACTATTTTCTTGCGCTAATGCATTATCTATTAACGGAATTAGATTTTGCCATTGCAAAACAGAAGTGTCTTGCATTTCATCTATAAAATAATGTTGAAAACGTTGCCCAATTCTTTCATAAATAAAAGGGGCAGGTTGCTCTTTGATATTGTCTGAAATTAATTGATTAAATTCTGAATTTAATCGAATATTACTTTCATCTTTTATGCTCTCTAATTCTTGATTGATATTATTTAAAACCGCTAAAGGAATTAGGTTTTTTAAGGCCAATTTATTTAACAAAAACTGACTGTAAATTTCTTTTGCTTGCTCATAAAAAGCTATAATTTGTGGAACAATACTTTCTATATCTTGAGCAATAGCATCTGTGGTAGATTTTGAATAATATTGATGATTATCTATAGCTTTTGCAATGGTTTCTGACCTAGTTAGAAAACTAAAATTAACCGATTTTTCTTTAATATCTGCAAAGAATTTTGGTATGGTTCCTCGCATAAAATCTTTCTGCTCTAATCCTTTTGCATGAATTAATTCTAAGCAAGCTTCACCAATTTTTGTAAATGATGTTTTAAGCTCTTGTTGATGTGCATATAATTTAGATTTTAAATCTGTAAAATCTTCTAATTTTCTTTTAGACAATTCTCTGAAGTGATGAATATCATCTTCATTCAAAAGTACTTTGGCAAACTCATTTAAGTCTCGAGAAATATCCCAAGATTTATCATCATCTATTTTATCTAACGAATAATCAATAAGTAATTTTGTTAATTTTTTATCTGTACCAATTTTAGAAATTAATACATCTACAGCTTCATTAAGTAAAGAAACTGCATCCATTTCTACCTCAAAATTTAAAGACAGACCTAAATCATAAGCAAAACTCTTTATGATTTTATGAGTAAAACTATCAATAGTTGTTATAGAAAATGCAGAGTAATTCTGCAGAATAACATCGATAATTTTCTTGCTTCTTACTTGAATAGTTTCTTTATCTACAGCAATTTCATTACTTATTATTGTAAATAAATCATTCTCTTCTCCTTCAGCGAAACTTTCCAAATTGGAAAGTACACGCTCTTTCATTTCACCTGCAGCTTTATTGGTAAAAGTAATGGCTAATATTTTTTGAAAAGTAAAAATATCATCTGCACTCAGTAAAACTTTTAGGTATTCTTTTACAAGCGTAAAAGTTTTTCCACTTCCAGCAGAGGCATTATAAACTTCGAAAATTTCAGGTTTTTGCACAACTAATTTTTTATGCAAATTAATCTATTTGCAATCAAAAGCAAAACATCCTTAAAAAGAAAAGCAGAATTTCTTTTTAAAAATTCTGCTTTTAAATTTTATCTAAAACGATCATTTTAACCTAAACCTACATCTAAAGACATCATAACAATAAAGCCAGCTATAAAACCTAGTGTTGCAATATCTGTATACTTATCTCTTTGTGTTTCTGGTATTACCTCTTCCACTACAACAAAAATCATTGCACCAGCTGCAAAAGCTAAAGCATAAGGTAAAATTGGGGTAAAGAAAGAAACAGCTAAAGCCCCTAAAACTGCTGCAAAAGGTTCTACAATTGCAGAGAGCTGTCCGTACCAAAAACTTTTAAACCTGCTTACACCTTGCCTTCTCAATGGCATTGCTACTGCAAATCCTTCAGGAAAGTTTTGTATACCAATACCTATTGCCAACGAAATTGCTGCAATTATCATTTCTGTTTGCTCAACACCCACTAAGGTTGAAGCTGCACCAAATAAAACACCAACAGCTAAACCTTCTGGAATATTATGTAATGTAATTGCCAAAACCAATAAAGTAGTTTTATGCCATTCTGTTTTTACACCTTCAGCTTCATTTTCTTTAAAATTGATGTGTAAATGAGGTAAAATTTTATCCATACCAAATAAAGCCAAAGCCCCTAATGCAAAACCAATAGCTGAAGGAAAAACTTTCATAAAACCTTCTCCAGGACTATTTTCTATAGCTGGTGCCAACAAACTCCAAAAACTTGCTGCAACCATAACACCACCAGTAAAACCTAACATTCCATCCAAAACTGCTCTATTCATTTTCTTAAAGAAGAAAACCAAAGCAGCCCCTAAGGCTGTTAAACCCCAAGTAAAAAGTGAAGCATATAAAGCAGCTTGTATTGGATGTTCTTTGCCAAAAGCTACTAATTGTTCAAATGTATTCATGATTTTTTAATGTATAAATTGTTTGCAATTTTATTTGAAATTGATAATTTTTTATCACCTATTAAAATGGATAAAGAATCATCAAAATCTTCTTTTTCTGTAACCTTAATTTTCTTGCCTAATGTTATTCCTTTTTTATCTAAAAACTGTAAAAAGTCTGAAGAAGAGTCATTAACACCAACACAAACGCCTGTTTCATTTACATTTAAAGTAGAAAGTAAACTTTTATCTATAGAATTAATTACACCATCTTCATCTGGAATAGGATCTCCATGAGGATCGTGAGTTGGAAAACCCAATAATGCATCTAATTGATTAATTAACTTTTGCGATTTAATATGCTCTAACTGTTCTGCCACATCATGTACTTCATCCCATGAAAAATTTAGTTTTTCAACCAAAAAAACTTCCCAAAGTCGATGTTTTCGAACAATATTTGCGGCTGTTTTTTTGCCTAATTTCGTTAATGTGACGCCTTTGTATTTCTTATAAAGCACAACCTCTTTATCTGATAATTTTTTAATCATATCAGAAACAGATGATGCTTTTGTTGCCAAACTTTTAGCAATTGCATTGGTACTTATACCTACTTTAGAATCTGATTCTAAATGATAAATGGCTTTTAAATAATTTTCTTCTGCTTGTGAAAACATATAACTTTTATATGAGGCAAATATAAACTTTTTAATTATATAAATAATTTTTTAGACAAGTCTAAACTTTATTTTATATTTGCATAAATTTTAAGTTTGAAAAATCATATAATTTTAGTGTTTATACTTATTTCTACTCTTGGAATTGGTCAAAATATAAGGGGTAAAATCACTTCTAAAAATGGTGATGCCATTCCTTTTGCTAATATTTATATCAAAAACACCAAACTTGGAACCACCTCTACAGAAGATGGTAGCTATCAATTAAATTATAGTTTAAATGGTAGTTATACATTAGTGGTAAGTAGCATTGGTTTTAAGACAAAAACATTTCCTTTGGTTTTAAATGGTAATAATCTTACAAGAAATGTTGTTCTAGAAGACGATAATACTTTAGATGAAATAGTAGTTTCTGGCACTTTGAGGCCTGTATCTAAAACTGCAAGTCCTGTTCCTGTAGAAGTATATAGCAAAACGTTTTTTAAGAAAAATCCTACACCTTCTGTATTTGAATCTTTGCAAAATGTAAACGGAATTAGACCTCAACTAAATTGTAATGTTTGTAATACAGGAGACATTCACATTAATGGTTTAGAAGGTCCTTACACTTTTGTTTTAATAGATGGTATGCCAATTGTTAGTGGCTTATCTACAGTATATGGTTTAACTGGAATTCCACAGGCTTTAATTGAAAGGGTTGAAGTTGTAAAAGGGCCAGCCTCTACTTTATATGGTTCTGAAGCTGTTGGTGGTATTATTAACATCATCACCAAAAAGCCAACAAATGCACCAAAATTATCTACAGATGTTTTTGCCAGTTCTTGGGGAGAAGTAAATACAGATATTGGTTTGCGCTATCAAATCTCTGAAAAAGCAGAAGGTCTGTTAGGTGTAAATTATTTTAATTTTCAAAATAGGGTAGATAACAACAATGATAATTTTACAGACCTTACTTTACAAAATAGAATATCAATCTTTAATAAAATTAATTTTAAGCGCAAAAGCAACAAAGTTTTTACCATTGCTGGTAGATATGTTTATGAAGATAGATGGGGAGGAGAATTGGATTGGGAGCGAAAATTTAGAGGTAGTAACATCGTTTATGGTGAAAGCATTTATACCAATAGATGGGAAACTTTTGGAACATACCAATTACCAACAACAGAAAATATAAACTTTCAATTTAGTGCAAATGGGCATTATCAAGATTCATTTTATGGCACAGATGCTTATGATGCTACTCAACTTATTGGTTTTGCCCAACTGGTTTATGATACCAAAATAAACGCTACCCAAGATTTATTAGTAGGTTTGGCTTATAGATATACTTATTATGATGATAATACGTTTGCAACTTTAGATGAAACTGGCACTTTTAATCAGCCCTCAAAAATTCACTTACCAGGAATTTTTATACAAGATGAAATTAGTATTTCCGATAGAAAAAAATTACTCTTAGGTGTTAGATGGGATTACAATAGTGTTCATGGAAATATTGTATCTCCAAGAATAAATTACAAGTGGAGTTCTAGAGATAAATCGAATATTTTTAGAATTAGTGCTGGTAATGGCTTTAGAGTTGCTAATGTTTTTACAGAAGATCATGCAGCATTAACAGGTGCAAGAAAAGTTGAATTTGATGGTAATTTAGACCCAGAAACTTCTTGGAATGCCAACATCAATTTTGTTAAAAAAATCAATACTGCAAATTCTTTCATCACTTTAGATGCTAGTGCATTTTACACCTATTTTAACAACAGAATATTGCCTGATTATGAAACAGATCCTAATAAAATTATTTATGCAAATTTAGAAGGTTTCTCTGTGTCTAAAGGAGTTTCTCTAAATGCAGATATTTTATTCACCAATGGTTTAGCCATTAATGCAGGAGCTACTTTAATGGATGTTTCAGTAACAGAAAACAACATAAAGAGAAGACAATTATTAACCGAAAGTTTTAGTGGAGTTTGGTCTGTTTCTTACAGGTTTGCTAAAGATTTTACAATTGATTATACTGGAAACTTATATGGACCAATGCGTTTGCCTTTATTAGGCCCTAAAGATGATAGAGCAGAATTTTCACCTTGGTTTAGTATTCAGAATATTCAATTAACTAAAAAATTTACCAACTCTTGGGAAATTTATGGAGGAGTAAAAAATCTATTAAATTTTACACCTGCAGCCAACAGTATATCTAGACCTTTTGATCCTTTTGATGAACAAGTAGACCCCAATGACCCTGATGCTTTAACTTTTGACCCTAGTTATGTGTACGCATCAAATCAAGGTATACGAGCTTTTTTAGGAGTTAGATTTACATTATTTTAAAAATTATGAAGCATTGGTTATTTATAGGCGCTTTTATGGTTAGCATAAGTAACTATGCTCAAAAAACTAAGGTTGATTTAAATTCTTACAACTTTCAAGAAATTGAACAATTGCAAAAAAAAGCACCAAAACCAGTTGTGATTTTTTTATATACAGATTGGTGTAAAATTTGTTTTGGAATGAAAAAAAACACATTTCAAAATCCGGAGGTAATTCAGAAATTAAACGAAGACTACCATCTTATTCTATTTAATGGCGAAGAAAAAGAAAACATTACATTTTTAGGTAAAACCTTCTCATACCAACCTTCAGGAAATTCTGGCATGCATGAATTGGCAAAACAACTTACCATTTCAGAAAAAAGAACTAGTTATCCAACAACCATTATTTTAAATACAAATTACGAAATTGATTTACTTATAGTTGGTTACCTAAATGCTAAAAAATTAACTTCAATTTTAAACAAATATCTGAAGCACTAATTTAGTTATTCATATGCCATAATCTAGGATTCAAATTCCTAGGTTTAAAACTATATACCAAGCCAATTGTTGGGTAAAAATGTGAATACTGACTCTCAAATCGATCTTCAGAGTATTTATAGATTACTTGAACATTAATTCCGTAATTTTCCTTAATCCAGAATGTATTTCCAGCACCTAAATTTAAAGTTGGCGTAGTTTTAACGGCACTAATAAAACTACCTCCAATTAAAACATAAGGCACTACATTATCTATAGATGTTCCAAAATCATAACGCAAAATTCCATCAAAAGTGGTGTATTTCTGTGTATCGAAAATGGCTGTGGAAAAGCCTACATCAGCTGTAAAATTCTTAAACAAGTATTTAGAAATATTAATTCTCGGTGATTGGTTTACAAAAGAACCACCCAAAACTTTACCTTGATTGTCTGTGTACTTTGCAGAGGCTAAACTTAGCCCAATCGTCCATTCACTTTTTTTATTCTGTCCAATAATAGGATTGATAAATAGCATAATTAAGAAAAACAAAAAACAAGTAGAAATTTTTGACAACATATTGATTGATTATAGATTTTTAACTGCTTCATCACAAATATATTGCTTTCACCTAGAAAAGAATTTGCTTTTTGGTTTATTATAAATTATCACAGTACATTTGTAAAAAATTTTACAGTTGAGCAAGCAGAACATTGTTAATCAATACCAACAATCTGCGAAAGTTTCGCAGGTAATTACAGCCCTTCAACAAGAGAAAAACCAATTTCAAATATCGAATTTGGCTGGCTCTTCATTGTCTTTTGTTATTTCCGAAAGTTTTAAAAAAGTAGTCAAACCTTATCTTTTAGTATTTAATGATAAAGAAGAAGCTGCTTATTATTTGAACGATTTAGAACAACTTTTAGGAGATAAGAATGTACTTTTTTATCCTGGTTCTTACAGAAGACCATATCAAATAGAAGATACAGATAATGCCAATGTACTTTTACGTTCTGAAGTTTTAAATAGAATTAATTCTAGAAAAAAACCAGCAATAATTGTTACTTACCCAACTGCACTTTTCGAAAAAGTAGTTACTAAAAAAGAATTAGAAAAAAACACCTTAAAAATAACTGTAGGTGAAGAGTTATCGCTCGATTTTGTAAATGAAGTATTGTTTGAATACAAATTTAAACGCGTAGATTTTGTAACAGAACCAGGTGATTTTTCTGTAAGAGGTGGAATTATAGACGTGTTTTCTTTCTCTAATGATGAACCTTATAGAATTGAGTTTTTTGGCGATGATATTGATAGTATTAGAACCTTTGATGTGGAAACACAATTGTCTAAAGAGAAACTGAAAAAAGTTTCAATTATGCCAAATGTAGAAAACAAAACATTACAAGAGAACAGGCAAAGTTTTTTAAAATATATTGCTTCTAATACTGTTGTGTTTTCTAAAAACGTAGACTTAATGTCTCAAAAATTAGATAAATTCTTTAAAAAGGCCGAAGATGCTTTTAATGATTTATCTAAAGAAATAAATCACCTTAAACCTTCAGAGTTATTTTGTGATGGTAGTTTTATTAAAAATGAACTGAATAATTTTACAATTGTCCATTTTGGAAATACCTCTAAAGTAGAAGGGCAAGAGATAGCGTTCAATACAAATCCTCAGCCATCCTTTAACAAGCAATTTAATTTATTAATAGATAATTTAAACGAATATCAAAAAGGAGGTTTTACCAATTATATCTTTTGTGCAAATGAGCAACAAGCACAACGTTTTCATGACATTTTTGATGACGCAGATCAAGAAGTACATTATGAAACCATTGTTTTTCCTTTATACCAAGGTTTTATAGATGTAGATCAAAAATTGGTTTGTTATACAGATCATCAAATTTTTGAACGTTATCATAAATTCCGTTTAAAAAACGGATATGCAAAAAAGCAAGCCATAACACTTCAAGAACTTAACAAACTTGAGATTGGAGATTATGTTACGCATATGGATCATGGAATAGGAAAATTTGGTGGTTTACAGAAAATAGATGTTCAAGGTAAAAAACAAGAAGCCATAAAATTAATTTACGGAGAGCGTGATATTTTATATGTGAGCATTCACTCTTTACATAAAATTTCTAAGTTTAATGGTAAAGATGGTAAGCCTCCAAAAATATACAAATTAGGTTCTGGAGCTTGGAAAAAAATCAAACAAAAAACCAAAGCTAGAGTTAAACATATTGCGTTTAATTTAATTCAATTGTATGCAAAACGTAAACTACAAAAAGGGTTTGCTTTTGGTCCAGATACGCACATTCAGCACGAGTTGGAAGGTAGTTTTATGTACGAAGATACACCAGATCAATATTCTGCTACACAAGATGTAAAACGAGATATGGAAAAAGACCAACCTATGGATAGATTGGTTTGTGGCGATGTTGGTTTTGGTAAAACCGAAGTTGCAGTTAGAGCCGCTTTTAAAGCTGTTGATAATGGTAAACAAGTTGCAATTTTAGTACCAACTACAATATTGGCCTTTCAGCATTATCAAACTTTTTCTGAACGTTTAAAAGATTTTCCTATCAAGATTGATTATTTAAACAGATTTAGAACAGCAAAACAAAAAACAGCAGCAATTAATGGTGTAAATGATGGTTCTGTAGATATTATAATTGGAACACATCAATTAACGAATCAACGAATAAAATTTAAAGACTTAGGGCTTTTAATAATTGATGAAGAACAAAAATTTGGAGTTGCTGTAAAGGATAAATTAAAAACACTTAAAGAAAACGTAGATACCTTAACCTTAACTGCAACACCAATTCCTAGAACCTTACAGTTTAGTTTAATGGCTGCAAGAGATTTATCAGTTATAAAAACACCACCTCCAAACAGACATCCAATAGAGAGTAATGTAATTCGATTTTCTGAAGAAACTATTAGAGATGCTATTTCTTATGAAATTTCTAGAGGTGGCCAAGTCTTCTTTATTCACAATAGAATAGATAATATTAAAGAAGTCGCTGGTTTATTGCAAAGGCTAGTACCATCAGCAAAAATTGGTATTGGTCATGGACAAATGGAGGGTAAAAAACTAGAAGAATTGATGTTTGGTTTTATGAATGGTGAATTTGATGTACTTGTTTCAACAACGATTATCGAAAGTGGTTTAGATGTGCCAAATGCAAACACCATTTTTATTAATAATGCCAATAATTTTGGTTTGAGTGATTTACATCAAATGCGAGGTAGAGTGGGTAGAAGTAATAAAAAAGCATTTTGCTATTTTATAACTCCTCCTTATCATATGATGACAGATGATGCCAGAAAACGAATTGAAGCTTTAGTTTTATTTTCTGATTTAGGAAGTGGAATAAATATTGCCATGAAAGATTTAGAAATTCGTGGAGCAGGAGATTTATTAGGTGGTGAACAAAGTGGTTTTATAAACGACATTGGCTTTGATACCTATCAAAAAATACTAAAAGAAGCCATTGAAGAATTAAAAGAAAATGAGTTTGCAGAGCTGTATCCAACAGACAATTCTAAACCAAAAGAATATGTAAAAGAGGTACAAATTGATACTGATTTCGAGATTTTATTTCCTGATGATTACATTAATTCAATTACAGAAAGATTAGCGCTATATAACAAATTAGGCACACTAGAAAAAGAAGAGGAATTACTAGTATTTGAATCTGAAATTATAGATAGATTTGGAGAAATACCAACTCAAGTTGAAGATTTGTTAAATTCTGTGCGAATTAAATGGTTGGCAAAAGAATTAGGTTTAGAGAAAGTGATTTTAAAGCAAAAAAGATTGGTGGGTTACTTTGTATCAGATCAACAAAGTGATTTTTACCAAACAGAAGCGTTTACTAGAACTTTAAAATACGTGCAGCACAATCCTAAAAGTGTAGTTATGAAAGAAAAACAAACTAAAAATGGTTTACGTTTAATGATTACATTTATAAAAATAACCTCTGTAAAAGTTGCCTTAGAAACGCTTCAGAAAATTTAATGGATAAATCTTATATCAAACAACTTTCTGGTTTATTATTAGCTTCATTTTTTATAAGTACTTCTGGTGTTTTAGGTAAGCACATTGCTATGCCTTCAGAAGTGATTATTTGGTTTCGCTCAATATTGGCAATGGTTTTTTTATTTGTTTTTTGCAGATACAAACAAATAAATTTAACCATAAAATCTACTAAAGATTATAAAACTTTTATAATTGGGGGTGTTTTAATGGCTGCACATTGGGTAACGTATTTTTATGCGCTAAAGCTTTCTAATGTAGCTATTGGAATTTTAACTTTGTATACATTCCCAATAATAATCGCCTTATTAGAACCTTTGTTTTTCAAGATTAAATTTAACCCCATTTATATTTTATTGGGCTTTATGGTGCTCTTAGGTTTATTCATTTTAACACCAGAATTTGATTTAGAAAGTTCACAACTAAAAGGTGTTTTGTTTGGGGTATTTTCGGCATTTTGTTATGCCATTCGAATTTTAATAATGAAAAAACATGTAGCCAATTATAATGGAACTATGCTTATGTTTTATCAAACAGTAATTATTACCATTCTTTTATTTCCTGTTTTATTTTTTATGGATTTGTCTGGCTTAGAAAGTCAACTACCCTATATTTTATTATTAGCCTTAATAACAACAGCTATTGGTCATAGCTTAATGTTGCATTCTTTAAAATTTTTCTCTGCAGCAACTGCCAGTATTATTAGTAGCCTGCAACCTATTTTCGGCATTGGTTTAGCGTACTTATTCTTAGAAGAAATTCCTACTGTACATACCTTTTGGGGAGGTTCTCTAATTTTGGCTACAGTGATTATTGAAAGTTTAAGAAGTAAAAAGTAAATTTTCAACTTGCTTTTTTACTGATATTTTAAGGGCTTTTAAAAATTGCTTGGAATTCACTTTAATATTAATATTTATTAATTTTCATTAGTAATACTTATAATTCTATAATTATTTAAGACCATCTTTTCGCCTTTCTAAATAAAAAACGGTAACCAACTAAATATTCATAATTAAATTAATTTTATTTAGATTAATTAAAAATAAGGGTATATTTGCCAAAAATATATTCCATGAAATTTTTAAATACAGGTATTTTTCTTCTGATTTCTTGTTCAATTTTGGCACAAAAAGGGGGCATTTATGGAAAGGTAAAATTTGACAATAATGATCCTGTTATTGATGCATATTTGATATTAACCTCTAAAAATTACATCAGAGAAACATCAACCGATTTTAATGGTAGTTTCTCTTTCAAAAACATACCATTTGGCACTTATGAAATACAAATTAGATCATTAAACTCGCAACCAAAAAATATAAGTGTACAATTAAATACAAAGCGAAAAGAAATTGATGTAGTTCTAGATTATTTTGAAAATCAGTTAGATGAAGTTTTAGTTACTACTAAATCTAAAAAAACAAAAACCGAAACAAAAGGTTTTTCAGTTAATGTAATAGAAACCAAAGAATCCAGTCTTAGAAACATACAAACTAACGAATTACTAAATACAACTGTAGGTGTAAAGATTAGACAAAATGGTGGTTTAGGTTCTGAAGTTAATTATAGCTTAAATGGTTTGGCTGGAAATGCAGTTCGTATTTTTATAGACGGAATTCCTATTTCAGTTTATGGTTCATCCTTTAATTTAAATAGTATTCCACCTTCAATGATTAAAAATATTGAAGTGTATAAAGGTGTGGTTCCTGGTCATCTTGCAGATGATGCTTTAGGAGGTGCCATTAATATTGTACTTCATAAAAATGCGAAAAGTAATCTAAATGGTTCCATTTCCTATGGATCATTTAATACGCTACAAACAAGTGCAAATGGTTTGTATCGATTTAAAAAATCCGGCATAACCTTTAAAACCTCCCTTTTTCATAATTATTCAGATAACAATTATAAAGTATCAGGCAGAAGTGTGGTAGTTACAGGTATAGGTGGTGCACAAACTCCAATTGTTTCAAAACGATTTAATGATGCTTACAGTTCCACAGGAGGTATGATTCAAGCTGGTTATACTGATGTAAAATGGGCAGATCAATTTTTTATTGGTGTTACTGGTTCTGAAGATTATAAAGAAGTACAACATGGTGCATTTATGACAATAACACCATATAAAGGTAGATTTTTTGAGTCTGATGCAATACTCGCCAACATAACCTATCAAAAGAAAAATTTTCTTACTAGAGGTTTAGAGATAAACATTCATGGTTTATATGGTAAGCGAAATAGAATGCTTAACGACACTGTTGCTGCTGCCTATAGCTGGAATGGCAATAGAGCTATAGATTTTAGAGGAAATGAATTTGAATATTCTTGGGGATCTCAACAAGAAGGAGGACCAACTTTGGCTAAAATAAATAGAGATGTTGCTTCTTTTCGAACAGGAATTTCTTACACATTTGATAAAAACCATAAAGTTTTGGCTAACCATTTGTATAGTGGAATTGATAGGCAAGATAGTGATGCCTTAAGATCTGTATTAGAAAACACATTTATAGGGTCAAGAGAATTAAGAAAAAATATTTATTCAATTACCTATGAAATCAATGCATTCAAAAATAGACTTAAAGCCAATTTATTTGGTAAACATTATCAACAGAACACAGTAAACCTAGATCCTGCAATTGCAGAAGATGAAAATGGCAATGATAAAATTATAGATGAAATTATAAGCAGCAACAAAACTCTTAATGGTTATGGTTTTGCAATTTCTTATACAGTTCATCCAAAAATTACTTTACTGGCCTCTGCAGAGAAAGCCATTCGTTTGCCAAATGAAACTGAGGTTTTTGGTAATGATGGAGATAATGTGGTTGCAAACCCAAGTATAAATCCAGAACAAAGTAATAATTTTAACTTAGGTTTCAGGTTAGGAACCTTCCATTTTAACAATCACAATTTCACCCTATCTACCAATTTATTTACTAGAAATTTAAAAGATAGAATTGGCCTACCCATAGAAAACTCAACCAATATTAATGATGAATTAATTGTTTATGTAAATCAAGGTAGTGGAACATCTAAGGGTTTTGATGCACAATTAAACTACAATTATAAAAACAACTTTGGTTTAAATTTTAATATATCTCGTTTCGATTTAAAACTGATTAACAATGGTGTAGAAATAGATGTGCCCAATACTCCTTTTTTTACTATGAATGGTAGCTTACGCTATTCATTTAAAGATGTCATTCGCAAAAAAGCAAGACTAAACCTTTTTTACAACATATACTTTACAGATCAATTTTCGTACTTGGTTCCTCAAGGCTCAAATACAGTAGGTGACGATTTTTTTAAAATACCTCAGCAACTTGCACAAGACTTAGGTTTAAGCTACGCTTTTCCGAATCAAAAACTCGTAATGAGTTTCGACATAAAAAATATTTTAGACAAACCTGTTTACGACAATTTATCGGTTCAAAAACCAGGTAGAGCTTTTTACCTCAAACTTAATTATTCAATAAATAAACTTTAAATACAACTAAAAATGAGACGTAATTTTTTAAATCTTAGAACACTAGTATCAATACCCCTGTTAACAGGTGTTTTACTATCATGTAATAATGAGGTAAATGAAAGCTTAGATCCAGAAACAGATCCTGTAGAAGATGGTAGATGGATTACCATTGCTGCTGCAAAAATGGGAGATAATCCTGGAGATGGAAATGGTGGTACTTTAATTTATGCTGTAAGTGCCTCAGATGCCAAAGACCCCACAAAAACTGTAGCTCCTTTTGATAACGGATTTATTGTACCCTCTAACAGAACTGCAAGACTACAATCATCAGAGGATGGATCAACTATTTTTAACATTAGTTACGCAGGTGATACAGGAGGAAATTACACTAAATACACTGTAAATGGTGGTCAGGATTTTGCTCCAACTGGTTCTGAAGTAAGCATAGCTCCTTATGTAGGAACTGCTCCTAGATGGATTAAATTGTTTGATGGAGATAAAACTGGTGCTGCAGTTTACGTTTCAACTGAAAATCAATTTGATGACAAAGGAACACCAAATGACGATACTGATGATGTATATTTAAGAACAGAAGCAACAATGGGAATTGTTACATTAGACCTAGAGAATTCTATAATTAAAAACTTTCAAGAAGCTAGTATACCTTTATCTGCAGAAGAAGAAGCTTTGGGTTATTATATTTCTAGAATAGATATGCCAACTTTAAATGCAGCAGGTAACAAATTATATATTGGTGCACGTTTAAGTAAAGTAGATCCTGCAACAGCAGAAAGAGAAAATGATTATGAAATACTAGGTTCAAAAACAATTGTCTTAGATTACCCTTCATTACTTAACCCTACTATTATTACATCAACAGTTGGTTTTGGAGACACCAATGGCTACAGAAGTATTAATGCTTTTGAATATAATGTTAGTGTGTATCAAGCTAATCAAAATGATCCTGAAGGTTCTCATATTTTAAAGATTGATGCAAACAATGAATATGATAATACTTATGATTTTAATTTAGATGATGCTTTAGGTATTGAAGGGGCATATATTTTGGCTTGGAGACCAACTGAAGATGGTAAAGCAGTAATTGCATACAGACATAATGATTCTGCAGATGGTATTGCTGGTGCTCAAGGTTACTTTGCTTTAGCCGATTTAAATGCAAAAACTGCTCAAAAAATTACGGCTATACCTTATGATGTTGATTTTTATTTATTTCAATATCAAGGTTTTGTTATCGATGGTAATGAGGTTTATGTAACCCAAGCTCCTGTTGGCCAAAATGGAAACATATATGTTATCAACACAGAAACTGGTGCAGTTACAAAGGGAGCTGAATTAGTAAATGTTGAAGGAAGTCATTTTATTGGAGCTTTTTAAAACCTATAAAACTTCAAATGTTTTAAAGCACAGACCTTGGTTTGTGCTTTATTTATTTTGTACTTATATCCAAGTAATTACGCTTAACAAAAGCTAAAATAGTTTCTAAAATTTCACCCATATTTGTACAATCTTTAAACTTTACATCTCCAACATATTGTATTAAATGTTTTTTAAGAAGAGTTACATTCTCTGGATATGAAATAGAATCATTTTTCATACATTTTATCAGCCTTAAAGTTCTTCTAGGTGTGGTAATCATCCTTTTAGCCATATAAGATCTTTCTTCAATTTTATATTGCCTAATAGAATCGTTTTGCAATTTCTTACTTACCATTTCTACCATTTTAAAATTCTCTTTCATGAACTGCAGATTATACACTTTTAAATTCCCTTCAAAAGACTGCTGATCAAAATCAATAGCTCTAATTTTATAAATAATATGATCAAAATCGTGCGTAGGTGTAATTACGTAATTGTAAGATCGCATATCTCCTAAAAGCCTTACCAAACAACGTTCTTTAAATTTCACAAACTCTTTGGCAATTTGCGATTTTTCAGATTCTGTACACGTTGGTAAAATATCTCTAATAAAATCATCTCCAGGAATACCTGCAATATGTTCTTCTATAAGTGTATTTCCATGTACTAAAAAGTTCATACTGTAGGGAGATAAAATATGCTCTAATTCTAAGCCGTAAATTCGTGAAGCATCTGCTTTTTTTACATAAAAATAGGTAAAGTTATCATTAAGAATGTTTCTAATTTTAATACGAAAAGGTTTCGAATTACCAAACGTACAATAGTCTACAGCATCTACATTTAAAAACGGAATGGTTTCTTCATTACCATCAGAATGTAACATAGTGTAAACTTTTTTTAGACTCATATCAATTTCTGCTCTATCAGAATCAGAATAATAAGTTCGAATCCAAAGTGTGTCTTCATCATTCTTGTCATACACAGTTACAGAACCTTGAAAGCGCAATAAATCTTCGTAGTAAATAGAGATTTTAATATCTCTTTTATAATTTTTTAAATAGGCATTCAGCATTTCATTTACAGGAAATGCTGGCTTTTTCTTAGACATCAACCTCTTCTCTACTGCCATCTTAAATTATTGATTGAGCTCAAAAATACAGATAATGTTTAAATAATTTCGAACATTTTGCCTGGTAAAGGCCTTAACACACCTTTTAATTCCATCTGTAATAGAATAGATGATATTTGAAAAATAGGAATATTACATTCAAGAGCAATAACATCTAATAGTTTCTGACCTTTTTCAAAAAGCAAATCGTATATTTTTTGTTCGTTTTCATTTAAATCAACAAATAGTTGTTTTTGAATGGGTTTTGTTTCTGTTGATGATAAATCCCAGTTTAACATTTTAACAATATCTTCTGCAGAAGTAAGTAAATTTGCTTTATTATTTTTAATTAAATTATTGCATCCTTTACTATACACATCAGTTGCTCTGCCTGGTAATGCAAAAATATCTCTATTGTAAGAATTGGCAATATCTGCTGTTACTAAAGAGCCACCTTTTTCTGCAGATTCAATTATAATAGTAGCTTTAGAAATGCCTGCTACTATTCTATTTCGCCTTAAAAAGTTTTCACGTAAAGGTTGTTCTTCGCTCCAAAATTCGGTTAAAAATCCACCCTTTTCATTTACTTGATGAATGTATTTTTTATGAACTTTAGGATAAATCTGCTCAAAACCATGAGCTAAAACAGCAATGGTCTGTAAATCATTATCTATTGCTGCTTTATGAGCACAAATATCTACACCATAAGCAAAACCGCTAATAATTACGGGGTTATATTCTTTTAAATCTTTAATGATTTGATTGCAAAACTGACTTCCATAAGAACTCATATTTCGAGTACCAACAATAGAAATAAATTTAGAATTATTAGAAAAATCGATATTACCATCTTTAAATATTAAAATAGGACTATCAATACAATTCGTTAAATTCTTAGGATAATCATCTTCTAAAAAATAGGTGTAAGCAATATTATTTTCTCTTATATACTTAAGTTCATTCTCTGCAGCAATTAAGTTCTTTTTATCTAGTAAATGCTTTAGAGCATGTGTACCAATTCCGTTTATTTTTTCTAAAGTAGAGGGTTTTTCTGCGAATATTTTTTCTACATCTCCAGTAGTTGCAATTAACTTTTTAGAGAGAATATCTCCTATTGCCTTACTTTTTTGCAAGCGCAAAACCGCAAGTAATTTTTCATCTTTCATCAATAACAATTTGAGAACCAATATATAAAATAATTGTTGATAAAATTTGCAGCTCTAATTCTTAAAACTCAGTAGAATTTATATATTTGTTTATATGATTTTAGCCAACTACATCAAAGACTTACTTTATAGATATGACTGTGTAATTGTACCTAATTTTGGTGGTTTCATTACCAACAGAATGAGTGCTACATATAATTCACATACTTCTAATTTCTTACCACCATTCAAACAAATTGCTTTTAATAACAATTTAAAAGAGAATGATGGTTTATTGGCAAATTATATAGCTTCTGTAGAAGGTATGTCTTTTGAAGATGCAAATAAAACTTTAGCTACAGTAGTAAATAATTGGAAGGTTCAATTACAAAAAGATGCAATAGAATTAGCACAAGTTGGTACATTAAGGTTAAATGAGAATCAGCAGATAATTTTTGAACCAAATACTGAAGTAAACTATTTGGCTGAATCTTTTGGATTGGCTACTGTTGTTACGTCAGAAATTGAAAGAAAACAAGCAATTGTAAAACCTTTAGTGACTGTTACCAATACAGCAAATAATAAAGTTTTACCTACACTTTTAAAGTATGCTGCAACAGCTGCTATTTTATTAACATTAGGTTTTGTTGGAAATAACCTTTATCAACAAAATAAGCAAAATACTATTTTAGCTTCTCAAGAAAAGGCATTAGAAAAAAAGATTCAATCTGCTACGTTTACCATTACAAATCCTTTACCAACTATTGAATTAAATGCTATAAAAGAAAAGGCAAAACAATTTCATATTGTAGCTGGTGCATTTCAATTTCCTGCAAATGCAGAAAAAAAGGTAAAGCAACTTCAAAAAGAAGGGTATGAAGCTAGAATTATTGGCGTAAATAAATGGGGCTTAACAGAAGTAGTTTTTAATAGTTTTGCTGATAGAAACGAAGCCATAAATGAACTTTATAAAATTCAAGATTCTGTATGCAAAGACGCTTGGTTATTAGTAAAAAAATAACGTTTATTTAAGGGCTATCCTTATCTTTGCAGAAATTTTTAAAATGGAAGCAAAAACGCCTAGAGAATCTTTAACAATACTTACAGATTTAGTTTTACCTGGAGATACAAATTACCTAGATAATCTTTTTGGGGGTGAATTGTTAGCAAGAATGGACAGAGCATGTAGTATTGCTGCAAGACGTCATTCTTCTAGAATTGTAGTTACTGCTTCTGTAAATCATGTTGCATTTAATAAATCTGTTCCTGTTGGAAGTGTAGTAACCTTAGAAGCAAAAGTTTCTAGAGCCTTTAAATCTTCTATGGAAATTTATGTTGATGTTTGGATTGAAGATAGACAATCTGGTATGCGTACAAAGGTTAACGAAGGTATTTATACTTTTGTAGCTGTAGATGAAACTGGTAAGCCTGTGCAAATACCACAAATAGTACCAGAGACTGAATTAGAAAAAATTCGTTTTGATGGCGCTCTTAGAAGAAAACAACTAAGTTTAGTTTTAGCAGGTAAAATGAAACCAGATGAAGCTACTGAGTTAAAAGCACTCTTTAAGTCTTAAATTATGTTAGAATATTTAAATCATTTTAAAATTATTGAATCGCTAATAATTATTGTTGTAGGTTCTATAATTAGAATAATGATTACGAATTCTTTGAAAAAAATTCGAGTTAAATTCGGGTTTCAAAAAACCAGAGTTTTAATTGTAAACCGAATTATAACTTTCTTAGTTTATGCTGCAGTAATAGTTCTAATAGCTTTTATTTGGGGTGTAGATGAAAAGCAATTGATGGTTTATGTATCATCTTTCTTAACCATTTTAGGTATTGCTTTTTTCGCTCAATGGTCTATTTTATCAAATATTACAGCAGGTTTAATTTTATATATTAATTATCCTGTTAAAATAGGTGATACAATTACCATACTTGAAAAAGACAATAATATAACTGGTATTATAAATGACATTGGCGCCTTTTTTATAACGTTAACTGTAGAAAATGGAGATTTAATTACCTTACCAAACACCGTAATTTTACAGAAAAACATTCGGTTTAAACCTCATAAATAAAAAAAGGTGCAACTAAAAATTGCACCTTTTTTTATGTATACTATTATCTATTATACAGTTTGTTCTTCATGTTTACCTTCGTAAATTTCTTCTACAATTTTAGCATTGAATGCTGGTAAATCATCAGGGTTTCTACTAGTTACTAACCCAGCATCTACAACCACTTCTTTATCAGACCAAATTGCGCCTGCATTTATAATATCTGTTTTAATTGAGCTAAAAGAAGTTACTTCTCTACCTTCTAAAACTCCTGTTTCTGCCAATAACCATGGTGCATGGCAAATTGCTGCAACAGGTTTATGATTTTTAAAAAAAGATCTAATAAAATCAATGGCACTTTCTTCTCTTCTTAATACATCAGGATTTATAACTCCACCAGGTAAAACCAAGGCATTATAATCTTCTTGAGAAACTTCGTTTAAAGTTTTATCTACTTTATAAGATTCAGACCAATCACCATCATTCCAAGATTTAATTTCACCTGATTCCAAAGAAACAATATCTACATCTGCACCAGCTTCTAATAAAGCTTTTTTAGGTTCTCTTAACTCACTTTCTTCAAATCCGTTTGTAGCTAAAATTGCTACACGTTTTTTGTTTAAATTTTCCATTTTGTTCTTTTTTATAGTTTTTAATTCTGCTGATTACTATTAACCAACTACCCAAAATTATAAATAGAACTCGATATTTTTTAACGCAATTCGTATAGAAATTAACACAGAAAATATTTTAAGATAATTTTATCTTTTTAGCATCCAAGAAGCAGGATTAAGCTTTACAGTGTTTTTAAGTAATACAAAAACTAAAGTAGTTTTGCCATTAATTTTATCAGTAAAAATTTTACCTAAGCTCTGCCCTACTTTTACTTTATCTCCCTTTTTAACATAAGAGTTTTCAAGGTTGTTATAAGATGTGATGTAATTACCATGCCTAACTAAAACGTTCTTTTTACCTCCAGAACCAATTAGAACATTAAATACTTCACCATCAAAAATTGATTTTGCTTCACCACCTTCTGAAGTTACAAAATGCACACCTGTACTATTAATCGTAATTCCAGGAAAAATTGGATGTGGCTGCACACCAAACCTTCTAACAATAATACCTTCAGAAACTGGCCAAGGCAATTTACCTTTATTTAAATCGAACCTTGCTGCCAATGCTTTTGCTTCTGGACTTAAAATAAACTCATTTTTCTTTACCGTTTTTGGTTTATTTTTAAGCTTAGCAAGTGCTAATCTATTAGCCCTTTCTATTTCCTCTTTGATAATTTTATCAATCTTAGCAGCAACTCTTTTCTCTTCTTGAATGGTTTTCTTTAAATCCTTTTTATATTTATTCTCTTTCTTTTTAATTAAAGACAATAAGTTTTCTTGCTTATTTTTATCGGATTCTATGGCTTTTTTCTGATTAATTTCAGATAAAATTAGCGTATCTTTTATTTGTTTTTGATTCAACAAAGAATCATTCATTTTACCAATAAAAACAGTCTGACTAACGATTTCTTCTCCTTGTTTTTTTCTGAAGGATGTATATTGTTTCATATACTCTAACCTTTTATATGCCTGATAAAAATTTTCTGAAGACAACAAAAACATGGCCCTACTCTGCTGTGATTTACTTTTATAAGATTTGTAAATCATATTGCCATAATCTTTTTTAAGATCGGCTAAATTTTTATTGAGTTTTGCAATCTGTTTTTCGTTTTCACGAATTTCATTACTCAATAGTTTTGCTTCTAAATTGATGGTATTTATTAGCTTATTTCTAACTTCTATTTTTTGCTGAATATCTTTTAATTCTTCTAAAACATTGCGCTCTTTTTTAACTTCTTTAAAGAGTAAATTATTTAGTTGTTTAATTTCAGACTTGTATTTTTTACGTTGGTTTTCTAACTCTTTTCTGGTTTGAGAAAAGAGAGTACTACTTGCAAAAAGTACAATGAAAAATAATATGTAAATTCTAATAAACCTCATTAAAAAGTTAATTGCTTATAACCTGCAGGCATATTAAAAGACATATTAACGTCAGTATCAAATTCAACAGTTTTATATTCTAAATTAATTACAGTTATTCTTTTTTTGTCTTTAGCTTTAATTTCAATAGCAGTAGGAAAAACTACCGAATTTATTAAGTTATAGTTTGGGTATTTAATATCTAAACGTAAACCTTTTTCATCATTTACAATACTTTGATTATCTAACTTGAAATGTGCAGGATTTATAGTATAAAAAATATTATATAGCAAAGCTTGTTGC
Source organism: Polaribacter sp. MED152 (assembly GCF_000152945.2). NCBI lineage: Bacteria > Pseudomonadati > Bacteroidota > Flavobacteriia > Flavobacteriales > Flavobacteriaceae > Polaribacter > Polaribacter sp. MED152. The sequence continues at coordinate 2,394,418 of NC_020830.1, read as the reverse complement.
TCTGGGTTTAAAACATATCTATTGTTTAGAACATTTACATCTTGTTTTTCAGCAGTAACATCTTGCAAGGCTTGCCCTAAAAATAAATTCTGTAATTGTTCAAAATTAATCTCTACTCCAAGCAATTCTTTAAGCATAGAAAAATCGCCCTCAAATGAATGTTTAAAAACTGATGAATAATAACGCACTTTAGTAGGTGTAATTTCTGCTTTAAAAACTGTTATAAACTTAGTACCTCTTAACCAAATTACTTCATCTTTTTTCATCTTCATACTTACAGTTAAATTCTGATTTGTTTTACCATTATCAAAATTTACTTTAAGTTTTGCATCTATGGTTTGCTTATCAAAATTAGCAGCCATATGTTTTCTTGCTACTTTCTTAGCAGAAAAATTTTTAGCTACAGCTGTTGCATCAATCATATTTTTGTTGGATTTACATGATGTAAATACTATGGTAAAAAGTACTAAATATTTAAAAAACTTCATGTTAACTTTTTAATTGTTTCGCCTTTTGCAAATACTTGTTTTCTTCATTTTTGTTACCTAAACCTTTATATGAATTCGCCATTTCTATATAAAAATCTACCTCCATTTCTTCTTCTATTACAAAATCGATACCATTATTTAAAGTAGATAACGCTTTTTTATACATTTTCTGATTATTTAAGGCTCTTGCCTTCATTAAATAAACCAAAGGTTGTGCAGGAAACAAACTTATACCTTCTTCACTATACTTTAACAGGTTGATGGTATTAGATTCAGAAATTTTTAAAATCTGTTTTAAGGTTTCGTAAGATTTATCTTGCTGGAATTTTTTTTCTAAAACAGAAATATCGTTTAATTTTACTGCTTTTTGTTCGGGAACTTTTCTGGTGTTTAAACGTTGTTTTATTCTCTTTAAATCAGCAGTTAATGCATTCTCGTTTTCTAACAATTCCATTAATAAAATGGCTTTATCATAAGCTCTGTTATAAAGATAAAGTCTAACTAAAAAAGGCCTTTCTTTTGGATTTATAGCTACCAGTTTTTTTTGCGTAAGAATTGCATCATTCAAGTTATTTTCTTTCTGATATACTTTTACCAAATGCTTTAACATCCAAACATTATTGGGCTCTTGCTCTAATGCTCTAGTAATGTATTCTTTGGCCAAATTAACATTGTTAAGTGCTAAATAGTTTTTAGAAAACTCAAAATACACTGCTGTATTACTCGCTAAAAGCTGATTACAACTCTCTAAATTTTCTATTGCTTTTTGATGATTACCAATTGATTTATCTGATAATGCTTTAAAAAAGAAGGCTTGAAATATTAACTCTGCTTCTTCAGTTAAATCTTCTTTTTCTGGAATACTGTCTTGCCCAAAACTAGTCATCGAAAGTAGACAAAAAGCTAAAGACAAAAGAGCCAATTTAAAATAATTAAATTGCCTCTCTTGCCTATGTGTTTTTGTATTTTCGATGTTTGTCATCTACGTTAATTCTGTATAATCGCCAATACTTACAGAGGTATATTCACCATTATATTTTGCATGATTTCCAATCATTGCATTATCTAATGTTGCGTTTGAAATCGATACATTTGTTTGAATTAATGAATTATTGATTGTTGAATTTTCAACAACACTATTTTCACCTATTGAAACATAAGGCCCAATTTTTGAATTTTTAAGCACAACGTTTTTACCCACAAAACAAGGTTGAATTATCTCTGAATTTTCTAGCACTACATCATCAGCAACTAAGTTATTACCAGCTTCGTGTTCGAAATGTAAAGTTTGTTTATTAGTATCTACTGTAGGATCTTTTTTACCACAATCCATCCAAGTACTTACTGTTCCTGGTATAAATTTAGCTCCCTGTTGTTTTAAAGATTCTAAGACATTGGTTAATTGATACTCATCATTTTCTTTTAAATCATTATCAATTAAATATTGAATTTCTTCAAGAAGTTTTTCTCCACTTTTAAAGTAATAAATACCAATAATTGCTAAATCTGAAACAAAGTCTTTTGGTTTTTCTATAAAATCAGTAATAATACCATCTTCTAATTTTACCACTCCAAAAGCACTTGGGTTATCTACTTTACTTACCCAAATTGCACCATCTGCATTTACATCTAATGTAAAATCTGCTTTAAATAGTGTGTCTGCGTAAGCAACAACACATGGCCCACTTAAAGATTCTTTTGCACAGTAAATTGCATGAGCAGTACCTAAGGCAACATCTTGAATATAAACTGAACCTTTTGCACCCAATTCCTCAGCTATTTTTAATAATTTTTCTTCTGTATCTGCAGGAAAACCTTTTGCTCTACTACCAATTACAAAAGCTATTTCATCTATCTCTTCATCTATTACAGAAGCAATGTCTTCTACTAAACGTTGTACAATTGGCTTACCAGCAATTACTGTAAGCGGTTTTGGAACTGTTAATGTATGAGGTCTTAAACGAGAACCTATACCTGCCATTGGCACTATAATCTTCATAAAATATTCTTTATCTATATATAGTTGCAAGATAGTATTAAATAGTAGAAATGTAAAATTGTTTAAAGGCTAAAAAATATATTTTCTCCCCATAAATAGGGAGAGGTCTCCCTATTTATGGGGATTAAAAAATTTCACTATTTATAGGGATTGACAAGCACTCTTATTTGAAGTAATTTTACATCAAGAAATTAATCCCCCAAAAAATCCCCCAATTCCCCCACAAAGATTTCGTTTGCAAATGATGTAAAAAACCCAAGTTAACTCTTGGGTTTTTTGTTTCTTTGTACAAACTAAATTTTGTATTTGTGAATTATCTTTCTGTTGAAAATATATCTAAATCTTATGGTGAGCGTGTTTTGTTTCAAGACATTTCATTTGGTATTAATAAAGATCAAAAAATAGCATTTGTTGCCAAAAACGGAACAGGTAAAACATCAATCTTAAATATTATAGCTGGTTTAGACAGTTCTGATACAGGGCAAATTGTTAGTAGAAAAGGTATTTCTATTGCTTACCTTGCTCAGAATGACGATTTAAATCCTGATTTAACTATTGAAGAAACCATATTTGATACAGACAATAAAATACTTTCTGTAATAAAACAATATGAAAGCGCTTTAAAAAACCCTGATGATGCAGAAGCTTATCAAGCTGCTTTTGATTTAATGGATCAATTCAATGCTTGGGATTTTGAAACGCAGTACACACAAATATTATCTAAACTTAAACTTGAAGATTTAAGTCAGAAGATTTCTTCTCTTTCAGGTGGACAAAGAAAACGCCTATCTTTAGCTATTGTTTTAATAAGCAAACCAGATTTATTAATTTTAGATGAGCCAACAAACCACTTAGATTTAGAAATGATTGAGTGGTTAGAAGATTTTTTCGCGAAAGAAAAAATTACACTATTCATGGTTACACATGACAGGTATTTTCTTGAACGTGTTTGTGATGAAATTTTAGAATTAGACCATGGTAAAATATACAAGTATAAAGGAAACTACTCTTACTATTTAGAAAAGAAGGAAGAACGCATTCAGCTTGAAAAGGTTACTACAGAAAAGGCTAAAAACCTCTTTAAAAAAGAGCTAGATTGGATGCGTAAACAGCCAAAAGCTAGAACCACAAAATCGAAGTCTAGAATTGATGATTTTTATCAAATAAAAGAAAAAGCACATCAACGTAGAAAAGATCATAAAGTTCAATTAGAGATTAATATGGAACGTTTAGGAAGTAAAATTCTTGAACTTCATAAATTAAAAAAGTCTTATGGAGATAAGGTAATTCTAGATGGTTTTGATTATGTTTTTAAACGTGGAGAACGAATTGGAATTATTGGTAAAAACGGGACAGGAAAATCTTCTTTTTTAAATATAATTACCCAGAAAAACCCTGTTGATGGTGGTAAAGTGGTAGTTGGTGAAACTGTAAAGTTTGGTTATTACACACAATCTGGAATTAACATTAAAGAAGGCCAAAAAGTTATTGAAGTTATAAAAGAGTTTGGTGAGTTTATACCGTTAACAAAAGGAAGAAAAATATCTGCTTCTCAATTATTAGAACGTTTCTTATTTGATAAGAAAAAACAGTACGACTTTGTAGAAAAACTTTCTGGAGGTGAGCAAAAACGTTTGTATTTATGTGCTGTTTTAATACAAAATCCTAATTTTTTAATATTGGATGAACCTACTAATGATTTAGATGTAGTTACGCTAAATGTTTTAGAAAATTTTCTATTAGATTACCCAGGAAATCTTATGGTGGTTTCACATGACAGGTATTTTATGGATAAAATTGTAGATGCTTTATTTGTGTTTAGAGGAGATGGAATTGTAGAAAATTTTCCTGGAAACTACTCAGATTTTAGAGCTTACGAAAACTCTAATCCTTACGAACAAGAAGTATCTGAAAATATTAAAGCAGTTTCAAAAACGAATACAACTAAATCTAGCAAAAGTACTTTAAGTTATAATGAAAAACGAGAATTTGGTGCTCTAGAAGATGAAATTCAGCGTTTGCAGAATCAAAAAGAACGCATTGAAAAACAGTTTCTAAACGTAGAAATTGCAGAAGAAAATATTGCCAAAAAATCTGAGGAATTACAACAGATTATTAATGATTTAGAGCAAAAAGAAGAACGCTGGTTAGAATTGTCTTTAAAGCTAGAAGATTAATTCACGTTTACAATTTCATGGTCGTTTAAAATAGCTTCATTGTTAAATTTTAAAAGTATTTGTGCCACTGCAACTGTGTCCTTTTCACAGTAAGTTACAATACGATCAATGTCTTTTTTCTTATAATATACCTCTGCTACTTCACTACCATCAATATCATCTTTTGGTGAAGGTATTCCTAAAATAGACGTTAATAATTTTAGAGAAGTATAGTGCTTAAAATCACCAAACTTCCAAAGTTCTAAGGTGTCTAAATGTGGTACTTCCCATGGCTTTTTACCAAATAAGTTTAATTTTTTTGGCAACTCTATTTGATGTACAATCATTCGTCTAGCTATAAACGGAAAATCAAATTCCTTTCCATTATGCGCACACAAAATGTTCGATTTTTTAGCAAAATGCTTATCTAATAAAGTTTTGAAATCAGTAAGTATTTGATGTTCATCATCACCAAAAAAAGAACGAATTCTTAATTGTCTATTAGTATCTGTATTATTAAAATACCCTACAGAAATACAAACAATTTTACCAAACTCTGCCCAAATACCTGCTCTTTCATAAAATTCTTCTGCAGTAAATTCTTCTTTTCTTTGATATTTGGTTTTTGCATCAAATAATTGTTGGGTTTCTATCGATAAGTTTGACCAATATTCTTCCTGAGGTACAGTTTCGATATCCAAAAAGAGGATATCATTTAACTGATAAGTTAAGTTCATAGCAATACAATTTCTTTTTTATAAATATAGTAAAAAAGAAAAAGCTCTGAAAATTCAGAGCTTTATCAAAATATGAATATTGTAATTTACTTAATTACTAATTTAGAAGTTGCAGTATTTGCACCTTCTTGAACTTTAATAATGTAAATTCCTGATGATAATAATGCAGTATTTATTTCTGCTTTATTCCCAGCAACAGTTGTACTTAATACATTTTTACCTAGAACATTAAAGATTGAAATGTTTTTAACCTCTGCACTGTTACTAGTAATTGTTAAGTTATTATTAGTTACAGGATTTGGATAAAGTGCAAAACCATCGATTTCTAAATTACTTACAGATAAAGTAGTGTCAGCAAAAGTAGATCCTATTCTCAGGTTGTCAACAAGAATTCCTTCATTTAAATCTGAGTCTGATTGTCTTAATCCGAAACCTTCAATTGAAATTCCTGGATCTTGTTCGTCAGAACCTAAAATTGAGGTATCTGATTCTGAAGTTGCGTCTACCCATAATTTGGCAATATTATCATCTTGATTAAACATAACAGTAACTCTATAAGAAACCCCATAAGTTAAATCTGTTGCCCAAACTGCATCTGCAGTATTACCTATTGTAGCAATTCCAACAGTAAAATCTCCTGAAGAAGCAGGAGGAACGATATCAAGTTTAGCCCTATAAGTAAATGAGGCATCCTTAAACATAGCAAAGTATTCATTATCAGTACCTGATATTGGGCCACCTGGATCTACAACTGTAAAATCAAATGCATAATAAACACTGCCAGTAACTGCTGCAAACTGTATTTGCGCATCTTCACTAGGTGTTCCATGCTGTACTAATGCTTGACCAGCTGTAACCAGTAAATCTCCTGATGTTCCACTAAAATTGTCCCATAATGGATTATCTACTAAACTACCATCTGCATAAGAAAAATCATCAGATATTGGTAAGCCAATACAAGATGGACTGAATAATGTTCTTGTTAAGTCACACGAACTATTCGTTGCTCCAACAATTGTAATTTCTGTATCAGTACCCTCTGTCATTCCAGAAAAAGTAATTGTACCCTCTGCAACTATATCTGGATTATCCCCACCAATTGTAACACCAGAAGGTGCCGTAATTGTATAAGTTGCACTTGTATTTCCGCCTGTAAATGCGATAGTTCCAGAGTAGGTGTCAGAAGCTGATGTGACTGCTTCACAAGAAGTCGTAATTGCTCCTAAAGCAAGTTCACAAGGAAAATCTGATGAAAAAGAAACACTTTTAGACACTGCTGGAGACAAAGAAGCCCCATCATTATCTACTAATTCTAAGGTTAAAGTATAAGATGAACCAGGTACAACTTCTATTTGTGGTAATGTTGTTGTAAAAAAATCTGCATTTTCTGTAGAACCACCAACTGTTACTAAAGTTGATTTTATATACCCATCTCCAGAATTATCACTTGCTCCAGAACCATTATCCGCAGATAAAGAAAAGTTAAAAATATCTATTGTAACATCTACCATTGTTGAAGTGTAAACGTTAGCCTCTGTTGGAGAAGAAATCAATAAATTTGGATCTGAAGAAACACTTGTACCAATCCAAGCTTTAGGGTCAAAATCAGTAGGGGCTTCTCTCGGAGAGTTTGTGTGTGTTGTACAGCCACTTATTGTACTATCTGCCCATACATTCCACTCAGAACTACTCCAAGTTGGATTTGCTGAAGTTACTGTAGCTTTTCTTTCTGCTCTTCCATCTTCAAACTCGTGGCAAGTTCCTGAACCATCTTCACCTGGAACTCCAAAAATATCTACCACAGTAGATCCATTATATAAAACAATTTGATCATCACCATTACTATCTCCTGGACCACCTGTCCCAGCATCTATATCTGCAGCCATACCATAAACAGTTTGAAAATTTGTAGCATTAGATGCAATAATAGCAAAAGAGCCAGCAGCTAAACTACCAATAGGCGCTAAATCTACTACGTTTGTAGATAATTCAGAATTCCCATTTGTGTATCTCTGTAAAGTCCAGCCAGTCATGTCTTGTGCAGAAGTTCCAGCATTATATATCTCTACATACCTTGCTGTTGCATCATTATTTGGATCTGCTAATTCTGTTATAAGTACCTGACCAAAAGAAATGGCACTAAAGAATAAGGTTAATAATAAAGTAAATAAGTAATTTTTTTTCATGTTTGATTAATTTTTTAATTAAGAGCTATAAAAGTAGAAAATTATAAGCGTGTTTCTATCAAACAGATAGATTAAGTAATTGTTAAGTTATTTACCCTAAAAGACCTAGTTAAGATTAAATGATTGTTAAGTAGTAATCATCATAAAATATTAATCGCTATTTTTGAAGAGGAATAAACAGCACAATTATGAATAAAAGTGATATAAAAATTTTACTAGTAGATGATGAACCAGATATTTTAGAAATTGTTGGTTACAATTTAAGAAATGAAGGTTATCAAGTTTTTACTGCCGAAAATGGCCAAGAAGCCATAAAATCTGCTAAAAAAAATACACCACATCTTATTTTACTAGATATCATGATGCCAGAGATGGATGGTATTGAAGCTTGTGAAAAAATTAGAAAAATTAAAAATCTAGATAATGTAATTATTGCTTTTTTAACTGCTAGAGGTGAAGATTACTCTCAAGTAGCTGGTTTTGAAGCTGGTGCAGATGACTATATTACAAAACCAATTAAACCAAAAGTATTAGTTAGTAAAATTAAATCTCTTTTACGCAGATTAAAGAGTGAAGAGGAAAGTGAAGAGACTCTTAAATTAGGTGATATTGTAATTGATAGAGATGAATATGTAGTATACAAAGCTGGTAAAAAAATAGCTTTACCTAGAAAAGAATTCGAACTTTTCTCGCTATTAACCTCTAAACCAAGTAAGGTTTTTAAAAGAGAAGTTATTTTAGATACAGTTTGGGGTAATGAAGTAGTTGTTGGTGGTAGAACAATAGATGTACACATAAGAAAACTTAGAGAAAAAATTGGTGATGACCATTTTAAAACTGTAAAAGGTGTTGGTTATAAATTTGTTTTAAAAGATTAAATATAATTTATTGAGAATTAAAAAAACATATTCTTATGCTCTTTCATCAGCTGTATATTTAACACTATTGGCTGTTGTTATCTCTTCTATTTCCTATTTTATGATAAGTAAAAACTTAGGATTTGGAAGTATCATAGCATCTATTATCGCTCTTTTTATAATTTCATTTTTTATCATTCAATATAGAGCTGAACACTTTATCTACAGAAGATTACGTAAAATTTATCAAGAAGTTTCTATTTTAAACGTAAATGATTTAAAAAGAGAATCTGCTACAACAGATATTGACAAGCTTTCTAAAAGTATGCAAAAATTTGTTGAAGGAAAACGTTTAGAAATAAAGAGTTTAACTGAAAGAGATTCTTTTAGACGTGACTTTTTAGGTAACGTTGCTCATGAGTTAAAAACTCCACTTTTTACAGTTCAGGGTTACATATTAACACTACTTGAAGGAGCTGTAAATGATAAGGAGATTAGAATGAAATACCTTAATAGAGCTAACAAAGGCGTTGAAAGGTTGGTTGCTGTAATTAAGGATTTAGACATGATTGCTAAACTTGAAAATGAAGGAACTAATTTAGATATTGAAGTTTTTAATATTCTAGAACTAATTCAGAATGTGTTTGATTTATTTGAGATGAAAGCAAAGAAAAGAAACATCTCTTTAAAGTTTGATAAGGTATACGAATTCCCAGTTTTTGTTAAAGGTGATATCGAAAAAATTGAGCAGGTTTTAATTAACCTTATTGTAAATTCAATCAAATACGGAAATCCTAATGGAACCACGTATGTTGGTGTTGAGAGTTACTCAGACAAAAAATTTATTATTAAAGTAACCGATAATGGAGAAGGTATTAAAAAAGAGCACATATCTCGTTTATTCGAACGTTTCTACAGAGTAGACCAAAGTAGATCTCGTGAACAAGGAGGCTCTGGTTTAGGCCTTTCTATCGTAAAGCATATTGTTGAAGCACATAATGAAAATATCTTATTAAAAAGCACCTTTGGTGAAGGCTCTGAATTTTCATTTACACTAGAAAAAGCAAGTTAATTCTTAAACTAAATCGAATCCGATATCTTTTCTGTAGTTCATTTTATCAAATGATATTTTGCGAATGCTTTCATAAGACTTATCTAAAGCCTCTTGAATAGAATCTCCAAACGAAGTTATAGCCATGACTCTACCTCCACTTGTTACTACTTTACCATTTTTTAAAGTTGTACCTGCATGAAATATGGTTGAGTTTGCAGTATCTTCTAAACCACTAATTTCTTTGTTTTTATCGTAAGCTTCAGGATAACCTCCAGAAACCAACATAACAGTAGTTGCTGTTTGTTTAGTTACAACAAAAGATTTCTCATTCAATGTCTGATTTGCAACACCATCAAACAACTCGAATAAATCAGATTCAATTCTTGGTAAAACCACTTCTGTTTCTGGATCTCCCATTCTTACATTGTATTCTACAACAGAAGGATTTCCATTATCATTCATTAAACCTATAAAAATAAAACCTTTATAGTCTATACCTTCTTTTTGAAGACCTTGAATGGTAGGTTTTACAACTAATTCTTCTACCTTATTTAAAAAATTATCATCTGCAAAAGGCACGGGTGAAATTGCACCCATTCCTCCAGTATTTAAACCTACATCACCTTCACCTATTCGTTTGTAATCTTTTGCTGAAGGTAAAATTTTATAATTCCTCCCATCAGTTAAAACAAATACAGACAGCTCTATTCCTTTTAAGAATTCTTCGATAACCACAGTTGATGAGGCTTCACCAAACTTCTGATTAGAAACCATTTCTTTTAATTCTATTTTAGCTTCTTCTAGAGAGTTTAAAATTAAAACTCCTTTACCTGCTGCTAAACCATCTGCTTTTAAAACATATGGTGGTTCTAAGGTTTCTAAGAAAGCAAAACCATCTTCTAAATTATCACTAGTAAAAGACTTATATTTTGCAGTGGGCACATTATATTTTTCCATGAATTTCTTAGAAAAATCTTTAGACCCCTCTAATAAAGCTCCGTCTTTTTTAGGACCAATAACAGGAATATTTTTTAGCTCATCATCTGCCAAAAAGAAATCATGAACACCATTTACCAAAGGTGCTTCAGGCCCAACAACTACCATTTTAATATTATTTTCTAACACTAGTTTTTTAACAGCATCAAAATCTGTAGGATTGATATTTACATTTGTTGCAATTTCATTTGTACCTGCATTTCCAGGTGCAACAAAAACCGAGTTAACTTTTGGACTTTCAACTAACTTTAATGTAAATGCATGTTCTCTTCCTCCAGAACCTAATATTAAAATATTCATGGTAATTAATTTATGGATTGCAAATATATTTTAAATAAAATTGGCTACCTAAAACCCCACTTTAAAAAATATTTAATTGCCGAAAATGTATGTCTTAAAAATAGCTTAAAACTTTTTGACGATCCTTGTTTTAAAACATGAATAATTTCTTCTTGAGGATAATATAATTTCTTTTTACCCATCAAGTCTATTTTTTTACAAATATCTACATCTTCCATATATAAAAAATAGCGTTCATCAAAACCATTTAATTTCACAAAATCTTCTGTTCTATATAGATGAAAACACCCTGTGATATAATCTGCAAAAAATGACTGATTTAAATCTAAATCCCTGTAGGTACCTTTTAAAATTTGTTTCTTAAAAATAAATTTTAAAAATGTAAATCTTCTTGCTAGTAATTCTGAAACAGTTGGATATCTTCTGCAGGAATATTGATGCCTGCCATCTGGAAACAAAACTTTTGGAGCTATCATAGCAGTTGAATTATCTAATTCTAACTGGCTAATTAATGTTGTAATAATTTTTGGCTTAAAAGAGACATCAGGATTTAAAATTAAATGATAATCAGATTTATCTTTTAAATATTTTAAAGCTTTATTATGACCAGCACCAAAACCAATATTAGAGGGCACAGCAATATATTCTATATCTTGATGATGAAATAAGCCTTTAAAATCTCCATTTAACGTATTATCTATTAAATATAATTTCTTGGAAATTTTTACATTCAAAAAACAAGACACAGTATTTTCTAACTCTTTTAAATCCTCATTAAAAAGTACAATAGAAGCTGTTATATATATGTTTTTATTCATTTATTAATACGCTTTTTCATCACCTTTTAAAACCTGAATTAGAGTTTGAAATATAATTTTTATATCTAAAATAAAAGTCCAGTTTTCTATATAAAATACATCTAAACGTACTCTATTTCCTATATCAGACTTCTTTATAATTTCTCCTCTATAGCCTTTAACCTGAGCCAAACCTGTAATACCAGGCTTTACAGCACTTCTTCTTATATAATTTTGAATTTTATCTTCGAAATCTAATGATTGTTTTGTCATATGGGGTCTAGGACCTACAACACTCATATCTCCCATTAAAACATTTATAAATTGTGGCAATTCATCTAAACTTGTAGCTCTAATAAAGGCACCTACTTTGGTAACTCTCTTATCTCCTTTTATAGCTTGTTGTGTGTTGGACTCTTTATTTGTTATCATAGAAGAAAATTTATAACAATAGAAATCTTTACCTTGAAAACCAGTTCTTTTTTGCTTGAAGAACAATGGTTGATTTTTTGACTCCAACTTTATAAAAACCCATATTAGAGGTGTTACCCAAGATAAAACAAACACACAAATTAAAAATGAGAAAAAAATGTCAAAACTTCGCTTTAAAAATCTTATCTGAGCTGATTCAAAAGGTAGTTTTTTAATTTTTAATACTGGTATAGTATCGTATTTTTCAATCGAAATATTTTCACTTAAAATATCTTTAGCTGATGGTATTAATTTTATTTCTTTCTGATTGATTTTAGCAAACCATATTATATTTTTTATTAGTGTTCTACTAATTGAAGAAGTAGAACAATAAATTTGGTCTATATTATTATCTATAACATAATTAAAACTCTCTGATATAGTCCCTAAATAATTTTTTGATTTTGAAGATTTATCAGAAAAAAAACCTTTATTCATGTAACCCAAATCTTCATTTGAGTTAAAATAAGTGATTAGTTTTAAAGTTGTTTCATCTTGGCCAATTATTACAATTCTTTTGTAGTTGTTACCAAATTTCCGATAAAGTTTTAAAAAGAAATAAAAAAGGAATTTCGCTATGAACAAAAATAAAAATATAAGTAAAATAGATACAAATTGTTTGTTAACTACTTTACCTTCTTTAAAAAGTGTAAAAAATGAAAAAAAAGCAAGACTAAATATAAAAAACTGGGCAAGTATTACACCTAATAATTTAAAAATACCAGTAATTCTGCCAATCTTGTAATAATCTGAATAGAAAGCCCCTAAAAACCAAAGCGAATTTATATATAATAAAAATATAAAATCAAGATAATTTTCATCTCCAATTAAGTAGAAAATTAAATTAATAACAACTAAGTCAATAGTAATATTAATAGGCCTTATTAAAAAGGAGTAACCTACTTTCATTTATTATATTTTATTATTTTATGTTGAATTTTTTTGCCATAAACAAAAAGAAGCGTTGTTGTAACAAAGAAAACTAAACCACGTTGTCTAGCCAAATAAATTTCTGTGATACAAACAAATATTAAAAGCACAGAAAAACTAAAAAACAACAGATCTCTCTCTGTTACAGCTTTTTTAATTGACAACATAAAAATCATTAAAATTATGAATAAGCCCAATAAACCAACTTCTGCTATTAATTGTAGGTATTGATTGTGAAAGTCTATACCCACCATACCAGAATATAACTTATATGATTTATGCTTTTTTATAATTTTTTCTCTTACTGCATTGTACCCATAACCATGTAGCATAAAATCATCTTCATTTAATAATTCATAAAAAGTTCTTATTTGAAGTGTTCTAATACCTATACCAGACCATTTGTATTGCCACCCAAAATTTTCTTTTTGAAATATTTCTATCAAATTAGAATTATTAATCTCTTTAAAAATTCTTTCTTTAAAAAAAACAGAACTTAAAAGCAACAAAGTAATAACTGCAATAAAGCCTTTTTTTAAAAATAGAAAGTTTTTCTTAAAAAAAGAAATCCATAAAATAAATGAAATTACAATTACTGTTTTAGATGATAACAGAAATAAAAAAGGTATTAAAAAAATTGTAACTACCAAATCTAATTTATTTTTATCTTTTAGAAGTAAAAGGAAGATTGAAAAAGAAACAAAGATTGAAAAGTAAATTGCATGCAAATCACTAATTGTATTGCTTAAATTGTGATAGAAAAAAACATGATAATCTTTAGTTTGAAAATAATTAATTATTGCTTTAAGTAACATTAATAAAGCTACAAAAAAAGTAAAATAACTAAAGAAATAAAATATTTTTAGAGGTCTAATTTTCTGGTAGTTTACTGAGAAACTAATTGGTATTAAAATAAAAGATACAATGCGAGAAATTCCTTCTTTTGATGCAGTTAAATCTATAGACCAAAAAAGGGATAATACACAAATGACAAAAAAAGATATAAAAAAAAGAGAGATTTTAGTAAACCTAAACTTTGTTCCTTTATATTTAAAAAAGATAATTATAGAGTAGATAAAAAAAAGACCAATTGCTAAACTATTTACAATTCTTGGCAACATAAGTGAGCAAAGAATTAGGCTAGAAAACAACTCATTCACAGATAAATCACTCTTTTTTAAGAAGTTCAAAAAATAGTGTTTCATATAAATTATTAATGTTAGTAGAATTATAGTAGTTTCTAATTTTTTCTAAATTTGAATTAACTTTAAGAATTTCATCTTTTGCAAAAGTAGTATCAATTAATTTTGAGAGACTAACTGCACTATCAAAATAATAGGCATCTTTTTCTAAAACAGAACTATTAAATTGATTTTTATGAGCCAAAATTAAACAAGAACATCCCATTGCTTCTAATAAAGATGGATTTGTGCCTCCAACAGAATGTCCATGAAAGTATATGTTACAATAGTATCTTAAATTATTAATAACTTCTTTATCATATATACTACCTAAAAATTTAATTTTAGGATTCTTAGCATACTCAGCATATAAACTTTTACCAAAGGTGTTTATTGTATAATCTCCAACTACAATTAATTTTTTTTTAGATTTACTTAGAAGATACCCCTCAATTACCATCTTAATATTATTTTCTGGTTCTATTCTAGCAATAAGTAAATCATATTCTTTTTTAACTAGTTCAAAATTTTCTATTAAAGAAACATTCGCTTTATTTAAAATATCTGTACCATATGCAATATATGTTGATTTTACATTGTATTTAGTATTAATATAGTTTTGAATACCTTTAGAATCTGAAACTAAATGAGTACTTTTTTTTACAGCTTTTTTTTCCGCAAAAAGCAGAAACTTTTGTACAATTAATGAAAACTTAGTACGCTTCCATTCTAAACCATCCATATTCGTAACAATAATTGGTTTTTTTGGAAACAAAAAAGACCAAATAGAACTACTTGTATAGCCCAACTGAAGAATAATATCTAAATTTCGTTTTCTTGTGTCTAAAATACAATATAAGTCATAAAAAAATTGACCAACAGTACCTATTCGTTTCTCAGGATCTTTTTTATGTATAATTTTCACCCCTTTGTAATCGGTTTTTTTATATGGATGATTCTCTGAGTTATATACTGTAACCTCATGTCCTTTATTTGCTAAAAAAACTGATAAAGATTCCGCAAACTGCTCAAAACCACCGTAATGATTAGGTATTCCTCTTGTACCAATTATGGCAATCTTAAAGTTTGTCAAAATCACTGATTTTTTGCTGTTCCACTTCCAAATAATTTATTCTTAATTGTAACAGCTTTATTGTAATGTTTAGCTGCAAACTTTTTAAAGCTAGAAGCATCCTCTGTTGGAAACCAATCTGTAGTTCTGGGTTTTTCTAATATTTTATTATGCACGGTATAAGCATAAGTGGCTATAGAAGTTCTGAAGTTTCCCTCAGGAAAAAATGTTTGATCATATCCATGCAAACTGTGAGACCCGCACTCTTGAATTATTACTCTATTAAAAGGTACACCAATTTCATCTTTCTCCCCTGTTCTTAAGTCTTCTAGTTTCAAGTGTCCTTTGTATGATTCCTTCCAATCTATATTTAAATATAGTAAAATGTTCATTTGTCTAAACCAATTATGTTTTAAAGGATGATAATTAAAATCCAAATGCATGTCTAAACTACTATTTTGCTTACCTTGATGTAAACCACCTCCATGATTTCTAGGGTCTACAAAAACAGTTTTTCCAGAAATATAGCTTAAGAAATCATTAAATCTTTTTGATTTTAAATCGTTGTAAAGCTCTAAAAACAAACTACCTAATTCTTTATAATTAGATTTTTCAAACTTATTGTTAGCAAACATATAATCTCTACTTTTATTATTAAGCTCGGGAATTTGCCTTCTTAGTTCTAAAAGTTTATGCTCATCACAAAAAGCGTCTAAAACTAAGTGAGAAAATGGTTTGTTTGTAAGATACTCTAGTCTAAGATTTTCTTTATTCTCTTCTAAAAAAGTGAAATTTATCATTATAAATTTTAGTTTGCAAAATACATTTTTTAATTACAATAATAGTTAAAAGTAATTTAATGCATTAAAACTTATCAAACAAATTAAGTAATTCTTTTGATTTATGTTGCCAACGTATTTTTTCTAAATAAAATGTGTCTTTAGATGATAAATTGTTTAGAAAATAACTGAACTCTTCAAAAGTATCTGAAATGTCTATATAATTTTCTAAGAACTGAAGACCATTTCCTCTAGTACCGACTACTGGCAATTTAGCTGCTAAATATTCGTATACTTTAATAGCATCTCCACCATGTTGCTCATCTTTAATTTTATAAGGTACAATACCTATATCAAAATTTTTAACATAACTAGGATAAATATCGTAGTGCTTATCTCCTAAATAATGCACATTTTCTCTAAAAATGATTTTTGAAAAAATACTTTTTAAAATAATTTGACCTATAATAACAAACTCTATATTTTTGTTTTCTTTTGTTATAAAATTAAATAAATCTACATCAAATAAATGTGTTATTTTACCTCCAAAACCAGCAACTAAATTTCCTTTATCTTTAATCTTTTTTAGATCTTTAGGGGTTTCAAGAACTAGAGTAAAAGGTTTTAATTTTACACCATTTTTTATTATTTCTACGTTTTTAACATTAAACTTATCTATATAGTATTGTTGGTTTTCTGTAGAATTTGTTACCCACTGTTTTACATTTAAGGCTAAAGATTTATAAGCTTTATTAATCTCTACTTTTGCTGATTTAACATCTGGTATTAAATTAAAATTATCCCAACCATCAAATATTTTTTTCCCCGATACTTTATTTAAGAATTTATAAGCAAACAAATTAGAAGAAACTATATTACTTGTATCTATTTCTAATAAATCTAAACAATCTTTATAAAAGCTCACAACTTTCTTATGTCCATAAGCATTAAAATACCAAACTCTTTTTTTGGTAAGATGTTTAATATTCTGAAGCAAAAAGTAATCTATTAGATAGGTATTATTATCTAGCTGATACAGACAACCATTTTTAGCCTCATAAATAATTTTTCCTTTAATTTTTTTTCGGATTGTTTTTTTCTTGATAAAAAGTTCTGCAAATGTAATAGGTCTATTTAAAATAATTAACTTTTCTACACTTTTATCTTCTCTAAACGATTGTATAAAATGTGCATCTCTAGTTCTAAAACCTTCTTGCTTAATTTTTCTCCAATCGTGGTAGGGTATATAAGTTAAATTAATTTTCATCTTTAAGCATGTAAATAAAGTAGGTTAGCATAAAACTATAATCAAAAGTTGGTATTGTAAAAAAAGAATACATAATTATAGCTACTGTCAAACAAATATTAAAAGACGTTCTTTTGTGTTTAAAAAGTTTTATTAGAGATTTTATGTAGTAAAAAAAAGCTAATAAACCGATAATACCAAGATCATAATATGACCAGATTAGCTGACTAAAATGTCTAAAAGTTCTATTAAATTTACCAGCTAAAATATCAAAATAAGCATATGCTCCGTTGCCTAAATACGTAATATTGTCATTAAGTAAAACTAAAATTATCTGTTCTCTTCTTGCAAAACCTTTTTTAAACCACTTTAATGATGTTCTAATATCTAATTTATGCGAAAATTTATTTTTAAAATCACCGTAAAATTTCAACTCAGTATATTCCATTAAAACTATTACTAAAAAGAGAGAAATTAAGATAATTAAAATCTTTTTAAATGATATTTTAATTTTTATTTCATTTCTTTTCTTTAAAATTAAAAATGCAATAGCAATTGCGGCAAAAAGAATAGAAACATTAGAATTTGTTAGTAATAAATTCACTACTATAACAATACTAGCCAATAACAATTGTAGTTTATTTATTAAAACTTTATTAGACCAGATATAAAGCAAATTAACAACTAAAAAAAAGCCTAAAGCATGGTCATTTTTTAAGGGAAATGAACCAAACTCAAAATCTACGGAGTATATCTTTTGACCAGAAAAATTGAAACCTATTAAAACATCAAAAAAATTATTTTGAATTAATAATATTGGCAACTGAAGAAGCGCTAATAATAACATCCAATTTTTTATTTTCTTTAAAGTTAAAAATCTAAATGTAAGAATATCATTTTCATAAATAAGGAATAATAAAATTAAAGGAATAACGTAAAACTGTGAATAAATTATTGGTCTTATTATACCTTGTTTATTAATAAAAGAAGTAAAAAAAATATAAATAATTATAAATACAGTAATCTGTCCAAAATTTAATATTTCTTTTCTTATAATTCGGTTAGGCTTTATTAAATACCAAAAAATGAAAGAGAAAGAAAAAAAAAGACTGATAATAGTATTTGAAACTCCTAAAAAAAAACTTAAAAAACCAGAAAGAACAAAATAGTATATGATAAAAACTATCATATATAAGTCATTTATAATGCGAAGGTTAATTTTCATTTAACTTTTATTTGCTTTAGCATATCCTCGAAATACACCTTTTAAAAAAGCCTTAGTCTTTTTAAGCTCTAAAGATAACAATAGTAAAAAACTAACTATTAAAGAATATAGAAAAAGGTTTATAATATAATTTAATTTTAATTTCACAATATGACTCAACTCAAAAACAATTCCGTTTTTAACAGAGTACTCTATTAATAGATAATTATCTGTTAAATGAAATCTAGTTTGGTACCACTTTTTTTCTTTAAGATGAAAAGATTTTTCTATATCAGTTATTTCACTTTCTTCAACCAATAAAATTTTCCCATTATTTTTAGATATTCTAATAGAAAAATCAAAGTCATCACCATATAAAAAATAAGATTGATCTGGCAAACCTATTTTATCAATTAAATCTTTATGAAAAAAAAGACCCCCATAAGGGGCTACCTTTAAACCTTTTTTGTTATAATTAGAAAATGATGTTTTACTACTAAACACTGAAAAACCTAAAGCAGCATTTTGTTCTTTTAGCATTAAACTTCCATTATTATTATTTTTAGCAGATAAATATAAAGGTCTATCTTTTCGGAAAGATAAAAGTGCATCTTTTTGATGATTAAAAGCTATATCACTAGTGTTTTTAAGTAAGTTATGAAGGGCTTCTTTTTCTGGTTTGTTATCATCATCTAACAACCAAATGAAATCGGTTTGTAATTTTATTGCTTTTTTTATTCCATTATAAAAACCTCCTGCAGAACCTGTATTAATGCCTAGATCTAATAAATGAATTTCTGGATAGTTTTTTTGTAAAAGAAAAATCTTGTCTTTACTACTTTTTAGAATACCATTTAAAACTACAACAATTTTATCGACATTTTCTTCTATTAAAGAAAAAATAACTTTTTCTAAAAAACAAAATCTATCTCCGTAAGTTACAATCACTGCTGTTACAATCATTTTATTTGAATCTTAAAAACTGGATAAAATATTTTATCGATAAAAAACCGTTCGTTAAATAAAATTAAACCAAAAAAGTAAAGCAAAAAACAGCTCCCGAAATTTACAATTAATAAAACCCAACCTTTAAAATAAACTCCTGTAAATAATGTAATAGGTATAAATAATAACGACAGAAAGACATAAATTAAAATTGTTTTAAAAGGGTACCTAAAAGACAACGTTTTAATAGCATAAAAGCCAGTGCAAAGTGCAATAATAAATTCTGTTATTAAAATAGCATAAACCGCCCCTTTTGACTGTAGAGTTGTCATTAAAAAATAGTTTAAAAATATGCTAAATACAGAACCTAATACAACCGCATACAAATACAATTTTTCTTTGTGAAAAGGTATTAAAATTTGCAACCCAAAAATATTGCTAAGCCCTATAAAAATTATAAGTGGAGTTAAATATTTTAACAATACAATAGATTGGTTAAAATTCTCTCCTGCAAAGATTAATATTATCTCATTGGCATTTAAATAAATTAAAACCACTAAAGGGCTAGACACCAAAAAAGTATACTTAATAGACTTTACTATTATAAGATTACATTCTGTTATATTATTATTCTTAACAAACTCAGTTATTTTAGGTATTAAAACAATGCCTAAAGCCGTAATTACAGTCGTAGAAATTTTAACTAATCTTAAAGCTGGAGTAAAAAAACCCACTTGTTCATCATTAGAAAAGTATTTTAAGAAAACAATACTTAAATTGGTATATACACCTATTGCAACTTGTGTAGCAAATATAATTCCAATTGATTTTACGTGTTTTTTTAGAGAAAGATTTTTTAAAGAAAAAATTAGATGCTGTTTGGTGTTTATAAGGCTTAATATAAACGCTAAAAAAATTGGACCTACTAAAATACAGTAGTAAAGCCAATATTGGTCTTCATTATTAACAAAAAGAAAAACTAAAATTATTGTTAAAAATTTAATTCCAACATTAACAATTGTTACAAATCTATAATTTTCTATTCCTTGATAAAACCAATTAATAATACAAACTAACCCTACTAAATGAAAAAAAGACACTATTTTTAAAATATAGTCTCCTTGAAAAGTATTAGTGAAACTAATCCAAATGCCATAAAATAACATGATAATTATTAGCCATATAAGTTGAATGCTAAAAACTTCGATAAAAGTTTTGGATAATAATATCTTATCATTTTTAACTTTTGAAATTTCTCTTATTCCATAAATTGGAATACCTAGAGAACTAATAATTACAAAAGTACTTACCAATGAAATTGTAAAACTTATTTTACCCAAACCTACAGGACCAAAAATCCTCGAGATATAAGGAAAAATAATTAATGGAATTAATAAATTTACGAGGTTATATAAATTATTATAAATAAAGTTTTTCTTTATTAACTTCAATAGCTTGTGATTTTTGCGATAAGAAGAACCAACTTCATATAGATAAACTAATTATTTTTAAAATGCTCCTAAAATAGCATCTTTCTCTGACAATATTATCTCCTCACTTCCTATTTTCCAGTCAATTCCCAAAGTTGCATCGTTATAAATAATACCTAATTCAGAGCCTCTTTGATAATAATTATCACATTTATAATTAAATATAGTATCATCTTCTAATGTTGAAAAACCATGTAGAAAATTTCTTGGAATAAAAAGTTGTTTCCCATTTTCTCTAGATAATTCAATGGAAAAATGTTGACCAAAAGTTGGAGAGTCTTTTCTACAATCGACGGCTACATCTAAAACCCTTCCTTTTACTACACGTACTAACTTTGCTTGAGAATAAGGCTCTTTCTGCATATGTAAAGCACGAATAACACCTTTTTTAGAAACTGACTCATTATCTTGAACAAAATTAACTGTAGTGCCTATAGCCTTTTCAAACTCTTGTTGGTTAAAGCTTTCCACAAAGGTTCCTCTTTCATCTTTATAAACTGTTGGTTCTATAACAAAACAACCTTTTAAATATGTTTCTGTAACTTTCATTATATCTTATACAAATTGTTAGAATATCCACTTTTTAGCAAGGGTTCTGAGATCGCTATCATTTCTTTTTTACTTATAAAACCTGCTCTAAAAGCTGCTTCTTCGATTGAACCCACTTTTAAGCCTTGCCTCTCTTCTATAACCTGAACAAATTGACCTGCTTGCATTAAAGAGTTAAAAGTTCCTGTATCTAACCATGCTGTACCTCTATCTAAGATTTCTACAGAAAGTTTTCCTTTTTTTAGATATACATTATTTACTTCTGTAATTTCTAATTCACCTCTTTTACTTGGTTGTATATTTTTTGCAATTGCAACAACCTTGTTATCATAAAAATAGATTCCAGGAACTGCGTAATTAGATTTCGGATGATCTGGCTTTTCTTCAATAGAAATAGCCTTGTTATCATCATCAAATTCAACAACACCATATCTTTCTGGATCGTTTACATGATAAGCATATACAATTCCTCCTTTTGGATTCGTGTTTTCTTTGAGCAGTTTTGCCAAACCAGATCCATAGAAAATATTATCGCCTAAAATTAAAGCTACAGCATCATCGCCAATAAATTTTTCTCCAATAATAAATGCCTCTGCTAAACCATTTGGACTTTCCTGAACTGCGTACTCAAATTGACATCCAATTTTACTTCCATCTCCAAGAAGATCTTTAAAAAGTGGAAGATCTTTTGGTGTAGATATAATTAATATTTGACTGATACCTGCAGAAATTAAGGTAGAAATTGGGTAATATATCATAGGTTTGTCATAAACAGGCATTAATTGCTTGCTTATGGCTAACGTAAGTGGATGCAATCTTGTACCTGAACCTCCTGCTAAAACTATTCCTTTCATAATTTTATTGATATTTTTTTAAATACCACTCAATAGTTTTTTTGATTCCTGATTCAAAATTTTCTTGAGCTTTCCAGCCTAATTCACGCTCTATTTTATCAGCATCTATAGCATATCTAAAATCATGACCAGGTCTGTCTTTTACAAAACTAATTTGATTTTTATAAGATTCATTTTTAGGTTGAACTTCATCTAAAATCTCACAAATTTTATTGGCAATATATAAGTTGTCTCTTTCATTTCTACCCCCAATATTGTAGGTATCACCGAACTTACCGTTTTTATACACCAAATCAATGCCTCTACAATGATCTAAAACATATAACCAATCTCTAATATTTTTTCCATCTCCATAAATGGGGATTTTATCATTCGATAAAGCTTTTCTAATAATGGTGGGTATTAACTTTTCATTATGCTGTTTAGGACCATAATTATTAGAACAATTTGTTGTAATTACATTCATACCATACGTATGAAAATAGCTTCTCACCAAAAAATCTGAAGATGCTTTTGAAGCACTATAAGGACTATTGGGTGAATAAGGTGTTTTTTCTGTAAATAAGCCTGAATCTCCTAATGTACCATAAACTTCGTCTGTAGAAATATGATGGAACCTAGAATTTTCAAAACCTTCATTAAATTGAAATGGAGAATGCATCCAAAAGTTCTTTGCAACATCAATTATATTAAACGTTCCAAAGACATTGGTTCTTACAAATGCATCTGGGTTTTCAATGGAATTATCTACATGAGATTCTGCTGCAAAATGAATTACTCCATCAAAATTATGTTTATTAAAAAGTGATTCTACTAATTTTCTATCGCAAATATCACCTTCTACAAAATCATAATTATCGTGATCTTCAATTTCCTTTAAATTCTCTAAATTACCAGCGTAAGTTAACAAGTCTAAATTTACAACCTTTACATCTTTATTATTTTCTAAAAAATAGGGTATAAAATTAGAGCCAATAAAGCCTGCTCCACCAGTGATTAAAAGTGATTTCATAGCTATTTATTATAGTTTTCTAAATACCTATTCAATTTAATTAACAGAAGTATTAAGATCATTAGACCTGCAAATGCAATACCTACTAAAAATGCATAATTTTTGGTAACCTCTTTAAATTCATGACCAATAGGTTGAAAATTAGAAATTACATTGATTACTTCGTAATTTTTTGATTTCTCTTCTGATATTTCTTCTAGATCTGAATTAAGTCTTCTATTCGTATTAAAAAGCTCTAATTCATTTGTGGTTTTAGTTGCAGTTGAACCTAAATCTATACTTGTTCCTGAATTTGGGTTTTTAGCTTCTTCTAGCATTACCTGCATATAGACCCTTCTCAAAGAATCTAACTGAACTAAATTTTTACGATATAAGGAATCTTTTCTGTTTAGATTCTCATTGGTTAGTTCTTTAAATCTTTTGAAATATTTATTATTTACAACAGATGAAATTATAACCTCATCTAACTTATCAAAAACATCATTTTTTTGAGCGACTACATTAATCTTGTGAAAATTATAATCATAGTCTGTAAACGAATTTTTAAAAGTTTCAAATTCGTAACTTTTAATGGTTAAAGTGTCTACCTCTAAAACTAATTGATCGTAAGCATTTATAATATCGTTCTCAACCCTAATTGGCTCAATGGTAAATTTTTGTAATGAAGCTGCCTCAGCTTTATCTAAATTAAATACTTTTTGAAGCGCTGCTGTATCTTTCTGTTTTACAAGATCATTATAAAAATTAATGTTATTGTAGAGCTGTCTAGAACTTTTAAAGTTTGGTTGAAGTATCATTTCTGAGCCAAAAGAATCTGGTTTTGAGGTCTCAAAAATGAAACCAACAATAATTCCTAGAAGTAAAGCCCCAGAAATTTTGATAAAATTAGATCTTAGAAATAAAAGAATAACGATAAAAAAGTCGAAAATCCCTTTAAAGATATTACCAATAAAATTGAAAAAGTTTTTGAATCCTTTACCAATAATTACAAATAATGATCCTAAATCTACTTCTTCTTCGTTTTTATTGTTTGGTTGATTTGTTGACATATTACTATATATTAAAGCTAGTTTAATTTAAAATATTTGTTCGAGAATTCTCTGTGTTATGGCATATGTTGGTGTAACACCTGTCATCCCCAATCCTCCAGAAGCCAATGTTGCTCCTGTTTCCAGAGGGTTATCTGAGGCATAATAAGCATATCTTACTTTTACATCTTCAGAAATATTACCTCTAATTTTAGATGCAGACTGAATTGCCTTTTGGTAATGTGCACCCTCCATCTCTAAACCAATTACATTCCATGTAGAATCATGAAAGAATTTTAATAAATCTTTATTCTGTAAAGATGTACCTAAAACAGAAATCATAGAACCATCAAAAACTTTTACTCCAAAACCCTCTAAATCTTCTTTCTTAAGTTCATTTTTAAAAGGATAATTATCTGCTGTACCTTCAAAAATATGGGCAGAAGGAATCATTATATCTCCTTTACCACCTTCTAAAATACCAGCTTTACCCATAATTGAAATAGATTTAACATCTAAGTGAACTTTTTCTGCATCTGCTTCATATGGCTTTAACAATTCGTCCATCGTTTCATAAGCTTGTTCACCAAAAGCATAATCCATAACAATAATTACAGGTTTCTCTTCTAAAGAATGCTGTTTTTGAAACGGAGAATCATTAAAATTTATTTTATCTGTATCAATAATTTGTACATTAATATTGGTACCTGAAGTATCTTTAACGTAAATCAAACCATTTTTTGAAGCATAATCCATCACTTTCTTTTGCAATGGTTTACTATCTGAATTACTTAAAAGTTGATAAAGTTCAAATTCTTTATGACTTTCTGCTTCTTTTGGCAAAGCTCCTTTTGCATAAATAGAATTAAGAACACTGTGCATATTTGCACTTATAATATGCAAAGGTCTTTCTAATAATTGATATTCTTTTAAAATATGTTTGATGTCATTTGCCCAAATTTCACCATAAATATGATGCCCAATTTCTTCTATTAATAGTGAGCTAAAGGTTACTGTTCTTTTTTTACTTTCAAGCACTTCTTTAATGGCTAATTTTCCTAACCAATAAATTAATCCGAAAAATTTATGTGGATTTTCTTCTGTTGAAAAAATCTTGTAAGTGGCAGAAACTTCATCAAAAGTTCTACCTAAAATATTACCCAAATGAACAATAATTACTTCTTTTTCTTCTTCGGATATTTCTTTTTGATGTAAAACAACATCCTCTAAATGAAGCCATTCTCTGGTAAAATCTTCACCTTCATTAATAGAAACTCGCTCTTGAATTTTATGAGACTCTATAAATAAAAATGTTAAGTGGGTTAGAATATCATAAATCTCAGATCTACCTCTGGTAATTTCAATATTCATTTGATCTTTATCAATTCTGTAGCAATTTCTTCTTCTTTTTGGTGGAATTATTGCCTTAAAATGAGAGTTTTTATAACCTTCATCTGCAGTTAAATTAATAAATTGACATTGCTCAATTCCTTCTGGCAACCTTTCAATTACATAAACTAAACCATCTAATTCAATTTTTTCTTCTGCAATAGAACCGTAAATTTCTGGACGTAATAACAATAACGATTTTCGTAAAGTTTCTCCAGAAACACCCATTGGTTTATAAAAACCTCTTGTAAATAGGTGTCGCATTGAAATGTATAATTTTTCAATGGCATTTGTAGACTCTTGAGCCCTTGTTCTCTCTATATTTTTGGTATGTAACATTCTAAATTTTGTCTTGCAAATATATAGTTATTTGCCTGATAATATTTGATTATACTTTGGCTGATTATTAAGCAAATTAACTGCCTGAGAAATAACCTCATCCTTCTTAATTCTATTTTGATAAACCCCTTCTTTAAAATAATATTTTAACAAGATTTCTTCTTGCAACAAATTTGTAAGTATATCTTCATTCTTCTTAATTGCACTTAATTTTTGTTCAACTAAACTGTTTTTTAAGTTTTGGTATTCTTTAGCAATAGCATTGTTTTCGGTAGCTAAATATGCTTTTTCGAACATTTTTTCTTGTGGAGTTACAAACGTAGTATCGCTAACTAAATAATTCGTAAACTTTTTAAAATCAGTTTTTGTAAAAACATAGTTTTCTGGATCTGCAATATTTGTGTTTTCATAATAGTAGTCTGTGGCAAAATTAAACAATGCTTTAGAGCCTATTAATGCATCTGTAGCCTCTGTTTTAGCTGATAATTTAATTTCCACATCTGGCATAATTCCTCCTCCATCATAAACCGTTCTTCCATTAGCCGTTTTAAAAGCGTTAATACCTCTATCAGAAAACTTAGGTACAATACCTGTTTTAGTATCTCTATTGGTGTAATCTAATTCTTGTATACACCTTCCACTAGGGGTGTAATATTTAGAAATAGTTAGTTTTAATTGTGTACCATAGGTAAGTTCTTTTTGACGTTGAACTAAACCTTTACCAAAAGAACGCTGACCCATAATAACTGCTCTGTCATAATCTTGCAGAGAACCGCTTACAATTTCTGATGCTGAAGCAGAACTTCCGTTTACTAAAATTACAATCGGAATTTCTAAATCTAAAGGATCATTAGAACCCTTATAATTATTACTCCATTTTTTAATTTTTGCTTTTGTTGTTACAATGGTTTTGCCTTTTGGTACAAAAAAGTTAGAAATATTTATAGCCTCTAAAAGCGATCCACCAGGATTTGAACGCAAATCAAAAACCAATTTTTTCATTCCTTTGGCTTTCAAATCAATAAAAGCCTTTTTTACTTCAGAGGAAGCTTTATTATTAAATCGAGTTAAGGTAATGTATCCAGTCTCTTCGTTTATCATTTGATAGAAAGGCACAGGGTTTACAACAACCTTTTCTCTCACCAAAACTTTATCTAGAATTTGACCTTGCCTTAAAATTTTGGCATTCACCTTTGTGTTTGGTGTACCTTTTAAAAACATAGAAAGTTCGTCTCTCTCCATATTTTTTAATGATTGGCCATCCACAGAAACAACTATATCACCTGCTTTTAAACCAGATTTATCAGCAGAAAACCCTTTGTAAATTTCTTTAATTTGAATTCCTTGATTTGTGTAATACACAGAAACACCAATTCCTGCATACTCACCTTCTCTTCTAATTTTAGCATCTTCAACATCTTGTTCGTTATAAAAATTAGTGTAAGGATCTAAATCTTTTAAGGTGTTTTTAATAACTTTATCTGTTAAATCTGCAGGATTAATTTCATCTACATAATACATATTTAACTCCTTGAATAAAGAATTGTAGATCTCAATCTGTTTTGCTACTTCAAAAAATTTAGATTTAAATGAAAATGATAAAAAAAGCACTGCCACAAATACAACAATGCCTATTTTCTTTTTATGATTGATGTTCATCGTTTTTTTTGTTTTTTATCTCACTTACAAACAAATGCAACAATTTGTTCATTTTAGTATAGATTTCATGATACTCTTTTTCTTCTTTACCAAGATACGAAATCATAAAAACATAAGGCTTATCTGCATTATTGTAAACAATTTCTTTTTGTAAACGATAACTTTCACGCATTAACCTTTTAAGTCTATTTCTATCTGGTGCTTTTTTAAAATTTCTTTTGGCTACAGAAACTCCCATTTGTGCAGGATACTCTGAAGTATGTTCTGTTTGTAAAAAAACCATTCTTAACGGAAATGCTTTTACAGAACTGCCTTCTTTATATAGCTTTTCTATGAGTTTTTTACTTTTTAATCTCTCTTGTTTTCCAAGGGTATACTTCATCATTACAAACTTAACAGAAAACAATAACTTTTAAAACGTTTCTTTGAAGTAACTTTCAAATTTTACGTATTTTTATATACGCAAAACTTACAGCATTTATAATTTAAATTGTTGTAAATAAAACAAATATTGATATTTTTGTTAAATATTACACAAATAGAAAAATAAGATTCATAGATGAAGCCAGATTTATTTCAAGCACCAGATTATTATAACATAGATGATTTACTTACAGAAGAGCATAAATTAATTCGTGACTCTGCAAGAGATTGGGTTAAACGTGATGTATCACCAATTATTGAAGATTATGCTCAAAAGGCTGAATTTCCAAAACAAATAATTAATGGTTTAGCAGAAATAGGTGCTTTTGGTCCTTACATACCAGAAGAATTTGGTGGTGCTGGTTTAGATCAAATTTCGTACGGATTAATCATGCAGGAAATTGAAAGAGGCGACTCTGGTGTAAGATCTACTGCTTCAGTACAATCTTCTTTAGTGATGTATCCTATATTTACCTATGGAAATGATGAACAACGAAAAAAATATTTACCAAAACTAGCTTCTGGTGAATGGATGGGTTCTTTCGGTTTAACCGAGCCAAATCATGGTTCTAATCCTGGTGGAATGGAAACCAATTTTAAAGACAAAGGAGATCATTATCTTTTAAATGGGGCTAAAATGTGGATTTCAAATGCACCTTTTTGCGATGTTGCTGTGGTTTGGGCTAAAAATGAAGAAGGCAGAATTCATGGTTTAATTGTAGAACGTGGCATGGAAGGATTCTCTACACCTGAAACACATAATAAATGGTCTTTACGTGCTTCTGCAACTGGAGAACTTATTTTTGATAATGTACAAGTTCCAAAAGAAAATTTATTACCAAATAAATCTGGATTAGGAGCGCCTTTAGGTTGTTTAGATTCAGCTAGATATGGAATTTCTTGGGGTGCCATTGGTGCAGCTATGGATTGTTATGACACTGCTTTACGTTATGCGAAAGAACGTGAGCAATTTGGCAAACCAATTGGTCAATTTCAACTACAACAAAAGAAACTTGCTGAAATGATTACAGAAATTACCAAAGCACAATTATTAGCTTGGCGATTGGGAACTTTGAAAAACGAAGGTAAAGCAACCTCAGCACAAATTTCTATGGCAAAGCGTAATAATGTAGAAATGGCTTTAAAAGTTGCAAGAGAAGCAAGGCAAATGTTGGGTGGAATGGGTATTTCTGGAGATTACTCTATAATGCGTCATATGATGAATTTAGAGAGTGTAGTTACCTATGAAGGTACACACGATATTCACTTACTAATTACAGGTTTAGACATTACAGGTTTAAATGGTTTTAAATAAAATAACTAGTTCTTTAAAGACAAAAAACACCAAATAATTTGGTGTTTTTTTATTTTACAAACTTACAGAACAACTCCATTCCTTTTCTATTTTCTATAGAATTATAACATTCTTCCAAAACTTCAATTGTAAATAGGTTTCGAAATAAAGATGTATACTCTTTTTTACTACCTCCAAAAGGTGGATGATCTTCATTTAATTTCGCATCAAAAAGTAAGCCTACCAATTTGCCATTGTCATTTAAAACACTATGCATCTTAGAAACATATTCCTCTCTTAAATTGGGGTTTAAAGCACAAAAGAAGGTTTGCTCTATAACAAGATCAAATGTTTGGTTTAATTCGAAAAAGTTTTGATGAATTAAATTCGATGATGGAAAACCTGGTACTCTATTCTTTAAATTAGTTAAAGCTAACTTAGAAATATCAATTACATAAACATTGGTAAAACCATTTTCCAATAAATATTCTGCTTCATGAGAATTGCCTCCTCCTGGAATTAATATTTTTAAGTCTTTGTTTGTGAGTTGATCAAAATAGGCTTTTAAGGGTGGTGACACTTGCCCTAAATCCCATCCTGTTTTATTCGTTATGTATTTATTATCCCAAAATTGTTCGTCAAAAATCATCTTAAAAAATAAAAAAACACCTAAAAAAAGGTGTTTGAATTAATATTAACTGTACTGTTTAATCACTGAAATTAAATCGTTTTTTTGCAACATTGCAGATTGTCTCCAAACTTGCTTTCCATCTTTAAAAAGCATAAATGTTGGTACGCCTCTTACTTGAAATTTTGCGGCTAAACTTTGGTTTTTATCAACATCAATTTTAATTATTGAAACTTCATCATTCAATTCTGCTTTTACCTCTTTTAAAATTGGACTCATCATTTTACATGGACCACACCATACTGCAAAAAAATCGACTAAAACAGGTTTCTTCTGATTTATTATTTCTGTAAAACTACTCATATTTCAATATTTTTCTCAAAGGTAAATTTTAATAGCGCCATTTTTAGTAACGTTTGTTACAATTCTAAAACTTTTATACTGTTTCTAAAAAGCTTTATTTTACCATCATTCTCTAACTTTTTTAAAAGACGAGAAACTACAACTCTAGAGGTGTGTAAATCATCGGATATTTGTTTATGGGTTGTTGTTAACTCATCATTACTATTTACCATAGCTTTGTCTTTTAAATACTTAAACAAACGTTCATCCATTTTTAAAAAGGCAATAGTATCTACAGCTTGTAAAAGTTCTTCTACCCTGTTATGGTAACTTTGTAGTATAAAAGATTGCCAGCTTTTATAAGTACTAAGCCAAGCTGTCATTTTTTCTTTTGGTAACATAATTAAAGACACATCAGTTTCTGCAACTGCTCTAATCTTACTTTTGGTTTGGCCCATACAACAAGATAACGTTATTGCACATGTATCTCCTTTTTCCAAGTAATACAAAACCAACTCATCTCCTTTTTCGTCTTCTCTTAAAATTTTTATAGCACCATTTAACAGAAGTGGCATTGCATTTATATAATCTTCTATATCTATAATAATCTCATTTTTAGATACAGTTTTATAGGTACCAACTTTTTCGATTTCTTCTAAAAGTTCGGTTTCAAATAAATAGCCAAAATTGGAATTTAGTTTTGAATTAAAATCAGACATGTATAATTTTTTCTATGTATAAATTTAAGAATTCATAGACACATAGAAAAACTATTTAAGCACCAATTATAATGAGATTATTGTGCTATTTTGCTTTTTGATCTGTTTTCATTAAAAGATAAACTGCAAGTACTAAGCCTAGAACAACTAGTACAAAAACACCAATCATAACAGTACCATTTACCCAAGAAACTAAAGGAAAGTTAAGCATATTCATAAGATTCTAATTTGAATATAAAATTAGAGAATACGTAAATAATGAGAAATGATAAATATCAGGTTTCTACAATTTCACGTTTAGAATATCTCCACTTAATTGCAATAGCTGCAGTTCTATCAACTTTGCATCGAACTTTGCATTATTTAAAGCCGTTTTTGCATTAATTAAGTTGATTTGAGCTTGCCTAAATTCAACAGATGTAATTTGACCTAATTTGAAACGCTCTTGAGTTCTATCGAAATTATTTTGATTACTCTGTACATTTTGTTCTTGTGCACTCAAAATAAATAGCTGATTTTTATAGTTCTCCCACGTATTTTTTAAGTTGTTCTCTATATTAACTTTCTGCTGTTCTAATAAAATTTGTTGATTATCTAAGGCAATTTTAGCATTTGCTACTCTAGTTTTTGTTGAGCCTCCATCAAAAATATTCCAGGTTAAATTAAGACCTGCATTTAAACCATCTGAAGTGATTAACTTCGCTCCAAAAGGATTTATTAAATTTTCATTTCTAGTTCTATTGTAGCCATAAGAAGCATTAAAATTTAAAGATGGCATATAACTAGCTTTATTAATTTTAACATTAAACTCACTAATTGCAATATTCTGTTCGTTTTGTTTTAGCAAAGAATTGTTTTGCAAAGTTTTTGTTTTTAACTCTTCAAAACTTAGCATATTGTTATATTCTACTTCTGTTTCTACTAAAAACTTAGCATTAGTATCTTTACCTAAAATTACATTTAAACCACGTTTGGCATTGTTTAATTGTTGTTTGGCAGCAATTAATGCTATGCTATCATTATTTACATCTACTTGTGCATTTAAAAATTCTAATTTGGTAGATTGTCCATAATCATACTGATACTGTGCACGTTGTAAACGCTGTTTAGAAATGGTAAGTGCTTCTGCTAAATTGTCTGTATTTTCTGATAAACGTGCTATTTGAAAATATGTAGTAAACAACTGTAAATAAGTATTTTCTATAGTTTCTCTAGCTTGTAGCTCAGTTAAATTATACGTTTGTTTTAACTGCTCTACATTGTACTTACGACCAAAACCATCAAAAATGGTATAGTTTAAAGCTAAAGATGCGTTGTAAGTTTTGGCAACAACTCCATTTCCTGAAATCTCAGAATCATCTCCTGTATCTCTATCTGTAAAGGTTAAACTTTGATTATTTCTACTGTAATTAGCACCAGAATTTATGGTAGCAGTTGGTAATTTTCCTGAATTGTAAATACTTGTATTATTCTCTGCTATTGCTAAATTATTCTTCGCAATTTTAATTCCGAAATTATTTTCTAATGTAATTTCTAATGCTCTTTCTTTGGTTAAAACTTCTTGAGTAAATCCGTTAAAACTCAATATGAATAAACCTATAAGTGTGCTGTATCTATTCAATTTCATAAACTACATTTTTAGGGTTTAAACTTGTATCCTCATCATCATCTTCATCAACCTTAGATTCTATAATGGCTCTTTCTACTTCTTCTTTACTAACCCTTTTATTTGTTTTTAACCACTTAATATTTACTTTTAATGAGTTAGATACAGAGAGTAAAAGTGGTAACATAACTAAAGTTAAAAGCGTTGCAATTGCTATACCATAAGCAATAGAAATAGCCATTGGTATTAAAAATTGTGCTTGCCTACTTTTTTCTAATAAAAGTGGTGCTAAACCTGCAATTGTAGTTAATGAAGTTAGAAAAATAGCTCTAAATCTTGATTGACCCGCAGCTATTAAAGCATCATCATATTTCATACCTTCTTTGAGGTAACTGTTGAATTTACCTATTAAAACCAAACCATCATTTACCATGATTCCTATTAATGCAATAATACCTAACCATGATAAAATACCGATTGGGAAATTATGGAAATAGTGCCCCCAGACAACACCAATCATACTAAAAGGTATCATAATAAGTAATAAAATTGGCTGACTGTAAGAACGAAATGTAAATGCTATTACAATATAAATTAATAACAAAATAATTGGCCCAACAACATTTACAGAATCTGTAGTTTTTTTAGCCTCTCTATTCTGACCTTCAAACAGTGGTGAAACAGTTGGGTATTTAGATAAAATCTCTGGCATAATGTTCGCCTTAATATCATCTAATATTTCTGTTGCACTAGTTTCTAAATTCTTTAAATCTGCTGTAATTTGAATTTCACGTTTCCCTTCTAAGTGATTGATAGCAATATCACCTCTTTCAATTTCATAATTTGCAATTTCTGAAAACGGAATTCTATTACCTGTAGGAGTTATGATTCGCATATCATCTAAGTCTTTTATAGAAGATCTATCTTGCTTATCATAACGCACCCAAACTTTTATTTCATCTTGCCCTCTTTGAAAACGTTGAGCTTGAAAACCAAAAAATCCATAACGAACTTGTGTCATAATAGATTGCAGATTCAAACCAAGTAAATAGGCATTGTCTTTTAAAGTAATTTTAACCTCT
Organism: Polaribacter sp. MED152; assembly: GCF_000152945.2. Classification (NCBI taxonomy): domain Bacteria; kingdom Pseudomonadati; phylum Bacteroidota; class Flavobacteriia; order Flavobacteriales; family Flavobacteriaceae; genus Polaribacter; species Polaribacter sp. MED152. The sequence goes on along the minus strand of NC_020830.1, from coordinate 2,360,606 downwards.
TTAATTCCTGCAGGATCATTATCTGAAACATCTTTTAACAGCGAATTATTTTCTAACTCAAACTTTAACTCTTCTTTTGCTGCTTTAAGTTCTTCTATATTGTTACCTAAAAGTGATACTGCAACTGGGCTACCTCCAAAATTACCTCCAGAACCAAAAACCAAACTTTCTACACCATATACTTTACCTACTCTATCACTAATAGCATTTGTAATTTCTGGTGATGAAACATCTCTAGCTTCTCCAGGCAAAAGATTTACAGTTAAAGTGGCGTTTGCAGAACCTGGCCCAACTCTTTTAATTACATTTTCTACAACCTGAATATTACCTGTTTGTTTGGCTGTATATTCTTCATTGACTTCCCAAACTTTGGTTTCTATAAAAGAGATAATAGAATCTGTAATTTGCTCGTTTGTACCTTGAGGCATATTTAAAGAAATCTGAACTCTATCACTCGCAATTCTTGGAAAGAATGATGTTTTTACAATTCCACCACCAATAGCCATAAAACTAAAAATCAAAATAGCAATAGGTACACTAAATGCAAAAAACTTATTTTTAAGAGAAAAACGTAATAAAGGCACATAGTATTTATCTCTAAAAAGAGTTAAATATTTATCTGCAAAACCATTCACCTTTGCAAAAAAGGCATCTACTTTACTTTCTTTTTCAAGAATTATAGTTTCACCATTTTTTACAACAATTACTTGATTCTTCTTGTGTTCTATAGATTCAATTTCTGAGTGATCAAAATTAAAATTGGCTGCTAAATTTTCTTCTTTTCTTCTCTTTAACGCTTTAGAATGCGCTATATGTGCAGGTAAAATAATAAGAGCTTCAATTAAACTAACAGATAGTGTTAATAATACAATTGTAGATACTTCACCAAAGAAACTACCTATTCTACCATCAACAAAAAAGAAGGTAGAAAATGCAATAATAGTGGTTAGAATTGCAGAAACAATTGGTGGAATCACTTCCATTGTTCCATCTATTGCAGCTTGTATTTTAGATTTTCCCAAATCGTAATAATGATGGTAAATATTTTCACCAATTACAATACCATCATCAACCAGAATACCAATAACGATAATCATTCCGAAAAGTGATAATACATTAATGGTAACACTAAATTGCGCTGCAAAAATGAACATACCAAAAAAGGCAACAGGCAAGCCAAAAGCTACCCAAATTGCCAAACGTAAGTTTAGAAATAATGCTAAAAAGAAAAGCACTAATAATATACCAACAACACCATTTTCTATCAATAATTTTGTTCTACCATTTAAAGTAATAGAAGCATCACTAGAAACATTTAACTGAACATTCTGTTGTTTTTGATTGTACTCATAAATGTATTCTTTAATTTTTTCTGCAGATGAAATAAGGTCTTCGTTATTTGTATTACTTACTGTAATATCGATTGCTAAATTTCCATTATAGAACAATCGATCTGGATTCTCTGACCAAGTATCCCTTACTTCTGCAACATCTTTTAAGCGAATAATATTACCACTAGTTTCTGTTCTAACAATAAGATTCTGTAATTCTACACCATAATAAGATCGATTACTTGCACGTATTAAATAATCTTCTTCTGCAGTTTTAATATTACCACCCGTTATTAAAATATTTGAATTCCTAACAGCGTTTGCAACTTCCGTAAAAGACATGTTGTACGCCAACAAATCATTTTCACGAACTGCAATTTCTATTTCTTCTGCAGGAAAACCAGATATGGCAACTTGAGAAATGCCTTCGATACCTCTAATATCATTTTCAATATTTCTAGCATACTGTTTTAAAGATTTTAACGATACATTTTCGCCACTAACTGTAAAACTAATTGTGGGTCTAATACTTTCTACTTTAGCAATTACTGCAGGTTCCATCCCTGAAGGGAAAGAAGGCACTCTATCTACTGCATTTTTTACATCCGATAAAACAACATCTATATTTTTACCTTTTTCTACCTCTACATTTACAACTGCAGCATTTTCGTTAGATACAGAAGTTACTCTTTCTACACCAACAATTCCTTTTAAATTATCTTCAATTTTAAGCACAACACCCTCTTCCATTTCTGCAGGTGAAGCTCCAGGATACGTTAAATTGATTCTTATTAACTGTGAATCTACCAAAGGAAAAAAGGAAGATTTCATACTAATTGCACCAACTGCACCAAAGATGATAAACGCAAAAATCATTACATTTACAGCAACAGGATACTTTATGAAATAAGTAATTATTTTTTTCATATAATTACTTTTTAGATTCTGTTTTTACAATCATTCCATCAAAAGCACCAGGTAAATTTTGAGTTAAAATCTTATCGCCATTTTCTAAACCTTTTACAATCACCTTTTCTGCACCAAAATAAACTGGTTCTATCGTTGATAATGTTAATACACTATCATTTTTGACAGTATAAACTGCGCTATTATCTACCAATAATTTTCTGGAAATCTCAATGGCATCAGACTCTGATTTTGCCTCTAAATTCGCCTCTAAAAACATACCTTCTTTTAAATCTGGATGCTTAACATCAATATACGCTGTAATGGTTTGAGAAACTTGATCAATTCTACCATTAACACGAATTACTTTGCCCTTGTAATTTTTAGACTTGTTTAGGTTATTCAACTTTACAGTATTACCTACTTTTAATAAATCTGCGAACTCTGCACTTACAGAAACTTCCATTTCATAAATATCTGTATCTATAAACTCACCCAATTTTTGACCTGATCTAATTAAAGTTCCTGGGGTAACTAAAGCCTCAGTTAAAACACCTGTAAATGGGGCTCTAATTTGATGTTTGTACAAACGAACTTCTAAGTTTTTTACATTGTAATACGCTGTTAAAATTCCTCTACCAGAAATAAAGTACTTTTCTTTATCTGTAGCAAACTCAGGTAATTTTGCAATGGTTTTATTGATATCAAAATTCTGCAAATACGTTTCCCATTTTTTAAATTCTGATGTATAATCTAAACGTATATCTGGAAGTATAGAAGTAATTAAATTGAATAAATTACTTTTTTGTGATTTTAAACTTGCATTAAACTCATCACTATTTATGCTTAATAATATTTCGCCTTTATTATATTTTGTTCCTGGCTTAAACGCCTTATAACCGGCATTTAATACACCCTGTACTTCAGAAAAGACATCTATTTTATTCTTTGCTTGTAGGTTACCATTTGCCGTTAAAATTATAGGAACTTCTTCGTTGATAACTTCCTTAACAAAAACAGTTTTTACACTTTTTTTAAAGGTTGGTCTTGGTTTTTGATTTTTATCGATAAAATAATTACCTAATAAAACAGCGCCAGCAATAAATGCTACACCTAAAATAGCCAAAATTACTTTTCTCATAACTTAGTTAGTTGAAGTGAACTTGTAAACAAGCTTTTTAAAATAGGCTACAAAGATACTTTTTTGATTGAACAGAGTGCATTTGTGCTCATTAATCTATGTTAAAGAAACGTTATAATTGTTTATTTCTATGGCAAAATTTTTAAACTGATTTATTTTTAAGAACTTTGCAAAACCAAAAAAACACTATACATTCTTTGAATTGTTCCACTAAAAATCTCAGTGCTAATTATTACTCGTCTGTTGATGAAATACCTAGTAAAGTTTGGAGCTCTTTAAATGCTAATGATAATGTTTATTTCAAAAAGGCCTTTTTAAAATCAATAGAAGATAATCATGAAAATTTAGATTTTTTCTATGTGGTTTTATTAGATGAAGCGCAAAATGCCAAGTGTTTTGGCTCTATACAAATAGTAGATTTTTACTTTGAAACCGTAAAGAATGATTTAGAATCATTTGCGAAACAAGTAAAAGAATTTGGTCAAAAATTAAACTTATTTCCTAAGAAAAAACCTTTTAAACTTTTAATTTGTGGTAATACCTTTGTAAGTGGAGAACATGGCATTTTAATAGCGAACGGTTTTGATAAAAAGCAAACTATTAAAGAATTGGCAAAGGCCATTCTTAATTACGTCAACAAAAACGATAAATTGCAAATTGATGCTTTTCTTTTAAAAGATTTTGTAAACGAATCTCTTTCAATAACTAATGAATTAAAAGATTATAACTATCACCCTTTTTCTGTTGAGCCTAATATGGTATTGCATATAGATGAAAGTTGGCAAAATTTTGATGATTATTTACAAGCCCTTAAAACCAAATTTAGAGTTAAAGCAAAAAAAGCCTTTAAATTAAGTGCAAGTTTAATTGTAAAAACTGTAACCAAAAACTCTATAGAAGAACAGCTTCCTAAAATGGAAGAGCTTTATAAAAAAGTGGCAAAAAATGCTTCTTTTAATTTGAGTGATTTTAATTTAAGCACCTACAAAGATTTTATCAATCAATTAAATAACAATTACATTATTAAAACGTATTATTTAGAAGATAAAATGGTTGGTTTTATGACTGGCGTTATAAATAACAAAAATCTGGATGCACATTTTGTAGGCATAGATTATAGTTTAAATAAACAATTGGCCATCTATCAAAGAATGCTTTACGATTATATTAAAATTGCTATTGATCATAATTTAAAAACCTTGAACTTTGGACGAACAGCAAGCGAAATTAAAAGCTCTGTAGGTGCAGAACCACAAGATTTAACCATGTACCTTCGTCATAAGAAAAGTATAACCAATAAATTAATAAAGTTATTTTTAATGAGAGTGCAACCCACTCCATTTCGTCAAAATTTACCTTTTAAAAATAAACCCCAATGAAAACAAGTGCAGAATTAATAAACTTATTAAACTTAGAAGAAGTAAATGAACGTACTTTTTTAGGAGAAAGTGTAACCATAGGTAGTGCTATTGTTTTTGGTGGTCAAGTTTTAGCACAAGCCGTTAATGCAGCTTATAGAACCATTCCAGAAAATCGATTTTTGCACTCTTTGCATTCTTATTTCTTAGAGGCAGGAGATTTGAAGGTTCCTATTTCTTATGATGTTGCTATTATGAGAGATGGAGGTAGTTTTGCCACAAGAAGAGTAACTGCTAGCCAAAATGGAAAAACCATTTTTATTCTTGCTGCATCTTTCCATAAAAAGGAGGAAGGTTTTGAGCATCAAACAAAAATGAATTTTGATGTAAAACAGCCAGAAGAATTATTGAGTTGGGAAGAAATGGCTGTAAAATTTGGCGACTTTTTACCAAAAGGTGTCAAGTCTTTTTTAAGTATAGAAAGGCCAATTGAATTTAAGCCTGTAGTTGTACCAAATCCTTTAAAGCCAGAAAACAAAGAAGCTAAAGAAGAAATTTGGTTTAAATTAAAAGGCACTATTCCTAAAATGGACTTAAAATTAAAGCACCAAATACTAACCTATATTTCTGATTATAATGTTCTAAATGCAGCCTTTAATCCTAATGCAGAAAACTATAGTTTTGCAAATACAATGACTGCAAGTTTAGATCATTCTATGTGGTTTTTTAGAGATTTTGATTTTAATGATTGGATGCTCTTTTCTGCAGACTCACCAAATGCTTATGGTGCAAGAGGTTTGTGCAGAGGAAACATTTTTACCAGAGATGGTAAATTGGTGGCTTCTTTTGCTCAAGAAGGATTAATGAGACCTATAAAAAAATAAAATATAACAAAAACAGATTTTAAATGGAACCTTATATTTATATATTAACTACAAATGGTGTATTGTTTTTAATTAGCATTATTTTCTGGAAATTTCCACCAAAAAAAATCAATGGTTTATATGGTTACAGAACTCCAAAAGCCATGCAAAATGAAGATATTTGGCATTTTGCCAACTCAACTTTTAATGTGGCTTTTTTAAAATATAGTGGTATTTCTTTACTAGCAGCTTTGGTTTTAACAAGTATTAGTGTAGAACAATTAACTTGGCAACCTATGGTTTTTGTGGCGTTAGCAATTTTGGTTAGCTTAATTAAAACAGAACGTGCAATAAATGAAAACTTCGATGACGAAGGAAAACGTATTAAATAATCTAGTTAAAAGTTAGCCACGAAAGAAACAGATAAATTTCTTCCTGGAGAAGATACACCAGAAGCAAATTCAATGTAGTGCTCGTCAAAAATATTGTCTAATCTGGCTTGCACAGAAAAATTTGTACTTACATCATAAGATCCATTTAATCCAAAAGTCATCCAACTAGGAGAACCAAAGTATATATCTTCATCACTGGTAGCATTAGCATTTACAATCGGAGTTAAATCGTGATTGTCTGTACCTTCTGTAAAATTAAAATCTTCGATATCTTTTTTACTATTAAATCTAAACTCTGCTCCTAAAGCCAATTTTTCTTTCTTATAATTTACCTCAAACTGACCAAATAATGGCGGAATAGATGACATTGGTTCTTCAGTATCATAAGTTCTACCCTTTGTATAGGTTACAAATCCTGATGTATTAATCGTCTTAGAAATTTTACCCAAATAATTAATTGTATACCCCAAAATATAAGCTGTACCTTTATTTTGATTATTAACTGCATTTCCGAATTCGCCATCAAATTCTACTTGCTGAATAGAACCATCTGCATTGTACACAAAATCTCTTTGAATATAATTATCTAAAAGAGTGTAATAGAAATTAGCTCCTAGCCTAAATTTTTTATTATTAAAATACTTCTGTAAACCAAACTCTGCATTGTATGCAAATTCAGGATTTACATTAATATTAGGGATAGTTACATTACCAGATTTTTCTCGAACACGACCTACATCATCAATATTTGGAGATCTAAAACCAGAAGATAAAACACTGTTTAATTGCCAATTTGTATTTGGTTTATAAACATATCCTAAAGTGGCTGTTACAGCTGAATTGTTTCTAGATATATCTTTATCATCGAAGGTTAAAAATGTCTCATCGATCCAAGTTGCATTTTTCTGAATATTTGTAAATCGAATACCAGAGTTTAGAGTAGATTTTCTATTCAAATCTTGCCTGTAACCAATATAAACTGCAGAAGTTAAAAAGTTACTACCACCATCTGGATATCTTGACTGTACCTTAAAATCATTAGAAAAACCATTGATTTGACCATTTTCTATGTTTAAGGTTTTTCCAAATGAATTCGATGCAACATCATTATAAGCAAACTCAAATCCGTAAGATAAAATTCGTGAATTATTATTTGCTAAAGGCACAGAAAAATCGCCATTTAAACTGAAAACATTCACAGTTTCCTCTCTATAAGACCTATCTAAACTACCAAATTTTCTTTGGATTCTACTCTCTTTTATATTTTGATAAGCAGCTGTTATTGTTCCTGTTTCCAACCAATTTTTGTGCGGATGAACATCTAATTGAGAGGATAATAAAAATCTTTGTTGAGGCCCATAATACCATTCTGCAAACTTTAAAGAAGACACATCTGTAAGGTCTGTTAACTCTGTTAACCTATCAAACCTTTGAATATCTGAAGACGTAGAATACTGTAAATTTACTTTAAGATCGGTGTCTTTTGACAAAGGCACGAAAAACTTTTGTAAGAAATCTGTTTGATTGTATCCAGTATTTCTTAATAAATTAGGATTTGAATTCAGTGTAGGATTTGCAGCGTAATTCCCATTTACATTTTCGGAATAATAGAACACTTTACCCCAATCTTCAAAACCATGATTTCTATTTTTACCCGCTCTTAAATCGCCAAAATCAGAATAAGAAATACTTGTAAAAGATGCCCATTTTTCGAAACTTAACTCAGCAGAAACACTTGTGGTTATTTCTTGATTTACTGTTGAAAATCTAGAAAAAAGTTGACTTTTTACCTCGTTATTTTCTGATAATTGAGGTGTTTTTGTGTAATAATGAATAACACCACCCAAAGCATCTGAACCATAAATAACAGAAGATGGTCCAAACACAACCTCTGTTTTCTCAAGTAAGTTAGGAGACAGTGTTATTGAATTTTGTAAGTGCCCTTTTCTATATATTGCATTGTTCATTCTAACACCATCTACCACCAATAAAACACGGTTAGATTCCATTCCTCTAATTACAGGACTACCACCACCAAATTGAGATTTTTGTACTTTAATACCAGGAATTGCTGCTAATAAATCTGCAGAAGTTTGTGGCGAAATTTTACGGATATCTTTTTTAGAAACAACAGCTATTCGTTCTGCAATTCGTTTGGTTTTTACATCTTTTTTAAATGCAGAAATTACAACCTCATCTAGTTGTTCAGATTCTTTGATGAGTTGAATTACAAAATTTCGATTTTTTAAGTTTGATTTTTTTATGCGATAAACTGCATATGAGATGTGAGAAAATATAATTACCTCATTATCCTTAATTAGAGATACATCTGCAAACCCTTCTTTATCTGTAGATAAACTTACAGTATTATCCTCATTAAAAATACTAACATTTTTAACTCCTCTGCCTGTTTCTTTATCTAAAACTTTAACAGTTTGCGCTATAGATGAGCCACCAACCAAAAAAATAAAATAAATAAAAATGTTCTTCATCATCAACTAAAAACGGTTTCTAAAACTTGTAAAGATTTAGGATTTCTAAAATTGCCCAAATGTAGTTTAAAATACTGAATTATTATCTGCAAAACTACCTGCCTTTCTTCTTTACTAAAAGACACTTCTTGTATTTCATCAAAATTTATGCCTAACAGCTTTTTAAATTGATAAAAATCGTTTTTATGAATTACATTTTTATTGGCAAAATTATCAGAATAAACACCTTCTAACAGATCAAAACCATTTTTAGTATGATCAGACAAGTCTGGATAAAAACCTAGAAAACCAGTTAAATTTAGTAAAAACAACAAGTGAAAGTTGGCAACATTATCATGCAAATCTAACCATTGTAATGCTGTTTCTAAATACTCATAAAGAGTGGTATTTTGCTCTTCTTCTTGTATGGCATTACTCAAAACTTCAGATAAAAATAAAACTACAGACTGCTTTACAATATTGCTGTATACTGTTTTATAAGGCTGATGAACCTGTACTTCTTTAAGCGAGTTTAATGTATTTTTCGAATTGTGATTGGCTACAATTTTCAATTGGGTTAGTGGCTGAAAATAAGCAGCAGTTATACCTTTCTTTTTAGGTTTTAAAACACCTCTAATCATATAAGTTTTAATACCTTCTTCTTGTGTATAGCATTTTACAATTAAACTGGTATCACCATATTTAATGGCACTAAGCACAATTGCTTTTGTAGTTACAATTGCCATTAATTTACAATTGCAATTTTAGCTGTTGCAGTTTCAGAGGCATCATCATTAGACAACAAAACAATATACACACCAGATGAAACTTTAGTACCTGCAAGGTTTCGCTTATCCCAAACTACTTTACCTCCTTGAACTTCTTGCCCTTCTACAACATTGGTTTCATAAACTAAATAGCCTGCAACATCAAGAATTTTTACATTAGTACCTTTAGGTAAATTATTTCCATTTCTACCAGTTATTGTAACAGTATTATGGTTTTTTAAAACAGGGTTTGGGTAGGCATAAACTTCATCTAAAACTTCACCAAAAGGTGCTACATTACTATTGTAGGCAACTATTCCTTTTTCAGTAGCAAAGAACACTTTTCCACTTGAATCATCTATAGCAATTTTCAAAATTTTGTTAGATGGTAAAGGCGAATTTTGAGTGCTAAAATTATTCAGGGTAGTTGTTCCTGAAGGATTCGTATATAAAACTCCACCATTTTCTGTTCCAAACCATTTGTTGTCTGCACCATCAACCTTTATTGTATTTACTCTTTGGTCTCCTAACAAGCGTTCACCTACACCATTTTCTTCTATGATTACAGGTTGTGCGTTTAAAACTTCTGCATCAAAAACGGTAGATGCATTTCTAAATACAACCATTCCTGTTCTGGTACCCATCCAAATTCTATTAGATCTGTCTACTGCCACTGTTAACACATCTGTATCTGGCAAATTACCAAGATTTGGCGTGGTTACTAATGCTCTAGTTCTATTGCCATTTTCATTAAAGGCATAAATACCATTTCTTCTAGTACCCATCCAAATGGTTTGGTTGTTATCTATTGCAATTTCACTTAAACCAAAAAAGGTTGGATTGATTTTTAATCCACTTAAATCATAACTACTCCAAACTCCAGAGGGTGACAACCTTTTAAGCTCATCTGTTCTATTAATATTGGCTACCCAAAGATTGCCTTCTCTATCAAATTTAGAACCGCTTATTCGTAAAGTTACTCTATTAGGTTGTGTGGGTTCTAAATCTTCTAAACCACTATTTAAGCGATTGTAAAATGTGCTTATTTCATTATTCTCTACTACTAAAAGTCCTCCTGTTGAAACCGAATTAATATCACTTGTATCACCAAAAGAACTTATGTAGACTCTATTTTCTGCATTTGGATCTATAGAAACATGATTCAAATCAATCACTGGAAAATTAGGATCAAAAGGTGTATTAAACCATTCTTCTCCATTATAATGACTAAATCCTTGTCTTTTTAATAATGGACTGTAAAACAAATTATAACCTCCATAAACCACCCACAGGTCGTTGTCTTTTGCTGCTATTGAAAACACATCGTTAGACAAAGGCCCTTCTGGATGAATCTCTGTAAAATTTGCAGCTTGCCCCAAATTTCTAGACAACACTCCAAATTGATTCGTGGCTAAATAAATCGTGTTATTTACAAACAAAGCATTAGAAAGCGTAAAATTAAAATCTGTTGTAGTGTTAATTTCTTGCTGAACATTTAAGCTTGAATCAAATACTATTGCCTGATTATTTAGAGTAATAATTAGATTAGAATCAGACGAATTTAAATTGACAATTGGTTCCGAAAAACGTCTTATTTCGGTTAAATTATTATTTACTAGTTGGTATAAAGTATTTTTTTCTGCCACATAAATAGCATCATCAAAACTTACAATTCTACTAAACTCTCTGTTTGGAAAGCTCTGTTGCCAACTATTAAAATCTATCAACAAATTACTTGTTGCATCTGCTTTAAATATACCATCTTCAGTTACAGCATAAATAGTATTATCTAACACTAAAGTTTCATTAATTACTAAAGAAGTAGAATTGTTTCCAATGAAAAAAGTATCACCAAACTCTAATTTTTCTAGGTTATATTCTACTATAGCAAATGGGGTTGCTAGGTATAATGTGTTTTCGAACTCAGCTATATGGTTTATACTTTTAAAGCCAGTCTGATTAAAGTTGGTAATATCAGAAGATATCGTAATTTCTCCATTTTCATCAATCACTTCAACTAAGCCATTCTCATAACCAACAACCAATCTTTTGTAGACTGTACTGTAAAATATAGCAGATGTAGTTTCGCCAGACAAACCTTGAATAGAAGAAAATTTTTCGGTTTCTAATGTACTTTCATTAAAGGTAAATACTGCATTATCTACTAATGCATAAATTATATTATCTACTTTTACAAAATCTTTTACGTTGTTGTAAGAATAAAAATCTTCCCAAGAATTGCTGTAATCTATTTGAGAAAAAGTTATAAAAGATAAAAAGGAAAAAAATATAAAAATTGATTTCTTCATAATTCATATTAGAGTTCAAATATATTTTAAATACTGTAAACTAACGTAATAAATAAGTACATTAGTGCTTAAATATATTGATATTGTCTTAAATAACAATTAATGGCACTTATTACTTTAGATGACTTTATAGACACCTATTTTAAAATAGTTCAAACAGGTAGTGCTTTTTCAATTAGAAGATAATTTTTTAAAAAACCATGCATCAGACTATGTTTTTGGTGTATATAAAAATAAGAAGTAGCATATTTTATGGCTTTAGAAATAGAAAGAAAGTTTTTGGTAAAAAACAACGATTATAAACAGCAAGCATACCTCACAAAAAAAATAAAGCAAGGTTATTTAAATACCGATAAAAGCAGAACAGTAAGAGTTCGTATTCAAGATGATAAAGCTTTCCTAACCATTAAAGGCAAATCTAATGCTACAGGTACCACAAGGTTTGAATGGGAGAAAGAAATTGATAAAAAAGAAGCTGAACAGTTGCTGCTTTTATGTGAACCCTATATAATAGACAAGACTCGCTTTTTGATAAAAAATGAGCATTTCACTTTTGAAGTAGATGAATTTAAAGGAGCCAATAATGGTTTAGTTTTGGCTGAAATAGAGCTAAATTCGGAGCAAGAAAAATTTTTAAAACCTAATTGGTTAGGTAAAGAAGTTACAGGCGATATTAGATATTACAACTCTTATATTAGTAAAAAACCTTTTACATCTTGGAAATTATAAATTATAAATACCTAAGAAGTGAGAAAAGCTACCTAACAACACAAAAACGTGAAAAATTGCATGATTGTAAGGCATTCTCTTAATCGAATACAAAACAGCTCCAATAGAATAAAAAACACCACCAGCTAGCAAATAATAAAAGTTTTCAGAAGAAATACTCTCCATAAGCGGTTTTATAAAAAACATAACTTGCCAACCCATAAGCAAGTACATTGCAGTAGAAACTTTATCAAATCTACCTGTAAAAAACAATTTCAAAATAATACCTGTTAGTGCAAAAAGCCACACAAACAAAAACATATACCAACCTAAATCTGAATTCAAACCAACCAAACAAAAAGGTGAGTAACTGCCAGCAATTAATACATAAATGGCTGCATGATCGAAAATATTTAATTTTCTTCTTTTTTTAGGCTCTTTTGCTGCATGATAAAAAGTTGATGCTGCATACAATACAATCATACTTAAACCGTAAATAATAAAACTTAAGGGTTGCCAAAAACCAGTAAAATCAAAAGATTTATATACCAAAAAGGGAAAAGCTACAACACTTAGAACCAAGCCTAGGCCATGAGAAAAAATATTTAATTTCTCTTCTTTTGTGCTATAAAGGTGATTTAAACTCTCGCTCATTATTAGGTCTGTTAGTATCTTTCATATACTTTTTATCATTTATCAAATCTTGATAAATTAAATCAAAGGTCTGCTTTTTAAGTTGATCAACATCACTTAATTCTAAGTTTTTAGTCTCAATAAAACTATGCTGATGAATTCTAAAAAGTCCTGGGCCACCTTTAAAAAAATCCCAAGAAAAAAGTCGTTTGCAATCATAGTATACTTGGGGCACAATTGGCATTTCAAATTCTATTGCTAAACTAAAAGCACCATCTTTAAAAGGTGCTAAAATTACGTTTTCTGCAGGCACCAAACCTTCAGGAAAAATAGCCATGCTTGTACCATTTCTAAGTTTTTCTTTTGCCATTTTAAAAACCCTTTTTCTACTTTTTGGGCTGCTTCTATCTACCATAATCACAACTCTCTTATAGAAAAATCCAAAAATTGGAATTTTAACCAACTCTTTCTTTCCTATAAAAACAATAGGGTTTTTACTAAGTGCGATCATTACAAAAGGATCCATCAATGAGCCATGATTAGGACAAAACATATAACTTTTGTCTCTTTCAATTTTCATTTCTCTATCTACCTTAAGTCGAAAACCCATTCCATAAATCAAGATAAAAGACCATAATCTTACCATTTTCCAAAAAATAGGATAATAAGATTCCTTAGCCGTTAATACCAGCATAAATGGTACCATAATTAAAATGGTAACTATTAAAAGTAGGTAGAACCAAATGCGCCAAATAAATAAAAACGGAATTTTAATAAATTTCAAAGTAGCAAGGTTAATAAGTAGTTTTAAACATTTAAAACTATGGCAAAAATACTAATTTCTTTTCTTTGATATTTTTTGTACTCAAAACCTTATTTTTGCCTTCTAAAATTAATTTTCGATTTTAAAATTAAATAAATGTCTAGAATTTTAACAGGAGTACAAAGTACAGGAACACCACATTTAGGTAATTTATTAGGAGCAATTTTACCAGCTATAGAAATGGCTAATGATCCTAAAAACGAAGCTTTTCTTTTTATAGCAGATATGCATTCTTTAACTCAAATTAAAGATGGTAAACAGCTAAGAGAAAACACCTACAGCACTGCTGCAACTTGGCTTGCTTGTGGTTTAGACATTAATAAAACAGTATTTTACAGACAGAGTGATATACCTCAAGTAACTGAACTAAGTTGGTATTTGAGTTGTTATTTTCCTTATCAAAGACTAACCTTGGCTCATAGTTTTAAAGACAAAGCAGATCGTTTGTCTGATGTAAATTCTGGTTTATTTACTTACCCGATGTTAATGGCTGCAGATATTTTATTGTATGACGCAGAAATTGTACCTGTAGGTAAAGATCAATTGCAACATTTAGAAATGACTAGAGATGTTGCAAACAGATTTAACCATGTAGTGGGTGAAACTTTAGTAGCGCCAAAAGCAAAAATACAAGAGAACACCAAATTAGTTCCTGGAACTGATGGCGAAAAAATGAGTAAATCTAGAGAGAATACCATCAACATTTTTTTAACTGATAAAAAATTAAGAAAACAAATTATGGGTATTAAGACAGATAGTACACCTTTAGAAGAACCTAAAAATCCAGATACTGATAATGTTTTTGCGCTATATAAACTGTTAGCTACTGATACTCAAATTACAGAAATGAGAGCAAATTATGAAGGTGGAAATTATGGTTATGGTCATGCAAAACAAGCTTTATATGAGGTAATTGTAGAGAAATTTGCAACAATAAGAGAACGTTATCATCATTACATGAACAATCAGCATGAAATTGATGAAGCCTTAAAATTAGGAGCTGAAAAAGCAACTGAAACAGCTAATGAAGTTTTACAAAGAGTTCGTGCCAAAATAGGATATTAAACTAATTGTAAATACAATATAGAAAAAGCCGCTTTTAGCGGCTTTTTTATTTTTATTTTAGGGTTAAGAATTACATCCACTGACAAATAATACCACCCATAACTGCAAGTGTAACTATCCAATATCCTGCATTAATAGCCACATATTTAAAAGATTTTTTCTCAAAAACAGCAATGATTCCTAAAATCGGCATTATTAAGAAGAAGCCAAACAAAACTCCATGAAAAGCTCCGTGTTTAAAGGTTCTAAATCGATCGCTATAAGTAGCTACAAAATTTTCGAAATACGAATAAGCCTCACCTGTTTGCTCTGCAAATCCTGGCTCACCTGCTAAAGTAGAATAAACACCCATTTGATGTATAACCATTGGCATTAATGCAAACGCAATTAAAAGGCTTAAAACATAAGAAATGAGTAAAGTTTTAACCATGTTTGTGTCTTTTAAAGACTCTTCTGTAAAACCCATTTGGTTCATCCAGGCTTTTCCAAAAAGAGGACCATACCATACAAAGCCAATAATCATTGGGACTAAGGCTGCTAAAAAAAAGATGTAGAAATTCATTTCCATGATAAAATAGTTTTTTGGTTGATATTCAAATATAACAAATACCAATTTGATAATTAGTTATTTACAAAAAAAGGCCTCAGAATCACTTCTGAGGCCTTTATGTATTTTGTAGAATTCCCTTAATTTATTTTTAAAGATTTTGCAATAGCTTCTAACTCGAAAACAAAGGCTCTTTTATTCACAGAAGGTGCATAGGTAAACCCTTCGACCACAATTAATCTATTGTTAGCTTCATCTAATACTGTATAATTCAAAAAAGGACCTGCCATAAAATCATTTTTTACCTCCCATTTTCCTCTTGTTTCATAGGCTTTTTTACCATCTATAGTTGCATCAAAAGTAAAAGGAGTGTAGGCTTCTTCTGTAATCATATACATTTTTTCTGGGTCTGAACCTGGTATGTATTTTTTACCTATTGCATTTCTAACCGAAACTATACTGTCTGCAACTGTTGTTTTATCTACTAAAGGCACAGAATACACCAAAATATTATTACTACCGGTTTTAGCAATACCACTTGTTAAATGATTACGAAGCCATAAGAATTCTCCTGTATCATCTACTGTATTAAATTTATTAGGAATTGTCATTGAAAGGCCCAATTGTTCTAAGGTCTTGTATTTTTGCTTTGAAGCATCTTTTTTGAAGATACCTTGTGTAAATGCAATATCTGAATCTAAGAAGGTTTTTCTAATTTCTTCTTTTCTGTTTTGAAGAATTTCTATGATTTCTTTATCATCTTTACCCTGAACATAAATAATGGTTTGCGGTTTAGCGTAAACATTTCGTTTAACAGAAAAGTTAGATTTTTCTCCTTCAGATATCACTAATATATTTCTACTAGCTTTCATCATAGAACTAAAACCACTAGGTGCTACTTGAGAAACAGATAAAATTGGTTCTGCTTGTGGTAAACCTACCATTAATTCTCCAAAAGAATTTCTTACCTCTTGGCCAACATCTCCTGTCCAATCACTAATTTTAGCAACAACCATTACCTTGTTAATTCTACCAATAGATTCTTTTAAAATCATTTTATCATTACCAACACAGGAAACTAATAAAATGGATAATACAAATACTGAAAATATTTTTTTCATGGTTTTCTTTTATAAAATTTGATTCAATTGTATGTCCTCAAAGACTATTCCAAATTGAAATTTAATTCTTATTATCTTAAACGTTTTGGATAAATATATAAACGCTGACCAATTTTAAGGTTACTTGTTTTTAAACTATTCCAGCGTTTTATACTACTTACTCGCACTCCGAATTTATTTGCAATTTTACCTAAATAATCGCCACTTTTTACTTTGTAACGAATGCGTTTATCCATTTCGAAATACTTAGGCAAAGGTTTTTCTCTTTTAGCATCGTCTTCATCAGCTAATGCATAAAGCTGTTTTTCTTTGTCTAGAAAATCGATAATTTTACTGCTTGGCAACCTTAAAGCATAATTTCTATCCTTAATAAACGGAATAATATCTAGCTTATAAGAAGGGTTTAAAAATGTAAGCACCTCTTCATCAACATTTATTGTTTCTGAAATTTGATCAAAAGAAACTGTTCTTTTTACGCGAACTGTATCTGTTTGAAATTCGAAAAACTTTGGTAACTCAGAGTATATATTGTGATCATTAGCATGTTCAAAAATATACATAGTAGCATAAAATGCAGGCACATAACCTGCAGTTTCTCTTGGTAAATAGGGCCTTATATTCCAATAATTTTTAAAACCTCCAGATCGTTTTATAGCTTTAGAAACATTACCTGGACCAGAATTATAAGCTGCAAGTGCTAAATCCCAATCTCCAAAAACATTATATAATTGACTTAGATATTTACAGGCTGCAATTGTTGCTTTAACAGGATCATACCTTTCATCTACATAAGAACTCACCTTTAAATCGAACTGTTTTCCTGTACCATACATAAACTGCCATAAACCAGAGGCTCCAACTCCAGATCTTGCCTTTGGTCTTAGAGCAGATTCTACAATAGAAAGGTATTTCATTTCTAAAGGAATATCATATTGATCTAAATATTGCTCAAACATTGGAAAGTAATATTTGGCTTTTGCCATCAATGCTGGATAATATTTTCCTCTATATAAAAGATAACTATTGATTACTTTTTCTAAAGCAGGATTGTAAGCCAAATCAAATGGTGTTTGATCGTTTAAATGAGATAGACGTTGCTTAAGCAAATCTGTAGTAACTGCTTTTTTAGTATTGCCAATAATATCTTTATCATCAATTACATATTCTAAAGTGTCTATTAAAGGTGAATTGAATTTATGACCTACCAATAAACTATCAATCATTTTCAAGTCGTCATCAGAAAACAAGTCATCATTTTTAATATCTGCTAGCTTTATATTTGTATTGCTAATAGTATCAATTTTAACAATTGGTAGTGTATCTATTTCCTGTTGTGCAAAGGTTGAAATACTGATAAGTAAAAAGGATAAAAGAAACCTCATAAATTTAAATGTCTAGTTCTAATGCTATTGGGCAATGATCTGAATGTTTTGCTTCTGGTAAAATGTATGCTCTGCTTATTTTATCTTTTAAAGGTTCAGAAACCATTGCATAATCTAGCCTCCAACCTTTATTGTTTGCTCTTGCGTTTGCTCTGTAACTCCACCAAGAATATTGTTGTAGTTCTTTATTTAAATAACGAAAACTGTCTATAAACCCACTGTTGATAAAATTGCCAATCCAAGTTCTTTCTTCTGGTAAAAACCCAGATACACCCTTCATTTTTGGGTTATGAATATCTATCTCTTCGTGACAAATATTATAATCCCCACAAATGACCAAATTCGGAATTTCTTTTCTTAGATTAGTAATGTATTCTTGAAACTCATCCATATAATTAAACTTGTAATCCAAGCGTAATGCGTTAGTTCCAGAAGGTAAATACAAACTCATGATTGATACATCATCAAAATCTACTCTTAGGTTTCTACCTTCAAAATCCATAGATTCTATTCCTGTACCATACTCAATATGATTTGGTTTTTCTTTACACAAAATTGCTACTGAAGAATACCCTTTTTTTTGTGCAGAAAACCAATAATGGTAAGGATAACCAGCATCTTCGAACAACGATAAATCTAATTGTTCTTTGTGCGCTTTAGTTTCTTGAATACAAATTACATCTGGATTTGCGGCTTTCAACCAATCTGAAAATCCTTTTTTTAAGGCAGCTCTAATTCCGTTTACGTTATATGAGATAATTTTCATTCAGTGCTATTAATTTCCTTTAACAGGACAATTCTTATACTTTTTTATTAATTACTTTTTTAAAAAACAACCACTTCATTTGCTCTTCTACACCATGCTGTTTTTCTACAGTTTTAAATTTAGGAGATAAAATATAAGCACCTCCTACATTAATCAGAATTGTATAAATATTAGGCTCATATTCTAAAATCTTATAAATAATTAGGCCAAAAACAATAATTAGAATTGGGAAAAGGAAAGGAATAATATATTTTAAATTTTTCATTTACAAACTCATTTCAGGAATATCACCTTTAACCACTAAAGTACCTTCTGTTGCTTTTTGAATTTCTTCAACAGAAACTCCTGGAGCTCTTTCTAACAAGTGAAATGCATTGTCTTTTACTTCTAAAACTGCTAAATTGGTAACCACTTTTGTTACACAACCTACCCCTGTTAATGGTAAAGAACATTGCTTTAATATTTTTGATTCGCCTCTTTTATTGGTATGCATCATTGCCACAATAATATTTTCTGCAGATGCCACTAAATCCATAGCTCCACCCATACCTTTTACCATTTTTCCTGGAATTTTCCAGTTAGCAATATCTCCATTTTCTGCAACTTCCATTGCTCCTAAAATGGTTAAATCTACATGCTTACCACGAATCATGGCAAAGCTAGTTGCAGAATCGAAAAAACTTGCTCCAGGCATTGTTGTTATGGTTTGCTTCCCAGCATTTATAATGTCTGCATCTTCTTCACCTTCAAAAGGAAAAGGCCCCATACCTAAAACACCATTCTCAGATTGAAACTCAACCTCTATATCTTCTCTTACGTAATTAGCTACCAAAGTTGGTATACCAATACCTAGGTTTACATAAAAACCATCTTGCACTTCTTGTGCAATTCTTTTAGCGATTCCATTTTTATCTAAAGCCATACTTATTGTTTTTGTCTTACAGTTCTTTGCTCAATCCTTTTCTCATAATTGGTGCCTTCAAAAATTCTTTGTACAAAAATTCCTGGAATATGAATATGATTAGGATCTAACTCACCTACTTCTACTAACTCTTCTACCTCAACAACAGTAATCGTTGCTGCACCACACATATTTGGATTAAAATTTCTTGAAGTTCCTTTAAAAACTAAATTACCTGCAGCATCACCTTTCCAAGCTTTTACAAAGGCAAAATCTGCTTTAAAAGCTGGTTCTAAAACATACATTTTACCATCAAACTCTCTAGTTTCTTTACCTTCTGCTACTTCTGTGCCAAAACCTGCAGGCGTGTAAAATGCAGGAAAACCTGCTTGTGCTGCTCTACATTTCTCAGCTAAAGTACCTTGTGGTGTTAATTCTACTTCTAATTCACCTGATAACATTTGGCGTTCAAACTCATCATTTTCACCAACGTAAGATGATATCATTTTTTTGATTTGCTTATTCTGTAATAATAAACCCAAACCAAAATCATCTACACCTGCATTGTTAGAAATGCATGTAACATCTCTAACATCTAATTTTACTAATTCTGAAATAGCATTTTCAGGAATTCCACAAAGTCCAAAACCACCTAGCATAAGAGTCATACCATCTTTTACGCCACTTAAAGCTTCTTGAACACTATTTACTTTTTTGTTTATCATTCTTTTAAAATTTAATGATTTTTAAAAAGATAGAATTTAAAAATCTGTATCTCCTCTAGGAACTGTATCTATATTTTCCTCCTCTTTTTTATCGCAATTGATATTTATGCTTAATTCTTCTGGTTTTTCAAAATCTTCTTTAGAAATATTTAAAGATTTATCTGCATAACATTTTTGCATAAATAAAGCCCAAGTTGGTAATGCCATTGTTGCACCTTGCCCTTTTGCAATACCCGCAAAATGAGTTGCTCTATCTTCTCCACCTGTCCAAACACCTGTTGCTAAATTTGGTACAATTCCCATAAACCAACCATCTGACTGATTTTGGGTTGTACCTGTTTTACCTGCAATTGCATTTTTAAATCCGTAAGGAAAACCAGTTACAGCACCACCACCTGAAGACCATGAAGATCTTAAACGAACACCTGAACCTGATTGGGTTACCCCTTCTAATAAATTTAAAATTACATAGGCAGATTCTTCACTTAGAACCTCTTGTGTTTCTGGCACAAAATCTTTTAAAACAGTACCGTTTTTATCTTCAATTCTGGTAATGATCATTGGTTTTACTCGTAAACCTCTATTTGCAAATGTAGAGTATGCACTTACCATTTCTAATAAAGATAAATCGACTGCACCTAAAGCGATTGCAGGATTTGCCTTTATTTCTGTTTCAATACCAGATGCTTTAGCCAAACGTACCACATTTTCTGGAGCTACTTTATCTATTAAATTTGCTGATATTGTATTTACTGAACCTGCTAAACCATCTTTTAACGTAAGCATTCCTCCATAATTTTGTGTAGCATTATCTGGTGTCCAAGCTTCAGGAATTCCATATTTACCTTTAGGAATTGTGTAACGAATATTTGGCAGCTCATCACAAGGAGACATTCTTAATTGGTTAATAGCAGTTGCATAAACAAATGGTTTAAATGTAGAACCAACTTGTCTTTTTTGTTGAGCAACAGCATCGTACTTAAAAAATTTATTATTGATACCACCCACCCAAGCTTTTATATGACCTGTTTGTGGCTCTATTGATAATAAACCTGATCGTAAAAAATGTTTGTAATATTTAATTGAGTCATTTGGCGACATCACAGTATCTTTAACACCTTTCCAAGAGAATACTTTCATTTCTGTTTTAGTATTAAAAATCTTATCTATTTCTTTAACAGGTTTGCCTGCTGCAATCAATCTTTTGTATCTATTTGAATTCTTTTTAGCTCTTTCATAAATACTTCTAATTTGACTTTTTTCTAAATCGTAAAAAGGTGCAGTTCTATTTCTTGCTTGCTCCTTAAAAAAATACGATTGTAGATTAGCCATATGCTCTTTTACAGCTTCTTCTGCATACTTTTGCATTCTAGAATCAATAGTTACATATATTTTTAAGCCATCTCTAAAAATATCATATTCTTCACCATTTGGTTTTGGGTTATTTCTAACCCATGTGCGCATTACTTTTTGTAAATGTGCTCTAAAATAAGTTGCATAACCTTCATCATGGCTTTCTGGAGTATATTCTAAATCTAATGGCAATTGCTGCAATTTAATTTTTTCATCTTCAGAAATGTAATTGTTTTTAGACATTTGTAATAAAACAACATTTCTTCTTTGTTTTACAATAGCCTCTCTTCTTAAAGGATTAAAATAAGAGGAGTTTTTAAGCATACCTACTAACATTGCAGATTCCTGAATTTCTAAATCTTTTGGTTCTTTTCCAAAATAAATTCTTGCTGCAGAACGTATACCAACTGCCTGATTTAAAAAGTCGTATTTATTTAAGTACATTGCAATAATCTCTTGCTTTGTATATTGTTTTTCTAGTTTAGTAGCAACAACCCATTCTTTCATTTTTTGCAATACTCTTTTAAAAATATTGCTAGATGCTCTACCTGTAAACAGCATTTTTGCTAATTGCTGAGATATGGTACTTGCACCTCCACTACCTGGTTTTAGAACAGCTCTTGCTGTACCTCTAAAATCGATACCTGAATGTTCGTAAAAACGTTCATCTTCAGTAGCAACTAAAGCATTAACTAAATTTTGAGGTAGCTCATTAAAATGAACGGGAGTTCTATTCTCGGTTGCATATTTACCAATGGTAACACCATCTGAAGAAATTACTTCTGTAGCTATATTGGTTTGCGGATTTTCTAACTCTTCAAAAGTGGGTAACGCTCCAAAACCACCAACAGAAGCTGTAAAAAATAAGCCAGCTAAAATTAAAACACCACCAAGGATAAGTGCCCAAAACCAAATGATAAACTTTTTAAAGCTTGTTTTTTTCTCTGCCATTTTAATTATTATTTTCGATACTGAAACCAATATCTTGTATACCTTCTAAATTTGAAATAGGGTTAACCTGTCCGTTTTTACGCATTGCATGTCGAATATTAAATTGATATTCACCACCTTTTGCAAATTTTATTTGTTCTTTGTAAAAGAGTTTATTTTCTATTACATCTGCAAAACCATCGCCTAAAAAATTCCCTTTAGCATCTGTCATAGCATACTGTAAAGTGTCTATCACTTTATCTCCATTTGGAGCTTTTAATTCAGTAATAACATACAAATTACTAAATGGGTAATTGTAATTATTTCTGATATTGATAAACAAGTTTTTTGGTTGAATAGTATCTGATACATCAAAAATAAATGAGATTTTCTCTTGAGATTTCCAACTGCTATCTTGCATTGTTTTATATTCTGTAAACTCTATATTAGAGTTGCAACTGTACAAAATAGCTATTAGAAATAAAATAAAGAATTTATGACTTTTCTTTAGCACTATTCCCATTTTGGTTTTTGTTGTTTTTTCTATTTCTATTATTTCTCCTTGGCTTATTTGGCCTTGCACCTTCTGCTTTTGGTTGATTTTGATTTGGTTTGTTTTTTGGTTTTCTTTTCTGTTGATTGTTCTTGTTTTGATTTGAAGTTTTTGCAACAGTTGCAGCAACCGGTTTTTTCTTCCTTTTGTTTCTGTTGTTTCTTCTTCGTTTACTTGGTTTAGGTGTATCAAAACGTGTTAAACTATCTTGCCCAGCTGCATCCTCAAAACTTACTTTTTCTACAATCTCTACATCAGATTCATACTCTTCTAACGAAATAGATTTTTCATTATTTTTATTTAATTCTATAATTTCTTGAACCTGATCTAGGGTTAAACGAAACCATTTAAAACGTTCTTCTTTGTATGTATACCAAAGATGTTTTTTAAAAATATCCATCTTTACAAAAACAGCATCTCCTTTTTCTGTTTTTAGAACCACATCTTGTTTTGGAAACGATTTTAAAGCATCTAAATAAGTATCTAACTCAAAATTTAAACAACATTTTAACTTACCACATTGCCCTGCTAATTTTAAAGGGTTTAAAGATAATTGCTGATAACGTGCAGCAGATGTTGTTACTTTTCTAAAATCTGTTAACCAAGTAGAACAACATAATTCTCTACCACAAGAACCTACTCCTCCTAATCTTGCTGCTTCTTGCCTTGCACCTACTTGTTTCATTTCTACTCGAATTGAAAAAGCACCAGCCAAATCTCTAATTAATTGTCTAAAATCTACTCTTGCATCTGCAGTGTAATAAAAAGTGGCTTTATTTCCATCTCCTTGATACTCTACATCAGAAAGTTTCATCTGTAAGCCAAGTTTACCTAAAATTTCTCGACCTCTTCTTTGGGTTTCTTCTTCCTTAGCTCTTGCTGCTTGCCAAACATCTATATCTCTCTGAGTAGCTTTTCTATAAATTTTCTTAACATCTTCATGATCTTCCGTAATTTTACGCTTTTTCATTTGCACTTTTACTAATTCTCCTGCTAATGAAATAGTCCCTATATCATGACCTGGAGAACCCTCTACAGCAATAATATCACCCATGGTTAAGGGCAAATTATCTACATTTTTATAAAAATGTTTTCTTCCGTTTTTAAAACGTACTTCAAAAATATTATAACGTTCTTGACCACTTGGTAATTTCATATTCGAAAGCCAATCAAAAACAGCTAACTTTTCACTTCCACTACCACAAGAACCTGACCCACAATTTCCATTACTTTTACAACCTCTAGGTACCCCATTTTCTGTTGTACCACAACTTCCACATGCCATGTAAAATATATATTTTAATCCGTTTTTAAACTAAAGCTGTTTTACCAAGTAATTAACAGCATCAATTATAGTCTTGTTTGCTTAAAAACGTACGATTCACAATTTGATAATCAGGCTCCTATATAATTTCCACCCAATCTTCTCTATTTCGTAAATATACGTATTCTTAAAGAATGAAAAAACAGCTTTTTTTAAGATCTAATTTTTACAAACTTTGCTACTCTTTGCACTAAATTAATCTGTTTTGACAATTAAAATTTGTGCCATTTAGAATTCGCTATCATCTAATTAGAATTCGTTTTAAAAACAAAAAAGACCTCTATAAAAGAGGCCTTATTATTTATTTTCGAAAGAAATTTAGTTTTTAAATTTTAAAACTTTACTTCTGCCTTTTTTAAAAATTTTGTTACTGTTTCCTTTACCTTTTCTTAGTTCTTTTTGTTCTTCGTAAGGTAAATGAATAATTTCTTGACAATCTGTAGAACAAGTATTTTCCATTTTTTCTGAACATTCATCACATTGTATAAACAACAAATGACAAGCTTCATTTGCACAGTTTGTATGGGTATCGCAAGGTTTTCCACATTGATGGCAATTGGCAATAACATCATCTGTAATTTTTTCTGCTCTTCTATGATCGAACACGAAGTTTTTACCAATAAATTTATTTTCTATGCCTTCTTCATTTACTTGACGTGTATATTCTATAATACCACCTTCTAACTGAAAAACGTTTTTAAATCCTTTGTGTTTGTAATAAGCAGATGCTTTTTCACAACGAATACCTCCAGTACAATACATCAATAAATTCTTATCTTCTTTATTGTCTTTTAAATCTTCTTCAATAATGTCTAAAGAATCACGAAACGTATCTACATCTGGAGTAACTGCACCATCAAAATGACCAATTTCACTCTCATAATGATTGCGCATATCTACACACACTGTATCAGGATTTGCCAACATTTCATTAAATTCTTTCGCGTTTAAATGTATCCCTTTATTAGTAACATCAAAAGTGTCATCATTAAGACCATCTGCTACAATTTTGTTTCTAACTTTCACTTTAAGTTTTAGAAACGATTTATTGTATTGTTCAATAGCAATATTTAGGCGAATGTCTTTAAGAAAGCTTATACTATCTAGTTGTTCTTTCAATGCGTATAAGTTTTCTGATGGTACAGAAAGTTGAGCATTAATACCTTCATAGGATACGTAAATTCTACCTAATACATCTAGAGCATTCCATTCTAGAAATAACTTATCTCTTAAGATTTGAGGATTTTTAATTTGGTGGTATTGATAAAAAGAAATGGTAAGTCTGTCTTTACCAGCTTTATCAATTAATTCTGCGCGTTCTTGTGCGCTTAACTTATTGTACAGTTGCATGCTATACCTTTTTTTAAGCTGAACATTATTCAGTTCGTGTTCGTAAAATAATTCTCGACAAAATTACAATAATTTTAGCATTCTAAACTATTTTGTTTAAGCAGAAAATAAAGAATAAATATAATCTTAAGAAAAATCACCAGATATTTATAATGCTTTTGTTTAACGCTACTAAAAGTAGTTATAACAACCTATTTTCATCCTTAAAGAAATCATAGAAAAGGAATTTTTACAACAATCTGTTAAATTTTAAACATCTGTAAATATATTGGTAAATATTTATTAAAATAATGGCTAACATGTATTTAGTTCTCATCTTTGTAAAAGAATTTAGAAACAAAATTTAAAATAATGAAAGTAGCAGTAGTTGGTGCAACTGGTATGGTTGGCACAGTGATGTTAAAAGTATTAGAAGAACGTAATTTACCTATAACCGAATTTATACCTGTAGCTTCTGCTAGATCTGCAGGAAAAAAGTTAAGTTATAAGGGTAAAGAATTTACAATCGTAACCTTAGAAGATGCTGTAAATTTAAAACCAGACATCGCTTTGTTTTCTGCAGGTGGAGACACCTCTTTAGAATGGGCTCCTAAATTTGCAGAAATGGGTACTACAGTTATTGATAATTCTTCTGCTTGGAGAATGGATGCTGATAAAAAATTAGTTGTACCAGAAATTAATGGTGATGTACTAACAGCCGAAGATAAAATTATAGCAAACCCAAACTGCTCTACAATTCAGTTGGTTATGGCGTTAGCACCTTTACATGAGAAATATACAATGAAACGGTTAGTAGTTTCTACCTATCAATCTGTTTCAGGAACTGGAGTAAAAGCTGTACAACAATTAGATAATGAAGAGGCTGGAATTGATGGAGAAATGGCTTATCCTCATAAAATTGGTAGAAATGCACTACCTCATTGTGATATTTTCTTAGACAATGGTTACACCAAAGAAGAAATGAAGTTGGTGAACGAACCAAAGAAAATTTTAAGAGATGATTCTTTTTCTGTAACTGCAACTGCAGTTCGTATTCCTACAGCTGGTGGTCATTCAGAAGCTGTAAATGTGCAGTTTGAAAATGATTTTGATTTGGCAGAAGTGCGTCAATTATTAAATGATTTTCCTGGTGTTATTGTACAAGATGATTTAGACAACAACGTATACCCAATGCCAATTAATGCTCATGACAAAGATGAAGTTTTTGTTGGACGAATTAGAAGAGACGAATCTCAAGAAAATACCTTAAATTTGTGGATAGTTGCAGATAACTTAAGAAAAGGTGCTGCAACAAATACAGTTCAAATAGCTGAATTTTTAATTGCAAATAATTTAGTTTAAACACATTTATGGCAGATTTTCACAAAGTAAACATACAAGAAGTTAAACAAGAAACCGCAAACGCGGTTTCTGTTTTATTTGATATACCTGAACAATTAAAGCAAGATTTTAATTTTGTTTCTGGGCAATACATAACATTACAAACCATTATTAATGGAGAAGAAGTTCGAAGAGCTTATTCCATTTGTTCTACACCAAAAAGTAACGAAATTAGAGTTGCAATTAAAGCTGTAGAAAACGGAACGTTTTCTCAATATGCAACCACTGAATTAAAAACTGGAGATTCCATTGAAATTTCGGCTCCAGAAGGTAGATTTGAGCTAAAACCAGAAGCAAACAAAAATTACATTGCATTTGCTGCAGGTTCTGGTATAACTCCTATTTTATCTATGGTAAAATCGGTTTTAGAAAATGAACCTTCTGCAAACTTTACTTTAGTTTATGGTAATAAATCTGTTGCAGACACCATTTTTTACGATGAGTTAAATGCATTAAAAGAGAATTATCCAAATCAATTTAAGCTACACTATATTTTTAGTAGAGAAGAAGTAAAAAACCAGTTAAGAGGAAGAATCGATAAAAGTGTTACAAATTACTTTGTAAAGAATATGTACAAAGAAACCACTTTTGATGCTGCTTATTTATGTGGCCCAGAAGAAATGATTAATGCTGTTACTAGTACTCTTAAAGAAAATTACTTTACAACAGAAAATATTCATTTTGAATTATTTACAGTATCTGTAGATGAAGAAGCTCTTGAAGAAGTAAAAGAGGGTACCACCAAAATAACAGTTTTGTTAGATGATGAAGAAACTACCTTTAGCATGCAACAAACAGATGATATTTTAGCAGCTACATTGCGTAATGATTTAGATCCTCCTTATTCTTGTCAAGGTGGAGTTTGTAGTTCTTGTTTAGCTAAAGTAACAGAAGGTAAAGCTGTTATGGTTAAGAACACTATTTTAACTGATGGTGAAATGGAAGAAGGATTTATTTTAACATGCCAAGCACACCCAACAACATCTACCATTTCTATTGATTTTGATGACGTTTAAAATCCTTATTTTTGTAAAATATGGATATTTACGACTTTAAAAACGCTTTACTTATTGGCTTTTTCATGGCTTTTATGATTGGGCCTGTATTTTTTATGCTGATTCAAACCAGTATTTTAAAAGGTGCAAGAGCTGCTATTGCTCTAGATTTAGGCGTGATTTTGGGCGATATTTGCTTTATATTGATTGGCTATTATGGAAGTAGATCTTTATTAGAAAAAATTAAAGACGATCCTAGATTGTTTTTTATTGGTGGTTTAGTACTTATCATTTATGGCTTAATTACCTATTTTGATCGAGAAAATAAAAAGCAAGCATTAGAATCTGCCAAATCTATAGAAGTGCCTATTGTAGAAAACAACTACCTTAAATTATTTGTAAAAGGATTCTTTTTAAATTTCATAAACATTGGTGTTTTGGCTTTTTGGCTAGGAACTGTATTAGTAATTGGACCTGCCCTAAAAATGAATCAAAATGCAATATTTTTATATTTTGCTACCATCATTTTAGGATATTTTATTACAGATTTATGTAAAATAGTTTTAGCAAAACAATTAAAAAGTAAAATGACACCTGCTGTAATTTATAGAGTAAAACGTGTTATGGGTATCATATTGATTGTTTGTGGAATTTATTTAATGCTTATGGGCTTTATTCCTAAAGAAAAAATAAACGAATTCTTAACCTAAGAAATAAACAAGTTGACATAATAAAAAAGGTGAAGCTTATAGCTTCACCTTTTTTATTATATATACTGATTATACCTATTTTGCAGGATAGGTATTGTTATCTAATTTAACATCTGCCATTAATCCACTTTTATCAATAGTTACAGATTTTACAGCTTTTGCTGCATCAAAAGAATATGTTGGAATAGCCCAAGCCCAATCTTCTAAAACAGTTGCAGTTGTAGGCTTAACACCTCTCATAATACGTAAAGGAATATTAAAACTTTCTGTAGATCCATCTGTGTATTCTACCTCTAAATCTATTGGCATTGGCATTTTACCAATTCTTTCTAAAGTAATGGTTTTGCCATTTACAGATTTAACTCCATAATCTATAGTGTGCGTAGTTTGTGTCCATTCGTTTAAATACCAGTCTAAATGTATACCAGAAACTTTCTCCATTGAACGTTTGATATCATTTGGAGTTGGGTGTTTAAAACTAAAATCGTTAAAGTACTTTTTTAAACCTTTAGCCACATTTTCTGAACCAATAACATATTCTAATTGCGATAAGAAAATATTTCCTTTAGAGTAACTTGCAGTACCATATGCCCAGTTTGTGTTATATCTATCTGCATGTGTAGAAAGAGATTCTTCATAACCTCTGTTTACAATTGTTCTATAGCCTCTATAAGAACCAGCATGCGGATTTTCTTTATTCTCGTTTAAAATTTCGTTTTCTGCTTTGTTAGAAATGTAACTTGTAAAACCTTCATCCATCCATGGATGTAAACTTTCGTTAGAAGCTAATAAAAATTGAAACCAAGTATGAGCCATTTCATGAGCAGTAACACCAAATAAGCTTCCATATTTACGCTTACCTGTAATTAAAGTAGCCATAGCATACTCCATACCTCCATCTCCACCTTGAATTACTGAGTATTGTTCATAAGGATATTTACCTACATTCTCAGAAAAATATGCCATTAACTCTGCAGTTTGTGGTTGTAGTTTTTTCCAATTTTGTAAATATTCACCTTCTAAAGTTTTTTTGTAGAAAAAATGTAAAGTTGGCCCAGAAGGCATTTTTAAAATATCGTGATTATACTCAGGGTCTGCAGCCCAAACAAAATCATGTACATTTGGTGCTTTAAAATGCCATGTTAATTTATCGCCTTTAGGTAAATTTAATGGTTGATTTTTATCTGCATAATTATGACCAACTTCTTGCGGATTTTGCAAATAACCAGTACCACCAACTACATAATTTTTATCTATGTGCAAGGTAACATCAAAATCTCCCCAAACACCATGAAATTCACGTGCTATATATGGTGGAGTATGCCATCCTTGAAAATCATACTCAGCCATTTTAGGATACCATTGAGCCATAGAAAGTGCAACATTTTCTTTACTATTTCTTCCTGAACGTCTTATTTGCACTGGCACTTGCGCATCAAATACCATATCAAAAGTTACAGTTTCTCCGGCTTTAATAGGCTTTTGCAATTTTACTTCTAGAATTGTACCTACAGTTTCATAAGTTACTTCAGCACCATCTTGTTTTAAAGAATTTACTTTTATGTAACCAATTTCATTTGGTTTTAATTTGCTGATTCTATCTCCTACCCTTCTGTCTGGATCTGCAATGTTTAATGAACGAACATCCATTTGAGAACCAGGTTGAAACGCATTAAAATATAAATGATAAAAAACACGGTCTAAATCGTCTGGAGAATTGTTTGTGTACACTAATTTTTGTGTTCCTTTATATTGATAGTTGTTTACATCCATATCAATATCCATAGTATAATCTACCTGTTGTTGCCAATAACCATTAGCATTCGAAGACATTTTATTTTTTGTGTTTTCTGAGTACTGAACGTCTTTAGTTTCTGCACAAGCAACAAGCATACCTACAGATACCAGTAGAAGTAATAATTTTCTCATATAAATTGATTTTTTAAGTGTTTATAAAAGTATAAAAATAGCAACAATCTTTAATTGTTTGGTGCTATTATTTTTTGTTTGATATATAATCTGCCAATTGTAAGGCATTGTATGCATTTATAATTCTACCTGAAACTGACAGCTCAGAAAACGGAACTAATTCACCTTCTGGATTACTTTCTGATTGAGAACCAGGTTTAATGACATTAAAGTTAATTTTAACTCCAGAATTCATTAAAATTTCTTTTACCTCTTTCGCTGATAAATTAGGATAATATCCTCTTATTAAAGCTGCTACTCCAGCAGTTGAAGGTGCTGCCATAGATGTACCACTTAAAGCCTCGTATTTATCATTTGGTACAGAAGAATAAATATCTACACCAGGTGCAAAAACATCTACATTGATTTTACCGTAATTAGAAAAGTTTGCTGGTAAATTTTTATCGTAAGCCAAACTACTTGCGCCAATGGTTATTACATTATCTGCAAATTCAGTAATCATGTCTTTAGAATCTGTTGGATAAGATGCTCTAGTGTCTATATTTTTACCATCATTACCAGCTGCATTTACAATTAAAACATCATTGTCTGCAGCGTATTTTATAGCATCGTAAACCCAGTCTTTATTTGGTGAAAAACGTTTACCAAAACTTGTATTTATAATTTTTGCTCCATTGTCTACAGCATATTTTATACCTAAAGCTACGTCTTTGTCATGCTCATCTCCATCAGGCACAATTCTAACAGTCATAATTTTTACGTTATTTGCTACACCTACTGCTCCTATGTTATTAGTGGTATTTGCTGCAACAATACCTGCAACATGAGTACCATGTTTAGCTGCATCTGCAGTACCTAACACATTATTATTACCATAAAACTTATCTGAAATATCATACAAATCATCGCCTAAAGTTTGACGATAATTCATTTCTAAATCATAACCTTTCATTGCTTTTTTAATCTCGGTTAAATATTCTACAACCTTTTCATGTTCTTCATGTAGGTTCTCCTCGCTCATTCCTTGCTGTAAAATATTGGCTACATTTTTAATTTTAACTAAGGTTTTTAAGTTCGGCGCTTTTAGACCATTCACCAACTCTAAGGTTAAATCTTCTTGTTTTGCCAATTCTTTAACTGCAGTAAAATCTTGCTGAATTAAACCTAATGTTATTAGGTAATCTTCCATTTTACTGATTTCTGCTTCCTTTTCAATAATTGTAGCATCGTATTCTTTTACCAACTTTAAATACGCATCATATTCTTTTTTAACTTCTTCTGATAAAGTTGCTACATCAACATTAGCAAATTTTATTTTTCCTTTTTTTACCAATCTTGTAATTTCTAATTGATCTATAGTAACAATATCTCCTGCTTTATTGCCCAGAAAATTCCATCCAAAGACATCATCTTCAAAACCATTTTTATCATCATCTATATTATTGTTATCAATTTCTGATGGGTTTATCCAAAGTACATCTTTTAAATCTTCGTGTTTTACATCTACTCCAGAATCTGCAATTGCAACAATTACTTCTTTACTTTTTTTACCTTCTAAAAATTGATAAGCTTTAGCTAAACTCATACCAGCAATAGAATCTTGAGTAATATCTA
Source organism: Polaribacter sp. MED152 (assembly GCF_000152945.2). Lineage (NCBI taxonomy): Bacteria > Pseudomonadati > Bacteroidota > Flavobacteriia > Flavobacteriales > Flavobacteriaceae > Polaribacter > Polaribacter sp. MED152. Next base: position 2,328,259 of record NC_020830.1, on the reverse strand, counting down.
AATGCGACCAAATTTGAAAATCACTTTCAGATAAATCTGTTTTTTTTGCTGGAGTTGGATTTATTTCATTAAAATTTGGCTGAACAACTACTGTTTGTGTTGTTTTACAGCCTACCAAAAAAAGTGCTATGAAAGCACTCAAAAAATACGCTCTTACATTTCTCATTTCTGTATGTTTTTTAACTAAATATTTCTGAAAATTTGTGTGTTGTGTTAAGTCTAACTCCTTTTTCTGTGTGCTTTACAGTGCAAATTTCATTATGTGCATCGTGCTCTAAAAATAGATAGAAATTTTCATCTGCAGCAAGGTTTAAAAAGTCGGCCTTTTCTTTAATGGTAAGTAATGGCCTAGTGTCATAACCCATAACATATGGTAGAGGTATATGACCAATTGTTGGTAATAAATCTGCCATAAAAACCAAGGTTTTGTCTTGGTATGTTAGTTTAGGCAGCATTTGCTTTTCTGTATGACCATCCATAAATAAAACATCGAAACCTATTTGCTCTTGATAATTACGGTGTATAAATTCTAACTGACCATTTTCTTTAATAGGATTTATATTTTCTTTTAAAAATGATGCTTTTTCTCTTGGATTTGGTTCTGTTGCCCAAGACCAATGTTTATCATTAGACCATACTTTGGCATTCTTAAATGCTGGTATTAGTAGCCCATCTTTGTTTCTTTCAATAACACCTCCACAATGATCAAAATGTAAATGAGTTAAAAAAATATCTGTGATATCATCTTTATGAAATCCTAAATTTTTAAGAGAAGTATCTAAAGAAAAATCACCAAATAAATAATAGTAACCAAAAAATTTATCTGACTGCTTATTTCCAAGACCTGTATCAACCAAAATTAATCGATCTCCATCTTCAATTAACAAGCAACGCATGCTCATTTCTATTAAATTATTTGAATCTGCAGGATTTGTTTTTTGCCAAATAGTTTTAGGTACAACACCAAACATTGCACCACCATCTAATTTAAAATTCCCTGTTTCTATTGGGTAAATTTTCATCTTCTTAGTAACTTAAGTTTGTTACAAAGATGTTAAAAAAAAGATTGTTAATCGTTAAGAAAAATCTAAAGATTGAGTTTAATACAACTACAATTTTATTTATAAATTACTAAAATAATTATCTAGATAAACTAGTCTTTCCTGTAGCCAATTTTGCAAATGATTATAATGCTCTTGATTTGCTGTTTTATTAAGTTTATTTTGCCAAATTAAAAACTCTCTTTCATAAATTTTTTCATCCGAAAATTTAGAGTAAAGAACATTTATTTCTTTAAAAAGAAACTCATTAGAAAACTCTTTAGCCCTTAATGTTTGCCATCGATTTTTTAATTTCTGTTTATAATTGTTAGGATTTTCGGTGATTAACCTTTTTAGCAGTCCGTTTTCTAATACAATTTTGCTCGTAAAATATTGTGGCTTGCCATCTTGTATCACACCCCAAACACCATCTAAATCCCAAGGAACAAAAAAGTAAGGCTCATTCTTGTCATACCTAGCCAAGTAATAATTTTTACCCATATTATCTGTTGCACCCATTAAATTTACAAAAATGTAATAATCTATAGCGTTAGAAATGTTGATTTTACTTTCAATTTTATCTTTAAATTCTTGAGAAGAACTATTGATAACTAAATTCGAAAAACTAACTAAATTATTCCAATAATATTCATCATTTATTACAGGATATTTAATTTCCCAACCATTCCATTTCGGATCTATATAAATTGATTTTTCGACTATTTTCTCAAAACTAGGGCCACCTTTATAAGAATCAGCTTTAAATAATTCGCCACGAATTTCAGCCTCTTTGTTCTTTTTTAGATTCAGTTGTTTTCTATCTATACTTTCTGATAATTGATAAACTCCATAATATTCTTGGTTTTTAAATACTTCTACAAACTGAATATTGAAACCACTTTTAGCCTCTGGTTCTAGATCAGCATAGTAAGGTGTATTGATGCTGTTCCATAAATTTGTAGCTATTGCAGATCTTATTCGTAAAGGTTCATTAAACATGGCATCTAAGATCCAATCATCATCAGATCGTAAATTCTTGAATTGAATATTTCTACTTTTCTTACCTAAACTGTCTTTCCAAAATTCTAAATCGAAAGATTTTTTACTGAATGATAAAGATAAATTTCCTCTATGTCTTAAACCAATTATTGACTGCTGATAAGAATTACCCTCATAATAAGAGAAACTACCAACAATTTTATTTTTGCTATTAATTTTATTTTCATCAAAACCAATTTGAATAATAGGAAGCTTAGTTAAATAAAGTTTATAATCAGAACCATCGTTAGTTATAGAATATACTTTGTTATAATTCCATTCTAAGTCAATTGGTATTTCAATTTTCAAATTTTCTGTAAAACCTATTGATTTTTTATTTTTTATAGAATCTAAATCTGATACATGCCACAAAATAACTTTATGCTGCTGATCAACTTGAAAACTATTTAGTTTTGCTTTTGTAATCTGAGCAAAACTTATTGATGGCATTATACAACTAAATAAAATTAGTAATGTTATAGAAAGTCGATTCATGAAAAATAATCTTTTGGCTAAAGCTAATTTAATGTATTATAATTAATTAACTATGATAAACTGGTCAATAGCTCTATTTGAAAGAAGAACAATAGCTAAAAACAAAAAACTCTGATAAGTTAATTATCAGAGTTTTTTTTGAGGTGTCTAGCGGATTCGAACCGCTGTACATGGTTTTGCAAACCATTGCCTAGCCACTCGGCCAAGACACCTTTTAATTATTGGATTGCAAATTTACGGAAATTTACAAAGCTTGCAAGCATTTTTTACTTTTTGATTTTCCAAGGAGGATTTACTCTATTCTCTCCTGCATAATATAAAATCAATTGATTGTTGGCGGTATCTTTTAATCGTGCTTCACGCCATAACCAAGATTTATCATTTGGTAATTCATCAAAAACGATTCCTTTATCCTGCAAATTTGCTACTTTTTCATCTAAATCATCACACTCAAAGTAAATAGAAGTTCCAGAATTTTGAGGCAACTCTTCTACTTTATGAATAGAAAAAGTAGAATTACCATCTGGACATATAAATCTTACATAATTTGGCAGTGCATCAACTATTAAATCTAATCCTAAAGTTTGATAAAACGCAACCGCTTTTTCTAAATCTAAAGCAGGTATTGTTACTTGATTTAGATTCATTGCATTTATCTTTTTTTAGACAAAACAATAACAACTTCCTCAACATTTCCGCCAATAGGTGGATTAATTTTAGAAACAGCAACAGTTGCTTTTTTAAGCATTTTTATCTCTGTAAAAAAGCGATCTAAAATTCTTTGTGCAACCTCTTCTAACAATTTAGATCTAATTTGCATTTCTTCCTTAACGATATGATTTAAATGAACATAATCTACTGTGTCTGCTAAATCATCTGTTTTTGAAGATTTCTTTAAATTGGCTTTTACTTCAACATCTACTCTATACCAAGAACCTATCTTAGCCTCTTCATCCAGACAACCATGAAAAGCATAAAGTTTTATATTATTAACTTTTATAATTCCCATTTATGCTTCTTTATTAGGTGTTTCTATCTTTTCCCACATTTTATCTGTGTTCAATCTAAATGAACCTAAATATTCAAAGCTACATTGCTCTGGAGCAATAATTGATAAAAAAGGTTCGTTATTTTTATTATTGTACAAATGATAATTTTCGCCAAAAATAGGCTCAAAACTAAATTTGGCATTATAAATTAAATCATTGTACTGAAACTTTTGCATTAAAGCTTCATACTCTTTCTTAACCTCGTCAAACTTAGATTTCAATTGTTTGTTTACACGTTGAATACCATCGTTTTTCCAACTGGCTGTATTTAATGGTTTAATTACAGGAGAGCTTGCAGACGTACCATAAGGCTTTAGAGCAGCATCATACTGTTGAGTTTCCTCATTAAAAACTACTAAATCTGGTTTTTTACTTTCTTTCTTCATAAAGTGTAAAGGTTACATTCTATACTGTATTATTAACTTCAATCCAATATCCATTTGGGTCTTGAAAATAGATTTGTAAAACACCATCTGCTCTAACATAATCTTTATTTACAGAGCCAATCCAATCTGAAAAATCAATGTTTAAATCCTCCAAGTGTTCTGAAAAGGAAATTAGATTTTTGGTTGATAATGCAAAATGAACAGCTTTATTGGTAACTACCTTAAAATCTGGCCTAGGAATAACATGTAACTGAATTTTATCATCTAGTAACAACCATCTTGTTTTAGATGTAGATGCTGTATTTGGAATTTCTTTAAAATCAAATACTTTTTTGTAAAATGAAATAGATTCATCTACATCTTTTACAGAGATTGCAATATGATCAAAAGAAAAATTAGGCATTTTTAAAACTTTTTTCAAGATTACAAAAATACGATAAAAATCAACGGATTAGAAGGTTCTAGCTCGTGAAAAAGTCAAAAACATTGCTAATTGCACTAGTTTTTGTTTTATAAAATTCGGTATAAGTACATCTCTCACAAGTTACACTTGTAAATTTCTGGTTTTGAATATCAAAAATTTTTGATAATGTACCACCTGTTGCTCTCATTTGACCTAATTTATACGTCTTATTATTACACTTTGGGCAAGTATAATTACTAATTTGATTACTCATAGTTTATCTCGTTTATTTTATTAGAGCATTAATTTACGATTTTGTTACAAATACTCAATAGCTGAAAAGTATTTTATGTAATTTTGTAGCTCAATTTATTTAATAAATATAGGATGTCTGAAGAGAATAAATCACTGAATTTTTTAGAGCATATTATAGAAGATGATTTGGCTAATGGAATGCCAAAAGACGATTTACGTTTTCGTTTTCCACCTGAACCAAATGGCTATTTACACATTGGTCATACCAAAGCAATTGGTATTAGTTTTGGCTTAGGTGAAAAATACAATGCACCTGTAAATTTAAGATTTGACGACACAAATCCTGCCAAAGAAGAACAAGAATATGTAGATGCAATTAAGGAAGATATAGCTTGGTTGGGTTACAATTGGGCAAACGAATGTTATTCTTCAGACTATTTTCAACAATTATATGATTGGGCAATATTATTAATAAAAGATGGTAAGGCTTATGTAGATTCTCAAACTTCTGAAGAAATGAGAATACAAAAAGGCACACCAACTGAAGAAGGTACAAACAGCCCTTATAGAAACAGATCTGTAAATGAAAACTTGGAATTATTTCATGGAATGAAAGAGGGTAAATTTAAAGAAGGGGAACACGTTTTACGTGCTAAAATAGATATGGCTAGTCCAAATATGTTAATGAGAGACCCATTAATGTATAGAATTATGTACAAAGCTCATCATAGAACTGGTACAGATTGGTGCATTTACCCTATGTATGATTGGACACATGGAGAAAGCGATTATATAGAACAAATTTCTCATTCTTTATGTTCTTTAGAATTTAAGCCACACAGAGAATTATACAATTGGTTTGTAGAAAATGTTTATAAATTTAGCGAATCAGAATATCCAAATCCACCAAAACAACGTGAGTTTTCTAGATTAAACTTAAGCTATACTATTATGAGTAAGCGTAAGTTATTAAAACTAGTAGAAGAGAATATTGTTTCTGGTTGGGATGACCCTAGAATGCCTACAATTTCTGGCTTAAGAAGAAGAGGATATACACCTGCTGCTATTAGAAGCTTTATAGAAACAGTTGGAGTTTCTAAACGTGAAAACGTAATTGATGTTGCACTTTTAGAATTTAAAATTAGAGAAGATTTAAATAAAACTGCAAAAAGAGTAATGGGTGTTTTAGACCCAGTAAAAGTGGTTATTACAAATTATCCTGAAGGAGAAGAGGAACTTTTAGACGCAAGTTATAATGATTACGAAGAGGGCTTTGGTAGTAGAAAAGTACCTTTCTCAAGAGAAATTTATATTGAAAAAGAAGACTTTAGAGAAGAGGCTAACAAAAAGTTCTTCCGTTTAAAATTAGGGAAAGAGGTTCGTTTAAAAAATGCTTACTTCATTACTGCAAATAGCTGCACTAAGGATGAAAATGGAAATGTTACAGAAATTCAATGTACTTATGACCCATTAACAAAATCTGGCAGTGGAACTCCTGAAAGTATGCGAAAAGTGAAAGGAACCTTACATTGGGTTTCTGTTAAACACGCTATTAAAGCAGAAGTTAGAGCTTATGATCGTTTGTTTTTAGATGAAGCACCTGATTCGCATAAAGACAAAAATTTTATGGAATTTTTGAATCCTAACTCTTTAGAAATTATTGATGCCTACTTAGAGCCAAGTTTACAAACTGCTGCAATTGGAGAACGTTTTCAATTTCAAAGGTTGGGTTATTTTAACGTAGATCATGACTCAAAACCAGAAGCTTTGGTATTTAACAAAATTGTTGGTTTAAGAGATAGCTGGACTAAGAAATAAGTATTTAAATTGCATTTGTTTTATGAAAAAAATAATCATTTTAAGCTTTATAGCTTTATTAGCTTGTAATCAAAAATCAAAAGTTAGTGTTTTAGAAGCACCTATTGCTTGCGGCCAATGCATGTTTGAGTTAGACTCAGAAGAAGGCTGTAGTTTGGCTGTTAAAGTTTTAGACAAACCTTATTTTGTTGATGGTTTTGGAATTGATGATTTTGGTGATGCCCATGATGAAAAGACTGGATTTTGCAACGTTGTTAGAACCGCCAAAATTAAAGGTGTTATAGAAAATGATAGGTTTGTTGCAAGTTCTATAATAATGGTAGATTAATAATTACCTAGCAAATCTATAGGTAGCCTTAATTAAAAAAGTATCGTTAGCTGGCGCTTCAAAAACTTGATTGGAAACACTATCTACTAAATCATTGGCAGGATCAACACTACCTACAGATCCTCTTGCCCAAACAAAAAACAACTCTGAACCTGGTATATATTCCCATCTTGCTACTAAGTTAGTTTGAAGTTGTACAAAAGAAAAATCTGGATTTTCGAAACTGTAATCTGTGGTTCCATCTCTATTTTCATCAATTAAATAGGTCTCATTTTGAGTACTTATTTGATTCGAATCGTAAATAGAAATTCTATCATTAATACTATTTGCAATAGGATTTACTACATAATTTAAATCTGTAAATCGTCCTTTAGAAATAAAAGGTTGACCATAAAATTGTAAAGAAATATTTGGTGTAAAGCTATAATTTAAACGAAGTGTAGTTGTTAATGTTTGGTTTTGAATTTCTCCTAAAATATATCTTGCATCAGTGTTAAAATTAGTTTCGGTAACATATTGAGTAGCATCATATAAATTAGCATACTCTATATTTAAAGACATGCTAAAAGCATCGAAAGGCTGATAATTTGTTCTGATAACAAATCGATCTCTAGAGGTTACATCTTCTTGGCTATGTCTATTTGAATATCCTAAAGTAAAACTAAACATTCTGCTCCTATCAGAATTGAAAAATAAATAAGCAAAACCAGTATTTGGTCTTCTAAATCTAGGACCACCTCTTAAAAAGAAATTATCATAAAAATGAGTATTTAAACCATAACCAATTTCTGTTGACCAATTGTTGATCCAATTAACATTACCCTGAACTTCGAATCGAATTCTATTTAAATTGCCTTGAAAATCATAAAATGTACCTTGCTCAAATCTGGCATTGATATTTCTGTAAGTTTCTGTTGGCACTTGCCATAAATAACTAAGGTTTCCAAATTGAATAATCTCATCTGTTCGTCTTAAAAAACCAACATCGTTTAACTCTAGCTCTGGAGACCTCCAAATTGCACCACCATTAAACCTCCAATTTCCACCTCCGTTTTTACCTAACTCTATTCTACCCCCTGTACCAGTTAATGACGTTTTATTAGGATCTACAGAAACATGAGTAGCATCTACTCTCTGAAAATTATGTCTTAATGTAGTTTGGGTTTGAGTGATAGCTTCTGTACTTCCTAAAACATGGCTCATTATTACATTACCATCTAAATAATAATCTCTATTGTGCCAGTTGTGCTGAAAATCGATACCTCCTGAATATGCCGCTTTGTGCAACTCATTAAAATCGCCATCTAAATGTCTATTTGTAGCTGTAAAAATACCACCAATAAAAGAGTTTCTTTCATTAAAATCTTTCTGAACTCGGGTTACAAAATAATTGGTTAAAGGTTCTACAATTTCTTCTCTTGTGCCACCATTAACTTCTCGAATCTCTGCAAACTCATTTCCAGTTACACTTTCTAAAACTCCTATAGACCAGCCATCTCTAGTTTTTCCAGAAAACTTTGCAGCTCCTAATATTCTTGAATTTTGTGGTTCATTTGCATATTCACCAAAAGCAAGGTTTGCACTTCTATGAGGATTTCTACCTATTCTTCTACTATAGAAAAGATTATCTCTACCATTAGCAAATTCATAATCGAAAATATTGCTGTTTTCTACAAAAAATGGTCTTTGCTCTCTAAAAAATATCTGAAAACCATCTAAAGCAATTGCTCCTGGATCTGCTTCTACCTGACCAAAATCAGGATTAACAGTTAAATCTAAGGTAAGATCGTTAGTAATACCAATTTTTGCATCTAAACCTGCATTGAATTTAAAATCGCTTCCTGTTCGAAAAGGATTGCCAGCTTCTGGAGGATAAGTATCGTATTGCATGACCGTAAATGGCTGAATCTCTAATTGCTTTTGCGCCTTTAAATCTTTTAACCCATGCAATTCACCTGCTTCACTTATAAAACCTGCTTGATCGTTAGGAATTCTTTGCCACAAAGATCTTTCTTGCAGCCTAAAAATGGTTCTATTAACGTTAAAACCCCAAATTTGTTCTTTTGCTTTCCCAAATCGTAATTGACTAAAAGGAATTTTCATTTCAGCTGTCCATCCTTTATCATCTACTTTGGCATCTGTATACCATATTGGATTCCAACTGTCATCCCAATTTTCCCCATTTTGAGAGGCAAATTCTTCACCTTTAACACCAGCTGCAGTTGTTGTAAAAACAAAGGCAGTTCTTTTATCATGATAACTATCAATAATTACATTAATTCTATCTCCTGCAAAACCATCTCTTCTACTAAGTCTTTCTTGAATTAATTCAGGGTTTGCATCCCAAGCACGCAAAGCAACGTAAAGATATTTATCATCATACATAACTTTAAACATTGTTTGATGTGCAGGATCTGTGCCTTCATCTGGATCTTTTTCTGTAAAGTCGGTAGACCATTCTACAACATCCCAAGCAGCATCAGAAACATCACCATCAATAATTGGTTTTTCAATAAGTTTTTTGGTGGTGTATATTCTTTTCGGAATTTTAGTAGTGGAATTATCTTGAGCATTAATCTTTGCTGAAAAAACTGCTATCACTGATAAAAAAAGTAAAAATTTCCCCATTTAATTGCCTTAAATTTTATAAAATTTCTGATGAAAAAAAACTCCTGAATTCAAGTGCAAAAATACCTCTCTATTTTCTTAAGTTTATGTTAATTATTTTAAGATTTACAAATGAAAAAAGAATTCCCAAAAAATATATTAAAGTGCTATTTGTCAATCAAATAAATCTCCTTACATTTGCACTCCTTTTTTAAGGAAAACAAATATTATTAATTGAACAAAAACTAATAGTGTAATTATGAACACATTAAGTTACAAAACAGTATCAGCAAACGCAGCTACCGTAAACAAGGAGTGGGTTTTAGTTGATGCGGACGGGCAAACGTTGGGTCGTCTAGCTTCTAAAGTAGCTAAGCTAATTAGAGGTAAATACAAACCAAATTATACTCCTCACGTAGATTGTGGAGATAACGTGGTTATTATCAACGCAGAAAAAATTGTACTAACTGGAAACAAGATGAGAGACAAGTCTTACATTCGTCACACAGGTTATCCAGGTGGTCAAAGATCGTTAACTGCAACAGAAATGTTCGAGAAAGATCCTACAAGATTAATCGAGAAAGCAGTAAAAGGAATGTTACCTAAAAATACATTAGGTAGTGCTTTATACAGAAACCTGTATGTATATGCAGGTGGTGAGCACAAACACGCAGGTCAAGAACCTAAAGCTATTAACCTTAACGATTACAAATAATGGATATAGTACACAAAATCGGTAGAAGAAAAACAGCTGTTGCTCGTATTTATCTTTCAGAAGGTAAAGGTAACATCACTGTAAATAAAAAAGACTATAAAAGTTACTTTACTACAGGTACTTTACAGTATAAAGTTCAACAACCTTTAATGTTAACAGAAAACTTAGAATCTTACGATATTAAGGTTAATGTTTATGGTGGTGGAGTTACTGGACAAGCTGAAGCTATTCGTTTAGCAATTACAAGAGCTTTAGTTTCTATTAACGAAGATCATAGAGCTGTCTTAAAACCAGAAGGATTATTAACGAGAGACCCAAGAATGGTTGAACGTAAGAAATTTGGTCAGAAGAAAGCACGTAAAAAATTCCAATTCTCGAAACGTTAATATTTTTGCAGAATTTATTCTGCAAGGTATTTTCTTTGAGAACTGTTATTATTACAATTATATAAATATAAACAGTTTAGTATCTAAATAATTAAGACTCGAAAGACTACTTAGTTATTGATTTCAAAACAGAAAGTAAACACATTTTAAAAGATGGCAAACATAAACATTCAAGAATTACTAGATAGTGGTGTTCATTTTGGACACTTAACTAGAAAATGGAACCCTAACATGGCTCCTTATATTTATACAGAAAGAAATGGTGTACACATCATTGATTTGTATAAAACTGCAGCTAAAATAGAAGAGACTTCAGAAGCTTTAAAAAAGATTGCTAACTCTGGACGTAAAATTTTATTTGTTGCTACAAAAAAGCAAGCAAAAGATATCGTTGCTGAAAAAGCAAAAGCGGTAAACATGCCTTACATCACAGAAAGATGGCCAGGTGGTATGTTAACTAACTTTGTTACTATTAGAAAAGCTGTTAAGAAAATGGCTTCTATTGATAGAATGAAGCAAGATGGTTCTTTTGATGCATTATCAAAAAGAGAAAAATTACAAATTAATCGTCAAAGAGAAAAATTAGAAAAGAATTTAGGTTCTATCTCTGATATGACTCGTTTACCTGGTGCTTTATTTGTAATCGATATTAAAAAAGAACACATTGCTGTAGCAGAAGCTCAAAAATTAAATATTCCAATTTTTGCAATGGTAGATACAAACTCTGATCCAAGATTAGTAGATTATGTAATTCCTGCCAATGACGATGCTTCTAAATCTATTGATAAAGTTTTAGGTTTTGTAACCGATGCAATTGCTGAAGGTTTATCTGAAAGAAAAGCAGACAAAGAAAAAGGTAAAGAAACTAAAGCTCCTAAAAAAGAAAAAGCACCTGCAAAGGATGCTGTAAAAGCTGAGAAGCCTAATTTAGAAGAAGCTGTAGTAAATACAACAGAAGGAACAACAACAGCTAAAGAAGCGAAAGCTGAAGAAAAAGCTGAAGAAAAAAAATAAGTTTAACTTTTAAATTATAACATAACATGGGAACAGTAAAAGTAAGTGCTGCTGATGTTAAAAAATTAAGAGAAGCTACTGGAGCTGGAATGATGGACTGTAAAAAGGCATTAGTTGAAGCAGGTGGTGATTTTGATCAAGCAATTGACGTTTTACGTAAGAAAGGACAGAAAATTGCAGCAAAAAGAGCTGATAGAGAATCTACAGAAGGTGTTGCTGTTACAAGAATAAACGATGACAAAACAGAAGGTGTTGCCATTGTTTTAGCTTGTGAAACTGACTTTGTTGGTAAAAACGAAAAGTTTGTTGCTTTAGGAGGTGAATTCGCAGATATCGCTTTAAACTATGACAACAAAGAAGATTTCTTAGCTGCTGATTTTGGTGGTATGACTGTTGCTGATAAATTAGTTGAACAAACTGGTGTAATTGGTGAAAAATTAGAAATTACTGCTTTTGAAAAAGTTAAAGCTGCTTATGTTGGTGCTTATACTCACATTGGTAAAATTGCTGCTTTAGTAGGTTTATCTGCTGTTGTAGATAATGCTGAAACTTTAGCGAAAGACGTTGCTATGCAAGTAGCATCTATGGGAGCAACAACTTTATCTTACAAAGATTTTGATCCTGCGTATGTAGCTGCTGAAACAGAAGCTAGAATTGCAGTTATTGAAAAAGATAATATTGAGTTAGGTAGATTAGGTAAAACATTAAAAAATGTACCTCAATTTATTTCTAGATCTCAATTAACTCCTGAGGTTTTAGCGCAAGCTGAAGCTGATGCAAAAGCACAATTAGCTGCTGAAGGAAAACCAGAGCAAATTTGGGATAGAATTTTACCAGGAAAAATGGAAAGATTCGTTGCTGATAATACTACTTTAGATATGGAGCAGTGTTTATTAGACCAAACTTTTATTAAAGATGAAAAGAAAAATGTTGCGGACTACGTAAACACGTATGGTGATGTTGAAATATCATCTTTTAAAAGAGTAACTTTAGGATAGATTCTATTTTAAAATACAAATAAAAAAACCTCGCAATTTGCGAGGTTTTTTGTTTTTCTACTTGCCATTATTCTTTCTCTAAAAGCAATACTATTTTATTAAAATCGGCAGCGCTATTAATAACCTTTCTATATTCTTCATAAATATCTACTGCAACTATATTCTTTCTATAATGTTCATCTGCAGTAATTTTAAGAACGTTGCCTTCTATAGAATAATAAGACTTGAAAGAAAATAACTCTTTGCCCTTTAAATTATAAACGTTGCTAATGTTTATTTCATCTAAATTCGTAATCTTATACCCTTCAGGAATTTTTATATTGATTGTTCTAAAATAACTTCTTTGAAACTCATTCTCTAAAGGAAGTACTCTTTTCTTTTCTTGATATAACTGCATTTGTGCACCAATTAATTTACCTAGTTTAAAAAGATATTTTCTTCCTGCTTTTTCTACAAAATCATTACTTGAAAAATCTGATATAAAAGTTATAGGTTTTACACCAAATAAATTAGGCGAGTCATTTATCATTTCACTTTTTGAGATTTCTATGTTCTCACTGATATTTTCAAAAATTCCGTCAATTAATTCTTGCCTTTTTTCACCTATAATTAAATTAGTAAATGGCTGTATGTTCATAGCATAATAACCATTAAAAGCCCTTTCAAAATGAATACTGTTAGTTGTTAAATCTTCATCATCGAAACTAACATCCACAACCATAGTATCCAAATTCATGGCTGCTTTTACAGGCTTAATATATTTGATTTTACCAAGGGCAAATTTAAAATCACCTACAGTAACCTCTTTAATAAACAACCCATAGTTATCTGTATAAAAAGGAGCTGGAAAGCCATATCTAGTATTGTTGGCATTTGGAGAAAGGTACTTTTTGTGTTTTGGAAAGTAGATTAAAAACTCGGTTAGAAAATTATTAGCTTCAAACTTTCTATCAAACTTTAACTCTTTTCGATTACTTGTTAAAACAAGTTCGTGTTTTATATTTAAACTTCTTAATAAAGCCAAATACAACTTTAGCACTCCTGTTTCATTGGCTACTTTTTTATTTAATACTTCATCTAAATTTTCTAAATCCTCACTATAAATGTCTGATGAGTAAACATTCGATTTTATAAAATTATCAATAACCCTTATTTTTTGTTCTTCTTCTGTAGTGCTAGAAATGTTTAATTCTTTCAAAAACGAGTTAATTGCCTGTACTGTGTTTTTAGAATAATCTTTGTAATAATAGTCGTACAGATTTTGCGAAACCTTATCATAAGAAACAATATTACTGCTATTATTAGCGGTGTTTTTATCTAATTTATAGATTAAGGAACCTCTAGAAGCATTATATGCAGACATATATTCGTTTTCTAGTTTATCAATTTTAGGAATTCTTAGCTTGTAATGATTCTTATTGACATTTGTTGTGTCTTCAGTAATACTAGGTACCCCATTATACGTTTTTATGTCAAAAATTAAATTGTTAGGTGAAAATAAATCAAATTGAACATTACTTTTTGGATATGATGCTTGTACAGTAATTCTTTTACCCATATATAATGGGCTTCTTTTAACCACATATAAAAACTCAATAAAACTACCTTTTGTGATACCTTCAAATGCGAAGTATTTATATGTTCTACCTGACTCTTCATCTTCTGCAGTAAGTATCTTAGATTCATCTAAATCTATTATTTTACCTTTTACATCTATAACTCTAGCTTTGTTTATTTGAAGTTCTGAATCTGACGAAAATGGCAAATAAATTTTATTATAGTCTTCTATAACATCATCTGAATTTAACCAAAGTACTTTATGTTCTAAAAAATATTCCACAAAATTATCTCCATCATAAAAAAATTCTGTTACTAATTTCTCTTTTAAAGAAACCATATTTTCCTCTGACTCATCTACTTTATAATTCGGACTTTTTTCCCAATCATAACTTTTATAAAAGGGTTCATTTTGACCGATACTAAATTGTGCAATAACTATAAATAGGGTTAGTAATAATTTTCTTTTCTTGGTACTTATTTCTTTTTTAAAACAATTATTTCTTTGTAGAATTTTTCTATTTTTTTAATTAGATCGTTAACGGTTTTCTGATCTTCTAATTTTAGTACTAAGTAATCTTGTGTGAATTTTTGCTGATAAACTACTGTGTTATTTATTATTTCGTAATTTATTTCACACACTAACAAATCATTTTTAAAGGTTTTTGATTCTGGTATATAGTCCACTGCATAACCTTTGGGAATTTCTAAGGTAGTTTTAGCTTGATAGAACCTTTTATAATCATATTCTAAAGGGCGCTTTCTGTTTTTCTTAACCTTATAATCTGAAGCATATTGATTTAAGTTAAGGTTGATGTAAATTTCGTCTCCTAATTTTTTTGCATAATTTTCAATTTTAAAATCATAGGTAATACTAAACGCTTCATCATAGTCATATTTATTGATCTCTTTGTAATCTGTAATAAGAAATTTATTATTACCTTTTTTAAGATTTAAATTGTAAAACTCTTTAGTTTTAGCATTGGTGTTCAAATTTTCCAACTTATTGTAAATATCTATTTTAGGATAACCTCTTAGTGTTGTTGTGCTTTCACCTATTAATTGACCATTTATTAACTGTAGTTTAGTATCATCTGAAATAATATTCTCCTTTGCTTCTATAATTGGTACGTTAACAATCTTAAAATCATTTTTATAAGATACTAAAGCTTCCTTACCTTGAATAAATGAAGTGGGTAAACCCATTTTAATATATCTACCTGTAGCATCTAAAAAGTAATTTTTACCTTCAAAATTGTAGGTTAAAATCATATGATTATCTACAACAGGAGTTGGCACTTGCTCATAAGTATATGGAATGCTTCTTGTACCAATCCAAGTTAAATTACCATCTAAACCTGCAATTTCTAGCATTTTATAAAGAATACTAGAGTTATCTTTACAATCACCATATTTTTTTCTAAAAACATCATTAGATTCTCTTGGTATAAAACCTCCCAAAGCATATTCAAAAGCGATATATTTTATGTTTTTCTGGGTCCAATAATAAATGGCTTTCACCTTCTCTAAATCTGTCTTCTTGTCTTTTGTAAGCTCTTTTACTAAAGCAATTAATTCAGGGCTTGAATCATCTTTATTAATATCTTTAACTAACGAATAATACCAGCCATATAAATCTTTTACATCGCCTAAAATAGAAATAGTTTTATCTTCTAACTCTACTGTAGTAATCAGTGGAACAATATGTGGTAAAAAGTTTTTAAAACTAGGAGCATCATTTTCAAAATCGTAATCTTTGGTATTTCTTATTTCCCAAAGATGCTCTGTAGTTTTTCGTCTTTTCTTAGTTGAATAAGTTAAATCAACCTTGTCTGTGTAAAACTTCTTAAAGTCTAAACCTATATTATTATCTACAATAATTTTAATTTTATTATTAATGATAGGAAAATAATCAGCTAGGTAAAATGTACTTAAGAAACGTGGGTTTTTTACTATTTGAGTATACGTTAGTTTTGTTTTAGACCCTTTTTTTAAATTAGGATATATAAAATTTAATGTTTTAGAATCATCATAAAACGAATCATCTAATTCATCTTTCTCTATGAAATTAGTAACCTCGATTTCTGAATATTTACCATTATTATAGTTAAAAGAAGAAGCTTCTATATTCTCTAACTCGAAAAAAGATGAGAAGCTCAACCTGTTTTTAGAGTTATAGGTTGCAGATTCATTTAAAAATAAATCTTCTTCTAGAATGTTTTGTTTAATGGAGATTTTTCCATCATTTTCCTCTATTCTTATTTCTATATTTTGCTGTAATCTAACTCTATTAGCTTCTGGATAAACGTCGCTATACTTTACAAATTCTTCTGAATATTGGGCGTTAAGATTTAGCGTTGATATAACTAATAAAAAGAATACATTATAACTCTTTAACCTTAAAAACCTCTCCATTCAAAAATTCTTTTTGTGCTGTTAATTTTCCCTTTTCATCAAAATATTTTCCAAGACCATGTAATTCATCATTGATATAGTTAAGCTCTTTTTTTAATTTTCCACTCTCAAAATAACTTAAAAATCTACCGTTTTTCTGATCTAATAAATAATTAATACTCAACCTTTTGTTTCCATTTGAGTAATAGTATTTAGCCTCACCATTTTTTAAATCGTTTTTATAAAACAATTCACTCTCAACTTTACCATTTGAATGATAGGATTTATATTCATTTACTGTTTCACCATTCACATATTCCATTATTATTGAAGGCTTACCAGATTTATAGAACGCTTTAATTTTAGCAGTTTCATTTTTAATTTTAATTAAAGGCTTTTCTTTACCATTTTTATCTAAATAGCTATAACCAACCAATGCACCATGATTATAAAATCGTATTAATTGTAGTTCTCCAAACTCATCATATAAAATTTTCTTTCCATGTTTTTTACCATTAACATAGTCTGTAGAAACTTCTAGTTTACCATCTTTATAATAGTTCATATCTGTACCTACCTCTAGACCATTTTCGTAATTATAGATAGCTTCTAATTTACCAGTTTTATAATATCTGGCAGTTTTATTATCGACCTCACCCAATAGAAAATGAGAGGTACTTTCTATAGTACCATCATCATAATACCAGGTCCAAAGACCATGTTGTTTGCCATTAATATAACCACCAGAAGTTCTTTTATTACCATTAAAATAGTAGTAAGCATATTTACCATGTTTTAACCCATTTAAATAGTCTACTTCCGTTTTTACTTTTCCATTATAATGCATTAACTGAACTTGAAAAGTATTTTCTTCTGGTTGATAATTTATAGTTTGAGTTACTTTACCCTTTGAATCGTAAATAATATCAGAAACTATGTCACCAAAGTTATAGGTGGTTCTTGAAATAAGATTACCTGCAACATCAAAATTATCTTGATTGCCATGAATTTGACCCTTATGAAAAAAGTTTATTGATTCTAGTGTACCATTTTTATAATAATACCTCCACTCACCATGAGCCAAATTATTTTTGTACCATCCTTGAGATCTCATTTTATTATTTAAATAATAATCCACATAATACCCCTCTAAAAGGTCTTCTTTATAAGTACTCTCAGATTCAATAATTCCGCTTTTATAATAAGTAAAATAAGTCCCATTTGTTTTATTTTCTTTAAATGTTCCTTTACCATTTAAAACTCCATTATTATCATAGAATTTCCATTCACCCATTTTACCTCCTGAGATGTCATATAAACCTTCTGATATTTTATTGCCAGTTGCTGAATAGCCTTCATAATAAAACTCTCCACCTTTCTTTCTTCCTTGTTTTATAAGACTACCTTCTTTATCAAAAAATGAATAGGCAATTAATTCTCCTCTTCTATATTGATATGTGTAATGTAATTTACCATCTGTATCATAGAATTTATAAATATCATCTAATTCACCCTTATTATATTTAAATTCACTCTGCAACTGACCATCGAAATAATAGGTTTTCCAATCTCCATCATAAAAACCTTCTACACTTTGACCAACTTCACTTATTTGCCCATTTGTATAATAAGATTTATAAGGGCCACTTAATTGCCCATTTGAATAAGAAATTTCTGATGAAATTTTATTATCATAATAATAGCGTTTTACAACACCATTTAGTTCTCCATTTAAATAATTAGAAATCTCATACAAATCTTTGTTGGCATAAAATTCTTGAACCTCGCCTTCAATTAAGCCATTCTTATAAGGAACTATAAATTCTAAAATTTCTTCTCCAACAGGAAAGTAAGATTTATAAACACCTTCTAACTCACCATTTTTAAAATACTTTCTTTGAATTAAAGCACCTTTATCATTAAAATATTCGTATTCACCCTCTAATGCATTATTCTTAAAATTGGCGTTTATATATTTTCTTCCATTTTCATAATACATAAAGTTTTCACCTTCTAAATTCCCATTAACATATGAAGCTGTTTCCTTTACATTATTTTTATAATTGAACCAAACCCAATCTCCCTGTTTTTTCTCTTCATTGTTAAACTGCCCTTTAGCAATAGTTTTACCAGATTCATTAAAAAACTGCCAACTACCTACAGAAACACCATTAATTTTTTCACCAATAGCGTTAACTGTATTGTTACTATATTCATAATACACTTCTTTATCCTTACCATTAAATTTTATGGTGTTTTTAGCTACTAAATCTATCCACTTAGTTTGAAAAGCAGGCAAAAACTCTTTAATTTTCTTAATATTTTTTTCAACTATTTTCTTGTATTCTTCATTCTCTATAGAATATACCAAAGTGTAAATAAATTCATTAAAGTAATTGTTTTTAGAAACCCAATTGTACATTGGCACATACTTCTCTGTCCAAAAATTATCCTCCCCCTCAAAATCTTTTAACTTTTCTAACAAAGCATGATTTTGTTTGGTTAAGGCAATATTAATTGGATTTCCAGTTTCATATTTATCATTCATTGCTATTTTGCTAGAAAGCACCAAATCAATTTCATCATATGAATCATCTGAATCACTTAATTCTATATCTTCATCTCTAACATTTGAATTCTCTGAAACCACTACATTGTTCAAAGATTTTAAAACACCAAAGGCACCATTTGCATCTGGCTCTAGCAGTAAATACATATTAAAACACATTAAAGCTTGTGTTAATCTTTCTTGTTTGTAATATATATTTCCTATCTGTAGATGTGGTTTTCTATTTAAAGGATTTATGATGATACTTTTCTTGTAAGATTCCACAGCATCATTTAAGTTACCTTGAGTTTCTAAAACAACTCCTTTATTAAAATTTAAAAGGAAATTATTAGGATACATCTTTAAACCTTCATTGTATGCATTAATAGCTTCATCATACTTTTCTAAGTTTGTTAAGGCTACACCCTTGTTTACATAAAAAAAGACTTTTGAATGATTATGATTATCATTAATACCTTTATTTGTTACTTCAATTGCTTCTTTATTCTTTTTTAACTGTAATAGATAATAAGATTTCGAAGTTAATAAGGTGTAATAAATAGAGTCGTTTTCATTAATTCTATTGATTAACTCTAGTGTTTTTTCATAATTTCCTTCAGAAGAACTTTGAGATATTTCTTCTTTAATTTGATCATAATCTACGAAGGCAATTTTTTCTTGTGCATAACTGAAACTAGTTATAACAACTAATAGGAGGAGTATTCTTTTCATTTTTCTAAAATAAAAAAAAGAGAATAAAAACAGCCTTTAATGCCATATTTATTCTCTTTAATTTTACTTTTTGCAATCCTTAAGAAGATAACTCACTAATTATCAATTAGTACAATATTCTACTCATTTTCTAATTTCCAACTATTGTAACCTCCTAAGACATTAACAACGGTAAAACCTTTCGCTTTTAAAAGTTTTGATGCTTTAAGACTTCTATTCCCAGATCTGCAATACAGATAAATTGGTCTTTGAGAATCAAATTTGTTTGTAACTTGCGCTGCAAAATCATCATCAAAATAATTAGCAAATTTGGCAGTTTTTATAGCTCCTTGCTTTATTTCTTCTGGAGTTCTAACATCTAAAAGCTGAATAGAATCTTTCGCTAACAACACCTTTAATTCCTTTGTAGAAATTGACGATGTTGCTTCTTGACTACTACAACTTATAAATAGTAAACCACATAATAAAAACCTAATTATAGCTTTCATTTTATTTTAATGTTGATGGGCAAACTGCAGCAGTTCTGTCAATATCTGTTTTTTTAATAGCCCCATAACCACCTGCAACATCAACAACATTATGAAAACCTCTTGCTTTCAAAATTGAAGCTGCAATTACAGATCTGTAACCACCTGCACAATGAATGTAAAATTTGTCTTTTTTAGGAAATTCTGTAATATGATCGTTTAAAAAATCCAAAGGTGTACTTTCTGCAACTTTTATATGTTCACTTGTATATTCACCAGGTTTTCTAACATCAAAAACAGGTTCATTATTTTCAATTTTACCAGATAAGGTCTCTGCAGAAATTGATTCTAAAGTATCAATTTCGTTACCTGCTTTTTGCCAAGTTTCGAAACTACCATCTAAATAACCAAGAACATTATCAAAACCAACTCTAGATAATCTTGTTATTACTTCTTCTTCTCTACCTTCTGGAGAAACTAATAATATAGGCTGATTTATATCTTTAATTAATGCTCCAACCCAAGGCGCAAATCCACCATCAATACCAATAAAGATAGATTGTGGAATAAAACCTTTTATAAACTCAGTTTGATGACGAACATCTAAAATAATTGCTCCAGTTTCGTTTGCAATAAATTCAAATTCTTTAGCAGATAAAGGCTTTGTAGATGTTTCTATAACATCATCTATATCTTTGTAACCTTCTTTATTTAGTTTTACGTTTAATGGAAAATAAGCTGGAGGAGGTAATAAACCATCTGTAACTTCTTTAATAAACTCTTCTTTGGTCATATCTGCTCTTAGAGCATAATTGGTTTCTTTTTGATTACCAATTGTACCTACAGTTTCTTTACTTAGGTTTTTACCACAAGCAGAACCAGCTCCATGTGCAGGATACACAATTACATCATCTGCCAAAGTCATTACTTTAGTTCTTAAACTATCATATAAAAATCCTGCTAAATCTGCTTCTGTAATATCGCCTTTTTGTGCTAAATCTGGCCTACCAACATCACCTAAAAATAAAGTGTCACCACTAAATATTGCATGATCTTTACCCTCTTTATCTTTTAAAAGATAACAAGTACTCTCCATAGTATGACCTGGAGTATGTAAAGCTGTGATTGTAATATCACCTAACTGAAAAACTTGATTGTCTTCTGCAATTATAGCATCAAAGTTTGTTTTTGCAGTTGGCCCATAGACAATTTTTGCTCCTGTTTTTTCTGCTAAAGTTACATGGCCACTTACGAAATCTGCATGGAAATGAGTTTCAAAAATATATTTAATTTTAGCGTTGTCTGATTGTGCTTTATCTATATAGTTTTGAACTTCTCTTAATGGATCTATAATAGCTACTTCACCATTACTTTCTATATAATACGCACCTTGTGCAAGGCATCCTGTATAAATTTGTTCTATTTTCATCTTTTACGATTATTTAGTTATTACTCTTTGGATGATATTAAGGTTCATCCTTTATTTTTATTTGTATGATTGATGTATGTATTTAGCAAATTTCTCTTGATGTTTACGATCGCCAGTTTTGTAAAATTTTACAGCTTGATTCGCACGCATAAAAAAGTGATTGATGTCTATAATATTTAATATTCCGCATTTGAATAAGTCATCTCTTACAGGTCCTTTCACTCCTGCAAAATAGAATTTCACATCCTTTTTCTGATAAAAACGAATTCGTTCTTTTAGCATTTCTACACCTGTGCTGTCTACTCTATTTATACTTTCTGCATCCAACACAATTAGTTTTAAGGCATCGCCTTTCATGGCAGCCATATCATCTAAATTGTCTCTAAAATAGCTTGAATTGGCATAGAACAATTGGGCATCAAATCTGAAAATTAAAATATCATCTTCAATAATTACTTCTTCAAACCTGTTTTTATTTCTGTAGAAATTTGAATTTGGTACTTTTCCTAATTCAGTTACATAAGGCTTTGAGGTTCTATAAATTAGAATGATAAGTGACAAACCTACACCAACTACAATACCATATTCAATACCTAATAATAGCGTTGCTAAAAAGGTAGACATCATTAACCAAAAATCTAATTTGTTAGCATTCCATAAATAAGATGCTTCTTTAAAATTGATTAAGTTAAATACTGCTACTATAATGATTGCAGCCAAAACTGTTTTTGGCAAAAAGTAAAATAAAGGTGTTAAAAACAGCAAAGTAATAACTACCATTACCACAGAAATTAAAGCTGCCATTCCTGTTTTTGCACCACTTTCTTGATTAATTGCAGATCTCGAAAAACTAGATGTTGATGGATATGCTTTAAAAAATGAACCTGCTATATTACTTAAACCTAATGCAATTAATTCTTGATTTGGTCTTATTCTATACTCATCTTGCTTTGCCTCTAATGACTTACCTATAGAAATTGTTTCTAAGAAGCCAACCATAACCAATGTTAACGCTATTGGTAAAAGTTCTTTAATTTGATCTATTTCAAATTCTGGCACTCCAAAAAATGGCAAACCTGATGGGATTTCTTTTACAATTGCAACATCATTAAATGATTGCCCAAAGAATTTCATGGTTAAAATTCCAAGTACTACCACTATTAATGCATTCGGAATTTTCTTATTAATTCTTCTAAAAATGATGATAGTTATTACAGATAATAAACCAATAATAGTAGTGTGTGCATTATAGGTTGAAAACTGCTCCCAAATATCAATTATTATATATTGAATTTGATCACTTTGAAAAAAGTCTACTCCAAATAAATTTCTAAACTGATTCAAACCAATGATTAAAGCAACTGCTGATGTAAAACCTGTTATTACAGGCTTTGACAGGAAATTAACTATAAAGCCTAGGCTAAAAATACCTAAGATAAATTGAATAGTACCTACCATTAATGCCAGCAAAATTGCTATTGAAATGTAACTTTCAGAACCTGCTAAAGCCAAAGTAGAAACACCTGTTGCAACAATTAAAGAATCCATAGCAACTGGCCCAATTGCCACTTGCCTAGATGAACCAAAAATAGCATACATAACTTGAGGAACAAGTGCACAATACAAACCATAAATTGGTGGTAAACCAGCAATTAAAGCGTATGCAATTCCTTGAGGAATAAGTATAATACCTACAGTAATACCTGCTACTAAATCACCTTTAAAAAGCGATGTATTGTAGTTAGGTAACCATTCTAAAATTGGTATTATCTTTTTAATATTCATTATTGTAAACTACTTATAGCAATTATTTAAAATAATTCTCCTTGATTTCTGCCTTTTGTTCTTCCCAAATGTTTATAGGCTAATTCTGTAACTTCTCTTCCTCTTGGAGTTCTCATTATAAAACCCTGCTGAATTAAAAAGGGTTCATACACTTCTTCTATGGTTTCTGTATTTTCAGAAACAGCAGTCGCAATTGTACTAATACCTACAGGACCACCTTTAAATTTATCTATGATGGTAGCTAATATTTTATTATCCATTTCATCCAATCCATGAGCATCTACATGCAGTGCTTTCAAGGCATATTTTGCAATTTCTATAGTGATTTTTCCATCACCTTTAATCTGAGCAAAATCTCTAACTCTTCTTAACAATGCATTTGCAATTCTTGGTGTTCCTCTACTTCTACCTGCAATTTCAACTGCAGCTTCCATAGATATTGGCACTTGCAAAATTGATGCACTTCTTTGAATAATTGTAGTTAATAGTTCTGTGGAATAATAATGTAGTCTACTACTAATTCCAAAACGTGCTCTCATTGGTGCTGTAAGCAATCCTGAACGAGTTGTAGCACCAATTAAAGTAAATGGTTCTAAATTGATTTGAACGGTTCTTGCATTAGGTCCAGATTCGATCATGATATCAATCTTATAATCTTCCATTGCAGAGTATAAATATTCCTCTACAATTGGACTTAATCTATGGATTTCATCAATAAACAACACATCTCTTTCATCTAAGTTGGTTAACAATCCTGCCAAGTCTCCTGGCTTGTCTAAAACTGGGCCAGAAGTTACCTTAATACCAACTTGTAATTCATTAGCTAAAATGTGTGCTAACGTTGTTTTACCTAAACCTGGAGGACCGTGAAACAAAGCATGATCTAATGCTTCTCCTCTTTGGTTTGCAGCCTCAACAAATATTTTTAAATTTTCTAATGCTTGATCTTGTCCTGTAAAATCATCAAATGAAAGTGGACGTAATTTTTTTTCTACATCTAATTCTTCATTAGAATAATGACTGTTTTCAGGATTCAAGTTTTCGTTCATAAAACAAAGATAATGCAAATAAAAAAATCAGTTTGTAAGTTTTGTTACAAAGCAAAAAAGCCTTTCCAAAATTGGAAAGGCTTTTTATAAAATTGTATATATATTATGATGGCTCTTCACCCTCTAACAAAGGTGT
Source organism: Polaribacter sp. MED152 (assembly GCF_000152945.2). NCBI lineage: Bacteria > Pseudomonadati > Bacteroidota > Flavobacteriia > Flavobacteriales > Flavobacteriaceae > Polaribacter > Polaribacter sp. MED152. The sequence goes on along the minus strand of NC_020830.1, from coordinate 2,303,630 downwards.
TGTTTGTGGCACATAATCTTGGCCATGTAAATAATCACTATCATCATCATTGGCATCTACTCTCTTACTGTAGTCATAAGCCCATCTATGAACCTCAGGTAATTTACCTGGCCAGTTACCATGAATATGTTCTACTGGAGTTGTCCATTCTAATGTATTAGATTTCCAAGGGTTTTGAGTAGCCTTTTCTCCTCTATAAATAGAGATGAAATAATTTGCTAAGAATATAATTTGCGCTGCTCCACCTACTAAGGCAAATATTGTAATAACTACATTGATATCTGCTAAATCGTTAAACATTGGAAACGCCGTGTTTGAATAATATCTTCTTGGTAAACCTGCTAAACCAATAAAGTGCATTGGCCAGAAAACACCATAAGAACAAATAATGGTAATCCAGAAGTGCCAATAGCCCATAGTTTTATTCATCATTCTTCCATACATTTTAGGGAACCAATGATAAATACCTGCATACATACCAAATATTGCAGAAACACCCATTACTAAATGGAAGTGAGCTACAACAAAGTAAGTATCGTGAATGTTAATATCTAAAGCTGAATCTCCTAAAACTAATCCTGTTAAACCTCCTGTTACGAATGTTGAAACCAAACCAATAGAGAACAGCATTGCAGGATTTAACTGCAAATTACCTTTCCATAATGTAGTAACGTAATTGAACGCCTTTACTGCAGATGGTATAGCAATTAATAATGTTGTAAATGTAAATACAGATCCTAAGAAAGGATTCATACCTGAGATAAACATATGGTGACCCCAAACAATTGTAGATAAGAATGCAATTGCCATGATTGACATAACCATTGCTCTATATCCAAAAATTGGTTTTCTAGAGTTCGTTGATATAATTTCTGATGTGATACCCAATGCTGGTAATAAAACAATATAAACCTCTGGGTGACCTAAGAACCAAAATAAGTGCTCAAATAATACTGGTGATCCACCTTGATAGTGTAAAACCTCTCCAGATATAAATATGTCTGATAAGTAGAATGATGTTCCAAAGCTTCTATCAAAAACTAATAATAAAGCTGCTGATAATAAAACTGGGAAAGAAACTACACCAATAATAGCTGTAATAAAGAAAGCCCAAATTGTCAAAGGCAATCTTGTCATTTTCATTCCTTTTGTTCTTAAGTTAAGTACAGTAACTATGTAGTTTAGTGCACCAATTAAAGAAGAAGCAATAAAGATAGCCATAGACACCAACCATAAAGTCATACCAGCTCCTGAACCAGGAATAGCTTGAGGTAATGCACTTAATGGTGGATAAATTGTCCATCCTGCTGAAGCTGGTCCTGCCTCTACAAATAGTGAAATTACCATAATAACACTAGATAAGAAGAATAACCAATAAGACACCATGTTTAAAAATCCTGATGCCATATCTCTAGCTCCAATTTGCAATGGAATTAGTAAGTTAGAAAATGTACCACTTAAACCTGCTGTTAGTACAAAGAATACCATAATAGTACCATGAATTGTTACTAAAGCTAAGTAAATATCTGGACTCATTATTCCATCTGTTTGATGTCTTCCTAAGAAAGCTTCAATAATGGAAAATGATGTATCAGGCCAAGCTAATTGCAAACGAAATAGCATTGACATTAATACTGCAATAATTCCCATAAACATTCCTGTAACAAGGAATTGCTTAGAAATCATTTTATGATCTTGACTAAAAATATATTTTGTTACAAATGTTTCTTTATGATGGTGATCTGACATAATAATATAATTTGTAGTATCTTTTTTATTAATTATTTAATAACTGTTGCTAACGTTGGTTGCTCTGAAATCCAAGCATCATATTCTTCTTGCTCTACAACCGTAATTTTCATTTGCATGCTGTAGTGAGAGGTTCCACAAATTTTATTACATAGTAATAAGTAATCAAATTCGTATAAATCTTCTCCTTTAGCAGCTCTAATTTTATTAATTCCTTTTACTTTTTCCCTAACTTCAGATTGCATTCTCATTTCTTCTGTAGTATATTTAGGAGTAAAGCCAAACTCAGTTACCATACCTGGAACACAGTTCATCTGAGCTCTAAAGTGAGGCATATAAGCTGAATGCAGTACGTCTTGTGAACGGAACTTGAAATGCACCTTTTTACCTTTTGGTAAATACAATTCTGTAACTTGCTTGTCATCTTGAGAGTTTATATCAGACATATCTACACCAATTGTGTTGATACCTTTAATGTAGTTTACATTTCCAGTACCTAAAGTATTGTCATCCCCTGCATAACGTGCATGCCAACCCCACTGATAAGCATAAACTTCAATAACAACTGCTTCATCATCATCAATGTCCATAACATTGTTCCATTGCCATAAACCATAACCAATTAGTACCACTAAGACAACAGCTGGAATAATTGTCCAAATCATCTCTAATTTATGACTATCAGCATAAAACTTTGCCTTATTATTTTTATTACCTCTATACTTGAACGTAAAGAAGAAAATTAAAAATTGCATTATAAATTGTACTATACCAATTAACCAAAAAGTGATATTGAATAATCGATCATCATGTTCACCTTCAATAGAAGCAGATTCAGGTAACATAATAACATTCATTGCAATTAAACAATAAATCATCATAGCATATAGAAACACCATAAAATAAAGTGCGTTCTTACCTTGTTTAGCATTGTCTTCATCGTTAGCAATAACACCTCTAAAATCTAAAATTCTAGTTATTTGCCAAACACTTACACCTACTGCAACACCTATAAAAATATAAAATAGAGCTAGCATATATATCTTTCTTATTTATTTAATTCTTAATTTATTAATGATGATCTCCTGATCCTTCTCCTCTATGTTCAATATTATAATAGTGGAAATGCTCACTCTCTTTTAAGAAAGGATTTCCTTTTGGAATAGGATTTGCTTTCGCAAATGCACTGAATACTGTATAAATGAATATCCCTAAGAAGAATAAAACAGCACTTAATTCAGCAATTCCAAATGACCAGAAAGGACCAACTGTAGCTGGCATAATCATTACAAAAATATCAATGTAATGTCCTCCTAGAATTACAATACCTCCAATAACTACGAACCAAGGAATACTCTTGTAATCACTATTTATTAATAATAAAACTGGAAATACAAAGTTCATTACTACCATTGCTAAAAATGGCAATTTATATTCATTAAATCTTGCTACGAAGTAAGTTGTTTCCTCAGGAATATCAGCATACCAAATAAGCATAAATTGTGCAAACCATAAGTACGTCCAGAATACAGAGAAACCAAACATGAATTTAGCTAAATCATGAATATGACTATCATTGATTCCTGGAATAGCATTTTTAGACCTTAAATATATTGTAACAAATGCAACTACTGTTAAAGCACTTACTAATAAACTTGCTAATACATACCAGCCAAACAATGTTGAGAACCAGTGAGGATCTAATCCCATAATCCAATCCCAAGACATCATAGACTCAGTAATCATGAATAAGAATAAAAAGATAACTGACGCATTATAGTTTTTCTTATAAATCTTGTTATTATCATCTGCTGTATCTTCTGCAATTGAATTTTTTCTAATAAAAAATCTGTAAGCATTCCAAATAGCTAAATAAACAATACCTCTAATTGTCCAACCAGGAACATTCATCCACCAAGATTTACCATCTACAATTGCATCGTAGTTAGGACTTGCAGGATCAAAGGTACCTTCTGCCATCCATGGAAACATATGGTTTACATGTAAAACAGATGCTGCTAAAATAACCAATAGCATAATAATAGATGTTGGCACTAGATTCGCTGTAACAGCTTCCATCACTCTAAAAAGAACAATAGACCAACCTGATTGTGCAACTCTTTGTGCAGCATAAAAAGCTAACACTAATAATGATATCCCTAAGAAAAAGAATAATGACACATAAAGTGCAGACCAAGGCTTATTCTGTAATTGATGTAAAACATGCTCAGCATGCGTATCATCATTATGAGCACCATGAGCACTCATTTTTTTATCTATGTTAGATTCTCCAGTATGACTTCCTGAAGTAGCATTATGATCGTTATCTGTTAATTCCTTATCATGATGATCATCTCCATGTGCACCATTTGCATGATCATTAGAATGCTCATCTGCATGAGCAATTCCATGACCATCATCATGTCCTGATTGTTGTGCTATAATTTCTTTTGCATCTTCAATTGTACTTGGTGCTGTAAAGAAACTCCATCCAATACCTAATAAACCAACAACTGTTAGAATAATAGAGAGTGTTTTTAATTTACCTGAGAATTGATACATATCTTTCGTATTCTTTCTTTTTGTAATTATTTTAATAAATCAGCACGCAATTGTTCTACGTAGTGAATTATCTGCCAACGTTCGTTATAAGTTAACTGTCCAGAATGAGAACCCATTAAGTTCTTACCATGAATAATAACATGATAAATTGAACCTGCAGTAATATCTCTATCCTTGTAACTTGGTATACCTTCAAACTTTTCAGCTTGTGATAAATACCCATTTCCATCCCCTTTTTTACCATGACAAGAAATACAGTAAATATTATATAATTCTTTACCTTTTTCTAGGTTAGCTTCAGAGGCTTCTAATGGATTCTTCAATTCAGTTTTTGCCTTTTCATAACCTTCTGCTGTATCAGGAATATCATAAGCTGGATGACCACCTCTTGGAATAGTACCAGCAACTGGTTTACTATTCACAGGCTCTCCATTTAAACCATCTGCATCATCTGTATCATAAGGTATAGAGACATACATGTCTGGCATATACTCTAACTGAGGTTTTCTTTTGTCATTACAAGATATAATACTTGCAAATACAACTAAAGCAATAAATAATTTTAAACTTTTCATTATTTCTTTATTAGTGCTTATCTACTATATTAATTTCTACAGCTCCTGTTTTTGTTAATAATGCCGTTAACTCACTTTCATTATTATGAACTGGAATCTCCATCAAAAAATGGTCATCTGTAGTTCTAGGATCTGGATTTTCTGCTTTTTTAAACGGCCAAATTCTACTTCTCATGTAAAAAGTAATTACCATTAAGTGGGCCGCAAAAAATACAGTTAATTCAAACATAATTGGCACAAAAGCTGGCATGTTTTCGAACCAAGAAAAACTTGGCTTTCCACCAATATCTTGTGGCCAATCTTCAATCATCATGTAGTTTGTCATCCAAATAGCGAATGCTAAACCTGTAATTCCATAAAAGAAAGCTGTAATAGCCAACTTTGTAGGAGCTAATCCCATTGCTTTGTCTAAACCATGAACTGGAAAAGGACAAAATACTTCTTCTATATGATGGTGTTCTGACTTAACCGCTTTTACAGCGTCTAACAAAACTTCATCATCATTGTAAAATGCGTGAATAACTTTTGATGATTCCATAATTATTCTGTTTTATTGTTATCAGGGTTAACTTCCTTAATTTCTTTATCAACTATAACAACAGTTGGTTTTGTTGGAATACCTTGTGCTCTTCTCTTCTTGTAAAACTCACCAGAAGATTTTAATATTGTTTTTACCTCTGCCTGCGCAATTACTGGGAAAGTTCTTGCATATAATAAGAATAATACAAAGAAGAAACCAATAGTTCCGATAAAGATACCTACATCTACAAACGTAGGCTCAAATCTCCACCAAGTAGAAGGTAAATGACCTTTACTTAATACAATTGCAATAATATCAAAACGCTCAAACCACATACCAATATTAATGGCAATTGAAATAATGAATGACCATATAAAACTTCTTCTTATTTTCTTAAACCATAATAACTGTGGAATAAAAATATTGAATATTAATAATGACCAAAATGCCCACCAATAAGGACCTGTTGCAGCTCCTACAGATAAATATGTATAATTTTCATAAGGTGACCCTGTGTACCATGCAATAAAGAACTCAGTAGCATAAGCTACAGCCACAATACCACCTGTTAAGATAATTACTATGTTCATATACTCTACGTGCAAACGTGTAATATATTCTTCCATATTAGTTACCTTTCTCATAATCCCTAGTAAAGTCTGTACCATTGCAAATCCTGAAAAGATTGCTCCAGCTACGAAGTATGGAGGGAAAATTGTAGAGTGCCAACCTGGGTTGATAGATGTAGCAAAGTCCATAGATACAATTGTATGTACAGAAAGTACTAATGGTGTTGCTAAACCTGCAAGTACCAATGACACTTCTTCAAAACGTTGCCAGTCTTTTGCTCTACCAGACCAACCAAAACTTAATAATGCGTAAATTTTCTTTTGGAATGGTTTTACAGCTCTATCACGAATCATTGCAAAATCAGGTAATAAACCTGTCCACCAGAAAACTAATGATACAGATAAATAAGTAGAGATTGCGAATACATCCCACAATAATGGTGAGTTAAAGTTTACCCATAAAGATCCAAATTGATTTGGTAATGGTAAAACCCAATATGCATTCCATGGTCTACCCATGTGAATAATAGGAAATAATCCTGCTTGAAAAACGGCAAAAATTGTCATTGCTTCTGCAGAACGGTTTATCGCCATTCTCCATTTCTGACGGAATAATAAAAGTACTGCAGAAATTAACGTTCCTGCATGACCAATACCTACCCACCATACAAAGTTGGTAATATCCCAAGCCCATCCAATGTTCTTGCTTAATCCCCAAACTCCAATACCAGTTCCTACTGTATAGAAGATACATCCAAATCCCCAAAGCATTGCTGCTAAAGAAATATAAAATGCCATGTACCAATTCTTATTTGCTTTACCTTCTATAGGTTTAGCAATGTCTTCGGTAATATCGTGATAACTCTTATCACCTAATACTAAAGGTTCCCTTATGGGTGCTTCGTAATGAGACATATTCTATATCTTAAATTTAATTACGCTTCGTTTGTATTTTTTATTTTCACTTGATAGATTACATTAGGTTTAGTTTGTAAGTAATCTAAAACATTGTAAGCTCTTTTGTCTTTTGCTAAAGCAGCTACTTTGTCTTCTTTATTATTTACATCACCAAAAACTAATGAACCAGTTGTACATGCTGATGAACAAGCTGTTTCAAATTCATCTGTATTTACTGCTCTACCTTCTTTTTTAGCTTTAAGGATTGTTGCTTGTGTCATTTGAATACACATAGAACACTTCTCCATAACTCCCCTACCTCTAACTACAACATCAGGATTTAATACCATTTTACCATACTCATTGTTCATATTAAAATCGAACTGATTATTGTTTGCGTATTCAAACCAGTTAAATCTACGAACTCTATAAGGACAGTTATTTGCACAGTATCTAGTACCTACACACCTGTTATAAGTCATTTGATTTTGTCCTTGACGACCATGAGTTGTTGCTGCAACAGGACAAACTGTTTCACAAGGTGCATGATTACAATGCTGACACATCATTGGTTGGAAAGTAACCTCAGGATTTTCAGCTTCAGTTTCTAAAGCTTCATACATTTCTCCTCTACTTAATCCTAATTCTTTTGCATCTTCTCTAGTTTCTACTGTAGAAGAATAATATCTATCAATACGCAACCAGTGCATATCTCTACCAACTCTTACCTCTCTCTTACCAACAACTGGCACATTGTTTTCTGCATGACATGCTACCACACATGCACCACAACCTGTACAAGATGTTAAATCTATAGATAAGTTAAAGTGATGACCTAAATCTCTATTGTGCTCATCCCATAAATCAATGGTATTCGCCTCTACTTCTTGATGATCATAAGAAACATAAGCAGGCTTATTCCATCCATGATGATGATCTTTAGGATCTACATTTTTATATTCCTTTAAAGAAGCAACTTTTAATATGTCATGACGACCTGCAATAGTTTTTTGTACTTGTGTACAAGCAAACTCATGATAGCCTCCAACCTTTTCTATAGTTACTCCATATTGGATATTGTTGCTATTTGCATAAAATGGATATGCATTAACACCAACTTGCATTTCTTCTTTTAAACCAAACGTTTTACCAAAACCTAAGGCTAAACCTATAGATCCTTTAGCTTGACCTGGCTGAATCATTACTGGAACTACAGCTTCTTTTCCGTTTACAGAAATCTTAGCATAGTCACCATTAATTGCCCCATTATCCTTTACAGGATTTGAGAAACCTAACTCTTTTGCATCAGCAATAGACATTGTTAAATAATTATCCCAAGAAGCTCTAGTAATTGGATCAGGGAATTCTTGTAACCAAGGATTGTTAGCTTGTTTACCATCACCTAAACCAGTTTTAGTATATAAGTTTAATTCAAAACCACTTGCTTTTTTCGCTGAAGATGATAATGTAGCTGCTGCATTAGCAACAGACACTGTGCTTGTAAATTCAACTTCTTCAACTAAAGCTTCTCTTTTAAAGAAACCATTATGTAAAGCTGTATTCCAAGAACTACCATTCAATACAGAATCTGCAGCAAAGGCTTTTAAATAATCGTAATATTTTGTTGAATTACCAGACCATTTTAATAAAGTATCTTGTAATTGACGTGTATTAAATAATGGCTGAATCGTTGGTTGCATTAACCCATAAGTTACACTATCAAATTGTGTATCTCCCCAAGACTCTAAAAAGTGTGGAGTAGGTAATGCATAATTAGAAGCATCAGCAGTTGCACTATTTTCTGTAGATAAAGCTACAGACAACTCTAATTTTGCTAATCCTTCAACAAAATCAGCAGAGCTTGCTAATGAGTAAATAGGATCTACATTATGCGTCAACAAACCTGCAACTCTACCAGCTTTCATATCTGAAATTAACTGAGCAACCTCTGCATCATTTCCTTGACGAATATTTAATGTATTCTTAGTATCAAAGATTTCACTGCTTAAAGCTTCGTTTATTGCAAAAGCAATAAGCTGTGCATTTTTATCATTTAAACCTGTCATTACAACAGATCTAGAACCATTCATTCTTAACTCACGAGCCATTTTCTTAATCTCAGCATCTACAGGAGTTGCTTTAGAAGAAACATTATTACCAGTTACTTCTTTATAAAGATTTAATAAAGCGAATACTTGATCTGATGGCTTTAACACCACTCTTTTATCTGCATTAGCTCCAGTTAAAGACATGTTACTTTCAAACTGAACATGGTAAGACATTTGACCAGATTCTGGCTTTCTACCATTTACATATCCTTTTTCGAAACCTCCATGGAAATCACTCAAGAAATCTGCACCAATAGAAACTATTGTTTTTGCCTTTTCTAAATGATAGTTTGGTAATGCTCTTTTGCCATACATTGCAAGCATAGCTTCTGTAGCACCCGCTTCTGAAACTGCATCATAAACAACGTGTTTAATATTTGGATATGCTGTTGTAAATTCAGAAATAATTTTATCTGTTGATGGGCTAGCCATTGTACCAGTTAGTAAAACAACTGGTTTATTTTCATTTTTTAAGCTAAGTAATTTTAAACCAATTTCCTTATCTGCATCTGCCCACGAAATTACTTCTCCTGCTTTGGTTGGTTCTTTTAAACGTAACTTCTCATCATACAAAGATAAAATAGCTGCCTGTACTCTAGCAGTAGTTGTACCATTTGCATCTTTATTAGGCATAATTTGAATTGGACGACCCTCTCTTGTTTTTACTAAAACATTTGCAAAGTCATAACCATCAGCCATAGAAGTTGCATACCAGTCTGCAACACCTGCAATAATATCATTAGGTTTAACTACATAAGGAATAGACTTTCTAACTGGCCCTTCACAAGCTGCTAAAGAAGCTGCAGCTGTTGTAAAACCAACGTACTTTAAAAAATCTCTACGTGAAGTAGAACTATTCTCTAATGTTTCTTTATCACCTAAAAACTGATCTGTAGCAATTTCATCTACAAACTCATTTTTACTTAACGTTTCAACAATAGAACTACCTTTTAGTTCCTCAACACTTTTCCAGTATTTTTTGTTTGAAGCCATTTACTTATAGTTATTAGTTTTAGATTTTGTTTGGCTTAAAGGCCAATTACAAAAACTATTCTTCTTTTTTAATTAATAGTGGCACTTACCACATTCTAATCCACCTAACTGAGCAATAGTAACCTTATCTACATTGTACTTTTTTGCTAATTCTTTGTGGATATTATCATAATACTCTGTACCCTTTAAGTCTACATTAGTCTCTCTATGACAATTGATACACCAACCCATAGTTAAAGGTGAGAACTGACGCATTTCATCGTAAGTCTCAACAGGCCCATGACATTTTTGACACTCTATACCACCTACAGTTACGTGTTGTGAATGGTTAAAGTAAGCAAAGTCTGGCAAATTATGAATTCTAACCCATTTAATAGGCTTTGTATTTCCTGTATATTCTAACTCATCTGGATCCCAACCTGCAGCATCGTAAATCTTAGCGATTTCCTTATCTAGCTCAGCCTTACCATAAGTCATTCCATCCCACTCAACTACAGTTCCTTCAGACACTTCAGCAATATTTTTATGACAATTCATACAAACGTTTACAGAAGGAATACCTGAATGTTTACTATGTTTTGCAGAAGAGTGACAGTATTGACATTCTATTTTATTTTCACCAGAGTGAATTTTATGAGAAAATGCAATTGGCTGCAAAGGCATATAACCTTCGTTTACCCCAACTTTGAATAAAGTACCAAAAACAATGTAAGCACCAATCAACAAAACAAAGATTGTAGTTAAAACATGTAAGAATGTATTTCCTTTAATACCTTCCCACAATTCATACAAGTCTCTTTTTAAGTTTGATTTATTCGCAGACTTGTTACCTTTTAATTCATTAACCTGCTTTAATAAACTTGCAATCATTAAGAAAGCAACAATTATTGCACCAGCTAACAAATAAATAATCCAATCAGGAGCACTACCTGAACCTCCACCTGCAGTTGCGTCTACAACAGCAGTACCTGCAACATCCGCCTTTACAGGATCACCTACAGTAGTGTAATACAAAATGTTATTGATTTGATCATCACTCAACTGAGGAAAAGCCGTCATTGGAGACCCATTATATTCCTCGTAAATTGCAATAGCCTGTCTATCTCCAGACGCTCTTAGCTCTGCATTATTCTTAATCCAAGCTAATAACCACTCATTCTCTCTACGCTCTTCTACACCACCTAAAGCTGGCCCAACAAGTTTTCTATCTAACTTGTGACATGAAGCACAAAGGGATTTAAAAAGTTTTCTACCCTCTGCTTGACGAGCAGCATCAACTTCTTGAGAATAAGAAGATAAGCTAATTGAAAAAAGCAGAATGATTGTAAAACTCTTAAGAAGTACTTTGATTATTTTACTGTGTAACGCTACACTTTTCATATTTACAAACTATTTTAATATCTGTATAAATAGCCCAAAAACCACTTTTTGAACAGTTGTACAAAAGTACTACATATTGCTAAATTTAAAAAAAGGAAAAGGATGGTAAATATTAATTTATAACAATTCTAAATAAAGGTTTTTTTCAATATAATCTAAAAGATGTCGTTATTTTTGTAGAAATTTTTTTTATGAAAAACTTCATAATTTTATTCATTTTTTTAGCCTTTGGTTTGTTAACAACTACAGAATCGAATGCTCAAAATAATACAAATGCAAGCGAAAGTGTGCGTAAGTTAATTGCTAAAAAAAGAGCATTTAATAAGCAATTTGGTTATGGCTATCGTATTCAACTATATTATGGAAATGAAACTAAGGCAAGAAGTACGCAAAGTAAATTCAATGTACTTTTTCCTGGAAATTATACCAAATTAGACTACAATCAGCCTTATTGGAAAGTATTGGTTGGTAATTATAAAACGAAACTTGAAGCTGATAAAGCAATGATGAATTTTTCTGAAAAATTCTCTGGCTTAATCGTGATTCCATTAGGAAAATAAATCAAACAAGTACAGATAAAAAAAATACCAAATCATTTGATTTGGTATTTTTTTTTGCCCTATAAAATATAATCTGTATTAATAAAGTTAGACGTTTTTTTATCTAAGAGTTCTTGCAATATACTATTGTTATACTCTGTATCTTTAGAGGCTACAAAGGTTCTTATTGAGAAAGATCGTAAAGCATCATGCACACTTAAAGTACTCACTGCAGAATCTTTTCTACCCGTAAACGGATATACATCTGGCCCTCTTTGTGCTGCACTATTAAGGTTTACTCTACAAACTAGATTAACCAATGTATCTATTAGTGGTGCTAAAGTTTTTACATCACTCCCAAAAACACTTACTTGCTGACCATAGTTAGAATCAGCCATAGCATCTAAAGGTTCTTGTATATTTTTAAATGAAACAATAGGAATTACTGGCCCAAATTGCTCTTCTTCATAAACCCTCATGTTTTTTGATACAGGATATAATACTGATGGAAAAATATAGTTTTCGGTTCGCTCACCCCCTTTTTCATTCAAAATCTTTGCACCTTTTTCTTTAGCATCATCTATCAATTCTTGTATATAATCTGGCTTGCCTGGTTCTGGTAATGGAGTTAATTTTACATCCTTTTCCCAAGGATTTCCAAATTTTAAAGCATCTACCTTTTCTGCAAAACGTTTATTAAATTTATCTACAATATGCTCATGTACAAACAATATTTTAAGTGCTGTACATCTTTGGCCATTAAAGGAAGTTGAACCCGTTAAACATTCTTCGATCGCCAAATCTAAATCAGCATCTGGCAAAACAATTCCAGGATTTTTAGCCTCTAAACCCAATACCAACCTTAACCTATTTTTATAAGGATGATTCGCTTGTATAGCATTTGCTGATTTACTATTGCCTATTAGCGCTAAAATATCAACTTTACCTGTTTTCATGATTGGTGTAGCTAAAACACGACCTCTACCATAAATAATATTCACAACCCCTTCAGGAAAACTATTCTGAAAAGCCTCCATTATTGGAGAAAGTAATAAAACCCCATGCTTAGCAGGCTTAAACACAGCTGTATTACCCATAATTAAAGCAGGAATTAACAGCGCAAAAGTTTCATTTAAAGGATAATTGTAAGGCCCCAAACACAATACAACACCTAAGGGACCTCTTCTAATATGAGCATGTACTCCACTATGTTTTTCAAACTTAGCAGAATCTCTGTCCATTTGTTTATAATCCTCAATGGTGTCATAAACATACTCAACTGTTCTATCAAATTCTTTCTCTGAGTCTGCGTGCGATTTTCCAATTTCCCACATTAAAAGTTTAACAACTTCTTCACGTTTGGTTTTCATTTGGTCTGCAAACTCCTCCATACAAGATATTCTATCTGCAACACGCATTGTAGGCCACATACCTTGACCTCTATCATAAGCTCTATAAGCCGAATTTAAAGCCTCTATAGCTTCGTTTTCTGTGAGATTAGGAATTGTACCCAAAAGAGTGGGTTTATACTCTTCTGTAGAAGATATTGTAGAATACACTTCAGTGAACTCACCTTTCCACTCTTTTAACTCACCATTTACTAAATATGATTTTTGATGTAAAAGTGTATCAATTTTAAATTCCTCTGGTATATTCTGATTTATTTTTATCATAATTATGCTAGTTTTTGGTTGTTTTATACAACCAGAAATATGGGTAATCAAGTTAGCAAAAATAACACTCCTATTAATGAAAGTTGCTAATTAACTACGAAAATGATTTCGAAAAAAACGAGTAAAAAACAAAAAACCTACCAATTTTCATTAGCAGGTTTAAAAATAATAAACAATTTAAATTTATGACTTAATCACCTTCATAGCTGTCATAGAAGCTCTTAATTGCTCTCCTACAACTTCTACTGGATGATTTCTTATAATTTTATTGATTTTAATTAATTCTTGATTATCTACACAATTATCACTGCTAAAAGATTTACCAATAACATTTGTAGAGACAGTTTTCATAAAATCAGTCAATAAAGGCTTACATGCATGATCAAATAAATAACAACCATACTCTGCAGTATCAGAAATTACACGATTCATTTCATATAATTTTTTACGTGCAATAGTGTTTGCAATTAACGGTGTTTCATGTAAAGACTCATAATAAGCAGAGGCATCTATAATTCCAGATTCTGTCATTGCTTCAAAAGCCAACTCTACGCCTGCTCTAACAAAAGCAACTAACAATGTACCATGATCAAAATATTCTTGCTCAGATATTTCTTGATCTGTTATTTGCTGTTTTTCAAATGCAGTTTCACCTGTAGCTTCTCTCCATTTTAATAGGTTTACATCATCATTAGCCCAGTCTTCCATCATAGTTTTAGAGAAATGACCAGTCATGATATCATCCATATGTTTTTGAAATAATGGACGCATAATATCTTTTAATTCCTCTGACAATCTAAAGGCTTCAACTTTGGCAGGATTAGATAATCTATCCATCATATTTGTAATTCCTCCATGCTTTAATGCCTCAGTTACAGTTTCCCAGCCATATTGAATTAATTTCGCTGCATAACCAGCATCAATACCTTCTTCAACCATTTTATCAAAAGATAAAATAGCACCTGTTTGTAACAATCCACATAAAATGGTTTGCTCACCCATTAAATCTGACTTTACCTCTGCAACAAAAGATGATTCTAAAACACCAGCTTTATGACCACCTGTTGCAACTGCATACGCTTTTGCTTGTGCCCAACCTTTTTGTTCAGGATCATTTTCTGGATGTACTGCAATTAATGTTGGCACTCCAAAACCTCTTTTATACTCCTCTCTTACTTCAGATCCAGGAGATTTTGGTGCAACCATAATAACCGTTAAATCTTTACGTATTTGCATCCCTTCTTCAACAATATTAAATCCATGAGAATATGATAATGTTGCTCCTTTTTTCATTAAAGGCATTACTGCTTTCACCACGTTTGTATGTTGCTTGTCTGGTGTTAAGTTAATTACCAAATCTGCAGTTGGCAACAACTCTTCATAAGTACCTACTTCAAAATTATTAGAAATAGCATTTGTATATGATTCTCTTTTTTGATCAATTGCTGCTTGCCTTAAGGTATATGAGATATCTAAACCAGATTCTCTCATGTTTAAACCTTGATTTAATCCTTGTGCTCCACAGCCCACAATAACAATTTTTTTCCCTTTTAAGGCAGCTACTCCATCTTCAAATTCTGAAGCATCCATAAAACGACATTTCCCTAATTGCTCTAGTTTTTGTCTTAATGTTAATGTGTTAAAATAATTTGACATTTTTTTGTTTTTAATTGTTGATTAGAGCACATGAAAAAAAAAGTTTTAAGAACTTCTTTCGTTTAAAATGATACTCTTTTCTCTATTTTTAGTTGTTGTATGATTCTAATAATGATGAAATTTTCATTTCTTCTTTTGTAACTGCAATTAAGCCAGAACGTGTGTATTGCATAATCCCGAATTTACTTAACTGGTTATACATTTCTACAATTTCTTCTTTTCTTCCAGACTTCTCAAGAATAAAAAAGGCTTTGTTTACTGTTACAATTCTAGCATTGCTTTCTTTAATAATGTTTTGTATTTGAGGCTCTTCGAATAACAATTCTGATTTTATTTTAAACAATCCAGAAATTTGATATATAATTTGATCTAGATTATGATAGTAAGCTTTAATCACCTCTACCTGCTTCTCAATCTGACCAATAATCTTCTTGATATTTACTTCATCAATATTTACAACAATAGTAAACTTAGAAACACCTTCTATTTCAGATGGAGAAGTATTTAAACTTTCTATATTAATATGTCTTCTTTGAAAAATTGCAGAAATCCTATTCAACAATCCAATATTATTTTCAGTATAAATAGATACTGTGTATAATTGTTTTTCTTCTGTACTCATCTTATTCTAATCTTATATCAGAAACACTAGCTCCTGAAGGTATCATTGGAAATACATTATCTTCTTTTTCTACGCAAACTTCTAAGAAATAAGCTTCTTTACTTTGCATCATTTCTGCTACAGCCTCAGCTAATTCTTCACGTTTAGCAACTTTTCTAGCCTTAATATAATACCCTTCTGCAATAGCTACAAAATTAGGATTCACCATTTCTGTAGAGGCATATCTTTTATCAAAAAACAATTGTTGCCATTGACGAACCATACCTAAGAAATCATTATTTAAAACCACTACTTTTACTGCAGCTTTTTGCTGAAAAATAGTACCTAATTCTTGAATTGTCATTTGGTAACCACCATCTCCAGAAATAGAAACTACTTCACGAACTGGAGCTGCCATTTTTGCACCAATTGCAGCTGGCAAACCAAAGCCCATTGTTCCTAAACCACCTGAAGTGATATTACTTTTAGACACGTTAAAATCTGCATATCTACAAGCAACCATTTGATGTTGACCAACATCTGTTACAATTGCAGCCTTACCTTTACTCTGAATGTTGATTTCTTTTAAAACCTCGCCCATTGTTAGGCCTTCTTTTGTAGGATACAAATCGTTTTTAATTACTTTATCATATTCAATTTGATACAGATCTTTAAATTTCTGATGCCAATCTGAGTGAGATTTTTCTTCTAAAAATGGCAAAAGTTCTGCTAAACTCTTTTTTGCATCACCCAAAACTGCTACATCAGATTTTACATTTTTATCAATCTCTGCAGGATCAATTTCGAAGTGAATTACTTTGGCTTGTTTTGCATAAGTATTTAAACTCCCTGTAACTCGATCATCAAAACGCATACCTATTGCAATAAGCACATCACATTCATTAGTTAAAATATTTGGTGCATAATTACCATGCATACCAACCATACCAACATTTAATGGATGTGAAGTTGGTATTGCAGAAGCTCCTAATATTGTCCAAGCAGCAGGTATTCCTGCTTTTTCTACAACAGCCTTAAACTCTTCTTCTGCCTTACCTAAAATTACACCTTGACCCCAAACAATCATTGGTTTCTTTGCTGCGTTTATTAGATCTGCAGCTTCTTTAACCTTTGTAATATCTGTTGTTGGTACAGGATTGTAACTTCTAACATGAGTACATTTTTCGTAAGCAAAATCAAACTCTTCAAATTGAGCATCTTTTGTAATATCTACTAAAACAGGACCTGGTCTTCCACTTTTGGCAATGTAAAATGCTTTTGCCATTGCTTTTGGAATATCTTCAGCCTTTGTAATTTGGCAGTTCCATTTCGTAACTGGAGTTGAAATACCAACAATATCTGTTTCTTGAAAAGCATCACTACCCAATAAATGTGACGCAACTTGTCCAGTAATACAAACCATTGGTGTAGAATCTATTTGCGCATCTGCAATTCCTGTAATTAGGTTTGTTGCTCCAGGACCAGAGGTAGCCATAGCAACACCAACTTTTCCAGAAATACGTGCATAACCTTGTGCAGAATGTGTTGCACCTTGCTCATGACGTGTTAAAACATGGTGAATTTTACCTTGGTATTTATACAACTCATCATAGACAGGCATAATTGCACCTCCTGGATATCCGTATAAAATATCAACACCTTCTTCAATTAAACATCTAACAATTGCCTCACTTCCAGAAATACGCTCTGTTGCTTTAGCTTTTGACTGTGTACTTGATATGGTTTTTGTCTCCATAATTCTTACTTTTAAATAAGAGTTTAAAGAAATTAGCTCAAAACTTTTTTGTATTTGACACTTGCTCTTTTCTCTTAAATCTTAATTCATTTATTTATAAATCAGTAACACATCCTTTAGATGCAGAGGCTACAGATTTTGCGTACTTGTATAAAATTCCTTTTTTATGTTTTAAAGCAGGAGCCACCCAATTTGCTCTTCTTTTCTCTAACTCTTCATCAGAAATAAGCACATTTATTGAGTTGTCTTCTGCACTAATTCTAATTTTATCACCTGTTTCTAAAAGCCCAATAGCTCCTCCTGATTGTGCTTCTGGTGTAATATGCCCCACAACAAAACCATGTGTACCTCCAGAAAAACGTCCATCTGTTATTAAAGCTACAGATTTACCTAAACCTGCTCCCATAATTAAAGAAGTTGGCTTTAACATTTCTGGCATTCCTGGCCCACCTTTTGGCCCCACATATCTAATAACAACTACATCACCTTTTTCTACTTCACCATTAGAAATACCTGTATTTGCTGCTTGCTCACCATCGTAAACCACAGCTTTACCTTCAAACAACAAGCCTTCGTTTCCAGAAATTTTAGCTACTGCACCTTCTGTTGCTAGATTTCCATAAATGATTTGAATGTTTCCTGACGTTTTTAAAGCTTTATCTTTTGGATAAATAACATCTTGAGCTTCAAACTCCATTGCTTTAACATCTGCCAAGTTTTCTGCTAAAGTTTTACCTGTAACAGTTAAGCAATCTCCATGCAAATACCCATTATCCAATAAATATTTCATAATTGCAGGCGTACCTCCAACTCCATGAACATCTTCCATTAAATATTTTCCTGATGGTTTCAAATCTGCAATTAAAGGCGTTCTATCTGATACTTTTTGAAAATCTTCTAAAGTAAAATCTATTTCTGCTGCATGTGCTATAGCTAAAAAGTGTAAAACTGCATTTGTAGATCCACCCAAAGCATTTACTAAAGCAACAGCATTTTCTAACGACTTTTTAGAAATGATATCTAAAGGTTTTAAATCTAACTCTAATAAGTTTTTAATAGCTAAAGCTGTTCTTTCTGCTTCAGATAGTTTATTTGGATTTTCTGCTGGAATAGAAGAATTATAAGGCAAAGCAAAACCCATACATTCTATTGCAGAAGCCATTGTATTTGCAGTATACATACCTCCACAAGCACCTGCTCCTGGAATGGCTCTTTTTATAATTTCTTTGTATTCATTCTCATCTATTTCTCCAGCTACTTTTTGACCTAAAGCTTCAAAGGCAGATACAATATTTAATTTTTTACCTTTATAACTACCAGAGGCAATTGTACCTCCATACATCATAATTGATGGCCTATTTAAACGTAACATTGCAATTACAGCTCCTGGCATATTTTTGTCACAACCTACCACAGAAACTAAGGCATCATAACTTTGAGCATTCATTACAGTTTCTATTGAATCTGCAATTATATCTCTGGAAGCTAAAGAATAATTCATACCAGAAGTTCCCATAGAAATTCCGTCTGAAACTCCAATAGTATTAAAACCTAACCCAACTAAACCAGCAATTTTACTTTCTACTTTAACTTCTGCAGCTAAATTGTTTAGATGCATATTACATGGATTACCATCATAACCTGTACTTGCAATACCAACTTGGGCTTTGCTCATATCTTCTTCTGATAAACCTACTGCATACAACATGGCTTGAGAAGCTGGTTGAGATTCGTCTTGGGTTAATCTTTTGCTATGTTTATTTAATTCCATTTACAAACTGTTTCTGTGTTAACAAAAATATTATAATTGCGCTATTTTTTTAATAATACTACAATGACTTCGTTTAAATTCAGGTTAAAAAATAACTATTTAATTTACTGAATAACAGTTGTTTAATTATATTTTAAAATGATATTCAATAGTTATAATATTTTTAAAGAATTTTTTATTTTAATAAGAATTTGATATTTCTAAAACTGACTTTAGTTCACAAACAAGTTTAGCCCAGATTGAGGCACTTGTTTGAGCTCTTTTTTGAAACTGAATTTAATTCAGATTTCAAAAAAAGCGAGTACTGAAAGCTGGAAATAGCTACTAAATAATGGTGCTTTGACCCATGTGAATGTTTCTAAAGTTCATATTACTATCATCTTGATTGGTAATATAATCTGCTACAAAATCGCCAACCTTAGAAGTTGTTGTTGATTTCTGCATTTTTCTTTTGATATCTTGAGTAGTGATACCTAAAGCTAAAGACTTGTCTACAGCTCTTTCTATAGCATCTGCCTCTTCATGTAAACCTAAATACTGCAACATCATTGCTGCTGATAAAATAGAAGCTAACGGATTTGCAATATCTTTACCTTTTGCTTGCGAATATGAGCCGTGAATAGGCTCAAACAAACCATTTTCTGAACCAATAGAAGATGATGCCAATAAACCTATTGAGCCACAAAGTGAACTTGCCACATCAGAAATCATGTCTCCAAAAAGATTTTCTGTTAATATGACATCGAAATGCGTAGGATTTAGAATCATTTTCATAGCTGCATTGTCTACAAATAAATATTCTAGTTCTACATCTTTATAGTCTTTGGCTATTTCTGAAACTGTTTTTCTCCATAAACGAGAAGTTTCTAAAACATTTGCTTTATCTACCAAAGTTACTTTCTTCTTACGTTTTTGTGCTGCTTGAAATGCCAAATGAGCAACTCTAGAAATTTGTTTTACTGTATAAGTAGAAACGTCATGTGCAGTTTGCTTGTCTTCGCTTAATGTTTTTTCACCAAAATAAATACCTCCTGTTAATTCTCTATAAATAACAAAATCTGCATTTTTTATTACTTCTCTTTTTAATGGGGAGTTAGATATTAGATTATCGTAAGCCTTTACTGGCCTAACATTGCAATATAAATCTAATTCTCTTCTTAAATTTAGCAAGCCTTGTTCTGGACGAATTTTAGCTGATGGATCATTATCGTACTTAGGATCACCAACTGCACCAAATAATATAGCATCTGCACTTTTACAAATAGTAATTGTTTCTTTTGGTAAAGGACCTCCTGTAGCATCAATGGCATTTGCACCCAATTGCGCTTCTTTATAAATAAATATATGATCATATGCTTCAGCAACTGCATTTAAAGCTTTTTTTGCTTGCTCTACAACCTCTGGACCTATACCATCTCCTGGAATTACTGCTATATTAAATTTCATAGTACTAGTATTTTATGCAATAGCTGACTTCTCTAAATTACTAACTTTTTTCATGATGACATGTATGTCTTCATCTTTTATTTCTTTTTGCTGATCTGCCATGTTTAAAAAGGCTTTGTAAGCTTCATCTAACTGAACTTTAGTTAGTTCATAACCTACTTTTTTAGCTCTATAAGCCAAAGCTGCTCTACCACTTCTAGCTGTTAATACAATAGCACTTTCGGTAACACCTACATCTTCAGGATCCATAATTTCATAAGTTTCCCTGTTTTTTATGACTCCATCTTGATGAATTCCTGAACTGTGTGCAAATGCATTAGCACCCACAATTGCTTTATTTGGTTGTACTGGCATTCCCATTTTTTCACGAACCATCATACTTGTATCGTACAGTAATTTTGTATTGATACTTGTTTCTAGATTTAAATAAGGATGCTGATTTAATATCATAACCACCTCTTCTAAAGCTGTGTTACCTGCTCTTTCACCAATTCCGTTTATAGTACATTCAATTTGACGAGCACCATTTACAACACCTGCTATTGAATTTGCTGTAGCCAAACCTAAATCGTTATGACAATGACAAGAAAGTGTAACATTTTCTATACCTTTTACATTTTCTCTTAAGTATTTCATTTTTGCACCATATTCTTCAGGCAAACAATATCCTGTAGTATCTGGAATATTTAAAACAGTAGCCCCTGCTTTAATTACTTCTTCACAAACTCTTGCTAAAAATTCATTGTCTGTTCTACCTGCATCTTCTGCATAAAACTCTACATCTTCAACAAAGGTTTTAGAGTAAGCAACTGCTTTTACAGCTCTTTCTATAACTTGTTCTCTGGTTGAATTGAATTTATATTTTATATGAGAATCACTTGTACCAATACCAGTATGAATTCTAGGGAATTTGGCATATTTCAATGCCTCTGCAGCAACTTTAATGTCATTTTCTACGGCTCTTGTTAAGCCACAAACTGTAGCATTTTTAACAATTTTTGCAATTTCTGAAACCGATTTAAAATCTCCTGGGCTAGAAACTGGAAAACCTGCTTCTATAACATTTACGCCTAATAAGTCTAATCTTTCTGCAATAACTAACTTTTGGGTAGTATCTAACTTACAACCTGGAACTTGTTCTCCATCTCTAAGAGTTGTATCAAATATTTGAACTTGATTGTTTTGCATAATTAAAAAAATTGACTTTATATTTAATCAAAAGTATTTAATGAGATTAAAATAAATAGTTACTTTTACCACTTTGTACGATTTCTAATATCCTATATAAAAACTTAAGTATTTAATAATCAATTTTTTATGATTAAAAAGCTTACATCAGTCAGCCAACAAAATGATGCTCTTTTCGTTTTAATTAAGTCTTTAACCAAATCTGAGAAGAGACAATTTAACTTGTATGTAGGTAGATTAGGTGGAAATGTTGATGCCAAATTTTTCTCACTTTTTAAGTTTTTAGAAAAACTAAAAGCTTACGATGAGAAAGAAATTATTAATAGTGGCATTGTTTCTAAACAACAATTATCAAATCTAAAAGCACATTTATACAAGCAGATTTTAATTAGTTTGCGATTAAATCCTGCTCATAAGAATATTAGAATTCAAATTAGAGAACAATTAGACTTTGCTACTGTCTTATACCAAAAAGGATTATACAAACAGAGCTTAAAATTATTAGATAAAGCAAAAAACTTGGCCTTAGACAATGAAGAAAAAAACATTGCCTACGAAATTGTAGAACTTGAGAAGGTCATTGAAACACAATATATTACCCGAAGTTTAAGCAATAGAGCAGATCAACTTTCTGTGCAAGCAAAAACCTTAAGCCAGCAAAATGTTATTGCTAGTAAACTATCTAATTTATCACTACAATTATACAGTCATCTTTTACAGAATGGTTATGTAAAAAATAACGAGGAATTAGAATTTATTAATCAATATTTTTACAGCAAATTACCTAAATACAATTTTGAAACTTTTGGTTTTAGAGAAAAGTTATGGTTGTATAAAAGTCATTTGTGGTTTAGTTTTTTAACTCAAGATTTTTTACATAGTTACAAGTATGCAAGTCAATGGGTTTCACTATTCAAAGCAGATAAAAAGTACATAACTCAACATCCTGTATTTTATTTAAAAGGAATTAACTACTTATTAGAAGCTTCTTTTTTTGTAAAAAAAGCTTCAACTTTTAAGAGTGAACTTAAAGCATTTGAAGATGATGTAGATAAGAAGGTAATCCCTTCTAACATGAATACAGATTTATTGATTTTTCAATATTTATATGCCAATAAATTGCACTTACACTTTTTAGAAGCCACTTTTTCTGAAGGTGAATATTTGGTTGATATCATCAACAAAAAATTAGAAGAATATCAAAATAGATTAGACAGCCATTACATTGTAATGCTATACTACAAAATTGCTTGTTTGTACTTTGGTATGGGCAAAAATGAATTGTGCATTGCCTATTTGCAAAAAATAATCAAGTCTAAAAACTTAAGTTCTGCTGAAGATTTACAGTGTTTTGCAAGAGTTCTAAATTTAATTGCACATTATGAATGTGGTCTAGATTACGATTTAGAAAGGCAGTTTGTAGATACCTATAAATTTCTATTAAAAATGGAAAATTTGCAGGAAGTTCAAAAAGTATTCTTGACATCTATAAGAGACTTAAGTGATGTTTTTCCTCATGAAATTAAAAATGAGTTTAAGAAAATTCATGCAAAATTAAAGGTGTATGAAGATCATCCATATGAGAAAAGAGCCTTTTTATACTTAGACATCCTTTCTTGGTTAGAAAGTAAAATTCAAAACAAATCCATTTCTTCAGTTATTAAAGAAAAAGCAAATTTCACCCACAAATAATGCTATTTTCATTTTATTGACAATCATATTTTATCAAGTATTCATTTATTGGTCAATTTTAGAAAATAATTGACAATCCATTACCCTTGAATAAATAATACTTCTATTTTTGTGGTGTGATTTTATCTAAAATACATAATCAATTACTACAAACTACTGCTACAGTAGCAACTACTTTTGGTGGTTTAATTCGCTCTACAACTACTACAACCCTTTAAGGGTTTATTTCTATTCATATTATATCAGGTTATCAAGCATTGCAAAAGCAATTCGATCAAAACATATTATTTATTGAATACTTAAAATTACAAGATGAAAGTATTAAAATTTGGAGGCTCATCAGTCGCAAACTCAGAAAACATAAAACAAGTATTAAGCATTATTGCAAATACATCTAAAGAAGATAAAATAGCAGTTGTAGTTTCTGCATTTGGCAAAACCACAAACAAACTATTGGCAGGTGCAACCAAAGCATTGCAAAATGCGGAGCATGCTAAACAAATTTTAGCAGAAATTAAAACATTGCATTTTACAGTAATTAATGACTTGGTTAAAACTAATACTGATGAAGTTCTAGAAAATGTAGAAATACTTTTTACCAAATTAAATGCCATTTACGAAGGTATTTTTCTTCTACAAGAACTGTCTGACAAAACCTTGGCTAAAGTTTCTAGTTTTGGAGAAAGGTTATCTTCTTACATCATTGCAAATGCAGCAAAAGAAAATTTAAATGCAACTCATAAAGACAGCAGAGAATTAATTATTACCAATGATATTTATTTAAATGCACAGGTTAATTTTGAGAAAACAGATGCATTAATAGCTAGCTATTTTAAAAACAATCAGCATCAAATAACGGTTTTAGGTGGTTTTATTTCTTCTAATCTAGAAAACGAAATAACTACTTTAGGTAGAGGAGGTTCTGATTTTTCTGCTGCTATTTATGCAGCAGCTTTAAATGCCTCTGAACTACAAATTTGGACAGACGTTTCAGGAATGTTCACAGCAAACCCAAGTGTAGTAAAACAAGCACATCCTATTCCAGAAATTTCTTACGAAGAAGCTATGGAACTTTCTCATTTTGGAGCAAAAGTTTTGTATCCACCAACAATACAACCTGCTTTAAGAAAAGACATCCCCATAAAAATCAAAAACACATTTTCACCAGAGAATGAGGGTACTTTAATTTGTAAAAATCCACAAAGTAAAAGTGATGTAAAAGGAATTTCACATATCGATGAAATTAGCTTAATTACTCTAGAGGGTGGAGGAATGATTGGTATTCCTGGTTTTTCAAAACGTTTATTCGAAGCTTTATCTCTAGCACAAATAAATGTAGTTTTCATTACTCAGGCATCTTCAGAGCACTCAATATGTGTTGGTATTTATGAAGCTGATGCTGTAAAAGCTAAAGAAGTTTTAGATGCAACTTTTAGCATTGAAATAGATCGTAAGAAAATTAAACCTATTAATGTTGAAAACGATTTGGCAATTATAGCTGTTGTCGGAGAAAGCATGAAAAATTACCAGGGTTTAAGTGGACAAATGTTTAGTACTTTAGGTAGAAACAATGTAAATGTGAGAGCTATTGCCCAAGGTTCATCAGAAAAAAACATTTCTGCAGTAATTAATAGTTTTGATGCTAAGAAAGCACTGAATGCCTTACATGAACAATTTTTTGAAGAACGCACTAAACAACTCAACCTATTTGTAACAGGAGTTGGAAATGTTGGAGAGCGCTTTTTAGCACAAATACACCAACAGAAGAAATTTTTAAAGGAGAATCTTAAACTAAATATTAGAGTAATTGGTATTTCTAACTCAAGAAAAATGTTTTTTGATAAATCTGGAATAAACCTAAAAAACTGGAAAGAACTACTAGGTGATGGAAAAGAAACTTCATTAACCGCTTTTCATGAGCAAGTAAAAAAACTAAATTTAAGGAATAGCGTTTTTATAGATAATACAGCTAACAAAAGCGTATCTGAAGTTTATGCCAACTATTTAAAAGATAGTATTTCTGTGGTAACTTGCAATAAAATTGCCTGTGCTTCTGAATTTAGTAATTATAAAAATTTAAAAAACCTTTCTAAAAAATACAATGCTTCGTTTTTATTTGAAACAAATGTTGGTGCAGGTTTACCTGTTATTGACACTTTAAAAAACTTGGTAAATTCAGGAGATCGCATTCATAAAATACAAGCAGTTTTATCTGGCAGTTTAAACTTTGTTTTCAATAATTTTAATACAGAAACAACTTTTCATGATGTAGTTCTTCAAGCTCAAAAAGAAGGCTATACAGAACCAGATCCTAAAATAGATTTAAGTGGAATTGATGTTGCCAGAAAAATTTTGATTTTAGCACGTGAAAGTGGTTATCAACTGGAATTAGAAGAAATTAAAAACAACGCCTTTTTACCTGAGGAAAGTTTAAAAACTACAAATAATGATGATTTCTATGCTACTTTAACAAAGAATGAAAATCATTTTCAACAGATTTTTAATAAAGCACAAGAAAAAAATTCACGTTTAAAATATGTGGCTGAATTTGCAAATGGACAAGCAAATGTGGGACTACAAGAAATTCCTGCAGATCATCCTTTTTATAATTTAGAAGGAAGTGATAATATTGTATTATTTTTCACAGACAGATATCCAGAAAATCCTTTAATCATAAAAGGTGCAGGTGCAGGTGCAGATGTAACAGCTTCTGGTATTTTTGCAGATGTAATACGAATTGCAAATCAATAAAAAATGAACTATTTAAAAGTATTTTCTCCTGCTACTGTAGCAAATGTCTCTTGTGGTTTCGACTCTCTTGGTTTTGCTGTTGATACAGTTGGAGATGAAATGACATTTACAAAAACAGCAAGCAAAGGTGTAAAAATCACCAATATTACTGGAGCAAAATTATCTTATAATGTAGATGAAAATGCAGCAAGTGCAGTAGTTCAAAAAATGTTGATTGAGGCTAAAGCCGATTTTGGAGTAGAATTAACCATATCAAAAGGTTATTCTCCTGGAAGTGGCTTAGGCAGTTCTGCAGCAAGTGCAGCAGGTGCAGCTTTTGGAGCAAATCAATTATTAGGAAATATTTACTCAGAATTAAAATTGGTAAAGTTTGCCATGTATGGAGAAGAAGTGGCTTGTGGTTCACAAATTGCAGATAATGTTGCTGCTGCCATTTATGGAGGTTTTGTACTAATTAGAAGTTATGACCCCTTAGAAATTGTAAAACTTCCTGTACCCAAAGAATTAAGATTGGTGGCCATTCATCCTCAAGTAGAAGTCAAAACAAAAGATGCAAGAGAGGTTTTACCCAAACAAATTGACTTAAAAGATGCTATTACTCAATGGGCAAATGTTGGTGGATTAATTAGTGGCTTATATGCTAATGATTATAAGTTAATTAGCAATTCTCTTGTAGATATTATTGTAGAGCCTTATCGTAAAAAACTCATTCCTTATTTTGATAATGTTAAAAATGCAGCTTTAAAATCTGGTGCTTTAGGAGCTGGAATTTCTGGCTCAGGGCCAACCATTTTTGCGCTATGTAAAGGTGATAAAAGTGCAAGTGATGTTCACTCAGCAATTAATGAAAGCTACAAGAATAAAGGTATTGAATACACTTTATTTACCTCAAAAATTAACAACCAAGGAATTAAAATTTTAGAATCTAACTAACATGCAATATTATAGTTTACACCATAAATCACCCAAAACAAGTTTTAAAAAAGCTGTAATAGAAGGTTTAGCGAAAGACAGAGGAATCTATTTTCCAGAAGAAATAACACCTTTAGATACTGCATTTATTCAAAATATTTCAGATTACACAAATCATGAAATTGCCTTTGAAGTAATTAAACAATTTGTAGGTAATGATATTCCTGAGCCTATTTTAAAAGAGATTATAAAAAATACACTTACTTTCGATTTTCCTATCGAAAAAATTACAAATCAAATTTCATCACTAGAGCTTTTTCATGGCCCAACAATGGCTTTTAAAGATGTTGGCGCTAAATTTATGGCTCAATGTTTAGAATATTTCAATAAAGATAATGATGAAGAAGTTACTGTTTTAGTGGCTACTTCTGGTGATACTGGAGGTGCAGTAGCTAATGGCTTTTTAGGCGCAAAAGGTGTAAATGTGGTAATCTTATATCCTTCAGGAAAAGTGAGCGATATTCAAGAAAAGCAACTTACAACTTTAGGTAAAAATATTACAGCTTTAGAAGTTGATGGCGTCTTTGACGATTGCCAAGAAATGGTAAAAACTGCATTCTTAGATGATGAAATTGAAAGGAAATTAACCTCAGCAAATTCAATAAATATTGCAAGATGGTTACCACAAATGTTCTACTTTTTCTTTGCTTATAAAGCACTACATCAAAAAAAGAAAGACTTGGTTTTTTCTGTTCCAAGTGGAAATTTTGGTAATATTTGCGCAGGAATTATGGCTCAAAAGTTAGGTTTGCCAGTGAAACATTTTGTTGCATCTACCAATGTAAACGATACTGTGCCTAATTATTTAAAAAGTGGTGAGTATAAACCTAAACCATCTAAAGCAACCATTTCTAATGCTATGGATGTTGGTAATCCTAGCAACTTTATAAGAATTAGAGAATTATTTAATAATGATTTACAACAATTAAAAAATTCATTTTCTTCTTATTCTTTTTCTGATGATGAAACTCGAGAAAAAATGCAAGATATTTATGACATTTCTGGCTATGTGTCAGATCCTCATGGAGCTGTTGGTTATTTAGGTCTAGAAAAATATAGTTTACAAGAAAACGAAATTGGTATCTTTTTAGAAACTGCACATCCTGTTAAATTTCTAGATGTTGTAGAAAGCACTTTACCTGTTAGTGTTGCAATACCAGAGCAAATTAAGAAGGTAATTGATAAAGAAAAAGTTGCTTTAAAAATTAGTACTTACGAAGATTTAAAATCTTATTTAATGGAATAATTTTTTAATAAAGTTGTTCTTTTATCCAATTTGGTAATGGTATAAAATTTTTGTTTTCCCAGTATTTATCATTAAAATCACTGGTAAATTGAGTGCTAAAATCTCCTGATGTTAATTTTATAAAATTTAAATTATTGTTTTCTATAGTTTTAAAGTTATATAAAGTAATTCGTTTTTCAGTCAAATTTGGGGTATAATACCCAGTATGAAAATCTTCTGCTTTCTTTAAATACCATTTATCATTTTCTTTTTTAAAAGTAATATCATTCAAAATTTCATTATCGTTGTCTAATAATATCTTTCTGATTATTGCAAAATCTTGCATATCTATGTACAATATTCCTTTTTTATAGTAGGTGCTTTTATCAGTATAAAATGATATTTCATAACAGTTTCTATCTAAAAAATTAGTTCTTCCTATAACTTTATAAGTATATTTTTTCAAACCCTTTTTCTTAAGATAATCTTCTCTGTATTTATATATATTATCTGTGTACATTTTATCCATAGCAACTACTCTATGCTTTTTCAATTGCTGTACAGAATCTTTTGTAACATATTTTATACGTCCTTTTTCTATATTGTATTTTGTAAAGTGTGCTCTGTTTTGTTTAATAGTTCCAGCATATTCTTCTATTGATTGTAAAGTACTATCCTTTTTATAATTAATAACCCTATTATAAAAATTATAATAAACTGGTTCTACATAATGATTTTTCTCAAAATTGTCAAAAACCTTGTTTAATATTTCATTAGCAGTTAATGTTTTTGTGCTGACAACTATTTCATCTAAACTTTCAATTTTTTGGTTCATTTTGATAACTAAATTACCTGTATCATTGTCTGATAATTGTATGGATTGTTTTTCAAAACCAACGCAAGAGAAATGCAAATTATCATTATTAGTAACTATTAAATAAAAATTACCATCAGCATTGGTAATTGTACCTTCTCCTAATTTAGCAGAATATACGTGAACATTATATATACCTTTTTGAGTTATATTATCTATAATTTTTCCTGAAATTAATTTTTTCTGACAAGATATAGTTTGATGAGAAAGTAATAATATGAGCAAATAAATTGTTTTTTTCATTTAGGTGATAATTTAGTGATTAGCTTATTTGATAATTTAAAACTTCGTTTAAACACTAAACAGATCAACAAATATTCTATTTTACGAAGATTTAAAATCTTATTTAATGAAATAAACACGCTATTTTCTTTGTTTTGAATTATAATTCATCTTTCTAAAAATCAAAAGAAGAATTCCACAGTTCATAATCATTGGAATGTATTTGTAAACTAATGGAGTGTCTGTAAAAAAACAATAGCTATAATACCAAAACAATACAAAAGTTATCGCATAAATAATTCTGAGAAGAATTGGTTCTTGGTTAAAAAAATCAAAAATTTTCATAGCTCTTATATTTCGAAAATACCATCATTGGTAAAACAATAATTCTTACAGTTTTTAGGCGCACTTCTAGTATTTAATCCCGTAAACAAACTAAATGCAGGTAAAATTAATTGGTTATTGGTTACCTGAAAACAAGGTAATTTTATTCGTTGCTTACCTTTTCCTTTTATAAAAACTCCTGGATGTGTGTGCCCAGAAATTGTAAAATAATCTGGAGAAGGTGTTAGAAAATCATGCACAAATTTTAAGCAATTTAACACTAAATCCTTCTTGAAAACTTCGATTTTAAATTGTTCATAAATCGAGTTAGAAAACCGATCATGATTTCCTTTAATTAATTGTATAGATAAATTAGAAAATTGGGTAAGCCAAGTTTTAAATTCATCTAAATCTGAATTGTACTCTGCATGAAATAAATCGCCAACTATAATTAAATTTTCTGCTTTAAAATGTAAAATGAGTTGCTTTAATCTTTCTAAATCTGTAGTTAAAACATTCTTAGGAATAGGAATTCCACTCTTTTGAAAGTGAGCAGATTTACCAATATGCAAATCACTCAAAATTAAACTTTTTTCAGCTTTCCAGTAAATTACACGTTGATTGGTAAGTTCTAAAACTTCATCACTACAAGGAATAGTTTTAGAAATAATAGAAATGTTTTGCATCATTTTAAAGCCTGCTTTTGTATACGCTCTATACGTTTGCTTAAGTCTTCGTTACTCATTGTACCTCTTAAACTATCTACTTTTAAAGGAAAGCTCAAAGGTGTAAAATTACTGGCTTTTTTCAAAATAATTTTACTCTTAGAAATACGTTGAAAAGCAGCTTGTAAACGTACTTTTTCTAGCTCATAATCAAACACTTCATTATAGGCTTGTTTCAGTAAAAGATTAGAAGGCTCATAATCATTCAACACTCTAAATATTAAACCAGATGATGATTGTAAACTTTTATTTGTTTTGCGTTTACCTGGCTGTGTTTGTATTACTAAACCAGCAACTACTGCAATATCTCTAAATTTACGTGAAGCCATTTCACTTGCATTAATACTTGCTGTAACATCTTTAATTAAATTTTCTTTAGAAAATATAGCATTCATATTTTCGTCAGTTAACGGAATTTCTTGATCACTTAACAACTCAAAACCATAATCATTCATGGCAATAGTAAACGTTAATTTCTTAATTTGACTAATTCTGTAAGCAATTAAAGAAGCCATAATTTCGTGTACCAATCTACCCTCAAAAGGATATACAAAAAGATGAAAACCTTCTTTGGTTTCGATCATTTCTATTAAAAATTCATCATGCCTTGGAATATGCGAATTCGTTTCTTGTCTTTTTAATAAAGGATAGAGAAACTTAAGTTCTCTTTCTCTGTTATTTGGTGTTAAAGCATCACTTAGTTTTAATCGTAAAAAATGAGTTAAGCCAGATGTTAAAGGCAGTCTTCCTCCCATCCAACTTGGAGTTATTGCTTTTTTCTTTTTGCTCCTTTTTACCAGAACTGTCATGTCTTTTATTTGTTGTATTTCTACAACTTTTCCTCCTAAAACAAAAGCATCACCTTTATTTAATTTAGAAATAAAATACTCTTCAACCATACCTATATATCCCCCAGAAAAGAATTTTACAAAAAGCATCACTTCACCCACAATTACCCCAATATTCATTCTATGATTCATGGCAATTCTTCTACTTTTTACTCTGTAAAAGCCATCATCTTCAAGCACTACTTTATGAAACTCCTCATAACTATTTAAGGTATTTCCACCTTGAGTAATAAAATGAATACACCAATCAAATTCTTCTTTTGTTAAGTAATGAAAGGCATGAATTTGTTTGATAAACGCATAGGTTTCCTCTGGTTTAAAACCTTCACCAACTGCAAGTGTTACTAAAAATTGCACTAAAATATCATAGGTTAATACGTAAGGTTGTCTGGCTTCAATTTCCTTTTGCTTTACAGCCTCTTTTACTGCAGCAACTTCTATTAATTGTAAAGAATGTGTAGGAACTGCATACATTTTAGAGGTTTCAAAAGGAGAGTGCCCACTTCTACCAGCTCTTTGCATAAAACGTGCAATTCCTTTTGCAGAACCAATTTGAATTACACAATCTACTGGTTTAAAATCTACCCCTAAATCTAATGATGACGTACAAACTACAGCTTTTAACAATCCTTGAGATATTGCTTCTTCAATCCAATTACGTTGAACTTTATCTATAGAACCATGATGTATGGCAATTTGACCAATTAAATCTGGCTCTTCATCAATAATTATTTGATACCAAAGTTCACTTTGATTTCTTGTATTAGTAAATATTAAGGTTGTTGTGTTTTCATAAATAATCGGAATTATTTTTGAGCTCATTTGTTTACCCAAATGACCTGCCCAAGACAATTCTTCTACTTGATCTGGCAACAAAGAAGTAATCTTAATTTTTTTCTTTTCTTTAGCACGAATCATGGTAGTTTTTACATCATAAGGAATTAAAACCTCTTTTGCCTCTTCTAAGTTGCCTATGGTTGCAGAAATTCCCCAAATTCTTAACTTGGGTGATAAATTTCGAATTCTTGCAATGGCTATTTCTGTTAAAACACCACGTTTAGAACCCAACAATTCATGCCATTCATCTACAGCAATACAAGTAACATTTTTAAACCATCTTGAGTTTTTCTTTTGAGAAAATAATAAGTGTAGGGTTTCTGGTGTTGTCAATAAAACGTCTGGCATTAAACGTTCTTGACGTCTTCTATCTTTAGTAGCTGTATCTCCATTCCTAACTTCTACTGCCCAATCTAAACCTATTTCTTCTACAGCATCATTCATTGCTTTTGCCAAATCTTTGGCCAAAGACCTTAAGGGACTAATCCAAATTAATTTTAATCCTTTTTTATATTTATTTGGATGATTTAAATAATCGATAACCACTGCTAGAAAAACCGAAAATGTTTTTCCAAATCCAGTTGGAGCTACCACCATTCCACTAAAATTGTTATGATAACGTTCCCAAGTTTGCGACTGAAAACTAAAAGGTTCATGACCTTTTTCTTGCATCCAGTTTTGGATGATTTGATAACCTTGGCTTTGTTTAAAGTTGCTCAAAAAATAGTTTTTAGTAGTTGATTTTTAATTAGCCTCAATTAATGCTTTTACACTTTCTATGGTGTCAATATCTTTTACAGTTTTGTCTTTTCGCCAACGTTTCATTCTTGGAAAACGCAATGCAACTCCACTTTTGTGACGTTTGCTATAGGCAATACCTTCAAAAGCAATTTCGAAAACTAATTCTGGTTTTACAGTTCTTACTGGCCCAAATTTTTCGATTGCATTTTTATTTACCCATCTAGAAATTTCCGTAATTTCTTTATCTGTTAAGCCAGAATATGCTTTGGCAACTGTAACTAATTTATCTTCATTTTGAACTGCAAAGGTATAATCTGTGTATTTAGAACTTCTTCTTCCACTTCCTTTTTGCGCATAAATCATAACTGCATCTATGGTTAAAGGATCTACTTTCCATTTCCACCATTCACCTTTTTTACGACCTACATGATATATAGAAGATTTCTTTTTTAGCATTAAACCTTCGCTATTGAAACTTCTTGCAGCATTTCTTAAATTATCTAATTCATTCCATTTTTTAAATTGAATTACTTCTGATAGCTTTAAAATATCGCTTGTATTTTGTGTAAATAGCTCTTCTAATTTATCTCTTCTTTGCGCCATTGATTCTTGCCTTAAATCAATATGATTTAACTCAATAATATCATAAACATACAAACCAACAGGTACTTCTTCTAATAACTTTTTAGTAACATTTTTACGGTTTAACCGTTTTTGCAAATCGTTAAATAACAATACTGCACTATCTTTTATGGCTAAAATTTCTCCATCAATAACAAAACTTCCTGGTAATTGTGAAACTGCTTCTACAATTTCTGGAAATTGTTGTGTAACCAATTCCTCTCCTCTAGACCAAATAAAAACTTCACCTTCTCTTTTTATGATTTGACCACGAATACCATCCCATTTATACTCAACCTGCCATTCATTTTCACTGCCCAAATCTTCCAGATCTTTTTCTAAAGCATAAGCCAAGCAGAAAGGATATGGTTTTGAATTGTCGTAATTAATATGTTCACCACTCAATAAATCATCAAAAGAAATGGTGTTTGGTGTCCAATTACCAATTATACTGTGCATTAATTGATTTACATCTATACCTGATAATTTTGCCAGAGCATTTACAAGTGTTTTTTTAGAAACGCCAA
The DNA here is from genome assembly GCF_000152945.2 of Polaribacter sp. MED152. NCBI lineage: Bacteria > Pseudomonadati > Bacteroidota > Flavobacteriia > Flavobacteriales > Flavobacteriaceae > Polaribacter > Polaribacter sp. MED152. The sequence goes on along the minus strand of NC_020830.1, from coordinate 2,269,288 downwards.
TTCTAAAACTTCCACCAATTAATTTATTAAAAATTAAACGTTCTTGCGCCTTTAAGCCATTCCAAGCATTTAAAACATATTCTTTTTTCTCTTCATCCGTTTTTGATTTTAGGTTGATGAGTTCATCAATCCAAACATGTAGTGGTTTTTCAATTTCATTTTCTGGATTTGGCAATAACAAGGCTAAAGTTTCGCCTAAATCTCCTACAGAAGAATAACTTTCTAGAAAAAGCCATTCAGGTAGTTGAGTAATTTGCATACACCACTCTTTCATTAAGTTCGACTTTACAGGTCTGCTAGGTCTTTTGCCTGTAAATAGAGCGATTAACCACAACTTATCTTTATCTGGAGCTACTTTAAAATAATTGACTAGTGCTTCAATTTTAGCATTAGTTTTATTCGTGATTTCAATAGCACTTATAAGGTTAGAAAAGTCTTTCATAGCTAAACAGTTTCGGTTTTTAAAGTGTCTTGTTTTGCTAATTCATCTTCTCCAAATTCTGTTTTGAGCTCATGAGCTTCTATACCAATTTCATTTAAATATTTAGAAAAAACTGCCTGAGAGCCATGAGTTACATATACTTTTTCTGCTTCTGTAGCTTTCACAGCTTCTAGCAAACCATCCCAATCTGCATGATCACTTACTGCAAAACCTGCATCTACACCTTTCCATCTTCTATTTCCACGAATATGCATCCATCCTGAACAAATAGCAGTAGCTGCGTTTGGAATGCGTTTTAACATTTTAGAACCTAATAATGCTGGTGGCAGAATTACAATTTTGTTTTGAATCTCTTTTTTATTGAAATCTGGTGTTATTAATGTAGTATTTGGTATGTTAATGCCTGAATTAGAAATGGCTTTGTTTAAATTATTAATGGCAGAATGCACAAAAATATCATCTACACCTTCTACCAACTTCATAATTCTTTGAGCTTTACCTAAACTGTAACCAATAAAAACACTTGTTCTATTATTTTGCTGATTTTGTAACACCCAATTTTGAAGTTCGTTTTGCAATTCTAATTCACTTTTCCATTTATAAATAGGCAAACCAAAAGTGCTTTCTGTAATGAACTCATTACATTTTACAGGCTCGAAAGGCACTGTAAGAAAATCTGGTTGGGTTTTATAATCACCAGAGAACACAATAACATAACCTTTATATTCTAAACGAATTTGTGCAGAGCCAATAATATGACCTGCTGGATAAAAAGAAACTTTTACATCGTTAATCGTTTTAGGTTCGTTATACCCCATACTTTCTATGGAGATATCTTGCCCAATTCTGTGTTTTAAAATTGCTTTAGAATCATTATGACACAGGTAGTGTTTGTTACCCCATCTTGCATGATCAGCATGACCATGTGAAATTATAGCATAGTCTACAGGATACCATGGATCTAAATAGAACTTACCTGGAATGCAATAAATACCTTTTTTTGTAAACTTTATAAACTTCAAGCTGTAGATTTTAGTAAAGATAAAAAATGGATTGCAGTTCCCTACAATCCATTTTTATTATTAATTAATTTTAACAGTTGCAATTTACCATCCAACTAATTCCGTATTTGTCTGTACATCTTCCAAAATAACCCCATTCTCTTTCTCTAAAGTTATGATGTGTTATTCCTTCTGCTGATAAATTATTAAATACATCTTCTGCTTCATCTTTATCAGTTAAATCTACGCTAATGCTAATTGTATTTCCGTTGTTTAATGGTGTATCTGGAGCTGCATCATAAGCCATTAAGTGAATGCCTTTACCTTTTAACTCTGCATGTTGCAATTTTTTTCTGTAGTTTAATGGTACATCAATCTTTTTATCTTCATAGGTTTCTTTGTTCTTTATATCTGCATTAAATAAGTCTCCATAAAAATTTAATGCTTCCTGACAATTACCATCAAACGCTAAATAAGCTTGTACCTTCATTTTTCAAATTTTTTATTGTTAATACTTGTTTTTCACAAAATTAACTACTGATTGAAAAATAAATTTGCTGCTTTGCAATTATTGATAACTCTATTGATATTATTTTCTAGCAACACCCTCTAACAACCAATCTTCAATTTCTTCATCTACACTTGAATGTAGCACAGAAATATCTCCTGTAGATTCAAAAACAACTGCTTTAATTTCTGATATTCTAATTACGTTTGCTTCTCTTAACTTACCTTGTAAATCACTTTCTGTAACTTTGGCCTTTTTTAGATTATCCCAAAGTATTTTATCTTTATCCATAAGAAGTAAAGGTGAATTGTCTACTGTTTTACAAAAGAAATCGAACCTTCTTAAAAATGCAGTTATTGCTTGGAGTAAGAAGATACATGTTAACCCAAATAAGCCATCGAACAAAGGCACAGATTTGCTTAAAAGTGTTGATGCAATAACACTACCAATAGCTATTGTACAAGCAAAATCGAAACTAGACATTTTAGAAAAACTGCGTTTCCCAAACATTCTCGTTAAAACAATAATAACAATATAAACAACAATTGTAGAGATTAAAATAAATTTTAGATTAATACTATTTGTGTAGATCCACTCTTTCATGAGATTCCTTTTTTTTTCAAAAATAAAAAACTCCAACCTTTCAGTTGGAGTTTTTCGCGTTTTAAATAATCAAATAACTGACTAGCTCCTTAAATCTTTAATAATATCTAAGGCTTGCTTTGTCATACTTTCAATTTTATCTAAATCAAAATTACCATTAGCATCTTTTGCTATTAATTTTGATCCCATTCCAACACAAGTAACACCTGCATTGAACCATCCTTCTAAATTTTCTCTGGTTGGAGATACACCACCTGTTGGCATAATGCTTGTCCATTGACAAGGGCCTTTAATTGCTTTTACAAAGTCTGGACCGTAAATTCCACCTGGAAATAATTTTACGATTTCACATCCTAATTCTTCTGCTCTTGCAATTTCTGTTAAAGAACCACATCCTGGAGACCATAATACTTTACGTCTATTACAAACCAAAGCAATATCTTCTCTTAAAACTGGAGTAACAATAAAGTTAGCACCATTTTGCATGTATAGGGAAGCTGCTGCTGCATCTGTTACAGAACCAACTCCCATAATCATACCTGGTAATTCTGCAATTGCATATTTGGTAAGTGCTGTAAAAACTTCTAAAGCAAAATCACCACGTGCTGTAAATTCTAATAATCTTGCTCCACCATCATAACACGCTTTTAAAACTTTTTTGCTTGTTTCTATATCACTGTTAAAAAATAAAGGCACTAAACCTGTATCTTTCATTACTTGTGCTACTTCTAATCTTGAATATTGTGCCATATTTTATTGGTTTTATCTTGCTACTCTTCCAGAAGCATCACCTCCCATTAATTTTTCTACTTCAGATACAGTTACTAAATTAGCATCTCCTTTAATTGTATGTTTTAAACATGAAGCTGCAACTGCAAAATCTAATGCATTTTGATCATCTTCTGGGTATTTTAATAATCCGTAAATTAAACCTCCCATGAAAGAATCTCCTCCACCAACTCTATCTACGATATCTGTAATTTGATATTGGCGAGTTTCGTACATTTTAGAACCATCATACAAAACACCAGCCCATGTATTGTGAGAAGCAGAAATAGAACCTCTTAAAGTTGTAATTACTTTTTTAGCTCTTGGAAATTTCTCCATCATTTGCTTACAAACAGATAAAAAAGCCTCTGCTTTAACATCATGACCATGTTTATGTACATCTAAACCTTCTGGATGAATACCAAAATGTTTTTCTGCATCTTCTTCATTACCTAAAATAATATCACAGTAAGAAGTAATTTCTGTCATTATTTTTTCTCTATGAGCATCATCACAATAGGTCCATAATTTTGCTCTATAATTTAAATCTGTAGAAATAGTAACTCCTTTTGCACTAGCTGCTTTTACAGCTTCTAAACAAACGTCTGCTGCTCCTTGAGAAATTGCTGGTGTAATACCTGTCCAATGAAACCACTCTACACCTTCAAAAACGCTATCCCAATCAATCATACCAGATTCTATTTCTGAAATTGCAGAATGTGCTCTATCATAAACTACTTTTGAACCTCTTGATACAGCTCCTGTTTCTAAAAAATAAATTCCTAAACGATCTCCACCATAAACAATTTTATCAACGCCAACTCCACGTTTTCTCATCTCCATCATTGCACATTCACCAATGTCATTCTTTGGTAAACGTGTTACAAAATCTACATCTACACCATAATTTGCTAATGAAACTGCTACGTTAGATTCTCCTCCACCATAAACTACATCAAAGTTATTTGCTTGTGAAAATCTTAAAAATCCTTGTGGAGCTAATCTTAACATGATTTCTCCAAATGTTACTACTTTTCCCATGAAATATTATAAAAAATTAATTTGGTTAAACGTTTAACCATTGTATTAAAATAAAATCAAAACCTATATTTTACAATTTGTTTTGATTCTAATCTTTCAAACCGTACTTTTGTTTAAACGATTAAGCAAATATATATAAATTTGGCTAAAAAAAACAAAACTACCATAAAAGATATTGCAAATGTCTTAAACATTTCTACAGCAGCTGTTTCAAAAGCGCTGCATAATGATAGTAGAATTAGTGAAAAAACAAAGAAAGCAGTAAGACAAGTTGCCGAAAATTTAAACTATCAGCCTAACCATTTAGCCAGTGCTTTACGAAGTGGAAAAAGTAAACTTATTGGTGTTATTGTGCCAAAAACAAACAGTAACTTCTTTTCCTCTGTTATTCATAATATAGAAGAAGGCCTAAATAAAGAAGGGTATAACATTATTATAACGCAATCTAACGAATCTTATAAAAAAGAGTGTGCAAACATTGATGCACTTCTTTTTACCCAAGTAGATGGTATTATTGCATCTATGGCAAATGAGACTGTAAATTTAGATCATTATGAAAAAATTAAAGCTGCAGGAATTCCGTTAATCACTTTTGATAGAGGTGAAAATGATTTGAATGTTGATTATATTGGTATTGATGATTATAACAGTAGCCATATTATTGTAGATCATTTAGTAGAACAAGGTTGTAAAAGAATTGCACATATTGGTGGTTTTAAAAGAACACGAATTTATAATAACAGAATTCGAGGATATACAGATGCATTAAAAAAACACAAATTACCTCTAGACAATGAACTCTTAATTGAAAGTAGTTTAACCAAAGAAGATGGTAGAGCAAAAATGCAAGATTTACTTAATCTGAAAGACAGACCAGATGCTGTTTATGTTGCTGGAGATTATGCTGCTTTGGGTGTTTTAGAGCTTTTAAAAGAACAAAACATTTCAATACCAAATGATATCGCATTGGTAGGTTTTGGTAACGAACCCTTTACAGATATTGTTAGCCCTAAAATTACAAGTGTTAATCAACATAGTTATGAAATTGGAAGAATAGCTGCTAGAACATTTTTAGAATACGAAGGTCAGCAAGAAATTAAACAAACCTTAAAGAAGAATATTTTAGAAGCAGAGTTGATTGTTAGAGAATCTTCGAAAAGAAAATAAAGTCAATAAAAAAAGCAACTAAACTTCTTTCGAAAATTAGTTGCTTTTGTTGGCCTACAAGGACTCGAACCTTGAATGACGGTACCAAAAACCGGTGTGTTACCAATTACACCATAGGCCAATGCTTTATTGAGGGTGCAAATTTAAAGTAAAGTTTTAAATTCACAAACATTTTTTTAAAAATTTTACTTTTAACAAACTTTTATGAGGAATTAGTCATTTAGAAAATGGCACAAAACCTTCTTTTTTTCATATTTATTAGTACATTCGCTAAGATATTATTACTTGAAAAATGACAGTAGAAAATTATAAAAAATGGAACATCATTTTAGGATGGGTTACATTTGCAATTGCCTTAATTACTTATAGTTTAACTTTAGAACCAACTGTAAGTGCTTGGGATGTTGGAGAATATATTGCTACCTCTGTAAAATTAGAAGTTGGGCATCCTCCAGGAGCACCTCTATTTCAAATGTTAGGTGCGTTTTTTGCAATGTTTACTACAGACGTTTCACAAATTGCAAAAATGGTAAACTTTATGTCTGCTCTAGCCAGCGCATTTACCATTTTATTCATGTTTTGGACTATTAGTAATTTGGCTTTAAAATTATCAGCAAAGACAGGTAATGTATCTAAAGGTAAAAGAATTGCTGTACTTGGGAGTAGTTTGGTTGGTTCTTTAACCTATACATTTTCAGATAGCTTTTGGTTTAGTGCAGTTGAAGGCGAAGTTTATGCAATGTCATCATTTTTAATGGCTCTTTTATTTTGGCTAGGTTTAAAGTGGGAAAGCGAAATTCATACACCAAGAGGTAATAAATGGTTAGTTCTTATAAGTTTTGTAGTAGGTTTATCTTTTGGAGTGCACATTCTTTCGTTGTTGGTAATACCAGCAATTGTAATGTTATATTTCTTTAAGACGTACAAAAACATCAACCTAAAAACCTCTGCAATTGCTACAATTTTCTCAGTATTTGTTCTAATTTTAGTTTTTAAATTTATATTTCCTTTTACTTTAAAATTCTTTAGTGCATCAGAATTATTTTTTATCAACTCTGTTGGTTTGCCTTACAATTCTGGTAGTATCATTGCTGCAATTATTTTAGTAGCTCTTTTCTTTTTTGGTTTAAAATTTACCAGAAAGAAAAACAAACTAACTGCAAATACTTTAATCTTATCCTTATTATTTATAGTTATTGGTTTTTCATCTTGGATGATGCTACCTATTAGAGCAAATGCTAACACTACTATTAATGAGAATAACCCTTCTAGTGCAAGAGAATTGTTAGCTTACTATGAGCGTGAACAATATGGAGATGCTAATGTTTTTTACGACACATATTACTCAAATAAGTATAGTGATGAAAGAGACAGAGAAAACCCTACTAGAGATGATAAACCTAAGTATGAAAAGAAAGATGGCAAATACGTAATTGTTAATGTTTACAAAGATGTATTACCTAATTATTCAGATAAACATAAAGGATTTATTCCAAGAATGGTAAATCCTGCTTCAGAAGAAAAATACAAAGCTATCGCTGGTATTCCAAAAAACAGCCAAAGAAGACCAACTTTTGCAGAAAATATAAAGTTTATGGTTAGCTATCAATTTGGCTATATGTATGGACGTTATTTTATGTGGAATTTTGTAGGTAGACAAAATGATATTCAAGGAAGATTAGATATATTTAATGGAAATTGGTTAAGTGGAATTGATTTTATTGATGAAGCAAGACTAGGATCACAAAAAATGTTGCCTTGGCAAGCTTTATTAAATAAAGGTAGAAACACCTATTATTTCTTACCTCTATTATTAGGTTTAGTTGGTTTGTTATTTCAAATAAAGTGGGACAAACGAAACTTCTTTGCACTATTTCTATTCTTTGCCTTCACTGGTTTTGCAATTATTTTTTACACAAACCCAAAACCTTTTGAACCTAGAGAAAGAGATTATGCAGTTGTAGGTAGTTTTTACATTTTTGCAATTTGGGTAGGTTTTGGAGTCTTAGCACTTTATGAGTACCTTAAAAATTTCGCAACCCGTAAAAAAGTAGCTATTGCTGTAACTGTACTATGTTTATTAGGTGTACCAACTTTAATGGCTTTTCAAAACTGGGATGACCATGATAGGTCTAATAGATACACCACTCGTTTAAATGCACAAGCGTATTTAGAAAGCACAGATCCTAATGCTATTATGTTTACCATTGGTGATAATGATACTTTTCCTCTTTGGTATATGCAAGAAGTAGAAGGCATTAGAACCGATGTAAAACTGGTTAACACAAGTCTTTTTCAAACAGATTGGTACATAGACCAAATGAAGAAAAAGAGTTATGATGCAGATCCTATTCCATCTCAATTAACACATGATGAATACAAATATGGAACATTAGATGTTGCTTACTATTTTCAAGAATTATTTCCTCAGCTAAAAGATTCTGTTTTAGATTTAGACGATTTCATGAAATGGATTAGAAGTGATAGCAAAAGAACTTTTTACGATTTAGACGAAGATGGTAATCCTGAAAAGATTTTACCAACCAACAAAATTCGTATTCCTGTAAACAAAGAAAATGTATTAAAAAATGGAATTGTAGCTCAAAAAGATGCCGATAAAATTGTGCCTTATATCGATATTACTATTGATAGAGCCATTGCTAAAAACACCATTTTAATGCTAGACATCTTAAATAATTTTAATTGGGAAAGACCAATTTATTTTACAGGTGGCTCTAACACAAATAGCGAATATATTTGGCTGAAAGACTATTTACAATTAGATGGTGTTGCTTTTAAATTAGTACCAATAAAAACACCAACTAAAGTTTACAATGAAAATGGGCAGGTGGTTCGTGAACTTACGCTCTTTGATATTGGTAGAATCGATCCTGATAAAATGTACAGCAATGTCAAGAAATGGGAATGGAGAAATATTAACGATGGCAAAATCTATTTAGATGAGCAAACCAAAAGAAACGTTATTTCTTTGAGAAATAGTTTAATACGTTTATCTGCAGCATTTGCAGAAGAAGGTGATACTATTAAAGCCATCGAAGTTTTAGACCTTTCTTTAGAGAAAATGCCAATTGAAGATTTTGACCACTATAGCTTATCTATGGATTATCCAGAAATGTATTATCAATTAGGTGAAGTTAAAAAAGCAAGAACAGCAGCAGAAGATTTAATTCGTTTATTTAGAGAAAAATTAATTTGGTTTAGCACCTTTTCATCTGATGATTTTGATATTATTTTCGAAGAATTTGATGTTACCTTTAGATATCTATATAGAGGTGTTATAGATCAAGTTTCACGATACGATTCAGATCAAGAATTCATACAAGAATTGCAAGATGAGTTTAATAAAACACTAAATCTTTTTCAGCATATCATGCCAGAAGAAACAGAATAAAAAAAACCGCAAACTTTAAAGTTTGCGGTTTTTTTTATAATATAATTTCTTAAACGTATTTCTGAACTAAACCAATTAAGGTGTTTGCATCTTGAAAACCTGTTTGACGCCATTTCATTTCTCCATTTTTATAAATCATAAAAGTAGGATTACCTTTAACTCTTAAAGCATCTGCCAAGGTTTCATTTTTCTTAATATCAATCTTAATTACTTTTGCTCTATCACCCAATGCTGCAGCAACATCTCTTAAAGTATCTACTGTGGCTTGCACATCATCCCAATCTTGATAAAAGTCAATTAAAACTGGTTTCTCAACACTAATTAATTCTCCAAATTTTGTCATAACTGTATTTTTTTAAACTAAAAAAATAGTATAGTTTTTGTGTCTATAGCTACAAATATAGCAATTCTAATTAAATAAGCTGATAATCAGGCTTTTTTCAATTCTATAACTGTTATTTCTGGCCAAATACCAACTCTACCAGGAAAAGCATGATAACCAAAACCTCTGTTTACATTTATAAATCGACCAAATTCTTCATACAAGCCAGCCCATTGTTTGTAAACATATTGAGAAGGACTCCATTTTAAAAATCCTGGAATCTCAATTCCCATTTGCAAACCATGAGTATGACCACTTAAAGTTAAGTGATAATTAAAATCGTCTTTCTTTACTTTTTCTTGCCAATGACTAGGATCATGACTCATTAATATTTTAAAATCGTCTTTACTTACACCAGCTGAAGCCTTTGCCAAATCTCCTGCTTGATTAAATCCTTTTCCCCAATTTTCTACACCCAAAAGAGCAATTTTCTCCCCATCTTTTTCAATATACCTGTGTTCATCAAGTAACAAATCAAAACCAATTCTTTTATGAATATTCTTTACTTTCTCGAAATTATCAATTTTATCTTGTGGCGTTTTCCAATCCATATAATCTCCATAATCATGATTTCCTAGAATTGCGTATTTGCCTTCTTTTGCTGTAAGTTTATCAAAGACATCAATCCAATCATCCATTTCATCTGCCTTATTATTTACAATATCACCTGTAAATAATAATAAATCTGATTGCTGCTCATTAATTAAATCCACCCCATATTGTATTTTTTCTCTATTGGTAAAACTACCTGAGTGAATGTCTGAAATTTGAGTGATGGTATAGCCATCAAATGCTGCTGGTAAATCATCAAAAGTTAATTGATACTTAATGACTTTATAGTTGTATTTACCTTGTATAATACCGTAAATAAAAGAAACAAATGGTATAGCAGCAATACCTAAAGCCAATTGAGAAATAAATTTTCTTCTACTAGGTATTGGCTGTGTTTCTCCATTAGAAACTGCAGATATTAATTTTACAATCCATCTATAAACATCTTCTCCAAAGAGAAAAATAATTACCACTAATTTTGGTATCGAAAAGGTTAACAATAACCCCATTGCCATTTGAAATTGTGGTGTTTGCCCATTACCTCTATCATAGGTTAGCATGGTAATTAAAAAGTTAATATAAACAGCAATACTAACTACTAAAAATGAAAAGCGAACCCACTTATTTTTAGATAATGTTTTAAATGCTTGAAAAGTATAAATCTCTACTGCAACAATTACAATAACTAAGATTATTAAAGGAATTAACCAACGAGGCATAGAAGTTGTTTTTTAGAATTCACAAAGATAACTGTTAAAAAACGATTGATTTTTAACAACTTGTTAAAGTTTTTCTTAGATTTATAAGATTAATTTTCAAGGTATATGGATGCAATTGTGGCTTTTTTTGAGAACCTAACTAGTGTACAAAAACTAATATGGATTATAAGTTGTTTGGCTGTTTTTTGGATATTAGAAGGTATTTATCCTCTCAAAAAACACAAATACAACAAATGGAAGCATGCAAAAACCAACTTTGTTTTATTAGGTTCAACAATATTAATAAATGTTGTTTTTGGGCTTTTAACTGTAGGTATTTTTCTTTGGTTAGATACTAATAATTTTGGCTTGTTAAATTTAGTTGATTTTCCTGTTTGGGTAGAGGTTATTTTAGCCATTATGATACTAGACTTTATGTCTCAATATGTGGTACATTTTATGCTACATAAAATACCTGTAATGTGGCGTTTTCACACAGTGCATCATAGTGATAGGCATGTAGATGTAACTTCTGGAACAAGGCATCATCCAATAGATTTTATATTTAGAGAAACCTTTGCTTTATTAGGCATTATTATAGCAGGTTTACCTCTAGCCTATTATTTAATTTACCGAATTTTAACCGTGCTTTTTACTTATTTTTCTCACGCAGATATTCAACTACCTATTTGGTTAGATAAAGCTATAAGTTACGTTTTTATCTCACCTAATACTCATAAATTTCATCATCATCATGTAATGCCTTGGACAGACACTAATTTTGGAAATATTTTTTCTTTTTGGGATAGAATCTTTGGAACCTTCATCTATGAAGATACAAATGATATTATTTATGGTGTAGATATTTTAGATGCAGAAAAATCAGATGATGTACTCTATCAACTAAAAGCACCTTTTCAAAAAGGCCTAAAATCAGCAGAATATGAAGGGTAATTTATTTTAGTTTTTGTAGTTTTATCTTTTAAGAAATAAAGATAAAATGGCAGATCAAAAAAGACTTTTTCTAGTTGATGCTTATGCATTAATTTTCAGAGGATATTACGCATTTATAAAGAACCCAAGAATAAACTCTAAGGGTTTAGACACATCTGCTATTATGGGTTTTATGAACTCTCTATTAGATGTTATTAAACGTGAAAGACCAGATCATTTAGCGGTTTGTTTTGATAAAGGTGGAAGCACAGATAGAGTTGAAATGTTTCAAGAATACAAAGCAAATAGAGATGCTACTCCAGAACCAATAACACAAGCAATACCTTACATCTGCAATATTTTAGAAGCCATGCATATACCAATTATGGTTAAAGAAGGTTTTGAGGCAGATGATGTTATTGGTACACTTTCTAAGCAAGCAGAGAAAGAGGGTTTTAAAACCTTTATGGTTACTCCAGATAAAGATTTTGCACAATTAGTTTCAGAAAATATCTTCATGTACAAGCCACGTTTTGGAGGTGGTTATGACATTTGGGGTGTGCCAGAAGTATTAGAAAAATTTCAAGTTACAGATCCTTTACAAGTAATCGACTTTTTAGGAATGATGGGTGATTCTGCAGATAACATTCCTGGTTTACCTGGAGTTGGAGAAAAAACTGCAAAGAAATTTTTAGCGCAATTTGGTTCTATGGAAGGCTTATTGGCTAACACAGATCAATTAAAAGGTAAAATGAAAGAAAAGGTAGAAGCAAATGGTGAACTTGGTTTACTTTCTAAAAAGCTTGCTACCATTATGTTAGATGTTCCTGTTTCTTTCAATGCCAAAGATTTTACATTAGATCAGCCAGATGTAGAAAAAGTGAAAGAAATTTTTAATGAATTAGAATTCAGAAACCTTTTAACAAACTTCTTAAAAACATTTGCTACAGAAACCACCACAAAAACAGCTGAAACAGATACTAAAAGTGAAAGCAATACTAAAAAATTGGCAACAAATGCAGAAGGTCAGTTTGATTTATTTGCAGCACCTGGTTCTGGCAGTATCACTCAAGAAGAAAGTTTATCTGGCTTTAAAAACATAAACAACACAAATCATTTTTATCAGCACATAGATAGTACATTATCTCGTAAACTGTTAATTAAAAAATTATTACAACAACCTTCTGTTTGTTTTGATACAGAAACTACAGGTTTAAAAGCATTAGAGGTTGAGTTAATAGGTATTGCATTTTCTTATGAAATTGGTAAAGGATACTATGTTTCATTTCCAGAAAACCAAGAAGAAACAAAAGCTATTTTAGAGGAATTTAGACCATTTTTTGAATCAGAAATGATAGAAAAGGTTGGTCATAATTTAAAATATGATATTAAGGTTTTATCTAATTACAACATGCCTGTTAAAGGTAAATTGTTCGATACTATGATCGCTCATTACCTCATCAACCCAGATATGAGGCATAATATGGATGTTTTGGCTGAAACGTATTTGAATTACCACCCAGTTTCAATCACAGAACTAATTGGTAAAAAAGGTAAAAATCAGCTTTCTATGAGGGTTGTTCCTATAAAAGATCAAACAGAATATGCTGTTGAGGATGCAGATATTACCTATCAACTAAAACAGCACTTTACCAAAGAATTAGATAGTGGTAACGTTACTGAACTTTTTAACAAAGTAGAATTGCCTTTGGTATCTGTTTTAACAGCTATGGAAATTGAAGGAATTAATGTAGATACAAACTTTCTAAAACAACTTTCTACAGCTTTAACTGATGACATAAATAGACTAGAAAAAGAAATTTACGAACAAGCAGGAGAAGAATTTAATATAGCCTCTCCAAAACAATTAGGAATTGTATTGTTTGAAAATATGAAGTTGGTAGATAAGCCTAAAAAAACCAAAACAGGTCAATATAAAACTGGTGAAGATATTTTATCATTCTTAGCTAAAGAACATAAAATAATTAGAGACATTCAAGAATACAGGCAATACAAAAAACTACAAAGTACCTATGTTGATGCCTTACCGAACGAAATTAATAAAAAAACAGGTAGAATTCACACACAATACATGCAAGCTGTTGCTGCAACTGGTAGATTAAGCTCTAACAATCCTAACCTACAAAACATACCAATAAGAACTGAAAGAGGACGTGAAGTACGTAAAGCATTTGTACCAAAAGATGAAAATTATGTTTTATTGGCAGCTGATTACAGCCAAATAGAATTGCGAATTATTGCAGCTTTAAGTGAAGAAGAAACCATGATAAATGCTTTTAAAAATGGCGAAGACATTCATGCTTCTACTGCTGCTAAAGTTTTTGGTGTTGATATAAATGATGTTACTCGCGAACAAAGAAGTAATGCTAAAACCGTAAACTTTGGTATTGTTTATGGAGTTTCTGCTTTTGGCTTAAGTAACCAAACAGACTTGAGCAGAGGTGAAGCCAAAGAATTAATTGATACGTATTATGAAACATATCCTAAATTAAAAGCATACATGTCTGCTCAAGTAGATTTTGCTAGAGAACATGGTTATGTAGAAACCGTTTTAAACAGACGTAGGTATTTAAAAGACATTAATTCTAGAAATGCTATGGTGAGAAGTGGTGCAGAAAGAAATGCTGTAAATGCTCCAATACAGGGCTCTGCTGCAGATATTATAAAACTAGCCATGATTAATATTCATAATAGATTCATTCAAGAAGGTTTTAAATCTAAAATGCTATTGCAGGTGCATGATGAATTGGTTTTCGATGCTCATAAAGATGAATTAGAAACTATTAAACCTATTATAAAAAACGAAATGGAGAATGCATTTAAAATGACTGTACCTTTAGACGTAGAAATGGGAATTGGCCAAAATTGGTTAGAAGCGCATTAGATTCATTTTTGCCATAATTTAAATCGTTTTTATTTACCATAAACACGATTGTTACAAGCTTAATTCAATTTTTTGGCTTTTTTAAGTAGTGTTCACAAACTTTTATCATCAATAATGAATTTCGAGTTTCGTAAAATTTTAATTGTTTTACTACTATTAATTGCTTCAAGTTGTAGCACTTCTAAAACCATGCTTATGAATGATTCTATATTTATGGAGACTTTTGATAAAAAGAGCGACTTTAAAAATAATTGGATTAATAATTCTTGGAAAAGCCCTGCAACATACAAATTGGAAGATGGTAAACTAAAGTTTTCAACCAGACCAAATACAAATGACAGGGTTAAAATTAGAAGTAAGAAAACATTTACAACTGGCAGCTATACATGGAGAATTCTAGTTCCTAAATTCACACTTTTTGAACAAGTAAGTGTTGGCGCATTTTTATATCATAATGATAAAGAAGAATTTGAATTTGATTTTGAAATTGGCTCTGGTCAAAAAAAAGATCGAGAGAAAATAGGCTTAAAACCTGATGAAGCAATAGTATATTGTGTATCTCAATTTTCACCTTCCAACTCTAGTCACTTTCCTGTTAAGATGGGAGAATATGCTAATTTTAGAATGGAATTAATTGACGTTCAAGGTTTCTATTTAGTAAAATGGTTTATTAATAACAAGCTAGTAAAAGAATTACAGACTAACGTTAAAAGTAATACTGAATTTAGAGTACACTGTAGTCTTGAAAACTTGTTTTTTATGGGAGATACTCCATCTAAATCAGAAAACACAGTTCTTTTTGATGCATTTACATACCAAAAATAAAAAGAGGTAGATTTTCATCTACCTCTTTTTTTCTTTTTCCAATTTTTAATTCTTTTTCTTAGCGATTTGTATTATTTATTATCTAAAATTTTATCCATCTTTTTAATTTCTTCATTGTACTCTTCAATGGCTGCTTCAATTTTTCCTTTTTTAAACTCTTCATTGAATTCTTCAATTGCACTCTCATGAATCCTTACATACTCTTGAACAGTTTCATCTAATTCCTCTTTTAAATCATCAAACTTTTCTGATAATTCTTCTAAGTTTTCTTTCATTTCATTTTCAGAAGCATCAGCATCTTCTATTAACTCTAAGTACTCTTTTTGCACGTCTGAAACATCTTCCATAACTTCTTCCGTTTTTAACCAAGCAGGAATTGAATTACCAAGGTTTGCAATTCTGTAGTTCATGTTTTTTACACGTTGAGCAGTGGTCAAATAGTTTGCTTTTCTAATTTCTGCCAATTCATAATTTACTACTGTATAATCTCTCCAATCATCAAAACCAGCAATTCCATTTGCATCTAAATCGTATACAATTGGTTCTTGTTCTTTCATTTTATAAGTTCTAGTTTTCACCTCAACCTCAGCTATTTTTTCAGTGTTCATATCAGCATCAACCTCTACATTATCTTTTTCAACCTCTACAACCTCTATTATTTCTTCATTATCTGCGTTCTCTTTTTTTATATCACAAGAAACCATCATAAAACTGGTAACAGTTAATGCAGTAGCAAATAATTTTATTGATTTCATTTTTATAGTTTTCATAATTCTTGATTTTATTTGATACAAAACTAAAGCAATACCAAACTTTGACTTAACGCAATAAATGTAATTGTTAACTCTATGAATAAATTTCGAAGGAACTTAATTCTCATTTTCATTAATCAATTAATAGTCATAAACTAAGTATCTTTGCACTGCAAAACTATGATACCAAAACATTTTCATTTTTTTAGAAGGGATATTTCCAAGATAAAATTACCCGAAAAATTTACCTTTCCTTTTTACTATCAACCTCATCTTTTAGCAGAAGTTGCAACTAAAGAATTGCAAGATTACTTGTCTATTCAAAAAGATTTTAATCATAATTTTGGATTAAATGAAGACGAAACAACAGATGCAATTGGTAAAATGTTCGGTGTTTTATTGGTAAAAAATATAGAAGATGAAATCGGTTATTTGGCAGCATTTTCTGGCAAATTACAAGACAAAAGTTTACCAGATAAATTTGTGCCACCCGTTTTTAATATGAGAACAGAAGGTAGTTTTTATATTAAAGGAGAGCTAGAAATAGATGCTATTAATGCAGAACTAACCAAGCTAAATGAAAATTCGGAATATAAAGAGCAACTAAAAACCTTAAAAGAATTAGAACTATCTATTGCCAAAGATTTAGAGCAGCAACGAAAAAAAATAAACAAAGCTAAATCTTTGAGAAAGCAAAAAAAGAAAGATGCCAGAAGTAGTTTAACTAGCAATGATTTTAAGAAACTAGAAGAACAACTTAAGCAAGAAAGTTATAATCAGCAGTTTTTCTATAAAGAATTGGTCTCTTATTATGATGATAAACTAAATGACCTAAGAGCAAAAGTAAATAGGTTTACCAATAAAATAGAGGCATTAAAATTAGAACGTAAAGAAAAGTCTAACTTTTTACAACAAACCTTATTTAGCAAATATGCATTTCTAAATAAAGATAAAGAGTCAAAAACCTTATTAGAAATTTTTAATGACCCAGAAGTACAACCTCCTGCAGGTTCTGGTGAGTGTGCAGCTCCTAAATTATTGCAATACGCTTTTGCCAACAATCTAAAACCCATTTGTATGGCTGAATTTTGGTGGGGAATTTCGCCAAACTCGGCTATTAGAAAACATAAAAATTATTATCCTGCATGTCAAAGCAGATGCAAACCAATTTTGGGGCATATGTTGCAAAATATAGAAATGGATTCTAATTCTTTATTGACTAATTTATCATCAGAAAAAAACTTAGAAATTATTTTTGAAGACGATGATTTAATTGTGGTTAACAAACCTGCCGAATTTTTATCTGTTCCTGGCAAAACAATTAAAGATTCTATGTATACAAGAATTAAAAATCAATATCCTAATGCCACTGGCCCACTAATAGTACATAGATTAGACATGTCTACCTCTGGCATTTTAGTACTTACTAAAACCAAAGAAGCCAATAAAATTGTTCAAAGTCAGTTTATAAACAGAACTGTTAAAAAAAGATATGTAGCCTTGTTAGATGGAATGCTAACCAAAGAAAGTGGTAAAATTAAATTGCCCTTAAGAGTTGATTTAGATGATAGGCCAAAGCAATTGGTAGATTTTATTCATGGCAAAAATGCAGAAACAAAATGGACCAAAATTAGCATTGAAAACGGTAAAACACGTGTTTACTTTTATCCTATTACAGGTAGAACTCATCAATTAAGAGTGCATTCAGCACATAAAAACGGTTTAGATACACCTATAATTGGTGATGATTTATATGGGAATAAATCGAATAGATTGCATTTACACGCAGAACAAATTTCATTTATACACCCAACTACTAAAGAGAAAATGACTTTTAAAGTTGATGCTGATTTTTAGAGCTATAAAAGTTTTTTATGTGTAATTTTGTGGTTTATGAGCATTATTTCTAAAGACATACAAAAAGCTATTTCAATTTTAGAGAACGAAGAGTTGGTGGCTATTCCTACTGAAACTGTATATGGTTTGGCTGGTAATATCTTTAGTGAAAAAGCCATAAAATCTATTTTTGAGACCAAACAAAGACCTTTATTTAATCCGTTAATTGTTCATGTTTCTGGTATCGATCAATTAGATAAAATTGTAGCTGAAATTCCTGCAAAAGCAAAATTACTAGCAGAAAAATTTTGGCCTGGTTCAATGACTTTGGTTTTAAAAAAGAACCCAAATATTCCAGATTTAATTACGGCTGGTAAAAGTACTGTTGCTGTTAGAATACCAAACCACAAAACAACTTTAGAGCTATTGTCTAAATTACCTTTTCCTTTAGCTGCTCCAAGTGCAAATCCTTTTAATAACATTAGCCCTACCAAACCAGAACATGTAGCACGTTATTTTAAGGAAAGTCTTGAAATGGTTTTAGATGGTGGTACTTGTAAAAACGGAATTGAATCAACCATAATTGGCTTTAATAATAATGAGCCAGTTATCTATAGATTAGGAGCTTTGGCTTTAGAAGAAATAGAAAATGTTGTAGGACCAGTATCTGTAATGAATGAAAAAGAGAAAAATCCAGATGCCCCAGGAATGCTACAAAAGCATTATGCACCCAAAACCAAAACTATTTTAACTACAGATGTAAAGAGTGAAATAGAGAAATACAAAACTTCAAAAATTGGTGTTTTATCATTCTCTACATCGTTTAAAAATAATGCTGTTGATGCAGAAATTAGGCTTTCCACATCTAATAATCTACAGGAAGCTGCCTCTAATTTATACGATTCTATGCATCAATTAGATCATTTAAATTTAGATATAATTATTGTAGAAAAACTCCCAGAATTTGGCCTAGGAAAATCGATGAACGACAGATTAAAACGTGCTGCATTTTAACATAATTCATTATCAAATTCTATATATTTGGTAATATGAAAGATTCAAGATTTCCAGAATTAAGTTACAACCAGATTAAGAAATTAGAACAATTTGGCACAAAAGAAACCTGCAAAGAAGAATGTACTTTGTTTGCTTCAGGTGATAAACAGTACGATTTTTTTGTTATTCTAGAAGGTAAAGTACGTATTTACGATGCGTATAATGATGAAGATATCGTAGTTCATAAAAAATATGAATTTACTGGAGATAGTGGAATGCTTTCACATAGAGCAGCTCAGTTTGATGCAATTGCTGTAAAAGGCACTAAAATTTTACGAATTAAATCTGATCAACTTAAAGAAGCAATTAGAAAAAACAGTGATTTAAGTGATGTGTTGTTAGATGCATTTCTGCTAAGGCAAGAAACCGTTTTAAATGAAATTTCTGGTGGTTTAAAGTTGGTTGGTTCAGGGAACTCAACTGAAACTTATTCTATTAGAGATTTCTTGGAGAAAAACCACATTTGGTACAATTTTATTGATATCGATACCAAAGAAGAAGCCAAAGACTTATTAGAATATTTTAATTTGTCTGAAAGCGATTTGCCTTTTCTAATTAATAGAAACTCTAAAATATGTAAAAATCCGTCTATAGAACAACTTGCTACTTATAGTGGTGTTTTAATGGATTTTGAAGATAAAATTTTTGATGTTTTAGTAATCGGAGCTGGACCATCTGGTTTAGCTGCAAGTGTTTATGCTGCCTCAGAAGGTTTAAGTGTGGTTACTATTGATAGTGAAGCTCCTGGAGGACAAGCAGGAAAAAGTTCTAAAATTGAGAACTATTTAGGTTTTCCTACAGGAATTTCTGGCAGTGAATTAGCCAATAGAGCATATATACAAGCTCAAAAATTTGGCTGTAATATATCTATTCCTCACAGAGCCCAAAGTTTAGAGTACAATAAAAATCATTTTACAGTTTGTGCAACTAATGGTAAACTAATAAAGTCTAAAGCATTACTTATTGCAACTGGTGCTGCTTACAGAAAACTGCCTATAGATAATGTTCAAGATTTTGAAGGTTGTGGAATTTATTATTCTGCAACTGGTATGGATGTTTCAAACTGTGCAAACCAAGATGTTGTAATTGTTGGTGGTGGAAATTCTGCAGGACAAGCAGCCATGTTTTTATCTAAAACAGCAAAAAAAGTGCATGTAATTATTAGAGGTGATGATTTAGGTGCTAAAATGAGCGATTATTTAGTACAAAGAATTAACGCTTCTGAAGTTATTGATGTGCATATAAATACAGAAGTAACGAATTTATTTGGAGATCATCATTTAGAAAAAATAACATTGACTACTAATAAAACCGAGAAATCTGAATTAGAAACCTCAAACTTATTTTCTTTTATAGGTGCTGCACCAAATACAGTTTGGTTGAATGATATTGTTGTTACAGACAAAAAAGGTTTTATCTGTACAGGAGAACTTCTTATTAAAGAAAACTTGACAGATTGCGACATTTACAAAAAACGTGAACCACAATCTTTAGAGGCTAGTATTCCTGGTATATTTGCTGTAGGTGATGTTAGAAAAGGTTCAGTAAAACGAGTTGCTTCTGCAGTTGGAGAAGGTTCTATGGCTGTGAGCCAAATTCATACTTTTTTAAGTGAATTTTAAGTTTATTGTTTCTCTTTAAATAATGAAAATAAGAACGATCTAAAAATAGATAACAGAATACTAAAAAACAGCGCAGCAAAAAAGCCTGATACAGAAAAACCATCTACCAACTTATCTGCTAAAAGAATTATAATTGCATTAATCACAAACAAGAAGAGCCCAAAAGTTACTAAGGTTGCTGGTAATGTAAAAAACACTAATAAAGGTCTGACAAACATATTTAGCAAGGCAATTACAATGGCTACAATAATGGCAGATAAATATCCTGAAATTGATACTCCAGGTAAAATATTAGACAGTAAAATAACAGCCAAAGCCGTTAACAAGATTTTTAAAAAAGTATTCATTTTTAGGCGTATTGATATTGCAATGTAATTAATTTTAATAAATAATTGAAATTTAAAAATTAGTCTAAATTTTTTAAAACCTTTAAAAAAGTAGCTCTTTCAATTTCTTTTGCTCCTAAACTTGCTAAATGAGAATTGTAAACTTGGCAATCAATTAACTTATAACTACTCTTTTTTACCAAATAAATAAAGGCTATTTTAGAAGCATTAGATACTTTACTAAACATACTTTCTCCACAAAAAATATCATTAATTTCTAAACCATATAAACCACCAACTAAAACATCATTTTGCCAAACTTCTATAGATTTTGCAATACCTTTTTTATGTAAATTGATGTAAGCTTGCTCCATTTCATTAGTAATCCATGTGCCTAAACCATCATTCCTATCAATATTTTTACAGTTGTAAATAACCTCTTCAAAGTTCTTGTTTTCAGTAATTGTAAATGTGCCCTTGTTAATTAGTCTTCGCATCGATTTTGAAATTCGCAAATGGTCTGGATACAAAACCATTCTTTTTAAAGGGCAATACCAAACAATTGGTTCATCTTCAGAAAACCAAGGAAAAATGCCATTTTCATAGGCGAAAATTAATCGTTCAGCAGATAAATCTCCACCCAAAGCTATAATACCATCTTTGGTAGTGTATGCATAATCAGGAAATTCAATTTTATCAGAAAGCCAAATCATCTTAAAAATCTAATTATTACTAATTTACTATTTACAAAGGAATGCTTTAATTTTCATTTTAACTTAAAATTTAGAGATTATTGCATTATTTTTGCAAACTGTTTTGAAGAGAGGAAAGATATAAATGATAAAAAGAAAAAAGAGACAAAAATCCAAAAGAAAAATTTTTAAGTTGACTCATAAATATTATGAGAGAACTGGTTTTTATTCTTTTGTTGGTAGAAATTTAAAGAGTGCAATTCTTCCTATTTTAGGTGTAATTCTTCTAATTTTTCTATTTAACAGATATGTTTACAATATAAATGATGGTTTACGTCACTTTACAGAAACGTTCTCTAGAGGAAGTGTTTTAGCTACGTTTTTCTTATCTGAGAGTTTATTAGGTTTAATTCCGCCAGAAATATTTATTGCTTGGACAAAAAAAACAGATGACCCTATTTTAAACCTATCTATTTTAGCAGTACTTTCTTATTGTGGTGGTTTAATTTCTTATTTTATTGGTAAATACATTTCTAAAATAGAAAAGGTTAGGCTGTATTTAGAAGTAAAAATGGCTAAAAGTTTACAAAACATCCAAAAATGGGGTGGAGTATTAATTCTTGTAGGTGCACTATTACCTTTACCTTTTGCAATAGCTTGTTTAACAGCTGGGATGATTAAATATCCTTTTAAAAATGTTGTTTTCTTTGGTTTATTTAGGCTAGCTAGATATGCTATTTATGGCTGGGCAATTTTTAAAGTGGTACATTAAAACCTTACCTTTGTTGCATGGGATTAACAAATAACGATATTTTTAAGAAACTAAGAGTTGCTCATAAATTAAGAGATACAGATATTATTGATATTTGTGCTTTGGTAGATTTTAAAGTAACTAAGGGCGAATTAGGTGCAATTTTCAGAAAAGAAGATCATCCTAAGTATGTAGAATGTGGAGATCAATTTTTGCGCAATTTTTTAAACGGATTAATTATTCATTTAAGAGGCCCAATGCCCAAGAAAAAAGAAGAAAAAAAATAGGTTTAGCTTTAGACATTTAAACTGTTTTTTAGAATCAAACTTGAGAAGCTATAAATAAAAAGAGAGCATTCATTTAA
This sequence comes from Polaribacter sp. MED152, assembly GCF_000152945.2. Classification (NCBI taxonomy): domain Bacteria; kingdom Pseudomonadati; phylum Bacteroidota; class Flavobacteriia; order Flavobacteriales; family Flavobacteriaceae; genus Polaribacter; species Polaribacter sp. MED152. The sequence continues at coordinate 2,246,652 of NC_020830.1, read as the reverse complement.
TGGATGCTCTCTTTTATATTTTTATCTAAAAATTTAACTTTCTTAAACTCTAATTATCTAGAAAGGTAAATCATCTGGTTCATCGTTAGAAACATTACTTGCTGGCTCAAATTGATCTACAGGAGGTAAATTACCTGCTTGTGGTGCTGAAGATAAGTTTTCAATTCTCCAACCTACAATAGAATTAAAATACTTTGCTTCTCCTTGAGGATTAATCCATTCTCTACCTCTTAAATTAATAGAGATTTTTACATCTTGCCCAACATTGTAATTGTTTAACAAATCTGTTTTATCTTGATGAAATTCTACACTAATCATTTGCGGATATTGATCATCTGTAGTTACAACTACATCTCTTTTTCTAAATCCGTTTGCACCAAATGTTTGTACGTCTCCAATTAATTTTATTTTACCAATAACTTCCATAATACTTATTTTAATAAAAGTACTTTCCAAGCACTTTCTACATCATTTTTACTTAAAAACTCCTGAGCAAATGTATGTTTTTTTACAGTTTCTAACCCAATAAATTCTGGATGTTCTTTGCTAAAGTTATCAACAGTTATAGCATCTGGTAATTGCTCTACATTACCTAACATACCTAAATTATTACCTGTTAAAACTGTACTATTTCGTATTTCAGAAGGTATTGCATCTACACCAATACCTAAGGTTGCTATTGGTTTCGGAATTTCGAAAAAACCATCTCTAGCTCTAGAATAATAGCTACCTCCTGCTCTTGCAACTAAATCTATTTTATGTTGATCTATAGAACCATCTTCTGCCAAAACCGCTTCAGAAACGTGTAATTTAACCACTTCACAAATAATTAAATTACCTGCACCACCTTCTGTACCAGTGTAAATAATATCCTTTACTTTACATTCAAATTGCACTGGAGATTCTGCTACTCTAAATGGTTTTACAACATCCGATTTTAACATGGTAAAACCAGCTTTATCAAACTCATTCACTCCTTTTGCATATTCTGTGCTACTCAAAGACATTTGCTGCACTATATCAAAATTTACTACATTAATTACTACTTCTCTAGTAGCTTCAGCATTTTCTAAGGTATGTTTTATGGTATTATCTCTAACCCTTCTTGCAGGTGAAAAAATAATAGTTGGTGGGTTAGAACTAAAAACATTAAAAAAACTGTAAGGTGATAAATTAGGATTACCATCTGCATCTACAGTACTTGCAAAAGCTATTGGTCTTGGTGCAATTGCGCCCAATAAATACCCATGTAATTTACCTGTTGTAATTTCTTTTGGATCAATAGAAAGCATAATATAAATTTTAGTCTTGTAAAGATACTATCTAATCTTGAAAGGAGTTATATTGTAGAAACCTTATATTTGTTTTTAATGAAATTATTCTCTAACACCCTTTTATTTAAACGAATTACGCTATTTGTATCTTTAGTAATTGTAACTTTAATTCTTTGGAATACCTATCGTTTTTTTCAAAAATTTAAACAGGCTGAAAGAGCAAAAATGGAAATTCATGGTGAGGCCATAAAAGAGCTAAACACAGAAAGCTTGGCAGACCTTGATCAGAATATTTCTAACCTTCCTTTAAGTATTATTAGTAAAACAAAAGATATCCCTTTTATTTTAGTTGGTGATGATGGTAAAATTAAAGGCTCTAATAATTTAGACCCAAAAAAAGAAAATGATCCTGAATATTTAGAGGAACAATTGCAAATCATGAAAAGTCAAAATCAACCGATTAAGGTTGATTATTTGGGTAAAACAGATTATATCTATTATAGAGATTCAGATTTGTTAAATAAACTTACCTACTATCCTTTAGCGCTTTTGCTAATTCTTGTGCTTTTCCTAGCTATTATTTACTTGTTCTACAAAACAAATAAAGTTTCTGAAACCAACAAATTATGGACAGGAATGGCTAAAGAAACAGCGCATCAAATAGGTACACCTTTATCATCTCTCTTAGGTTGGATTTCTATTTTAAAAATGGAAAATGTAGATGAGACTTATATTGTTGAAATAGAAAAAGATGTTCACAGATTAAATACCATTGCTAACAGATTTTCTAAAATTGGTTCTGTACCTGAACTAAAAAAAGAAGATATAGTAGAGGTTACAAAGCAAGCTTTTGATTATTTAGAATCTAGAAGTTCTAAGCAAATTTCGTTCTCTTTCTCATCATCCCAAAAAGAAATTTTTGCCAATTTAAATACAGAGCTATTTGGTTGGGTTATAGAAAATTTGATTAAAAATGCTATTGATGCTATGCTTGGTAAAGGCGATTTACACCTTACTATAGAAAACAAGCAGAAGAAAGTAAAAATTACAGTTTCAGATACTGGAAAAGGAATGTCTAAAAAGCTGTTCAAACAAATTTTTAAACCAGGTTTTACCACTAAAAAAAGAGGTTGGGGCTTAGGTTTATCTCTATCTAAAAGAATAATAGAAGATTATCATAAAGGAAAAATCTTTGTAAAAAAGTCTGAAATAAACAAAGGAACTAGCTTTCAAATAATTATTGATAAAATATAAAACGAGTACCTCTCTAAAAATAAATCTCTTTATTTAAAATTACTAGCAATTGTCGCTGCAATTTCTACAAATTGTTCTGAAGAAAGATTTGTTTTTTGCTGAAACTGCATATCTGCCATTTCATTTATTGGTATTAAATGCACATGTACATGAGGTACCTCTAAACCTATAACACTCATTCCAATTCTTTTACATTCTATTGCTTTTTCTAATGCTTTTGCTACTCTATATGAAAAATCCATAAGCTTAGTGTATTCGTCTTTAGACAAGTCAAAAATTTTGTTTTCCTCTTTTTTAGGAACTACTAACGTATGCCCTTTTGCATTAGGATTAATATCTAAAAAAGCAATAAAATCATCATCTTCTGCAACTTTATAGCTTGGTATTTCTCCGTTAATAATTTTGGTAAAAATGCTCATACAATTTAGTTTATATTGGGTTGTTGCTATCAAGTAAATATAAAAAAGAATTCGGGTTTTGACTGCGTCAAAACCCGAATTTATAAATACATTATAGTTACTAATTATCTAGTAATTTCTACAATTTCGAATTTCATTATTCCACTTGGCACCTGAATTTCTGCAATTTCGCCCACTTCTTTACCTAGTAAACCTTTACCAATAGGAGAATTCACAGATAATTTACCATTTCTTACATCAGTTTCAGAATCTGCAACCAATCTATAAGAAAATTCCATACCATTAGCTGTGTTTTTAATTTTCACGTTAGAATGAATCAATATTTTAGAAGTATCTAATTGGCTCTCATCTAAAATACGTGCATTAGCAACTACATTTTTAAGTTTCGCAATTTTAGTTTCTAAATGAGATTGCTCTTCTTTTGCTGCATGGTATTCTGCATTTTCACTCAAATCACCTTTATCTCTTGCATCTGCAATTTCTTGAGTAACTCTAGGTCTTTCTACTTGTTCTAATTGGTGTAATTCTTCCTTTAATTTTTTTAATCCTTCAGGAGAATAATATGAAATATCGCTCATTATAATATATGTTTAGTGTATCGTTTTCTGTATCAGACATCTTCAAATGAAAACCATACATAATTATTTAAAAAACCTTTTTAGGTAAATTTAAAAATCTCATTGCCTTTTCAGGAATGAGATTAGACTACAAATGTACAAAATATTTGTAACTTGTCATCGTTTTTACAGAAACAGGAATCTATTATGATTAAAAAAACAGCTTGTTTACTTCTTTTTAGTTTACTTCTAAATTGCTCAGATACAACCAATTTAGCCAATTGTATTAGATCTTTTAATGTAAGTGTGGTAACAGATTTAAACAACCCAAGCTTAATAAATGCACAAACCCCAGGAGGTTTTGCAGAACTTGCAGGTGGTAATAAAGGCATTCTATTATTCAATAAAAACGGTACCGATTTTGTTGCTTTTGATCGTTTTTGCCCAAGCAATGACTGCACAACTCCAATGATTTTTGAAAACAGGTTACTTAAATGTTCTTGTGATGATGGCACGTATAGCGTTGATTTTGGTGGTGCACCTCAAAAAGATGGTTTCGATTGCCCAGCAATTGAATACAGAGTTACAAAAAATGGCTCTTCAATTCGAATCAGTAATTTTTAATAGTTTCTTATATTTTAGATGCGTATTTTTGCGTAAACTCAACATAAAGTATCGTGAAAAATTATTTTTCTTCAGATTTTAAATTAGGAATTTTAGGTGGAGGTCAATTAGGTAGAATGTTACTGGCTGATACTCAAAAGTTCGATATTCATACTTCTATTTTAGATGGTAACAAAAACGCACCATGTACAGAGATTTGCAACACTTTTGTGGTTGGAGATTTATTGGATTTTGATGCAGTTTATAATTTTGGTAAAACTGTAGATTTACTAACCATAGAAATAGAGAAAGTTAATTTAGATGCTTTAGATAAATTAGAAGAAGAAGGTTTGGCTATTTATCCTAAACCAAAAGACTTAAGAATTATTCAAAGTAAAGCTCGTCAGAAAAATTTCTATGCAGATAACCATATACCAACTGCAGAATTTTCTCATTATGCATATTTGCAAGAATTAATACATTCTTACGAAAATGATATTATTGATTTTCCTTTCGTCTGGAAAGCTGCACGTTTTGGTTATGATGGAAATGGAGTAAAGATTGTAAGAAATATCGAAGATTTACAAAGTTTACCAAAGGTAGAATGTATTACAGAAAAATTAATTCCGTTTAAAAATGAATTGGCTGTAATTGTAGCAAGAAATGCAGATGGTGAAGTATCTACATATCCTGTTGTGGAAATGGAATTTCATCCAGAAGCAAATCAAGTAGAGTATGTAATTTGCCCAGCAAGAATAGATTTTAAAGTTGCTGAAAAAGCTAGAGAAGTTGCTTTAGATGTAGTAAGTAAATTAGATTTTGTTGGTTTATTGGCTGTAGAAATGTTTCAAACCGTAGACAACCAAATCTTAGTAAACGAGGTTGCTCCAAGACCACATAACTCAGGTCATTATTCTATAGAAGCTAGTTATACCAGTCAATTTGAGCAGCATTTACGATCAATTTTAAATCTTCCTTTAGGAAATACTGCTAGTAAAGTTGCAGGAATTATGGTAAACTTAGTAGGTGAAGAAGGTTATTCTGGAGAAGTAATCTATGAAAATTTAAATGATATTTTAAAGATTGATGGAGTTACACCTCATATTTATGGAAAAAAAGAAACTCGTCCTTTTCGTAAAATGGGGCATGTTACTATTGTAAATTCAGATATTGATAAGGCAAGAGAAATAGCACAACAAGTAAAAGAAACAATAAGAGTAATTAGCAAATAATTATGGTAGGAATTATAATGGGAAGTGATTCAGATCTTCCAATAATGCAAGAAGCAATAGATATTTTAGAAAGTTTTGATATTCAAATAGAGGTAGATATTGTTTCTGCTCACAGAACACCAGAAAAGCTTTTTGATTATTCTAAGAACGCACATAAAAGAGGAATAAAAGCAATTATTGCTGGTGCTGGAGGTGCTGCTCATTTACCAGGAATGGTTGCTAGTATGAGTCCTTTACCTGTAATTGGAGTTCCTGTGAAAAGTAGAAACTCTATAGATGGTTGGGATTCTGTTTTATCTATTTTACAAATGCCTGGAGGTGTACCTGTTGCAACTGTTGCTTTAGATGGTGCAAAAAATGCAGGAATTTTAGCTGCCCAGATAATTGGGGCATCAGATAAATGTGTACTAGATAAAATTATAGCTTATAAAGAAGGCTTAAAACTTAAGGTTGAAAAAGCTTCTGAAAGAGTAAAAAAATAAAAGAATACAAATAATAAAAGGCCCTTCAAGTATTCGTATTTGAAGGGCTTATAAATTATAAGAACATGAATCCACTTTTACAAGATTTTAATACAGCTCCGTTTACAAAAATAGCATCAGAAGATTATAAACCTGCCATAAAAAAAGGGATAGAAATTGCAAAAGCAGAAATAGATGCTATTGTAAATACCAATGAAGCTCCAACTTTTGAAAACACTACAGAGGCTTTAGATTATACAGGAGAAAAGTTAAATAGAATTACTTCTATTTTCTTTAATTTAAATTCTGCTGAAACAAATGATGATATTCAAAAAATAGCACAAGAAGTTTCTCCTTGGTTAAGTGAGTTTAGAAACGATATTACTTTAAACGAAGCACTTTTTACAAGAGTTAAATCGGTTTTTGAGGCTAGAGAAAACTTGAATTTAAATGCAGAACAGCTAATGCTACTAGAAAAGCAATACAAAAGTTTTGCAAGAAATGGCGCCAATTTAAACGACGACAAAAAATCTCAATTAAGAGAAATTGATTCAAAACTTTCTAAATTATCTTTACAATTTGGCGAAAATGTTTTGGCAGAAACCAATGCTTTTGAAATGCATTTAATTAAAGAAGAAGATGTTGCTGGTTTGCCAGAATCTTTAAAAGAAGCTGCCCAGCAATTGGCTAAAGAGCAAAATAAACCAGGGTATATTTTTACCTTACAATACCCAAGTTACATTCCGTTTTTAACGTATGCAGACAATAGAGAGTTGCGTAAAAAAATGGCAATTGCAGCTGGTAAAAAAGCATTTCAAGACAATGAATTTAATAATGAAAAAATAGTTTTAGAGATTGTAAAATTACGTCAGCAAAGAGCAAACTTATTAGGCTATAAAACCCATGCTCACTTTGTTTTAGAAGAAAGAATGGCAGAAACTCCAGAAAAGGTAATTGAATTTTCTAACAACTTATTAGCAAAAGCAGAACCTGCTGCTAAAAAAGAATTCGAAAATTTAGAAAAATATGCTAAAAAATTAGATGGAATTGATCAACTACAAAAATGGGATGGTGCTTATTATTCAGAAAAATTAAAGAAAGAATTATTTGATTTAGATCAAGAAATTTTAAAGCCATATTTTAAATTAGAAAACGTAATTGATGGTGTTTTTGAAATTGCAAATCGTTTGTATGATTTAAATTTTGAAGAAGTAGATACTTTAGAAAAATATCATCCAGATGTAAAAACATATAACGTTACAGATAATGATGGTAACTTTGTTTCTGTTTTTTATGCTGATTATCATCCTAGAAAAGGAAAAAGAAATGGGGCTTGGATGACGAGTTACAAATCTCAACAAATTAAAAACGGAATCAATGAAAGACCACACGTTTCTATAGTTTGTAACTTTACCAAACCTACTACAACTAAACCTTCTTTATTGACTTTTAATGAGGTTACAACCTTGTTTCATGAATTTGGTCATGCTTTGCATGGAATGCTAGCCAACACTACATATAATAGTTTATCAGGCACTTCTGTTTCTTGGGATTTTGTAGAATTACCAAGTCAGGTTTTAGAAAACTGGTGTTATGAAAAAGAAGCTTTAGAACTGTTTGCAAAACACTATGAAACAGGTGAAATTATACCTATGAAATATGTAGAAAAGATTAAAGAATCTGCAAGCTTTCATGAAGGTATGCAAACTTTACGTCAGTTAAGTTTCGGACTTTTAGATATGAAATGGCACTCTGAAAATCCATCAGAAATTACCTCTGTAAAAGATTTTGAAATAGATGCTTTTTCTGAAACTAGATTATATCCTGATGTTGCTGAAAATTGTATGAGTACTGCTTTTTCTCATATTTTTCAAGGAGGATATTCTGCTGGATATTATTCTTATAAATGGGCAGAAGTATTAGATGCAGATGCTTTTGAATATTTCTTAGAAGAAGGTATTTTTAATAAAGAAGTAGCTACTAAATTTAAAGACAATGTACTTTCTAAAGGAGGTACAGTAAAACCAATGGAATTGTACAAACGTTTTAGAGGACAAGAACCTAAACCAGATGCTTTATTGAAAAGAGCTGGTTTGCTTTAGGTAAATAGATATTAACATTTAGTTTTATAAAATCGATTTTTCAATGTGTATTTTTAGCATATGAAAAATCGATTTTTTCTTTTAGGTATTCTTTTTCCTTCTTTAATATTAGCCCAAATTACCATAAAAGGCAATGTTTATGAATCTAATTCGCCAATAGAAAATGTTGCTGTGTATTTAAACAATACTATGTTAGGTACAACTACCAATAAAGAAGGTGAGTTTCAGTTAAAAGTAAATGAAGGTGAGTATGAATTAATAGTTTCTTACTTAGGCTTTAAAAAAATTAATTATCGCTTAAATACTGTCAATTATACAAAGCCTTTACGTTTCGATTTAGTTGAAAATGAAAATGTATTAAATGAAATTGTCATCAAAAAAACAGTTTACAATGAAACTTGGAAACATAATTTAGCATCATTTAAACAAGAATTTATTGGACTAACAAATTTGGCTGAAGATTGTGAAATTCTAAATCCAGAAGTATTGCATTTTGAGTTTGATTATAAGCAAAATAAATTTACTGCTTTTGCTCGTAAACCATTAAAAATCAGAAATAATGGTTTAGGCTATTTAATTACATATGAGCTTGAAGATTTTACAAAAATCAATAATTATGTGTCTTACTTAGGGTATTCTAGATATGAGAATTTAAAGGGAGGAAAACGTAAGAAAAAACGATGGGAGCTAAATAGAAAAATAGCTTATAATGGTTCTGTAGTTCACTTCTTAAAATCGTTGATGAATAATACTTTTACAGAAGAAGGGTTTATTGTAAATCAATTTAAAAGGGTATTAAATAAAAAAAGACCCACTGAGGAAGCTATAGAAAAAGCGAGAGCCCTTATTAGATTTAGTAGAATAGGTAGTATTAATGTAAAAAGAAATATAGATAATCCTAAAACAGCATTAGACTCTGCCTACGCAATTGTAAGAAAAAGTAGATTACCCAAATTTGAAGATTATTTATACAAATCGCAATTAAAACAAGCGGATATTATTAGCCAAAAAGACAATCAATATTACTTAATTTTTGATGATAATTTAAGTATTGTATTTACCAAAGAAAAAGAGGAGCTTCGTTTTTTAAGAAGAGAACTCTTTAGTAAAAGAACAACTCCCCTAACTCAAACATCAAGCTTTATTCCTTTAAAACCAAATATAATTATAGATGAAAGAGGAATACTAAAAGAACCCTTATCTGCATATTATGAAGGGTATTGGTCCTATGAAAAATTTGCGAATTCTTTACCTTTAGATTATGCACCTAATCCCAAATTATAACGTAATCTACTAATTAATGTTTTATTTGCATATCTACTGAAATAGGGTTAGTTTTAGTTTTATGAAAAATAAAAATTGCTTCCTCCTAGCAGTATTCTTTTGGCTATTTATAGTTAATACTTACTCTCAGAATAAAGATTTAATAATAATTACAGGTTACGTTTATATAGATAATAAACCAATAGAAAATGCTGCTGTGTATTTAAACAGCACTATGGTTGGTACTACCACAGACGATAATGGTGCCTTTAGGATGCCCGTCAAACAAGGCAGGTATCAATTGGTTGTATCCTATTTAGGCTACAAAAACATTACCTATAATTTAAAGACGAGTGAATATAAAAAACCATTGATTTTTTCATTAGAACCAGAAACAAAGTCTTTAGATGAAATTATAATCACCAGTAAAACAGGAAAAAAATCTAAATTATCTAGATTTAAACGTAATCAATATTTTAATAGGTTCAAAAAGACATTTATAGGAACTACCTTATTTTCTAAAAAATGTAAAATATTAAACCCAGAAGTTCTAAAATATCAATACAACCAAGACACCAAAGTACTAAGTGTAGACGCATCCCAACCTTTAAAGATTAAGAATGAATCTTTAGGTTATTTAATAGATTATAATTTAGAGTATTTTGAGCTATCTCCAACACAAGTTGCTTATTTAGGGTATAGCAAATATTCAAATATGGAGAGTCAAAGGAAAAAAGTACTTGAAAAATGGCAAAAAAACAGATTACGCAGTTACTTGGGCTCTAAACAACATTTTTTAAAATCTTTAATGAATAAAGATTATAGAAGACAGAAATATAAAATTGAGTTGGTTCAAAAAATAAAAAACAGCAAAAGAGCAACTAATGAGGAAATAATTAAGGCAAATAATTATATTACCGAACAAAAAATGAAAAATGTATTTGTAGATTTTTCTAAAGAAATAGAATATCCCTCAACAAAATTAGACTCTGCAATTATTGCTGTTAAAAGTAGCAACCTTCCTCTTCATGAGTATATCATAATTAATAAATACTTAAAACAAAAAGAATTTTTTAATAAGGAAAATGAAGATTATTATTTTAGTTTTCCTAATGAATTAAGAGTAAGATATATGGCTGAATCTGAAGAAGCGAACTACCCAAGAAATGGACATAGATTAGAGTATCAAGAAAACTATATAAGACTTCTTGCCAATAAAGTAAAGGTGAATAAAAATGGAACTTTTGCTAATCCTTTTAAAGTTTTTGTGAGTGGTTATTGGTCTTATGAACAATTTGCAGATGAACTTCCTTTAGACTATGTTCCTAGTGTTAAACTAAGGTAGATTGCTATTTATTTTTAGCTTCAATCCACTTACTCATATACTTTGTAGCTTGCATTGTTTGATGTTGCAACAAACTACCCAAAAAATTCTGAGTTCTGTGGACTTCTATATGATTCTGAATAGTATTTATCTGTTTGATAAAAGGTTGACTCAATTTTTCTTTATTATAAATTTCATTGATAATTTCAATTCCATTTTTTTGCAATGATAACCACAATTTCTCATTTGAATAAAGCTCAACAGCTCTTAGGGCAAATTCTTTAAAATCATTTTCCACAAAGCCATTCCAAGGCAAATTATTATGCATGCCTTCTGCTCCTATTTTTGTAGTAATACTTGGCGTTCCACATAGCATTGCCTCTGTTAACTTCCCTTTAATTCCTGCTCCAAAACGTAAAGGTGCTAAAACAACTTTTGCATCCTCAAAAACTTTTTGAGCATTTTTAGCAAAACCTTTAATAATAAATCCTTCTTTTTTGTTTTGTAAATCCTGTATTTGCTGATTTACATAAGCTCCATAAATGTGAATTTCTGCCTCTGGCAATGCTGTTCTTATTATTGGCCAAATTTCTTTTTTTAAGGCAATAACAGCATCAACATTTGGTTTATGGAAGAAATTACCAATAAAAAGAAAATGTCTTCTTTCACTAAAAGTCTTCCATTTTTCTTCATGATCTTTATCAATTCTATGGTATAAAAATGGCAAGTGATAAAGGATTTTTCCATCAATTTTAAAAACTGACGTTAATAAATCCATTTCATAAGTAGAAATAATTAAAGACAAATCACATCTTAAAATAGCTGCAATTTCTCTTTTAGTATCATCGGCTTTTAATAAAGCGTCGTTACTAAATTCTTCCCTTTTTTTTAATTGTTGATGTCTTACTTTGCGTAAAAAATGTAAATCTTCAGTATCTAAAATCCGTAGTGCTTTTGGGCAATTTTCTGCTACTCTCCAACCAAATTGTTCTTCTATCATAAACCGATCAAAAACAACAATTGTAGGCTGCAAGTTTTTTATAAAATCATCAAAAGAGGAATTATTTAATTCTATTTGAATTTCATCAACACCAATTTGAGATAAATCTACAGCATTCTCATTTTTCTGAGCTGTTGAAACAAAAACTATCCTATAATTTTCTTTTAAAAACAATTCTATCAACTGCATCATTCTGCTGCCTGCAGCAGATGAATTTGGCTCTACCCAAACTGCACCAATGATTAAAATTGTTTCTTTCGTCAATTACTTTTCTGTCAATTGTTGCTTGTAATCTGCTTGAACTTTTTTAGCCCAAGTTACTACAGCATTAATTTGTTCTTGTGTTAAATTTGCCTCTGCATGCGTCCAAGTGTATGAGTTTAAAGGCATTTCACCTTCTTCTACTTCTTCATACAACTCATCCATTTTGTGTTCTTTTTTCTTAAGAGAATAAGCGCTCCAATTCGAAAAATCTAAATGTTTCTTTCCATCTTCTATATGCTCTGCCAACCAATAATTTACAGGTGTAATTTTATCATACCAAGGATACACCGTTTTTGAAGAATGACAATCAAAGCAAGTAGTCTTCATAATTTCTAAAACATCTTTTGGCGGATTTGTTTCTGCAATAAATGCGTCTACAGATTGTAAATCGCCATCATTTTTTTCTGGTCCAAAAAATTGCGCAATTATCAATATTAATAGTAAAACAAGACCTACTTTTTTTAGTATTTTCATTAGATGGAACTTTATATTTTTAGAAGTGTAAATCTACATAAATTGAATGTATTCTCTAAAAATATTAGTATTTTTGTACTTTAAATTTCCATTAAAAGATATTATGAAATACGACATTATAGTTATTGGTTCTGGACCTGGAGGATACATTTCTGCAATTAGAGCATCTCAATTAGGTAAAAAGGTAGCTATCATAGAAAAATATAGCACATTAGGAGGAACTTGTTTAAACGTAGGTTGTATTCCTTCTAAAGCATTATTAGATTCTTCTCATCATTTTTACGATGCTGTTCATCATTTTGAAGAGCATGGAATTTCGGTAGAAAAACCAAGTTTCGATTTTTCTAAAATGATAGATCGTAAAGCTAAAGTTGTAGAAACTACAACTGGTGGTATTAAATATTTAATGGATAAAAACAACATTGATGTTTACGAGGGCTTAGGCTCTTTTGAAGATGCTACTCATGTAAAAGTTTCTAAGAATGATGGCTCATCAGAAGTAATTGAAGGTACTAATATTATTATAGCAACTGGTTCTAAACCATCTACATTGCCTTTTATCACTGTAGATAAAGACAGAATTATCACCTCTACAGAGGCTTTAAAACTGAAAGAAGTTCCAAAACATTTATTGGTAATTGGTGGTGGAGTAATTGGGCTAGAGTTAGGTTCTGTTTATAAAAGATTAGGTGCAGATGTTACTGTTATTGAATATGCACCAAAAATTACACCAACTATGGATGCTGACGTTTCTAAAGAACTTCAAAAAGTTTTAAAGAAACAAGGAATGAAATTTAATGTGAGTACAGGTGTAACATCTGTAGAAAGAAATGGTGATGAAATTATAGTTAAAGCAAATAATAAAAAAGGAGAAGAAGTTACTTTTACTGGAGATTATTGTTTAGTTGCTGTTGGTAGAAAAGCATATACAGAAGGATTAGGTTTAGAAAAAGCTGGTGTTAAAGTAAATGAAAGAGGACAGGTAGAAGTTAACGATCATTTACAAACAAACATCTCTAATATTTATGCCATTGGCGATGTTGTAAAAGGTGCAATGTTAGCTCATAAAGCAGAAGAAGAAGGTGTTGTTGTAGCAGAATATTTAGCTGGCGAAAAACCTCATATAGATTATAATTTAATTCCTGGTATCGTGTATACATGGCCAGAAGTTGCTGCAGTTGGTAAAACTGAACAAGAATTAAAAGACGCAAAAATAGAATACAAATCTGGTAAATTTTCTATGAGAGCTTTAGGAAGATCTAGAGCTAGTGGAGATTTAGACGGTTTTGTAAAAGTATTGGCAGATAAAAAAACAGACGAAGTTTTAGGTGTACATATGGTTGGTGCTAGAGTTGCTGATTTAATCATGGAAACTGCTGTAGCTATGGAGTACAGAGCATCTGCAGAAGATTTAGCTAGAATTTGTCATGGTCATCCAACGTATTCAGAAGCTGTAAAAGAAGCAGCAAAAGCGGCTTGGGATGGTAAACCTTTAAACGCATAATATTTTAAAATAAAACAAAAACCTCACTCTTTGGTGAGGTTTTTTTGTTTCCAAAACTTTCAAGTATTTTTGTTATAAATATGCTAAGAACCACAAAGTCTTTTACTGTTAGTAATGTAGCTGAATTTAAAAATGCATTACTAATTTGGGCACAACAATTTGATACAGCTGTTTGGTTAGACTCCAATCAATACAAGCAACAATATTCAAGTTTCGATTGTGCATTAGCTGTAGAAGAATTCACGGCTATTAAAACAGATTATAGCCACGCTTTTGATAAATTAAAAGAATATCAAAACTCTACAAAAGACTACATTTTTGGATATATTTCTTATGATGTTAAGAACGATGTAGAACAACTTTCTTCTCAAAATTTTGATGGCTTAGATTTTGCTGATTTGTACTTTTTTCAACCACAAAAACTATTTTTTATAAAAGGAAATACAGTTGAATTTCATTATTTAAAGATGGTTGATGATGAAATTAAAAGCGATTTTGAAACCATTCAAAAAACAGAAAACCTAGCAAGTAAAAAAGCAGAAAGTGATATAAAAATAAAACTAAGAATTCATAAAGAGGAATATTATAGCAAAATTCAAAAAGTGCTAAATCACATAAAAAGAGGTGATATTTATGAAGCCAATTTTTGTCAAGAATTTTATGCCGAAAATGCAACTATAAACCCATTAAAAGTCTATCAAGATTTAAATGCTATTTCTGAACCACCATTTGCAGTATTTCTTAAAATGGAGCATCAATATTTGTTATCTGCTTCTCCTGAAAGATACATTAGAAAAGAAGGTTCAAAAATTGTTTCTCAGCCCATTAAAGGTACAGCCAAACGTTTAAGAAGTATTATTGACGATCAGAAAATTGCATCAGATTTATCTAAAGATATTAAAGAACGATCAGAAAATGTAATGATTGTAGATTTGGTAAGAAATGATTTATCGAAATCTGCAAAAAAAGGTTCTGTAAAAGTAGAAGAACTATGCAAAGTATATTCGTTTAAACAAGTACATCAAATGATATCTACAGTGGTTTCTGAACTAAAAGAGAATATTCATGCTGTAGATGTTATTCAAGATACTTTTCCTATGGGAAGCATGACAGGAGCACCTAAAGTATCTGCCATGAAAATTATTGAGAACTTAGAAGAAACAAAACGTGGTTTGTATTCTGGGGCTGTTGGTTATTTTACACCTGAAGGCGATTTTGATTTTAATGTTGTCATTCGAAGTATATTGTACAATGAAGAAAAGCAATATATTTCTTACTCTGTAGGTGGTGCAATAACAGCAAAATCAATTCCAGAAAAGGAATATGAAGAATGTTTACTAAAAGCAAAAGCAATGCGTTATGTATTGCTGAATTCTAATTAATTATGATTCAAAACAAAGAGGAAAAGTTTGAAGCTATTCTGTCTTCAATTAAAGAAAAGCCAAACGAAATGAATATGTTTAGTGGTTTTTTGAAACTGTATCCAGAAGACTGGAAACAGCTAAAAATAAATTTTAGTAAATTTAACAGAAGTAAACAATTTGGAAAAACCATTCCATTACCCAAACCAGAACAATCTCTAAAAAAAGAAATTAGAGTTTGGCTTAAAAAAAGATAAATTGGCTGAAAACATTATTCAATTTTTTTTCTAACCCATTAACTTTCAATCATGATCAATAAAGAATTTAATTTTAGCATTTACGATACCGAGTTTTATGGCCAATATTGGGAAGGAGAAGAAACCAAAGCTGTTGTTGTTTTAGCACATGGAATGGGAGAACACTCTAATAGGTATGAACACGTAGCTAAAAAACTAACTGAGCATTGTTATGCTATTGTAGCTTTTGATCATTTTGGGCATGGAAAAACGGGTGGCAAAAGAGGTCACAACCCAAGCTTTGATGCAGTTTTAGAGAGCGTAGAAAAAGTTATTGAAAAAGCAAAAACACTTTATCCAAAAAAACCAATTTTTCTTTATGGCCATTCTATGGGTGGTAATACTATTGTAAATTATGTATTAAGAAAAAAACACGATTTAAAAGGTGCTATAGCTACAAGTCCGTTTTTAAAACTAGCCTTTGATCCGCCAGCTGTAAAACTTTTTGTGGGTAAACTTTTACAAAATATAGTACCCTCTTTAACCATGGGTAATGAGCTAGATGTTAATGCGATTTCTAGAAATGAAAAAGAAGTGAAAAGTTATGTGCAAGATCCTTTAGTGCATTCTAAAATAAGTCCTAATTACTCTATAAAATTTATAGAAACAGGAGAATGGGCTATAGAAAATGCACATAAATTAAAAATACCAATGTTTTTAGTTCATGGCACAGAAGATAGTATTATAGATTATAAGGGTACTGAAGCTTTTGCCAAGAATAGCAAGAATGCAGAGCTTAAATTATACAAGGGTGGTTATCATGAATTGCATAACGATTTGTGTCAAGAAGAAATGCTTCAGGATATTGTTAACTGGTTAAATTCTCAACTATAATTTCATTACTTTTGAGGCAGAAATGCTTCAAAAATTTAAAAATCATATCAACAAAAATTTTCCTTTTTTAAAGGATAAAAAACTATTGATAGCTATTTCTGGAGGATTAGATTCTGTTGTTTTAACACATTTATTTCATCAATTAAATATTGCAGAAATAGCATTAGCACATTGTAATTTTAAATTACGAAATAAAGCCAGTGATTTAGATGAAGAATTTGTTAATAAATTATCTCAAATAACGTCTAATCAGATTTTTATAAAATCATTTCAAACTGAAAAAATTTCAGAAAATCAAAAAAAATCTATTCAAATAACAGCAAGAGAATTAAGATATAATTGGTTCCAAGAATTGATGGATGAACATCAATTAGATTATATTTTAACAGCACATCATGCAGATGATAATTTAGAAACCTTTCTAATTAACTTAACTAGAGGTTCTGGTTTAGATGGTTTTACTGGCATACCAGCTATTAATGGGAATATTGTAAGAACACTTTTACCTTTTAGTAGATCTGAAATTCTAAACTTTGCAAAAAGTAATAATATTGAGTGGAGAGAAGATGCAAGTAATGCATCTATAAAATATGTACGTAATAAAATTAGACACAAGGTAATTCCTGTTCTCAAAGAAATTAATCCTAGTTTATTAGAATCCTTTTCAAATTCTATACATCATTTAAAAGAAGTTCAAGAAATTGTAAACGATAAAATAGTCGATGTTACTAAACAATCTGTTGTTAAAGAAAAGGAAAGTATAAAAATTGATATTCAGAAAATTAAAGAATTGGCGAATCCTAAAGCCTACTTATATCAGATTTTAAAAGAATATCATTTTACTGAGTGGAATGACGTTTACCATTTGTTAGATTCACAATCAGGTAAAGCTGTATATTCTAAAACCCATCGTTTATTAAAAGATAGATCGTTTTTGATACTTTCTAAATTAGAAAATAATACTAACGAGGTTTATAGAATTACAGAGAACGATGTTCTTATTTCTCAACCTTTAAATTTAAATTTTCAAGAAGTTACAGAAATAAAACCACAAAACAAGCACAGCATTTACGTTGATAAAGATTTGTTAAATTACCCTCTTTATTTAAGAAAAAAACAAAATGGAGACTATATTTATCCTTCTGGAATGCAAGGAAAAAAGAAGTTAAGCAAGTATTTTAAAGATGAGAAATTTTCGCTTTTAGATAAAGAAAATACTTGGTTACTTTGCAATTCAGAAAATGCTATTGTTTGGGTGATTGGCTATAGACAAGATCGTAGATTTATGGCAACAACATCAACCAAAAATTATTTAAAAATCAACAAATTATAATGAAGAAATTCATCACACTTTTTATCTTTTTGACTGTCTTTTTAGCAAAAGCACAAACAGAAAGTGACCCCATAAAAATTGAAGCTTCTATCAATAAAATTTCAGAAACTGAATATGATGTAATTTTTAATGCCAAGCTATTTAAGGGCTGGTATTTGTACTCACAATACAATCCTGAAGATGCATCTTTGCCTTTAGAAGTTTCTATTCCTGAAGGTGCAACTGGTTATAAATTAATAGGAAATCCGAAAGAAGAAGATACCTTTAAAAAATATTCTGATGTTTGGGAAGTAGAAGAAATCGTTTTTAAAGATAAAGCAAGAATCACCCAACGAATTCAGCTAACAAACAAAGATATAACTCAAATTAAAATTAACTTTTTTGGTCAAGTTTGTGAAACAGCTTGTATTAATATCGATGAAAATTTTACAATTTCTTTATCTGGAGCAGTACTAGCAGAAACCATTGTTTTAGATGAAAAAAGTAAATTACTGACTCAAAATTTAAAATTAGATTTAAAAAACAAAGCGCTTCTAAGAAGTAATTCAGATGTTGATACAACCTCTTCAAATGGTTTGTTTAGCATTTTCTTTCTAGGGTTTGTAGGTGGCCTTTTGGCCTTATTAACACCTTGCGTCTTCCCTATGATTCCTTTAACAGTTTCATTTTTCACAAAACAGACTAATAATAAAAGAAAAGGAATTTTTAGAGCCGTTCTTTACGGATTCTTTATCGTGTTTATCTATATTTTATTGAGTTTACCTTTTCATTTTCTAGACAATTTAGACCCAGAAATTTTAAATACTATTTCTACAAATGTTTGGCTAAACATTTTCTTTTTTGCTGTTTTGGTGTTTTTTGCGTTTTCATTTTTTGGCTTTTATGAAATAACTTTACCAAGTTCTTGGGGTAATAAAATGGATTCTGCATCTTCTGTAGGTGGTATTTTAGGAATCTTTTTTATGGCCTTAACCTTAGCCATTGTATCCTTTTCATGCACAGGACCAATTTTGGGGTCATTATTAGCAGGTTCTTTAACTGCAGATGGTGGTGCAACACAGCTAACTGCAGGTATGACCGGTTTTGGTTTAGCCCTAGCCTTACCCTTTGCCCTATTTGCCTTATTTCCTAATTGGTTAAATGCACTGCCAAAATCTGGTGGTTGGATGAATACAACAAAAGTTGTACTTGGCTTTTTAGAGCTAGCTTTGGCATTTAAATTTTTATCGAATGCAGATTTAGTTGCACATTGGGATCTTTTAAAACGTGAAGTTTTTATAGCTATTTGGATAATTATATTCATTGGTTTAGCCTTGTATTTATTCGCTAAAATTAAATTCCCTCACGATTCTCCAATTAAAAAACTTTCTTTTTCTAGAGTCTCTTTTGGTGTTTTAGTGATTGCTTTTATCGTTTATTTAGCTCCAGGAGTTTTGAAAAATCCAACTTGGAATTTGAGTTTATTAAGCGGTTTTCCTCCTCCTCAATTTTATAGCATTTACGAACAAGAGAACAATTGTCCTTTAGGCTTAGATTGTTATAAAGATTTTGATGAAGGCTTAGCTAAGGCAAAAGCTGTTAATAAACCAATTTTACTAGATTTTACAGGTTGGGCTTGTGTAAATTGTAGAAAAATGGAAGAAAATGTTTGGAGTGAATTAGACATTTTTAGACTCCTAAAAAACGATTATATTTTAATTTCTCTGTATGTAGATGACAATGAGAAAGAACTACCAGAAAACCAACAATTTAATTTCTTAAAAGAAAATGGTAAATTAAAACAGATTAAAACTGTAGGTGATAAATGGTCTACTTTTCAGGTAATTAATTTTAAAAATGCATCTCAACCTTATTACGTATTATTAAGTCCAGATTTAGAAGTCTTAAATACTGCACAACAATATACAGATAGAGATACTTATTATGCATGGTTAAAAGATGGCTTGATAAACTTTAATAGCAAAGAATAATTATGATGTATAAAGCAAAAACAAAGCTTCAAAAGAAACTATTGCCACTATTTGTATTGGTCTACTTTTTTACGCTCTCATTTTTTGCTCAACAAAAAGCAAATCAGCCAAAAAGTATTTACACCTACTCTTCAATTGCTCTTACAAACAGTAGTTTTGCGTTAAATAATAAACTAAAATTAAAAGGTTTTGATTTTGTGTATGTGAATTTGTTAGACTTAGATTTAAATCAATTTTCGATTGATTTTGCTAACTTTAGTAAAACTCCATCTCCTCTTATTTACGATGACTATAATGCCTATAGAGATGAGAACCTTTTAAAAGGATTTAGATTAGAGAATGATCCTACTCGTTGGAACTTGCAATGCCCAAGTCCGCTTTCTGTACAACCCACAATTTCTAAAAACTAAATATTTAACACTTTTCTTCAGTTTTTGTTTATTTGAAAATTTATGGTCTAAATTTCTACATTATTCGTAATGAAAATAGGAATTATTGCCAAATACCTAGCATCTTTATTTTTGGTTTTTTGTAATTTCACAAAGTAAATTATAGCTTATGTCTACCTTACCAAAACTTACCAAATTCAATGACAATGTCTTGTCTAAGTATCAAATTTATAATAGTATTTTTATTACGCTACCTTTTGATACGATAAACAACACTGGTGTATTGCTACCTCTATTTCATAAAGTATGTGAAAAAGGTTTTAAAAACGGAAAAAATCCTACAGAACTTGTAGAAAAATTCTTTAAAAAATATCAAGATACACCATCAGAAAAAGACAAGAAAGATTTACTCTTTCAATTCATTCAATACATAGAACGTCAAGTAGTTTTATTCGATGCGATAGAAGATGCTGCTTTTCCTGTGGTAAATAATATGGATGGTTTTGGAACACTTAGAAACTCTAAAGAATCTGCTACATTAAGTGGTAAAGATGAAGCTTTAAAAAAGTATTTAGAAGATTTTAAAGTACGTGTAGTTTTAACTGCTCATCCTACTCAATTTTACCCAGGTTCAGTTTTGGGTATCATTACAGATTTAGATAAAGCCATACAAAATGATGATTTACTTTTAATAAAAAAGCTATTAGCTCAATTAGGTAAAACACCATTTTATAAAAAATCTAAACCAACACCTTTTGATGAAGCTGTAAGCTTAATTTGGTATTTAGAAAACGTATTTTATCATTCAGTAAGTAAAATTCACAACTATATTCAAGAGCATGTTTACGATGGGCAACCTACAGAAAATGAAATTATAGATTTAGGGTTTTGGCCTGGAGGAGATAGAGATGGTAACCCATTTGTAACTACTCAAATTACTTTAGATGTTGCAGAAAGATTGCGTCAATCAATCTTAAGAAACTATTACAGAGATGTAAGACGTTTAAAAAGACGTTTTACTTTTGATGGTGTACAAGAAATACTATCTAGAGTAGAAAAGCGCTTATACAAACATGTTGTTAGAAGTTATGCTAAAGTAAATTTCTCTAAAGAAATACTTTTAGAAGAGCTAGAAAACGCTAGAGAAATTGTCATTAAAAATCATGATTCGTTATTTATAGATGAACTTAATGATGTAATTAATAAAGTAAGAATTTTTGGTTTTCACTTTGCAACATTAGACATTAGGCAAGATAGTAGAGTGCATCATAAAGCGTTTACTCAAATTGTTGATGATTTATTGGCAAGTGGAGATACTACTTTCCCAAAAAATTATCAAAGATTATCACCAGAAGAACAAGTAGAAGTTTTAGCCTTGGTAAAAGGCAATATTGATCCTTCTATCTTTTCAGATGAAATGTCTGTAAAAACTATAGAATCTATTTATGCCTTAAAGACCATACAACAAAGAAATGGTGAAAGTGGTGCAAATAGATATATTATTAGTAACAACCAAACTGCATTAAACGTAATGCAAACCTTTGCGATGCTAAACTTATGTGGTTTTGAGAATGAATTACCTGTAGATGTAATTCCGCTTTTTGAAACTGTAGACGATTTAGAAAACGCAAGCGATGTTATGAGAACGCTTTATTCTAATAAAGCCTACAGATATCACTTATCTAAAAGAAAAGACAAACAAACTATTATGTTAGGCTTCTCTGATGGAACTAAAGATGGTGGTTATTTAATGGCAAATTGGGGAATTTTCAAAGCAAAAGAAGCACTAACAAAAGTATCTAGAGAGTTTGATATAGAGGTTATTTTCTTTGATGGTAGAGGTGGACCACCAGCAAGAGGTGGAGGAAAAACGCATCAATTCTATGCATCTTTAGGCCCTACTATAGAGGATAAAGAAATACAATTAACTATTCAAGGTCAAACCATTAGTTCTAACTTTGGTACTTTAGATTCTTCACAATTTAATTTAGAACAATTAATAAGTTCTGGTATTAAAAATGAGGTTTTTACTAAAGACCAAATTAACGATACCAATAGAGAAATTATTAATGACTTGGCTAATACAAGTTATAAAACGTATGTAGATTTCAAAAATCATCCACAATTTTTATCGTATTTAGAAAAAATGAGTACCTTAAAATATTACGCGAAAACAAATATTGGTAGTAGGCCAAGTAAAAGATCTAACTCAGATACTTTAGATTTTTCTGCTTTAAGAGCTATACCTTTTGTAGGTAGTTGGAGTCAATTAAAACAAAATGTTCCAGGATTTTTTGGTGTAGGAACTGCACTAAAAAAATATGAAGATGCAGATCGATTTGACGAAATTGTAGCTTTCTATAATGCTTCAGATTTCTTTAAAACTTTACTAGAAAATAGTATGATGAGTTTAACCAAATCTTTCTTTGGTTTAACAGCATATATGGCTGATGATCCTGTTTATGGGGAATTCTGGAAATTAATTTATGAGGAGTATAAAACAACAAAAAGATTGTTACTAAAACTTACAGGTCATAAAGAATTAATGGAGAATTATCCTGAAGGTAAAGCTTCTATAGCAATGAGAGAGAGCATTGTTTTACCATTATTAACCATACAGCAATTTGCGTTAAAGAAAATTCAAGATTTACAACAATCTGAAGGTAATGAAGCAGAGATTGAAGTCTATGAAAAAATGGTAATGCGTTCTTTATTTGGTAATATTAACGCTAGTAGAAATTCAGCATAGAAACTAATTAATCTAAAAAAAAATGCAATCAAATAAATTGATTGCATTTTTTTTGCGCACTAAATTTCTTTACATTTAAAGAAAAAAGAATGCTAGTTAAAGTTTTTGGCTCTGCCGTTTTTGGTATAGAGGCTACTACAATTACTGTAGAAGTAAATATAGATAAAGGTATAGGTTACCATTTAGTGGGCTTACCAGATAAAGCTGTAAGTGAGAGTTCCTATAGGATTTCTGCAGCTTTAGATAACAACAATTTTAAACTTCCTGGAAAAAAAATAATCATAAACATGGCTCCTGCAGATATCAGAAAAGAAGGTGCTGCATATGATTTAACCTTAGCTACAGGTATTTTGGCAGCTTCCAATCAAATAAAATCCGATGGAATAAAAGATTATATTATTATGGGAGAACTTTCTTTAGATGGGAGTTTACAACCTATAAAAGGAGCATTACCAATTGCCATAAAAGCTAGAGAAGAGGGTTTTAAATATTTTATACTTCCCAAAGAAAATGCTAAAGAAGCAGCTATTGTAAATGATATAGAAATATTAGGAGTTGATAATATTTTAGAAGTGATACAGCACTTTAATGGTGAATCAAAGATTGAGCCCACTATAATTGATACAAGAGCAGAATTTTATAAAAACATAGATTTCCCAGAATTTGATTTTTCTGATGTGAAAGGGCAAGAATCTATAAAGCGATGTATGGAAATAGCTGCAGCAGGTGGCCATAACATCATACTTATTGGTCCACCAGGTTCAGGTAAAACCATGTTAGCTAAGAGATTACCAAGTATTTTACCTCCTATGACTTTACATGAAGCTCTAGAAACTACTAAAATTCATTCTGTAGTAGGTAAAACCAAAGAAAATGGTTTAATGGTTCAACGTCCTTTTAGAAGTCCTCACCATACAATTTCTGATTTTGTGTAGTATGATGTGGAGGTTTAGTATATTTGCTAAAAATATCGAATATGTTAGCAATTTATACGAGATTAAGTAGAGAAGATAAAGACTCTACATCTATAGAAAATCAGATTAGAGAAGGCAGGGCTTTTGCTAAAGATAAGGGTTTTACTGATTTAAAGGTTTATAATGAAGGCGAGGGTGTTAGTGGTGGAGCTAAAATTGAAGACCGTCCTAAGTTAGATAGTTTAATTAAGGATATTGTTAATGGTTTAATAAAAGTAGTGTGGTTTAGAAATCAGAATAGATTAGAGAGAGATGCTGAAACTTATATACTATTTATGAGATATGCCGAATCAAATGAAGTTGATGTTTATTTTGATGATAAGAAAGTCGATTATGATAGTCCTATAGATAATTTTATGGGTATTATGTTTTCATCAATTAATCAATATTCAAGAAAACTACAATCTGCACAAACTAAAAAGACATTAAAAGACCATATTACAGAGGGCAGAGTATGGAGTGTTGTTGCATATGGTTACAGGTCTGATAATGGATATTTAGCTATTGATGAAAAAGAAGCTGAAATTATTAAAGAAATTTACAGACTTTCTTTAAGTGGTAAAGGATATAATCACATAGCAAATCATTTAAATGATAAAAAAATACCAACACGAAAAAATAAATTGTGGAGAGCTAGAACTGTGCAAAGTATTATTAAAAATACCCTTTATAAAGGTGTAAGGGTTTATAGTGGTAAAAATTATGATGCACCTATAATTATTGAGCCAAATTATTGGAAAAAAGTAAATGATAATTTAGAAAACAATAAAAATAATAGTGGTAAAAAAGTAGAGCATAAATATTTATTAAAAGGTCTTATAAGGTGTGCCAAGTGTGGTAAAAATTACTATGGTCGTAGAAGGGTTAATTTAAGTGATAATTTCTATAGCTGTGTAGGTAAAAGATACAAGGAAATTAGATGTAAAAATAGAGGCATCAATATAGACGTTTTAGAGAACTTTATTTGGGGTAGATTCTTTGCAGACCAACGTATTTTAGAGATAACCAAAGACTTTCTAAAGAATGATGAAATAGAGAGCAAACTAGACGTTTTAAGAGAGAATAAAGAGCAATTAAAAAAGAAGATTGATAAGTTAGAAAAGGAGCAAAAGAAGGCAGTGGATTTGCTTATAAAAGATATTATTTCTGAAGAAGAGTTTACTAATTCTAAACAAAGAATTAAAAATGAAATTGAAGATTTAAAAATTAAATTGGATAACCTAATAGAGCAAATAAGTTTCTTTGAAGAATCTGAACTTACAAAAGAAAATGTAAAGGATGATTTAACCAATTTAAAAAACGCAAGTTTTAATAATAAAAGTGAATTGATTAAAAAGTATATCAAATCAATTACCATAGATTATAAAGCACCACATTACGTTATTCGAATAGAGTTTAAAATAAATGATTATTACATAAACGAAGATAATTTTAAGACTGACTTTAGTGGTTCATCTGAAGAAATTATAAATCCAGTAAATTCTATAACTGAAAAAAACTTAATAGAGAATTATATCATAGATAGGAGTTATAATATTGCTATAGATTTTTGTTACAATCACTTACATCCAATCTCTAAAAAAGTAAGGAATCTTAGCGAAAAAGAATTACAGATTTATGCTGATAGAGTAGAAAACGAATTTAATGTTTTGCATAAACCAATAATAGACCTAGAAAATAACTCTATCGAGTTTCCAAAATCCGAAAAAAACCCGAAATAATAATAAATAATAGTAAATAATAGAGAAATAATAAATAATAGTATATGTATACCCCATCTCAAGTTTACCCAGTGATAGCAAGGGATTCAAAGAATTAAAAATATATTAAATAAAAAAGCCTTGCTAGTGTAGGAAATGCAAGGCTTATTAAATTGTTTCTAAACCAAAAGAAACTATGCTTATAACTATTACAATATAATGATATCTAGTTAAATAGTAGCGACTAATTTATTAACATTATTATAAATATTTCCTGTCTTATCTCTATAGGATACTATCTTTTTAGTGTTCTTATCTATTAGATAGGTGTTTCCTGTTTTAGCATCTACTATAGATTTTAGATTGTATTTTTTCATATCTATTTTATTAGGTCTTTTACTATGTTTCTATCTAATTGAGCATCTGATAGTATTGTTTGTATACTATCTATAATTAACGCCTTAATATACTCCTTATCTGTCTCTTTACACGTTATAGAATCGTGAATAGGGAATGCAAACATACCCATAGGCAATTTACTAAAAAATTGCTTTACAAATATATTACTCTCTATATTTTGTACAATTTGAGCGAATAATTTATGACCAGCATTTTCTTTGATATTACTTAATTTATTTAGCTCGTTTTTAGCCTTTTTAAGCCATTTAAAAAACATTGGATACATATACTTTAAAACTTGCTCTTCTTTACTTAAATCCTCACTACAATAAGCATAAAATGATTTTAATGCATAAGGTTTAATCTCTTTTCTGTCATTAGTTGGTATATCATTTTGAAAGCCTAATTTATTTTTTGTTTTGATAAACTTTAAGTAAAAATCACCTGTTATAATATCTGTAAGCATATCAAATGTTAAATTAGAAAAATGACTACCATTATATAAAGTATTATTGATTTTATTTCTATTGGCTTCAATTAACTTATTTGAATATGCAGAAGAGGTCATTCGGTTTGAACTTACGTCTTTAGAAGACAAATAAAACATAATAGATAAAATAAAAGGTTGACTATTTTTTAAGTCTAATTCTATTAGTTTATCATTTGATTTGGTGGTTAATAGTTTTCTAAATTCTTTAGGAATATGAGTATACGTATTATAAATCCTACTTGTCTTTTTACATTTCATTATGTAAAATTGACTTTCTAAATACTCTTTAGTTGTTGTAAAGCTATTAAATTGTACTAATTGTTTAAACCAGTCTTCATAGTGCAATCTACGTTCATCTCTATCAGTTCCAATAATAGAATCTAAATAAGCATCCATATCTTTAGGTGCATTAAAATAAGTATCTGTTACACTATAAAATATCTTAGCAATATCTTTATCTTTTAGTAATGATTTTAAAGTATCTTTTCTGTAGGAATTGAATTTTCTAATTGTTGTATGGTGCAAGACTCCACCTTTTATAATATCCATTTTTAAGGCTTCATTGGTTAGCCTATATTTTTTAGAATGCTCATTAACTTTATAACTATTATTAGTTTCAATTAGATTAGCATCTAAAAGGATACTTAATACTTTTTGATAATTTTTACCTAATTGGTTTAACAGTATATCGTTATGAAGAGGTATTGAATTTGTCTTTTGTGATTGGTATTTGTATTGATTCCCTTGTAAGATTGCATTAACCACAAAATTGCATTTATCGATAAGTCTACGCTTATAGCTTTCTTGCCTAATTCCTTTATAATAGGCTGAATTTTGCACTATTTTATTTACACCATTTAAAGTGGTTAAATACATAATTTATTGGTTTAGAAGAGTTCCTACGCTCTTATTAAGTTCAAATTTCTATGATTCTTTTATTTTGGTTTCACAAAAAACAACTGATTTTTGTTAGGTTTATATTTGTTTGTTGTTTAAAGAGGAGTACGAAGTAAGATTTTCAATACTCCCCAATCAAACAAACCAAGTCAAACAGTTAACCATTAATTCGATTGTACTGCTTTATAAAGTTGTTAAAGAGTATATTTAATTTTCTCTTCAAATTCTCTAATTCTCCAACAGTTACTCTTCTATTATTCTCTACTCTCTGAAAGTCAGAAGCACTAATAAAATATTTGCTATTATTATTCATTTTAATTAATTTTTATTCGTTTGTATCTTATTTTTCTAAATCTTGTTTAGGTGTATAGATAGTGCCAAAACCGATTTCATTATCACTTGCATCATTGCCAAAGTGTGATTGTTCTTTTTCCTTTTTGCTTATGCTCATAGCTATAAATTATCATTGGTTTGATTAACCTGTTTAGGTCGTCTTGAAGCATTATGCTTGCCAGTTATCTTAGTTCCTTCTGTAATGTTGTTTTTCAAGCTTTTACCAAACTTTCTAGTTAGATATGATATGAGCTTATATACAGATATACCCTTAAATTTAGTATAGCTAGTAGAATCGATTGTTCTTATTGTAACATCTAATTTCATAGCTTAAATATTTAGATTGTGAAAGGGATTATAACCTAAACGAGCGTTATTATAGCTTACAATAGCTCTATATTTCAAATCCAATTCGTTAAACTCTTTGAATATACGTTGTAACGTCTCTCTAGCTTGAAGCTCATTGTCATCATAGTATGTTTTAAACTCCTCTTCTAACTTTTTAAGGTAACTACCTTTAAATTCGTTTTTAGAGGTTAACATCTCACTTTCAATATTTCTACATTTCTTCTGTAAATCTTGTATTTTACTATATTCATTTTGAAGATTAAAAGCAGCAAAGCTCATTTCAGCGTTTAAGAACTTTGTCTTAAGATTTAGCATTGCTTCTAATTGGCTTACTGAAGTTGCATTTGGTTCTATCTTTTGAACTATCTGCATTAACTCTTTATAAGCTTTTAGTTCTTTGTTTAATTCTCCAAGTTTTACCTGAAATGGATGCTCTGCGAAATATTTGATTTTTTTATTATTCATTTTGATTTGTATTTGATTATTTAAAAATTAGATATGCAAGTAGAATTACTGTTATTGTTACTACAATAAAATATGATACTGTTAAATACTTTTCACTCTTATTCATAATTTGGTATGTATGGTAATTCTTTACGTGCATCTCTTAATCTTACAGCTTCACTTTTATAAGTTTCATAAGCTCTATTAAGTCTTTTGTTTCCTTCTGGAGTTGAACGAATCCAGTCTTTTAAAGTTGAAATTCTATTCTTCATATTATGCATGCGAAGAGAGATATTCGTTGATAGCAGTTCTTACGATTGTAGATTTTTTTAATCCATAATCATCTGCAAGGTTTTGCAGTTGTATATTCTTTGCTTTAGTTATTCTAGTGTACAGTATATCCGACTTAGGATTAACATCTAACCTCTTAATTTTTTTAGCATTCATTTATTATTCATTTTAATTAGTAAACATATACGTTTAGATTTCTCTATAACTATATAATGCAATAACAAATTACTGTTCTTTTTTTAGTGCTAATATGATGCTGTAGAAATAGCTACATCTTTAGTTAGAAAAGGATATAAATATTTTTATAACGTGTTGAAAATGAGTATAAGTATCTGTAAATTAGGGAAATAGCTTATTTTTTACACTAAATCAATGCTAAATTATTTTAATATGATTCTTTTGCTATGAACAGTCTTTTATTATGATTCTATTATGGTACTACAATATTATTTGGATTGCTTATTTTTGATTTGCTATGAAAAAATATATAGAGGACTTTTTTGAATTACTTTTTCCAGAATCTGAAGAGGAGTTTAGTAGTAAACTTATTATTCTACTGATAGTAATATTTGTTATAATAATGCTGGCAATTCTGTTGTAATATTAATAATGTTCACTAATTACAAAAGTGAACATTTTATATCTAAACAACTGAAAAACAATAGTTTAAAGTATCACAAGAAATAAAGTATAAAAAATAATGTTCAAAAATGAGTTATATTGCATATTATTGAATATATTTGCAATGTAATTAATAAGAATAAAATTATGAGCATTAAGCATAGTATTACAACTGCAAATCACATTGAATTTTATAAAGCATTATCAAAAGGTAAAGAATTACTTAATAGTCAAAAAGATAGAAACTTTGGTTTTTATATTATTGTTGCAATCCATACTGGTTTAAGAATTTCAGATATATTAAGATTAACTAAGAATGATTTTATAAATGGATATGCACAGTTTAGAGAGAAAAAAACCAATAAGCCTAAAAAAGTAAGATTAGACCATAAGGAAATTAGTAATGCTTTCAATAAACTTAATCCAACAAGAAATGAAATATTTATCTCTCAAAAAGGTTCTGTATATTCATCACAACAAATTAATAGAAAGTTAAAACAAGTCTTTAAGTCTAAGGATAAAAACATAAGCTCTCATTCATTAAGAAAATCATTTGGTAGAAGAGTTTATGAAAGTCAAGGAGAAAGCGAGAAAGCTCTTATATGGTTATCTGAAATGTACAATCATTCATCTGTTGGAATAACAAGAAGATATTTAGATATTACACAAGAAGAAATTGAAGATATTTACTTGGCAATCTAATAAGACAAACTACATATAAAATATAATATAAGCCTACTAATTACAGTAGGTTTTTTTATGCTTAAACACTTCATATTAGCCTATTTAAGCTACTCTACAATATTATCTAATATAGACTACCAAAACAGTCTAATAAGGTCTTATATATACCTATATTCAAATATGTTTTTAACTTAACTCAACTTTCCATTTTGGAAAATATACAGTAAGTCGATTTTACGTAAAAAGAATATGTTAGGTAGGGTAGATGGGCTTTTTAATAAATTCAAGCTATAGTCGATTATTGGAAACTTTGTATTTAGTTATATCTTTTGTAATTTTAAAAAAAAAATGAAAATGAAAACAGTTAAATTATTAGCAGTATTATTAGTCGTAACAACATTATTAAGTTGTTCTGAAGAAGATGATAATTGCAGAGAAGAATGTTATGAAATAATATTAGTAGAAAACGGAAGTAGAGATTGTAGTGCCTACCCAAGTTGTAACTACGATTTTAAAGTAACATTTAAAAATACTTGCACGAATCAATTAGTTTTAAAAAGAACAAGATTTATTTCTTTAAGTCAAAGACCAAAACAAGGAGAGTTGGTGTGTAACGATTTTTTTGGGTACAGATAATTAATACCACCACATTATTATAAAACAACAGATGTTGCTCTAGTTGGTGGAGGCCAATATCCACAACCAGGAGAAATATCACTTTCTCATAATGGTGTTTTGTTTTTAGATGAATTGCCTGAATTTAAACGTACAGTTTTAGAAGTAATGCGTCAACCTTTAGAAGATCGAGAAGTTACAATTTCTAGAGCAAGATTCACAGTTACCTACCCTAGTAGTTTTATGTTGGTAGCAAGCATGAATCCTAGTCCATCTGGTTTTTTTAATGATCCAAATTCACCAATGACCTCCTCTCCTCAAGAAATGCAGCGTTATTTAAGTAAAATATCTGGCCCATTATTAGATAGAATCGATATACACATAGAAGTTACACCTGTCCCTTTCGAAAAATTATCCGAAGAAAGAAAAGGAGAGTCTTCAGTTGTAATTAGAAAGAGAGTTACAGCTGCAAGAGAACTGCAATCTATACGTTTCAAAAACTACCAGAACTTGCATTATAATGCTCAAATGAATGTGAAACAAATTCGAGAGTTTTGTAAATTATCTGAAGAAAGTTTACTATTAATTAAAACAGCTATGGAAAAATTGAACCTTTCTGCTAGAGCTTATGACCGAATTTTAAAAGTGGCTAGAACTATAGCAGATTTGGCCAATTCAGAAAACATTACTCCAGACCATATTGCTGAAGCTATACAATATAGAAGCTTGGATAGAGATGGTTGGCTAGGGTAAACTAATAAATAAGCTAAAAATCTTTATTTAAAAATAAATTCTTTCCTGTATATTTGGTTTACCAAATTGGTAAACCACTTGATTATGAGAAATTCAATTTTTACTTTAGCCCTTATTTTTCTTACGTCTTTCTGTTATGCACAACAAGAAATTTTAGTTTCAAACACTACAGAATACAAAGAAGCCATTAAAAATGCTACTGCAGGTTCTACAATTATATTAAAAAACGGAGTTTGGACAGATGTTAGTCTTGATGCATATGGTAATGGAACAGAGGCACAACCAATTACAGTAAAAGCAGAAAAAGCTGGTGAAGTTATTTTGGATGGGAACTCTTCTATTAAAATTTATGGTACTTACATCATTGTAGAAGGCTTATGGTTTAAAGATGGTAATCCTACAAAAAAATCTATAGTGCAGTTTCGTAAAAACTCTAAAGAATTTGCAAATAATTGCAGATTTACACACAACACAATTTCTTATTATAACCCAGAAGATACTAGCATAAATTCTCATTGGGTAGATATTTGGGGTAAAAATAACAGAGTAGACCATAACAATTTTACTGGAAAAACAAATGATGGTACTACTTTAGTTGTTTGGCTTAAAGGCGAAGAACATGTTGAAAATAATCATCAAATAGATCATAATTTTTTCGGTAAAAGACCAGATTTAGGCAAAAATGGTGGAGAAACTATTAGAATTGGTACAAGTGCAAATTCTATGAAATCTTCTAAAACACTCGTAGAAAACAACACTTTTCAAAATTGTGATGGTGAAATAGAAATTATTTCAAATAAATCTGCAGACAATATCTTTAGAAACAACCTATTTATTGAAAGTCAGGGTACATTAACCTTAAGACATGGAAATAATGCTCTTGTAGAAAACAATGTTTTTATTGGTAATAATGTTAAAAGAACAGGTGGAATTAGAATTATAAACGAAGGCCATATTGTAAGAAACAATTTATTAATTGGTTTAAGAGGCGATGGTTTTAGAGGACCAATTGTTATTATGAATGGTGTTCCTAACTCACCTCTAAATAGATACAACCAAGTTAAGAATGTAAACGTACAAAATAATACTATCATCAATTGTGGGCCTATAGCATTTGGTGCTGGTAAAGACGATGAAAGAACGCTACCTCCTATCAATTCTATTTTTGCAAATAATTTAGTAACCAATACAGATGGTAGTGAAGTTTTAGATATTTCTGATAACATTAGTGGTATCAAATTCTTTAAAAATATATTAGATTCAAGTGCATCTGCAGATGCTAATGTATTTCAAAAACTAACTGTAGATTGGAAATTACTACAATCTATACCCATGCCAACTGCTAATAATCCTTCTTTGATTTCTAGTTATAAGGATAGCTCAAGTCCAGAAAAAGATATTGTTGGTTACCCAAGAAAAGAGCTTGTAGTAGGTGCTTTTAATTTAGGAAATAAAAGGTTTCCGAAAGCTTTATTAATAAGGACTGGGCCATATTGGAAACCTATAATTGAAGAGCCAGAGGTTGTAATAAAAGAAAAAGAAATAAAAGTAGCTCCAGGCTCAGATACTTTTGCAAAAGCGCTTAAAAAAGCAACTGCAAAGACAACAATGGTTTTATCAGATGGAATTTATTACATCAATAAAACTCAAAAAATTAAAGGTGATGTTACTGTTAGAGGAACTGCCAAAACAATTATTAAAGCAAATGATGATTTGCCAAAACCCTTAAATTATTTCTTTAGAGTTCAAGAAAATGCCACATTAAGATTAGAAAATTTAGTTATTGATGGTGATAATGACACAAAAGTTAAATACGCTGTAGTTTCGCCAGATAAAGAACTAGGTGAAACCTACAATTTATTTGTAGACAATTGTACTTTTCAAAATTTTACAAATACCAATGGTGGTAGTATTTACAAAGCATACATAGGCACGTTAGCAGATACAATAAGTATAAAGAACTCAATATTTAAAGATAGTTACAGAGGCTTAAATTTATCTTACGAAAAGAACAATTTTGCCAAATACAATGCCAATACTATTTTAATACATAATACTGTTTTTGATAATATTGAGGAATTTGCCATCAACTATGTAAAAACAGGACCTTTAGTGAATGATAGCCCAGCTAAATTAGTAGTTACAAACTCTGTATTTAGTAATGTTAATAATAGCGAAAAAGGGAATATTATTCGATTAAAATCGATACCTACTGTGATTATTAAAAACTCGGTTTTTGAGAATAGTTACAAAATTAAAACAGCCGTAAGTTTATATGGTAAGGATAATAGAATTGAAAACAGTCTTATTAATTTATGTGGAAAAGTAAAGGTAAATAGTGGAGCAAAAAGCGCAAATCTTATTTACAGAAGTCCAAAATGGGATGATAAGAATCTATTTATACCAAGTAAAAAATCGCCTTTATTAAAAACGAATAATGATATAGATGATATTGGTTTAATTCAGCCTAAAAGTTAAACAAAGGCTCTTTCTAATCAACTTAACATTGCATTACCTATAGTATATAAAAAACACCTTCTAGAGGTGTTTTTTTTCTTTCTAGTATATGCTCTTAGTTATTAACTAATCAAAGTTAAATAGATTGCTCTAATATTGATTTGGCTGAGGAAAAGATGCCTAGCTATTCTAAAGCTCCCAACTTTTTAATTAATACCTAAGAACACGAATTATAGCCCTTATAAAAGGATTTATATAAGGCTCAACCTTAAACCCTCTTAATCTCTGCTATACTTACAATAATTAACTTTATAACTAACAAATAGACTGCTTTGCCATTATTGCAAAAAAAACTGGCTTCATTTTCATGAAGCCAGCTTATTACATTTATAAAACTTAATAACAAAGACTAGTAACCAGCATTTTGTGTTATAACACCACCAGTTGCTAATATTTCAGAAATTGGTATTGGAAACAAGTAGTAGTTACTATTTACAGTAGTACCCATTTCTGCGTCTACAGTGTTTGTTCTTACTAAATCATCCCATCTATGACCTTCAAAGGCTAACTCTAATCTTCTCTCGTTTAAAATAGCTGTTCTTAACTCAGCTTGCGTAGAAGCTGTAGTGTTCGCTAAACCTGCTCTATTTCTAATTTTATTAAGTTGAGTTGCAGCTCCTGTTGGATCTCCATTCTCGTTTAATGCCTCTGCATATAATAAAATTACATCTCCTAATCTGATTTCAATCCAATCATGTTCTCCTCCATTTCCACCATCTTTTGGAAACTTAATAGCAGTTGTTCCTGCTGCATCTAAAGTAACAGCTCTTCTTAAATCTGTTGCACCAGTTGCATCACTTGCATCAAAGGCAGCTACTAAATCTGAATCTACTGGAAAATCTGCTTTAGAATCATCTCCTACAAACCAGTTCCAAAAATCAGAACCAAAACCATACTCATCTACAATAGAACTAGAAATTTGTGTAGCATAAATAATTTCAGAATTTCCTTCATTTTCAAATCCGAAAATATCACTAAAGTTTGCTTCTAAAGCAATACCTGCTCCTGAAGCTCCATTTACAACTGCTCCTAAATTAGTAGCAGCACTTGCATAGTTACCCATTGCTGCATATACTTTACCTAATAATGCTTGTGCAGCATATCTAGAAGCTCTTCCGTTTGTAATTGTAGTTGATAAACCAGAGATTGCATCATTTAAATCTGGAACTACTACATTACTATACACATCCATAGCAGGTACTCTTGCTAAAATAGATGTATCTGTTAAACTTGGAGATGCTTCTAAATTTACGGTTACTGCTCCAAAAGACTTTACTAATTTGTAGTAAGATAATGCTCTTAAAAACTTAGCTTCTGCTATTTCTGTAGCATCTTCTGAATTCTCAATTACGTTGTTCGCACTTAAAATTGACTTATACATTGCTGTATAAAGTGGGCCAAAGAACTGATCTTCCATGGTTGTTAAGTTTGCTGTAAAAGCGTCAAACTCTGTGTATGGTGCTTCGTCCATAACTGCGTTATCAGATCTAAACTCGCCCATTACTGCTAATGGTGTTACACTTCCTAATTGGTAGTAGTATGCTGCATTTAATACTCCTGAAAAGTCAGTTAAAGAATCTGCACTTGCTAAATTTGGTGGTGCTTGATCTAAATCTGAGTCACATGCTGTTGCAATAAACAGCGCAGCTAGTAATATATATATTTTTCTCATCTTTTTATTTTTTAAAATTTAACATTTAAACCAATTGTAAAACTTCTAACAACTGGGCTAGCACCTACTTGAGCACCATAAACTGTTGGGTCTGTAGTATTCACACCTTCTGGGTTATAAGAAGTATAATCGCTTGCCATAATGTAAAGTAAGTTAGTTGCTGCTCCATATAATCTAATAGAGTTTAAACCAATTCTACTTGCAACGTCATCTAAAGTATAACCAATAGTTAAGTTTCTTAATGCAACGTAAGAAGCATCTTGAATCATAGCATCTGTTTGGTTTCTGTTTCTTTCATAATATTCTCCATTATGATCAGCAATACCATCTCCATTTGCATCTAAACGTGCATAGTCTAATCTACCTCCCCATTGAGAACCGTAGTAAAGTGGATCTATATTATACACTTCTGCTCCATGAGAACCTTGTAATTGGAAAGACATATCGAATTTCTTGTATCTAAAGTTCTGAGACATACCCCAGTAGAAATCTGGTGTGTTCTGACCGATTTTTACTAAATCTCCACCATCTTCTACAGTTCTTGTTCTGTCAATAATACCATCTCCATTTTGATCTACCACATAAGATTCACCAGATTGATTGTTTGGGTGTCTTGTACCATCAGCTAAGTATTCCATTTCTACTTCTCCAATAGTTTCTAATCCCCACATTTCACCAATTCCACCACCAACGTAGTTTCTAAATACTGGTCCTCTACCACTTTGACCAAAAATTTGTTGTGGTAATTCATCTAAACCTCCTAAGTCTGTAATTTCTGTATCTACTGTAGATAAGTTTGCACTTGCACTCCAAGAAAAGTCTTCTTGACTAACTATGCTACCAGAAAATTCAAATTCAAAACCTGAACTTCTTACATCTCCAACGTTAAGAATAGATGTTGGGTTACCTAACACTTCTGATTGTGCTTGGTTAATTAAGATATCTTCAATATCAGATGTATAGTAATCTAAACCAACTGTAAAACGGTTGTTTAAGAAACCTAAATCTACACCAAAGTTTGTTTCTGTATTTGTTTGCCATGTTAAATCTGGGTTAGCAGAGTTAGATGGAATTAAATATCCTGTTCCAAAAATAGTTGCTGAAGGATCTAATAAACTTAAAGAATCATAAGAACCTAAGAAAGATGTTGTACCTAAAGAACCTGTACTAAATCTTAATTTTAATCTACTTAATGTTTCACTATCTTGTAAAAAAGATTCGTTATGTAAATTCCAACCTACAGATACTGCAGGGAATGTTTCATATCTATTGTTAGCTCCAAATCTAGAGTCACCATCTCTTCTTAAAGAAGCAGTTAATAAGAAACGATCATCATAAGAGTAGTTTACTCTACCAAATACACTTTCTCTAACTCTTGTTTCATCTCTTTCTGTAACAGTAATATCTGCAGGATCGAATAAGTTGTAGTTTAATACAGCTTCATCAGGAACGTTAGCTCCATCTAATCTTGTACCAATAAATCTAGTATTTTGGAATTCCATACCAACTACTGCAGAAATATCGTGTTTACCAATTGTTCTTGCAAAGTTTAATGTAGTTTCACTTAATACTGTAGAAACTTTTAAATCTGCTTGATCCATAAATGTTTGAGAATCTCTTGCTCTTGAATCGTAACCTAATAATCTATGTGCATAGGTTTGAGTATCTCTCA
Source organism: Polaribacter sp. MED152 (assembly GCF_000152945.2). Classification (NCBI taxonomy): domain Bacteria; kingdom Pseudomonadati; phylum Bacteroidota; class Flavobacteriia; order Flavobacteriales; family Flavobacteriaceae; genus Polaribacter; species Polaribacter sp. MED152. The sequence goes on along the minus strand of NC_020830.1, from coordinate 2,209,579 downwards.
TATCTCCACCTAATACGGTTTTGATATTTAATCCTTCTAAAATATTGTACTGTAAATACGTATTTACATTTCCAAAAAACGTTTTTTGCCAGCTATCTACATTGTCTAACTTAGCTGCAGGACCTGCATCTCCAGAACCACCAATACCATTGTTAGCTCTACCATAATGCCAATCTTGAGCAGCCATTCCTGGCTCTAAATCATAAATAGAACTTGCTTCGTAAGTAGAACCTCTATAACCATTATCAAAAGCAGCTAAACCTAAAGCTTGTGCTTGTTGATCTAATTGTTGAACGAATGCAATTGATTCTGCTGTATGATAAATTGAATGAACACCATAAGCTCTTAATAAATCTCTCATATCATGTCCTAAAATGTCTCTTTTAGAAGTAAATCCATTGAAAGCAATTCCTGCTTTAAACTTATCGCCTAAAGTTGCATCAACATTTAAACGAGCATTTAGTCTTTCAAAACCTTGTGTTTGTACAACACCTTCTGCGTTTTGGTATCCCACAGAAGCATAGTACTTAGTACCTTCATTACCACCACTCATACTAAAATCATGAGCTGTAGTAGAACCCGTTTGAAATAACCAGTCTTCTGGACTAATTGCTCCAGGTGAATTTTCGTAAGCACTTAATCTGTACTCTAAAAATGCAGGGTCTACTAAGTTAACTGTACTTGTCCAGTTACCAGCTGCAATTTGAGCTCTAGAATGTGCAGCCCACTCAGGACCAGACATTAAAATATTTTCTCTGTATTTGTTAGAAATACTTGTGTATGCATTATAGTTAAAAGTAGTTTTACCAGAAGAACCCTTTTTAGTTGTTACTAAAACAACACCATTCGCACCTCTAGAACCGTAAATAGCTGCAGAAGCTGCATCTTTTAAGATTTCTAAGCTTTGAATATCATTTGGGTTTACTGTTTCTAAACCACCTGAGATAGGATAACCATCTACAACAATTAATGGGTTTGAAGCCCCAGAAATTGAAGATGCTGCTCTAATTTGAATTTTTGGTGCAGCACCTGGAGAACCATCTTGATTCTGAATTAAAACCCCTGCTAATTTACCTGCTAAAGCGTCGTCCACACGAACTGCTTGAACAGCTGCAACTTCACCACCACCAATTTTGGCAACAGCTCCAGTTATTTGAGATCTTTTTCTACTACCATAACCTACAACTACTACTTCATCTAAAGCACTTGAATCTTCTGCTAAGGTTACATTTAAAGTTTGTTGATTGGTAATTGTAAAAGTTTTAGTAGCATAACCTAAATAAGAAAATGCCAACACATCTCCTTGTTTAACCTTAATAGTATAGTTACCATCAAAATCAGTTTCAGTTCCTACTGTGCTACCTTGAACAACAATAGAAACTCCTGGTAAAATCTCATTACCTACTTCTGTAGTTACTTTACCTTTAAGAGTGTAAGCTTCTTGAGCATAATTGCAAAAGCTTACCAACATTACAAACAGTAATGCCAATTTCAGTTTTAGTTTCATAATAATGTTAATGTTTAATATATAATTCATCACTTGTGTGACCCTGGTAATACGTGTTAATTTAGATTTGAATTAAAAAGGGCAGATAAAGGTCTACCCTTCTAATCTTAATTAATTCAAATTCAATCTTAAATAAAATGTTACAATTTACTTAACAATCTGGAAAACCAACTTGGTCAACCAAATTGGTAAACCAAATTGGTTTTCCAAATATATGCATTTTTTAGACTCACACAATTTTAATGTTAATTTTTTATTAATTATTCAATTTAATTCAACGAAATAGGCGATTTAAATACTTTTGTTAACAATAATTCAACATTTTGGTAATATCATTAAAAATATGACATTCTTATAAAAGGCTGATTAGGTGTTATTTACTTTATCATAAGCCAAAACCATATACGTAAAGCACAAAAAAAACGCACTGAATACTCAGTGCGCTTATTGAAATTAAAAATTTATTGGTCTTAGATACCTAATGCTTGACCACCACCAACTTGAATAGTTTCTGCAGTGATAAAAGCAGCATCTTTACTTGCTAAAAATGCAACTACACCAGCAACATCTTCTGGCTGACCTAATCTACCTAACATAATGTTATTTGCCCAAGATTTAAATACCTCTGGCTTAGTAGACTTAATTTGTTTATGAAAATCTGTATCAATTGTTCCTGGAGATACAGCATTTACTCTAATTTGATACTCAGCTAAATCTTTTGCTAAAGCTCTTGTAATAGCATGTACAGCTGCCTTAGAAGTACCATAGATACCAGCACCTGGGCCACCTGCATTCCAACCTGCATTAGATGTATAGTTAATAATTGATGGATTATCGCTCTTCTTTAAGAAAGGAATGGCTGCTCTTGAAGCAAAAAATGTAGAATCTAGATTTAATGCCATTACAAATCTATAGAAATCTGTAGTCATCTCTTCAAAACGAGATCTACCTCCTAAACCACCTGCATTGTTAACTAATACATCGATTTTACCGTATTTTTCACCAATTTTAGTAATGTTAGAAGTTACTGCATTTTCATCAGTTACATCAAACCCATAATAATCAGCCTCAATACCATCAGCTTTAAGTTCTTTTAATCTTTCAGCACCAGCATCATCATCTATCCCATTTAAAATAACTGTATACCCTTCGTTTCCTAATCTTTTTGCAACTGCAAAACCTATACCACCTGTGGCTCCAGTTACTATTGCTAATTGTCCTTGCGCTTTACTCATTTTTCTAATATTTATATAATTTTATGAACTGATTTTAATTTATTTTGATTCTTTGATTGGTTCAATTTTAGGACATAATACCCAAACTGCTAATAATGCCACTATTGCTAAAGCTCCTCCTATTAAAAAAGCTGAAGTATAATTACCTCCTGTAGTTAACATAGGTACTAATATTGTAAGTCCAAAGGCTCCTAATTTCGCTGCTGTTCCAGCAAATCCAGATAATGTTCCTACTACTTTTCCACTAAACATATCACTTGGTAAAGTTTGAACGTTACCAATTGCTATTTGGAAACCAAATAAAAGTACTGCCATAATAATAACTGCATTTATAGCAGATCCAGGAGCTTTCAATAAAAAGAAACAAGGAATCATAACTAAACAACCTAATGTAATTACCATTTTTCGTGTTTTGTCTACAGACCATCCTTTACTTAATCTATTCTGAGCCAAAAGACCTCCAAACCAAGCACCAAGCATAGCACCAACATAAGGTACCCATGCAGAAAATGCAATTTCTTTTACATCTAAACCAAATACTTCGTTAAGGTAGATAGGAATCCACACAATGAATAACCACCAAATAGGATCTATTGCAGCTGAAGCTATAATTACGCCCCAACTTTCTTTATGTTTTAATAATTTTCCTGTACTAGGATTATAACCTTCTTCAAAATTACCATCTTTATCAGCATCTTCATTTCTTTGACCAGATAGAATGTATTTTTTTTCGTCTTCTGATAACCAAGGATGTTTGTCTGGTGATGATTTAACGATAAACAACCAAGGTACTAACCATAAAAGACCAACCAAACCAACACAAACAAATATAGCTTGCCATGATAAATAAACAGAAAGTAAACCTATTATTGGATAAGCTACGATACCACCTATAGCTGCTCCAGAATTAAATATTCCTTGAGCAAAAGCTCTTTCTTTCGTAGGAAACCATTCTGCATTGGCCTTTGCAGCACCTGGCCAGTTACCAGCTTCTGCTATTCCTAAAATAGATCTAAAAATCGAAAAACTTATCATTCCTTTAGCAAATGCATGAACCATTGTTGCTAGAGACCAAATTCCTATTGATAGTGCAAATCCTATTCTAGTACCAATCCAATCAAAGATTTTTCCAAAGATTGTTTGACCTGCAGCATAAGACAAGATAAAAACAGCAGAAATAGTACCATAGATAAGCTTCGTTTCATCTGAAGTCATATCAGGAAATAATTCTTTAGCAATGTCTGGCCATAAAGCTCCAAAAGCCTGTCTATCTATGTAGTTTATAACTGCAGCCAAAGCTACTAGCCCTACAACCCACCAACGTAATCCTTTTATCTTCATTCTATTTGTTTATTTTAACTGCTATAACAGTATTGATAAAGCTCTCTAAAGTGCTCTTTCATTTTTTGTTTTGCTAATTGAGGTTCTTGATTCTTAATGGCATCAAAAATTGCTTGATGATCATCAATACCTCTTTTGGTTAAGCCAGCATCACAAACATGATATTTTTGAAAATTTGTAATGATTTCTGGAATTATAATTAACATAAATGTATTCATTGTGCTGTTTCCACTTGCTTTTGCGATAGCTAAATGAAATAATAAATCTTCTTGTACAGCATCTTGACCATTTATTGCTTTTTCTTTATAAGCATATAATGCCTCCTCAATATTTTCTAAATCTTCTTCTGTTCTTCTAGTAGCTGCTAACCTTACTGTTTTTAATTCTAATAAAATTCTTGTTTCTACTAATGATTTGAAATCAGGATCTTCTAAACGTAGAATATCTTCTATCATACCATTCATAGCTATTACCCCAATATTTGCAACGAAAGTTCCACTTTGTGGAATAGATTTTAACAACCCATAAAACTCAAGCTTTTCTATAGCCTCTCTAATATTACTTCTAGAAACTCCAAATTTTTCTGAAAGCATTCTTTCAGATGGTAATTTGTCTCCAGGTTCTAAATTCTTAAAGTTTATTAAATCACGAATTTGTGAAATAATACTCTTCTGAATCTTAGATTGGTCTAATTTTGCGAGTGTTTCTAACTTCATTTCCTAAATTTTTTAAGGTTAATAGCTTATTAAATGATATTTAATTGTAGTTTAATTTAAGAGCACAAACGTACTGAAAACTACCATTATATGGTACCATTTTATTAAAATGTATGAAATTTATACTTTTTTTAAAATTTCATACAGCAAAAACCAATATTATTAAAAACCTGGGGTAATAATATCAATATTATCAATAAACACTTCGTTACTGCTATCTACTGCTTTTAAAGCTCTAACATAAATTACTGCTGTATTAGATGTTGCTTTGAAAACAAAACTGGTAGTTGTAAAAGTATCATTGCTTGATGAACTCTTGCTAGAGTTAAAATCATTAGTAATATCGAAATAACCATCTGCATGATCTTCAATATTTACTTCTGTTGTAATTTCTTTATTTAAAATAAATACTTCTGTGTTTATACCTGCTGCTTCTGATCTTGTGTCAATAGTAAAGGTGTATTCTACTCCTGGCTCTACTGCTACAACTTGATACAATCTTCTACAGCTATTACTTAGTTTTACTCCTCTTCCTCCACCTGCATTTGGTCCGAATTTATTACCATCACTGGTAGAACCTGGCTGCTCACTTGTACAGTAAGTAGCATCGATATAATCATTTAAATCTTTATTATACCAAATAGCTCTATAAGGGCTATCTACAGTTGCACCTGAATTATCTTTAATTGTTGAGTTTGGAGTCATATCCCAAGCATCAGCATTGTCACCTGTAGAGGCTGTCCAATCATTTGCAGTACCATTTAACACAATAGCCTTGAAAGTAGCTTTTACACCACCTACAGGTACTGGTTTTGTAATTGTTCTTGGTACACCTGCACTATTTGTAATAGTTAAAGTTACATCGTAAGTACCTAATTGTGCATACGTATGTGATGGGTTTTGTTCTGTTGATGTTGATCCGTCACCAAAATCCCAACTATGAGAAACTGCTAATAAAGAAGCATCTGTAAAGGTTGCTGTAAGTGAATTTGTAGTAAATGTAAAATCTGGAATTGCAGCTAATACTAAACCTTCTACTTTTTTTGTAACAGAAACTTGTTTACCTAAAAATGTTGTTGCAGTTAACGTAACTTCAAAAGTTTCTGCTGTAGCATACGTATGTATTGGGCTAAAATCTGGATCGCTTTGTGTGTCATCTGCATTCCACTCTACTGTATCACCATCTCCAAAATCCCACGTTAAACTCTGTGCACCTGAAGTTGTGTTTGTAAAAGTAACTTGAGAATCTACAGAAGTAAAAGAAAAATCTACAGAAATAGGATCTACAAAAGCAGAATCTACTGCTTGTAAACCATCTGAACTTGTAGTTGTTAATTTTACATTGAATAAACCACCTTCTGCATATGTATAATCTGGGTTTGCTTCTGCAGAGCTACCTCCATCTCCAAAATCCCAAGCGTAAGAAACTGCATCTGTAGAATAACTTCTAAAGATTACAGATAAGTTATCATCTGGTTTTGGACTTGTAGTAAATAATGTGCTTGGTTGAATATTGTTTACATTTCCTGTAGGAGGCGTAAACTCTTCATAACCACTATCATAACATGAGACAATACCTAAAAACATAAAGAACAGCATTAAAGTGCTAGCCTTAAATGTTTTGTGATTTCTATTTATCATAATTATTAATTTTTTTTAAATGTTTTTTATTGTTTTACTGAAATATCAAAAGCATCTAATCTACTTTCTACACCTGAACCTCTTAATAAAATTATTACTGATTCATTTGTACCTGCCTCAAAAGTAAGTGCATGTTTCTTAAAAACATTATCTACTCTACCAATGTTATTGTCTGTTCTTTGTGCGATAATATTAGCATCTAACTGTGCATCTGCTAAACTATCTGCATTTGTGTTAATGATAGAAACTGTTAAATCTCCAAAAGAATTTTCTTCAAACGCACTGAAGTAAGTTAATACATAAGTTGCACCTGGGGTTACCTCAATTTCTTGATAACCTGTTCTTGTACCATCTGCAGGAAACTTAGCTGCTTGTCTACCATCTGGTAAATTTGGAGCATCTACTGGGTTTGTGTCTGTATTGATTTGAAACACACTACCCCACCTTGAACTACTAGGTGCTCTCCAAGAATCTCTACCATCTCCTGTACCATCAAACAAGCTATTGTCTTCAAAACTTGGCTCACCAATTTCTGGAACTGGAATTTGTGGTACTGCTTGATTTACTGTAATTAACTTTTCTGTATATTCTGATTTTCCTAAATTATCTGTAACTGTTAAGCCAACAGTGTAAGTATCTGGTCCAGGAAAAGAGAAAATTAATTCTTGATCTTGTAAAGTTGCTGCAGGTAAAGCTGCTATTTGAGCTTGTAAATCTGCAACTGCTGCTAATGTTTCATCTGATAAAGCATCTTGCTCTATTTGTAATTGCACTTTAAAATCTGCCAACTGTGCTTCTAAAACATCAATTTTTGCCTGATTTGTTTCACAAGGTAATTTAAACTCAATTTTTGCAATTTCATTTTCAATGGCAACAACTGTAGCTAATTGTGCATCTATTTGTTGTTCTAAAACTGGTAAGTCTTTATTGATTAAAACTACACCTGCATCTGGAGTAACAGACCACTCATATTGAGTACCATTTACTGCTAAGTTAGAACCAGCTTGAAATTGAAAATCATAATTTGCTGAAATTTCTACATCATTACAATCAAATTCTGATGATGATACATCTGAAAAATTGTAAAATGGAGTAGGATTTGTGAAATCTGGTAGATCTCCAACTCCTGGTAAATCGTCATCTACACAAGATACAAACAACAAAAGTGATGTTAATGTAATGTATGTAAATCTAGATATCTGCTTTTTCATAAGTATATAAATTTTAGTATCCATTATTTTGTTTGTAAAAGTTAGGTAAGTTATCTATCTCTCTCTGAGGAAATGGTAAATATTTCTTACCACTTGTATAGTTCAAACTATTATTTGTTGAGAATGTACCTAACACATTATCTGCTTCATTAAATCTTATTAAGTCGTATAAACGTTGATTTTCATAAACGAATTCTACTTGTCTTTCGTCTAATAAAGCTTGTTTTGTTAAAATTGCTTCTTCATCTAAACCTGCTCTTCTTCTAACTTGGTTAAAAGCAGCTAAAGCTCTAGTATCTGTAGTAGAATCTCCACCAGCTAATATTGCTTCTGCATATAATAAAAGAACATCTGCATATCTTAAAACAATCCAATCATTGTCACCAATTTCACCATCTGTAGGAAATTTAGCATTAAAAGTATCGTTCGTAATATCTGCAGGGTTATAAGATAAAGCATCTATACTTGCATAAAATCTTACTGGTTGCTCTTCTGGTTTAATTACATCTAAAAACTCTAAAGTTGCAATATTAACACCATTTGAAGGCCCTTGTAAAGTCATTGCAAAACTATGAGATTCAGAATCTGTTTCTACTTGATCATCTAAACCACTATCACTAGTTACATAGTTATCACTACTTACTAAATCATAAGCAATAGAGAAAATAACCTCATTGTTAATTTCTAAACCTGGGTTGTTAGACCATGAACCGTCTAAAACACCATCTGTATAACCATCTGAAATTTCGTTACCAAAAATGTTACCATAGTCAATTACCAAGTTTGCATTATACTCATCATCTGTTAGTAAATCATTTGTTGGATCTGCAGGATCTGCATTAAACTCAAACTGTCTAGCATTGCTTCTTTCTGTAAATAATAGATTGTAATTGTAAGAAGCGCTGTTTTCTACTACAGAAGCTAATAATAATTCAGCTTCTCCATAATTAGGACTTGGCTGACTTAAATAAGCTTTAGCAGCTAAACAAATAGCAGCACCTTTTGAAGGACGATATCTATCTACAGTTGCACCATCTAAATAAGCAATAGAAGTTTTAAAATCTTCAATAATTTTTTCATAAACTTCTGCTTCTGGTAATTGAGGATAATCTAATGCCTCGTTCTTTGTTACGTCTAAAACTTTATCTATGTAAGGCACATTTTGGTAAGCTCTTACTAAATTAAAGTGACATAATGCACGCATAAAATAAGCTTCACCAACAGTATATTGTTGACTTTCTGGTGCTAAAAACCTGTTATCTATAATAGTATTTGCATGCTTAATTGTATGCATATTATTTGAGTAGTAGGTTGCAACATCACCATTATTAGGATCTACATTATAAGAACTAATTAACGGAAAGTTTCCATTCTCTGAATTTGCTCTTACATTATCTGATCTTAATTCGGTTAAGTAAAATTCATTTGCAGGCACTTTTTGGTATGCATCTAAAATACCATTTGAAAGTGCAATAAAACCATCATCTGTCTGCAGTAACTCTTCTAAAGATAAAGCAGTTGGATTGCTTAAATCTAGTTCAGTTTCACAACTTGTCAATAAAGCTAAGAAAGAAAAACCTACGATTATATTTTTATATATATTTTTCATAATTAATTAAAATTGAAAGTTAATACCTGCTGATACTGTTCTTACTATAGGACCATCTCCTCTTTGGTAACCTGCAGTTAAAGGTGTATTTGCATTATTTGATGTTTGACCTTGTGCTTCTGGATTAAAACCTTCATAACCTTTAGCTGTGAAGAATAATAAATTTTCACCAGTTAAATATAACCTTAATCTGTTAATATTCAGCTTATCAGTAACATCTGTTGGAAAAGTATAACCTAAAGTTACATTTCTTAATGCAATGAAAGAAGCATCTTGAATATGATCATCTGTAAACCTTCTGTGCACTGTTAAATCTCTATCTGGAAAGTTAGAAACTTCGTTTACTGCAGATTCACTTGCATAATAAAGTTGGTCTAAATCTGCCACTCTAACTTCTGCTCCATGAGAACCTTGTAATTGTAATGAAAGATCAAAATCATAGAATGCGAAATCTGAATTGAAACCCCATTCAAAATCTGGATAAGGGCTACCTAATTCTGTTCTATCATCCCCATCAATAATACCATCACCATTTAAATCTTTTACGTAAACATCTGCAAAATCATTATTAAATCTGTTAAAAGGATTATCTACCCACTCTAAAGGAATTTCTCTATCGTAAACCCAACCATAAAAAGAAGTAATTGGCTGCCCAACTCTTGCTATAAATTCTGTTGGTCTTGTATCTTGATCAATTCTCGAAATAATTTGCTCATTACTTCCCAAACTTTTTACTTCATTTCTGTTTAGAGAAAATTGTCCAGAGGCTGTCCATCTAAAGTTTTCTCTAGTAATAACTCTAGAGCTTAATTCTAACTCTACCCCTTTATTTTCTACTTCACCTAAATTCTGTAACCAGTTGTCTGTACCATAAGTTGCAGAAACAGGCGCAAATAATAATAAATCTTCACTTGTTCTAATGTAATAATCTGCTGTTAAGCTAAATAAACCACCTGCAAAAGTTACATCTATACCTGGGTTAAATTCTATTAGTTTTTCCCAACCTAAAGATTGATTTGCTAAAGTAATACCCTTAACACCCGTATTTTGATCGTAACTAATTGTACTAAAAGATTCTTCGAATCTGTATAAAGATTCATAAACGTTATTTGATATTTGGTTAGAACCAGATACACCATAACTTGCTCTGAATTTTAAGAACGAAATAAAGTCGTTATTTTCTAAAAACTTTTCATTAGAAGCTACCCAACCCACAGAAGCTGCAGGGAAAAATCCGAATCTATTATCAGATCCAAATCTTGTACTACCATCTGCACGTGCTGAAACTTGGAATAAGTATTTATCATCATAGCTATAATCGATTCTACCAAAATAAGATACTAATTTATCTGTACCATTATCTGTATATGTTGTTCCACCATCTGCTAATGCTATATTGTTGTTAAAATCATTAGTGTAACCAACTGCTTCAGATTCTTGTCTGTAAAAATCTCTCTGTGTATATTCAAAACCAAGAATTCCGTTAAAATTATGTTTCTTAATTTCTCTCTTATACTTTAATGTAGACTCAAATGCATATTGATTTAGCTCATCTCTTCTTTCAAACCTAAAAGATTCTTGATCTCTATTTTCTTGACCAAAGAAAAAGTCATCTGCTGTAGATTTATTATGTCTGAATACACCAGAAACTGTTTGTCTAAAGTTTAAACCTTTTGCTAATTTAAAATCAATATATGAAGAAGCATTTAAAGCTAATTTTTTCTTAGTTCTAGATCTTTCTAAGAAGTGAACTAAAGGATGTACATTCTTAGTAGTTGATAATGTTAATCCACCAGATGTTAACGGACTTGCAATTGGCAAACCTGTAACAGGATCTCTTAAAATTGATCTTGGATTGTTAGGATCTACTGTAAAAACATGATCAAAAGCTCTTGAGAAACCATAGCTACCAACACCTAAATTTTCGAATAATTTACCAGCATCTGTAGATACACCAACATCTGTAGAGAATTGTGTAACATAATCTAAATGATCTTCATTTAAATATAAAGGTAAGTGCCCTAATTGTCTTAATGGATCTGTAAATCTAGAAGGTAATCTTTCTTGATCATTATAGTTCACACGAACGTTAGCACCGTATTTAATTTTTTTGTTTTTTGATTTGCTATCAATCTTAACTCGAATATTATATTTATTAAAGTTATCTTTTAAAGCAATACCTTGATCTTCTAAAACTCCTAAAGAAGCAGTATACGTAGTTAAATCTGTACCACCTCTAGCAGCAAAAGAATGGTTTTTAATAAAACCACCTGTAAAAATAGCATCTTGCCAATTTGTTTCACCACCACCTAAAGAAGCAATAAAATCCATAGCTTCTAACTCTGCAAATGCATTATTATAATCGCTATTAATTCTATCAAAATTTGGGCTTGAAGGCAAAATAGCAGCTACTTCACTTTGTAAACCATTTAATCTTGCTCTTTCTTGAGCAATTGTTGTGTTAAAGTTGTCGTTGTTTGTAGAAAACTTATACCCTGTAAACGTATTGTAAGAGAAAGAAGTTTTACCAACAACTCCCTTTTTTAAAGTAACTAAAATAACTCCATTTGCACCACGTGAACCATAAATTGCTACAGAAGAAGCATCTTTTAGAACACTTAAAGATTCTATGTTATTATTATCTATTGTAGCTAATATATCTGGATCTGTACCTAAAACAATACCATCTACCACAATTAATGGCGATGATGATCCTGTAACAGAACCTGGACCCCTTAATGTAATTTTAGGATCTCCACCAGCCTCTGAAGCTACAGTTTGTATTCTTAAACCAGCAACTCTACCTCTAAGGGCGTCTTCTACTCTGGCTACAGATTGTTTTTGTAAATCATCTCCATCTACTTTTGTTAAAGCACTAGTTATAGTTTTCTTTCTTTGATCTCCATAACCTACAATCACAATTTCATCTAAAGTACTAGCATCCTCTGCTAAAGAAATGTTTAACTGTTTTTGATTCACATAAGGAATAGTAACAGTTTTAAAACCTAGGTAAGAAATTTGAATAATCTCACCAGTTTTTACTTTAATTTGAAATTTTCCATCAAAATCGGTACCTGTACCTTTTTTTGTGTTTAGAACTAGAATGTTAGCTCCAAAAATTGGTTCACCATCAGCTTCTGAAGTTACTGTACCTTTTACTGTTACCTCTTCTTGTGCATACAAGAAAGAACAGCATAAAAGCAACGTAAATAAGACTGATTTAATTTTTAAATTCATAGTCAATGTATTGAATTGTTGGATTAAAAATATATTCTAATGATTTGACTCACAGAATATCTAAACTTATTTTGAATCCCAGTTTTAGTCACCTAAACAACTGGTTTACCAAACTGGTTTACCAAACATATATCTTTTTTTGCTACTTACCAAGTAATTTCTTAAAAAAAGGTTAATAAAATTCTAATTTGGCAATTTTTGAGTCAAAAAAATATCGTATCTGAACTAGTAATAATTCAGTACGATATTTTTTATAATGTATTGATTTGGTAATGCTTAATCTTTATCTCCAAAATAAGATGGGCCATCACCTGTTAGAAAGTCTTCTCTCACTGGACTAAATGTGTCTATTAATTGCCCCTCTTCTAAACATATTGCACTGTGCAATAAATTTGGCTCTATGTAAACACCATCACCTGCTTCTACAATTTGCTTAACACCATCAATTTCAAATTCAAACTTACCTGATACACAGTAGGTTGCTTGAGTATGAAAATGTTGATGAGGAGAACCTAAAGCTCCTTTTTCGAACTTTACACTAACCATCATTATTTGATTGTCATAGCCTAAAAATTTTCTTGATACACCTCCACCAAGTTCTTCCCACTCTAATTTATTGGCTATGATATACTTGTCACTAAATCTTTTCATTTTGTTATTGTTTAATTATTTGTAATAGTAAACTCCTTTCCAGTTTACGGTTTTGTCTTTTAGTTTAAAATTATGTTCTGTATTTGGGTTGCTATCTTTATTGGCCAAAATTAGCAGTTTCTCCTCTTCATTTTTAAATACCACTTTTATGGCTGTATAATCTTCATAACTAGAAATTACTTCTATATTTGAAAAACTACTATATGCATTTGCAGCCACTTCTTTTACTGGATTATACGTTCCATGAGATTCTATAATAGAAGCAAATGTTGTGTTTTGTTTATTGTTTTTTCTGATAATAATAGAAGGGTCTTTTCTTAAATTAAATTTAGGATCATTAGCGCCCACTCTTGCAAAAATAATTTCATCATTTTTACTTGTGGCAGAAGTTAGGGTGTAAAACCTTCTATTATCTAACCAAGTAAATTGAATACTTTCTGCATTTGCGGTTCCACTACCTTCATTCCAAATATGATTGTAACCATATTTATCTCCTAACGTGGTTAACGATTTTGGCACAGTATAATCAAAGCTTGTGGCTATAATTTGTCCAAAATAATGAAATGGTAAATCGTATTGATTTTTGGAATTTGATTGCAAATTAAAAACATCAACTATAAAAGGTTTCTCTAATGCATCATCTTTAATCATAATTAAAGTTCTATGCATTTCTGTACCTGGATATGCATTACTTTCTTTTGCACTTACAATTTGAAATTTAGCATCAGTGGCGTCAAAAATAAATTGCTCTGGATGGTTTTTACTCCCAGTTTCAAAATCATATTTGTAATGAGACACACCATTTTGAACAACTGTATTATGTGCAATTGTGTGTTTGGCATACGTTTTATTTTCTTTTAAATAACCTCCACCATTTTTCTGCTCAACATTTACAAAACGTGATAAACCATAGTCTTGTAAAACTTCATCTCCATTTTCATACAAAGAGAAAGACAATTTATCATAATGACCATGACTTAATCCTTGGGCAGCATATTTATAAACCAAAGCCATTGTTTCATCTTTATTGTTATAACGTAAAATACCTATTCCACCTTCGTCTCCTTTAGAACCATCTGATAACATCATTGATTGTTTTACAAAAGGCTCTTCTTTACCCGCTTTTAAATCTTGTGCCACTTTTAAACCTGTAGCATCTAATTGTACAGTACCTTGCTTTTTAGCAACAGACAATAATCTTGGGTCTTGATTACCATAATAGTAGGCAATGTCTACTGCAGATACTAAAGATGATGTGTAATAAGACATTCCTTTTTGCCCATCATTTAAGGGGAAAAATTCGCCATCTGAATCTGTAAGATTTAATAAAGCATCTACTGCTTTTATTAAAACACCTTCTTTATAATCGAATATTTTTAAATCTGGTTTTTTGTTTTGTAGTGCTTCTGCAAAAATTAAAAAAGGATACATAGCATATCTTTGATAATAAGGACCTTCTGTGTAAAATCCATCAGGTGAAAATGGCGAATCTACATTGGCTAAAAAGCCAGCTTTGCCTTCTTTATCATAAATAAAGCCACCATCATTATCTATTTCGTTCAAGTCTACATTTCCTTTTTCTAAACCATATAAAGATCTATTGATAAGCTCTTCATCATCCATTACTAAACCAATCATACCAACAGCTACATTACCCCAAGTTGAATGGTTATGCACTCTATTAAAATACTTTGGATTTTTAACGGATAGAAAATCTGCATAAGGTCTAAACAGGTTTTTGTTTAAATACGCAGTTTGATCTTTTGGTAACCAATCGTAAATACAATCGTAAGCCTGACTTGTATATACCAACCAATTAGAATCGTTTAAACATTGCCAGAAAAATTTACCTGTTGCATAACTTCTAGGTTCTGGATGCGTATCAAAAGTTGGAAAAATTTTTGCGTATTCTAAGAGCATATCTCTAACAAAAACAGCGTATTTTTCATCTCCTAAAAGTTGAAATAAAACACCAGCCTTTTGCATGTGAGCATAGTTTAATTTATGTTGTGTATGTGTGTATCCACCAGCCATATCTTTAGGCATTGGCACATCTATTCCTTTTTCTATTGCTGCATCAACTTCTTCTTTTGCCAAAGCCAGTGTTTCATCAAAAATAGGAATAGCACCTAATTGTGATTTGATTTCTGAAACCGCTGATTTTGTTAATATTAAATTTGGATGATTTCCTTCTGAATCGTCTACTAATACTTTATTATCATTAGAACATGAGTATATTAGAATTGAAAGTAGAAAAAGTCTGGCAATTTTTAGCATTATAAAATTTTAGTGTTATTGTATAAAACAAGAACTTCAAAATTTTTACATAATGAAGCTCTTGTAATTATAATATTTTAAAGAATTTAGTTCTTTATAATCTTTTTAGTTGCAACAGAATCTCCGCTTGCAATTTTAAGGATATACATTCCTTTAGATAAGCTAGATACATCTATGCTATTGTTTACAACATTAGTAACTTGTAAAACTCTTTTACCAATTACATTGTAAACCTCTACACCAGAAATGTTTTCTGAAGAAGAAATATTAACAAAAGAATTAGCTGGGTTTGGATAAACTGTAAGGTTAGATGCAAATACATCATCAACAGAAGCAGTTGCTTTAGCACCTACAACAACACTTCCTAAAGCTGATTCATTTGCAGGGTCAGCAGGCACACCAATAATAGAAAAACCATATTGTACTACTAATCCTGTTGTAAGAGAACTTGCAGGAACTGTTACAGAAAAATCACCTGTAGCAGTTATTTCAACATTTTCATTAACTAAAGTGCTTGAATAATCTGATGCTAACACTTTAATAAAAGCGATCGCTTTATAATTTGAATCTAAATTAAAAGAACTTACATTTCCTTCAAAAGTTAAATCTTCACCATTAAACTCTGTACTACTTTCTACAAAAGAATTAGCTTCTATATATTTAACTGGAGTTTGAGTAGCTGCATTTTGATCAAACCAAGCAGCATTTGAAGCCTCTGCTGCCCAAATTGCAAAATTTGGCTGAAGTGTAACTGATGAAGATGTTATTGTAGTTTTAGATTCTGGGATGTTGTATTGAAAACCAAACGCAAAAGCATCATCAGAAACATTAAATGCATTGAAATAAGAAATCCAATCTGCAGCACTAGCTGTTAAAGGATCTACTGTGTTCCCTGAAGATGAAGCAGCACCTAAGTTTGCAAGTACTAAGTTATCTATTCTAACTTCGGTATCTCCATTCATAAAACCTTTATCCTTACCAGAATCTCCATGAGCTGAAGCATCATATGGCCCAATTGCTCTAATATAAATAGCTATACTAGTTTCAGAACCTGTATTAAAGGTTAATTGCGTCATATCATTCATATCTGTATTTCCTGGAGGAACAATCGTTGTTCTAGCAACATGGTTGTTGGTGTCATCTACTTGAGCCAATGTTTCATAACCATAATCATCTTGTAGGGCTGTTGCAGGCTCTGCATATAAAGGCGTATAACCTGAAACGTAAGCACTACCTTTTAATATAATAACCTCTATATACTCAGTTGTAGTAGTAGCATCATTAAACCAGTATTCTAAATCTAAAGTGTAATCGCTATTAGCTTCTACTGCAACTTCTTGATAAACTGCATCAGACTCTAAGTCATCTAATTTTACAACATCTTGACTGTTCTTTGTAGATGATTCACCTTGATCTCCTACTGATTTATTAATCCAACCAGAACATGCACAATCTGAACCTGAATTTTTTGCAATTTTATTAAAAGTTGCATTATGAACTACTGGCTGAGTTTGCCCATAGGATAAAGCGCTTATTAAAATTAAGCAAAATAAAAGTAATGTTTTTTTCATAAGATAAGTATTAATTAATTAGTGTGATTATTGGTTTACCAAATTGGTTTACCAACTTAGCTTTCAAAAATACAAATAAATATGAATTATAAAAATTTATTTGAGTTAAATTAAAAACTTGATTAATAATCGATTAAAACATTACATTTTCTACATATTATAAACACCACCATTGATATCTAAAGTAGCGCCTGTAATAAAACCATCAAATTCTGAAGCTAAATACAAAACAGCTCTAGCAACATCATCTGGATTTCCTGCTCTTTCAATAGGAATACCTGCTATAGTTTTTGCTGCAGATTCCTTAGTAGTGTGTGTATCATGAAATTGTGTACCTAAGATTAATCCTGGTGCAACAGCATTTACTCGAATGCCTTTTGCACCATATTCAGTTGCCAAAGCTCTTGTAAATGTTAAAATAGCACCTTTACTAGTTGCATAAGCTAATGAACCTGGATGCCCACCTTTTCTTCCTGCCAAAGAAGCCAAATTTACAATACTACTATTTTCATTTTTAGATAAATAAGGCTCTGCAGCTCTTGTAACCAACATCATTGATGTTAGATTAATATCCATTACTTTATGCCAAAAATCGGTTTGCATATCTTCTAATAAATTTCTTGCCACCAATGAACCTGCATTGTTTATTAAAATATCTAAGCCACCAAAAGCAGTAATGGTTTCTTTTATGGTGTTATTTGCATCCTCATCTTTTGTTAAATCACCTTTAATAGCAACAGCTTTTACCTTTTTGGTTTTTGCTAATTGCACCAATTCATTGGCTGTATCTGCACTAGAGAAATAGTGGATAGCAACATTAGCTCCTTGCGCTATAAAATGTTTTGTAATTGCTTCTCCTATACCTTGAGCACCTGCTGTAATCAATACATTTTTACCTGTTAATTTTGTATTCATGTGTTTTTTAAGTTTATTTTACATTATCATTTTTAGAAAAATAGCCTTCATTAGATACTACCTTATCACTTATTTTTAAACTGCCAGATTTAAACCAAACCTCTACATAATTTCCAGTCTCATATTGTTTTTTTACATCGCCATTAAAGGTCTCTGCTCCTGAACACCAATTTCTATTTACTTCTGGTGATTTACCATTTGTTTGATTATAGGCACCTAATTTGAAGAAACATCCTTCACCTTCGTAAGCATTTTTGCGCTCTACACCATCTTGACCTACAGGAAAAAATAGTTCTTGAGTTTGTAGTGGAATGTCTGCTTTTGTAACGTATTCTGATTCAATTAAGTTTTTTTTAAAAGTTTTGGTTTCATGTCCTTTACTTTTAAAAGTTAAAGACATTATTCCGTTTTTCACTTCTACTTCATAGGTAAATTCTTCTCCCAGTGCAATTCCGTCTTTTGGTTCATCTGGAACTTCATTTGCTGATGGGCCAACCACTGAAAAATCATAACCCCAAACTGCTGTAGAAAAATCCCATCTACCAGAATTATCATCACCTTTGGTATTAATTTCATAATGCCAAAAAACAGAACCTTTTTTATGCCCTGGATAAATTTTATAAAAAATTTTTAAAGGTTCGTTTTCATGTTTATCTGCACTATGAATTTGACCTACCACCACAGAATGGGTTGCTGCAACTGTTTCATCGCCAGTAGCAGAAACATTCATTACCTTTAAAGTGGCTGTCATTTTTTCGTTCGCCGTTTTTGGGTACCATTTTTTTAATTGTGCTAATTCTGTTCTGGTATTGTTAGATGTTCCATGCGTATTACCACCATTTGGCGCTTTAAAAACTACCCAATTATTTTGGCCATCATTCTCTGTGTAGAAATAGTCTTTGTTTTCAAAATTTAATGGTACTCCTACATTAGTACCATCGCCTAAAATAAGTTTCCAATGCTCAAAAAACGGAATTACATCACTTGCATAAACTGTTTCCTGTTTTTTTATTTCCTCTTTTTTTCCCTCTGATTTTTTGCAACCTATAGCTACAGAAAAAGTGACTAAAATTATTGCAATCAGTTTTAAAAAAGGTCTTATATATACATTCATAATTTGAGTTTTATCATTAAAAATAATCGAGTAAAGCTAGAATTCCGTTGTAAGAAATTACTAAGGAGAAGAATAAAGCTGCAAACATGCCAATGTAAACACCAATATTGGTTTTGTAGGTTTTCATCACTTTTTTATTACTTAATAAAATGATGATTCCTAAAATTACCAAAGGCAGAACAAACACATTAAATACTTGAGATAATATTTGAACTTCTATAGGATTTGCGCCAAAGGCTGGCCCAATTAAAGCTACCAAACATGCAATAGCTGTAACGATTCTAAACTGTTTTGAATTGGTATCTAAAATACCAGATTGATAATCTGCAATTAATAAGGGCGCAATTAACAAGCAAGGAAAAATAGAAGATAAACCTGCACTTAGTGCTCCAAAAAAGAAAATAGTTACAGCCCATTTACCTGCAACAGGCTCTAAAGTATTTGCCATATCTAAAACGTGCGTAACTTCTTTACCTTCATAAAATAAAGCACCTGCAGCAACTGCCATTATTGTACCACTAATTATAAAAATTAAAATGGCTGCAGTAATAGAATCTTTCTTTTGTTGATTTAGGTTCTTAATAGTCCAACCTTTACCTTTCACAAATAAAGGCCTTGATAAAAAAGTGGCTGCAGCCATTGTTGTGCCTACAAACGCAGCTACTAACATTTTACCTCCTGACACATCAGGAATTGTTGGTATAAAACCCTTAATAACGTCTGCTGTTAAAGGTTGTACCATAAATAAAGATAAGATGAATGATAAACCCATTAAGCTTACAAAAATCACTAATATTTTTTCGAAGAAAGTATATTTACCAACAAGCATTAGCAAATAGAAAATAACAATAACAACAATAGCAGTTGCTAAAACTGTTTCGTATTTATAAGGAACAATATCAGGAAAATTAAGTGATAGAATTTCAAAAATAATATTGGCTGAAATTCCTAAAATACCCATTAGTGAATTCCATTGCCCAAAGGTTATTCCAATAATTATAGCAATGGCTAAAGGTTTACCAAACTTTAAATGTTTTTTAAATCCGTAAAGTGCAGTTTCTCCAGTAATTAAAGCAAAATTACCATATGCAAACATTAAAACTCCAGAAAATAAACAGCTTAAAAATAGTACCCATAATAATTGCATGTTGAATTTACTACCAGCAACAATCATAGAAGTTACACTACCTGTACCAATAGTATAACCAATAGCAAAAATACCAGGACCAAAACCCAAGACTATTACAATAATTCTTTTTAATAGTGACTTTTTTGGTTTGGTTGTGCTCATTAGTTTTGTTATTTAAAATTTATGAAATCCAGTTAGTGTGATGAAACTTCCCTGAAGCATCATCTATCCTTTGGTAAGTATGTGCACCAAAGTAATCTCTTTGTGCTTGTATAATATTTGCTGATGAATTTTGTGTAGTTATCCCATTAAAAAACTGAAGAGCCTCACTTAAGGCAGGAGTTGGAACATCGCTCAAAACACAATCTGAAACCACTCTTTTTATAGCTGGTTTACACCCAATAATATTATTGGCGATAGTAGCACTCATTAAAACATCGTTTGTTTCTTTAAAAACAGCAACTAAATCTTCCATAAGAGATGATCTAATAATGCATCCATTTGTCCAAATTCTTGCTATTTCACTTAAATTAAGATTCCAATTTAATTTTTCTGATGCCTCATGTATCAATTTAAAACCTTGATAATGATTTATAGTTCTTGCAAACTGATAGGCGTTAAGCAAATCTTTATCGTTTACATTTAATCTAGAAACCGATTTTTTAGTGAATTGGTTGTAAAGTTGAACTCTCTCATCTTTATAAAATGAAATATACCTAGCAAATAAAGCTGATGCAATTAAAGTATTTGGTACACCTAATTCTGCTGATGCTATTGTAGCCCAATTACCAGTACCTTTGTTTCCAGCCTTGTCTAGTATTTTTTCTACCAACCAAGAATCGTCTTCTTTTTTTCTAAAAATATTCGATGTAATTTCTAACAAGTAACTATCTGCAGTACTTTTAAAACTGTCTAAAGTATTTGCAATTTCTTCTGGGTTTTTACCTTTATGTTTTAAAATTGTAGCAACTTCTGCCAATAATTGCATTTCTACATATTCAATTCCATTATGTACCATTTTTATAAACTGGCCACTTCCTTCTGGGCCAATGTAGGTACAACAAGGTAAATTGTTTTTGTCTTTAGCAGCTATGGTTTCTAAATACTTAGCTACATTATTATATGCGTATTTGCTTCCACTTGGCATTATTGAAGGCCCTTTTAATGCGCCTTCTTCACCACCTGAAACGCCAGTACCTATAAACTCAATTCCTTTAGTTTGTAAATAGGTAAAACGTTCTTTAGTTTTTTTGTAGTTAGAGTTTCCTCCATCAATTATAATATCATTTTCCGATAAAAAAGGCAGTAAACTATCTATTACAATATCTATAGTTTTACCAGCATTTACCATTAGCATAATTTTTTTTGGTGATGCTAAAGAAGCTACAAATGCTTCAATATCATCAAAAGCCTCTGCTGTTTTAAGTTCAGGATGTGCTTCTTTAAAATGTTTGGCAACATCTACTTCTACATCTGGTACATGCCTATTAAATAAAGAAATTTTAAACCCTTTTTGAGCTAAGTTTCTACTTAGGCTTTTGCCCATAACTCCTAACCCAAAAAGTCCAAAATCAGACTTACTCATGATGTTGATTTTTTATAATGTCTATAATTTTTTGGGGTGATAAATCCACTGAAATCTCAATTGCATTGGCATCTTTTTCTAAAATATCAAACTGAGATTGCAACAAAGCAGTTGGCATAAAATGGTCTGCTCTTCTTTGCACTCTTTTTTGAATTAAATCAAAAGAACCCACCAAATGAATCCAAACTGTTTTACTTGTTAGGTTTGTATTTAAGATATCTCTATACTTTTGTTTTAAGGCAGAACATACAATAACACAGCTATTTTTTGTTGATTGCTCAACAGCTAAATTATTAAGTGTTTGTAACCAACTTTGCCTATCATCATCAGTTAAAGGTAGTCCTTCAGACATTTTTTGAATGTTGTTTGCTGAATGAAAATCATCACCATCAAAAAAAGGAATTTTTAATTCTTTTGAAAGCAGTTTACCAATGGTGCTTTTACCTGAACCAGAAACACCCATGATATAATATACCTTTTTCACCTTACTTGTTTAAAGGCTTGGTGCTTGGGCCTACAGTTGCTTTTCTAAACCAAACTTCTGCATAGCTGCCATTTGCATATTGTTTATCAATATCTCCACCATAAACTTCAGATTTGGTGCTTTTGGCATTTGCTTGGTTGTATGCACCTTGCTTAAAGTAATTAATTTCACCTGCATAAGCTATTTCACGCTCAACTCCACCCCCTTTTTCTCTATTTGCATACACCCTTTTTACTTGATCAGGAACAGCTGCTCTAGTTGAAAATTCTGATTTTATTAAACTTTTTGTAAAAGTTACAGTTTTATGGTTTTCACTTTTAAAGGTTAAATACATAATGCCTTCATGAACATTTACCTCGTAACTAAATTCCTCGCCCAACTTAATACCATCTTCAGGTTCAGCAGGAAAGTCTGTAGGAGTTTTACCAACTACAGCAAAATCATGACCCCAAACTGCAGTTGAGTAATCAAATCTGCCAATGTTATCTCCTTCTGTATTTATTTCGTAATTCCAAAAAACAGAACCTTTTTCATGATTTGGAAACTTTTTGTAGTAAATTTTTAATGGCTCGTTTTCATGACCTTCATCACTATGGATTTGACCAACAACTACAGAAAATGATGAGGCTGCACTGGCATGACCAGTTGTTGAAACATGCTGAACTTTTAGTGTTCCTGTTAATTTACCTCCTTCTTCTGGAATCCAATGTTTTTTCTCTCCTAACTCTGTTCTTGTATTGCTTGATGTTCTAGAGGTAACCCCTGAATTTGGAGTTTTGTATACCACCCAATCTGCAACAGAATCTGTTTGTACATAAAAGAATTTGTCTTTTTGAAAATTTACTAAACTATCTGAACGTGTCCCATCACCCAAAAGAATTTTCCATTTATCCATAAATGGTATTACATCACTTGGGTATTTAATAGTAGCTGTTTTAACAGAATCTTGCGCTTCTTCTTTTGCTAAATTTTGCATACAAGCTGCAAATACAATAACACTAAGTGAGAGTATGATTAATCTTTTCATGTTTTTAAGTTGATTGATTAGTACATTAAAGTTTGCTTTAAATTTTGTTCTGTAATTATTGTTCCAGAATTGATAAATTTATTGTCAGATGCTTTATTGTTTTTTGCTCCCCATAAAATAGACACGAATTTTACTGGATTATTTTTAAAAGTATTCTTGTTGATGTTTACGTTATGAATTCCATTGTGATTAAAAAGTCTGTTGTTTTTTTCTTTAGCAGCACAATTTACAAACGTGCTATTGGTCACCAAAAGATTACCACCAATTGTAGATTCATCATAACCACCTCTATAATAATCGATTACGTTTTGTTTTACATTGTTAAATGTACAACCATCAACTGTTAAATATTCTGTATTATAATCTCCTCTATCATTGGTTTCTTCGGATAATTCTAATCCGTTTTCACAGTTAAGAATTGAAGTATTTTTAAATGTAATTTCTTCTGCAAATGCTTGTTTATACACTTTTAAAGCATAATTGAAATTACTGATTTCAGCATCGTGAACTTCTAAGCCAAAATGATTAGACATGTTCTTTTTTAATGTAGCAAAAGCTTGTTGGGTGTTTGAGCCTTTTAAATTGATGCTTTTAACCATCAATTTTCCATAAGGCAGTAATTGAAATAATGGTGTATTTGCAGCACCATTATACATTATTTGAGCATCTCCTGAAGATTGAACAGTAATTGTTTTATCAATAGTTAAAGATGATGAAATTACATATTCACCAGAATTTAAATTGATAATATCTCCACTTACAGCTGCTTTTAATTTATCTGCCAACTCAGATGCATTTGATACTGTATGCGTAGTTGCCTCTTTTTCTTCAACTTCATTCGAGAACCATGAAGCTCCATATTTAGATTTGTCTAATAAATTTAATTTGATGTTTTCATCGCTTAAAATAGCACCAATTTGATTGTTGTTTTTTCTAGATTTTCCTAATAAATCATGTGTAATCACCTCAAAATCGAAACCATTATAAGGCTCTACATCCTTAAAACCACTTACAGGTGCAGCTAAATTGCTACCAATATCTGTTAATGTTAAGTCTTTAACAATTAAACCTTTGTCATTTGCAATGGCTACTCCATTATTATCAATTACGTTACTTTTAAAAGTAACACCATCTGCTTTATCATGCTCTACAATAGGTGTAGTATCACCTTCTGCATTGTAAATTACATTATTTACAACCTCTGTTCTTAAAGGTCTTGCAGATCTAATTTCAGATTTTGGCAACACATCTGCCTGTGCAATATTTGTACCTACACCAAACTGAAAAGGCGAATCTGAATCTACAAAAGTGTTATAAGCAACAACTACATCTGTTACTTGATTGTATCTGTTTAATGGAGACTTTGGAATTCCGTTCATAATTGCAATCGGACTTCTAAAGTTCTTCCCTTTAATTTTATAAAAAAGGTTGTTGGTTACCCAGTGACCTGTGTTTATGATTCGAATTCCTCCATAATTTTCGTTTACACCATCACCAATAAAATAATTACCATCTACAGAAACATAGTTTCCATGTCTTGTAACTACAGATCCTTCACTTTTGTAGAATACATTATTTTTAATGATGTTGAAGTTGGTTTTACTCGATATAATTTCTACTTCTCCATTACATTCTTCAAATAAGTTATTTGCTATGGTTGTATTACTAGGAGACATTGATGTAAAACTACTTCCTAATTGAATAGTTTCTCCTCTAGCACCACCTTTTCTAGGTCTTGGTCCAAAATGATTATTTACAATTTTATGATAATTTCTAATGCTTTGATTACCTTTTAAATCTACTCTAACAGTTGGGCCTCCATTCGTTTTACCTGCCAAATAACAATTACTTAATTCATTGTGTTTACCATAAAACTGTACCCAAAGATTGTCTTGATCTCTTTCTAAATTATTAAAATCTAAAATTACACAATTGGTAACCGAACTATGATTTGCAACATCTTTAGGACTGGTTCTAAAAGCGATTACATTCTTCTTTGGCGAGTGCCCATTTCTAAAAAACAAACCACTAACTTGTAAATAATTACCACTTAATTCTAAGCTAGATTCACCTTCTATAAATACTTCTCCTGCAGTTTCTGCACTTAAAGTTATAGGTTCATTTTCGGTACCTTCACCTATAAATTTTATGTTTACATCTTTATAAGTTCCGTTTTTAAGCACAATATTATCGCCTTTTTTAGCATTGCTTAAAGCTTCTTCTAATTCTGAATTAGAACTTACAATTATGCTCGATTTTTTCTCTTCGCAAGAAGAAATTACTAGAAATAAAATAAAAATTTTAAAGAACTGTTTCATAAATAAAATAAATTGGTTGACCAGTTTGGTTTACCAAATATAATATTTATTTTATACTATGCAAGTAATGAGATATGTAAATGAAAGTATTGCTTTTGTTTCTCACCAAAAAAATAAAGCTACCCCTAGTGATTCTATAGTGGATTTCGTTTGTAGTTAGCTATTAAATTATACCAAACAAATTCAAAAACTAATTGAAATCAATTAGAAAAATAAAGGAATTATAAATTGATAATAAAGAATTAATAAGCCTACTGCAATCATATTTAAAACAACACCTGCTTTTACCATTTGTTTCACTTTTACATAACCACTGGCAAAAACAATTGCATTTGGAGGAGTAGCCATAGGTAGCATAAAAGCACAACTACTTGCCATGGTTACTGGTATTAGTAAATTAAGCATTGGTATATTTAAACCTATTGCAATACCTGCAACTACAGGAGCTAAAACAGCAACTAAAGCAACATTGCTCATTAGTTCTGTCATAAATAACATTAATAGTATAAGCAATGAGGCTGTTAGTAAAATATTAAAATTACCTGCAGCAATTACATCTGTAATAACAGCAACTAGTCCACTTGAAGCCATGCCTTTTGCTAATGCTAAACCACCACCAAATAGCAGTAAAATACCCCAAGCCAATTTGCTAGTATCATCCCAGTGCAAAACAAAGTTTCCTCTTTTAAAACTCATGGGTATTGCAAATAATGCAACAGCCGCTATTAAACTTATAATTGTATCTGAAAGCTTTAGTTCTGGAAAAATAGCATTAATAAGGGTTCTTGTAATCCAAAGAAAAACGGTAATACCAAATATGGTTAACACTCTTTTTTCTTCGGACGAAATTTTGCCTAATTTTTTAATCTCATCATCTATAACATTAGCTGATGCTGTAAATTGAATTTCTCTACAAGGAAACATCCATTTTACTAATACAAAATACACAACTGCTATCATTATTAAAGAAAATGGCAATCCAAAACTCATCCATGTTAAGAACGAAATTTGGATATTGTATTGATTTTCTAACAAACCAATTAAAACCGAATTTGGAGGCGTACCAATAACTGTAGCAATTCCACCTGCATTTGCAGCAAACGCAATACCTAACATAATGCTTAGTGCAAAATTCTTATCGCCCTTTGTAAAACCATCTTCATCATTTATTAATAAACGAATTACAGATATTGCAATAGGTAGCATAACCACTGTAGATGCTGTATTACTGATCCACATACTCATAAAAGCAGTAGCCAGCATAAAACCTAAAACAACTTTTTCTGATGTTGTACCCGTAAATTTTACAATATTTAGTGCAATTCTTTTATGAAGGTTTACTTTTTCTAAAGCTAGGGCCAACACAAAACCACCAAAAAACAGAAAGATAATTGGACTCCCATAATTGGCGCCAACGTCTGCAATTGGCATCACTTTTAAAAGCGGAAATAAAATAAGTGGTAATAAAGCAGTAACAGCAATATGAACACTTTCGGTTATCCACCAAATAACCATCCAAATAGCAACTGCAATTACTGCATCTGCTTTTTGGGAAACCAAAGTTATCGGTAAAAATTTGATTAGGAAAAATAGAAGTGGCCCTAGAAATAATCCTATTTTTTTAGTAGTTTTCATGTTAATGCATTAAGCATTTGCAAAATAGTAAAAGTTTTTACAAACTAACTGAAAGCTTAAAACTACCTATTAAAATAAATCTTAGGCTCCTTTGGCTTTTTTCTTCTTCTTTTTCTTTAATTTATTTAGCCAAATAATAGTACCTGTTACAGGCAAACTTGTAGCTATTAAACACGCTAAAAAATATATTATTTTAGAAAAATTGCCAAAAATTTCTCCTGTATGAATTGGTTTTATTAACGATGCAAATTGAACGTTTAAAGGTTTGTCCTTAAAATATTGCACTTCTAATACGTTACCAGAATTGCTTAAATATAATCTGTCTGAAGTAACAGGAGACCAGTTTTCTTTGTTGGTTTTACTAATACTAAAATAATTATTTTTCTTAGTAGGGAAACTCAAAGAAACATCACCTTCGTAAACTAATTTTGAGTTTGTAATTGCTAAAGCTTCGTTAAGTGAGATGGTTTTTCCGTCCTTATTTTGAGCTAAGTTAAATTTGGGTGAAGATCTATTAAAAACTTTTGCACCAATTAAAGTACTTAAACCTGATCTGTAGCTTGCAAAAGACCAACATAAACCTGTAATACTCATAATAATTAAGAAAATACAGGCATAAAAACCTAAGGTATTGTGTAAATCATAGTTAATTCTTTTCCATTTGGCCTTGGTTTTAATTTTTAATCCTTGTTTTAAATATTTCCACTTTAGCTTTTTAGGAAACCATAAAACCACACCAGAAATGGCCAATATTAAAAATATAATTGTTGCTGTACCTACAATTGGTCTACCTATTTTGGTGTCTAGTAACAACCATCTGTGTAGTCTAAACATCGTAGACAAAAATGCATCTGCACTAGATTTTTCTACCTTTTTAATTTCTGCTGTAAACGGATTTACCAAAACTGTAGAACCTCTTCTTTGCTTCGGATCTTTTTTTACTCTAAAACTATAAGGTTTGCTTTCATTTTCAGGAATTTTAACACTTGATACAGTGCCTTCATTGTTGGTTTCTAAAGCTAAAACCAATTGATCAATAGTTAATCTTTCTGATTTTTTTTCAATATAAAATTCCTCTGAAAAAGCATCTTTTATTTCATGTTCAAAGGCTAAAACTGTTCCACTTAAACAAACTAAAAACAGTATAATTCCACTTGCTAAACCTAACCATAGATGAACATCATTAATAAATTTTTTAGCACTATATTTTTTCTTACCCATTTTAATCAAACACTATTTTTAGAACCATTTTTACCAATTCTAATGAAGGCAACAGCCTAACCATTTAGAATGATTTTAAATAAAGTGCGAAAATAATACGTGGATTTGAAATTACAAAGTTTATTTAGATTAAATTTAAATAATATTAATGAGATATATAATCTTCTTACTTATTAGCAATAAAAAAAGGTTCTTTCTCTGAGAGAAAGAACCTTTTACTAAAATTATTTTTAAATCTATTTTAGTATCTGTAGTGTTCTGGCTTGTATGGCCCTTCTACAGTTACACCAATATAATCTGCTTGATCATTGCTTAACTCTGTTAACTCAACACCAATTTTAGCTAAGTGCAATTTTGCTACTTTTTCGTCTAAATGCTTAGGTAGCATATAAACTTTGTTTTCATATGCATCAGCATTATTCCAAAGTTCAATTTGCGCTAAAGTTTGATTTGTAAATGAGTTAGACATTACAAAACTTGGGTGCCCAGTTGCACAACCTAAGTTTACTAAACGTCCTTCAGCTAAAAGAATAATATCTTTACCATTAATGTTGTATTTATCAACCTGTGGCTTAATTTCTACTTTCTCGCTATTGTTATTTAAGTAAGGAACATCAATTTCATTATCAAAGTGCCCAATGTTACAAACAATAACTTTGTCTTTCATTGCTTCAAAGTGCTCACCTCTTACAATTCCTTTATTTCCAGTAGTGGTAATTACGATATCTGCATTAGCCACAACTGTTTCTAATTTTTTCACTTCGAAACCATCCATAGCTGCTTGTAAAGCACAAATAGGGTCTATTTCTGTAACAGTAACAATAGAACCTGCACCTTTAAAAGAAGCTGCTGTACCTTTACCAACATCTCCATAACCACAAACTACTACTCTTTTACCTGCTAACATAATATCTGTTGCTCTACGAATTGCATCTACTGCAGATTCTTTACAACCGTATTTGTTATCAAATTTAGATTTTGTAACAGAATCGTTAATATTAATAGCTGGCATTGGTAATGTTCCGTTTTTTACTCTTTCGTAAAGTCTATGAACTCCTGTAGTTGTTTCTTCTGATAAACCATTAATACCTGCAGCTAATTCTGGATATTTATCTAAAACCATGTTGGTTAAATCTCCACCATCATCTAAAATCATATTTAATGGCTTTTTATCTTCACCAAAAAATAAAGTTTGTTCTATACACCAGTCAAATTCTTCTTCATTCATACCTTTCCAAGCATAAACTGGAGTGCCTGTTGCAGCAATTGCAGCAGCAGCTTGATCTTGTGTAGAAAAAATATTACAAGAACTCCAAGTTACCTCTGCTCCTAAAGCTTGTAAAGTTTCAATTAAAACAGCAGTCTGAATTGTCATATGTAAACAACCTGCAATTCTTGCACCTTTTAAAGGTTGAGAATCTCCATACTCATCTCTTAAACTCATTAAACCTGGCATTTCTGCTTCTGCCAATTCAATTTCTTTTCTACCCCAATCTGCTAAAGAAATATCTTTAACTTTAAATGGTACATACGCTGTATTTGTGCTCATATTATGTATATTTATTGTCTAATTTTATCGATTGCAAAGATACAACATCATTTTCTAAAACCTATGCCTCTTTACAAAACTATAACAGTTTCACAAACTACTAAAGTCTTCATTTGGAAGATTGAAGAAAGCTTAGAAACGCTAAAAGAAACAATTTCATTAACCGATAAAAATGAGGCAAGATTGCAATCTATGAAGTCTGAATTGCATCAAAAAGGTTTTTTATCTATTAGACATTTACTAAAAGAAGTGGGTTTAACTGATGCTGATTTAATTTACGATGAATTTGGTAAACCTCATTTAGCAAATGAAAGGTATATTTCTATTACACACTCGTTTAATTTTACAGCAATCATATATTCTACAGAAAAAGAAGTAGGTATAGATATTGAAAAACAAAGAGATAAAATTTTAAAAATCGCACATAAATTTACTCCTTTTGAAGAATACAAAACCATTGCAAACCATGATGCTTTAATTCGAAAATTAACTATTGTTTGGGGTGCTAAAGAAAGTTTGTATAAAATTTATGGGAAGAAAAAGTTGCTTTTTTTACATCATATTTATGTAGCAGACTTCAAATTTGAATCTGCTAAAACAACTGGAGAAATTCGTTTTAATGGAGAAACTGCTACTTACGACGTTGCTTTTACCGAATTTGAAGGGTTTACTTGTGTTTATGCTCTTTAATTTATGAAAAAAAGAAAACTCTATTTTCTCTGTGCTTTCTTTCTCTTTTGTACAACAAGCCTATTACTAATCACAGGTTCATCACTATTAACTTTGTCTTTGAATGAAAGTAATACTTTACCATTAGGCACCTTTATAACATGGTTTGGAATAATCGCATTACCCCTAACTTTATATTTTGGGATAAATGAATTCGAGAATCCATCTACAAAAATGACTAAAATGTTAGCCAATCTTTCAAAGGCTTCAATAACTTTGGCTGTTCTTTGGATTGTTATTTCATATATTTTAGCTGGTAATATCTCATTTACTTTTTCAGAAACGAACAATTTTCAAGGAGGTCAGTTAGCTATGAAACTATTTTGGATAAATACTTATGGTACTATAATAATCCCGATTTTAATTTTAATCACCTATTGGGTGTCAAAACTTTTTTTTAAGTTCAGTAAATAATGATGCAAGCTTTCGATTTTCTTTTTGGTCAATACAAAAACTATTCTACCCTAGATACATCCCTAGAAATAATAGCAGTAATTTTTGGCTTTTTATCTGTTTGGTATTCTAAGCAAAACAAAATTTGGGTTTTCCCAACAGGTATGGTAAGTACAGTAATATTTGTTTACTTGCTTTATAAATGGGAACTTTTAGGTGATATGATGATTAATGCCTACTATTTTATAATGAGTATTTATGGTTGGTATATTTGGACAAGCAAAGTTGATGAAACCCATGTTACCCCAATTTCTAGAACTACAAAAAAAGAGAAAACAACCTCTGTTTTTATATTTATTGCCACTCTTATTTTTGTGTATTTAATATATACAAAATTTGATAAATGGACCTCTTGGGTAGCTTATGTAGATACAACTACAACTGCAATTTTCTTTGTGGGTATGTGGTTAATGGCGAAACGAAAAATAGAAAATTGGATTTTTTGGATTGTTGGAGATTTAATTTCTATACCTTTATATTTCTATAAAGGATTTACCTTTACCAGCTTTCAATATTTAGGATTTACATTTATTGCCATTTTTGGCTATTTAACATGGAAGAAAAGCTTACACAAGAACCCAACAACCTAATTAAAGTAGTATTATTCGGACCAGAATCTACTGGAAAAACTACACTTTCTAAACAATTAGCAGAGCACTACAATACTGTTTGGGCTCCTGAATTTGCACGTGAATATTTACAAAAAAAATGGAACAAAGAGCAAAAAACTTGCGAAGCTAAAGACTTACTTCCTATTGCTATAGGTCAAATGAAACTAGAAAATACCTTAGCCCAAAAAGCCAATAAAATTCTTATTTGCGATACAGATTTACTAGAAACTAAAGTTTATTCTGAAGCTTACTATGGAGGTTTTGTTGATGAACAACTGGACAAAGCTTCCAAAAATAATTCATACGATTTATACTTGCTCACCTATATTGATATTCCTTGGGAAGCAGATGAAATTAGAGACAAACCAGATTTAAGAAAAGAAATGTTTTCTGCCTTTGAAGATGCACTAAAATCTCATAATTGTAATTATATTTTATTAAAGGGAGATAAACAAACACGCTTGCACACAGCTACAAAAGCTATAGATGAATTGCTTGTTGGCGTTAATAATTTACAATGTAAAGCTAATAATGAATAAAGAGCAAATTGTAAAAGAGCTAAACTTTAAGGCTATTAGGAGCTCTGGTGCTGGAGGTCAGCATGTAAATAAAACCTCGTCAAAAATTGAATTGACCTTCGATTTGGAAAATTCTTTGGCTTTATCTGATAAAGAAAAAGATTTGCTGAAAGAGAAATTAGCGTCTAAATTAACCAAGGAAAATCAATTAATTTTATTTTGTGAAGAAACAAGATCGCAACACAAGAACAAAGAATTATCAATAAAACGTTTTTTACGATTGCTTAAAACCAATTTAATTAGACCCAAAAAAAGAAGACCTACTAAACCTAGCAGATCTTCTATTTTAAAAAATGTTGAGAAGAATAAACGTAATTCTTTAAAAAAAGCGTTGCGGAAAAAACCTAGAATAGATTAATAAGCCTCTGCAATATTTACGTAAAAATTACCATCTGTATTACTTCCAGATCCAAAATCGAATCTAATATTTAATTTTTCTTTCTTGTCTAACATAAAACGTAAACCAACTCCGTAATTTAATTTTAAATCACGTAAACTTAAGTCTTTAGATTTATTAAAAACATCTCCAGCTCCTAAAAAAGCCACCATCCCTAATCTGCTATCTTTAAACGTTTTTCTGTATTCTACTTGAGCTGCTAGTAAATTTTCTTCAATATATCTACCTTCTATGTAACCACGCATTGTTTCTTCGTTTCCAAAAAGAGCCAATTCAGACAAAGGTGCATCTCCATTTGCAAAATGACCAATCGCTTGAAATGCTAAGACATCATCATTTTTTTGGGATATTTTTAAGTAATGACGCAAATCAAAACGTGTTAATTCAAATTGATGTGTACCTCCTAAAGCTGTACCATAATAACCTTTGGTTAGCTCTAAATACCATCCTTTAGAAGCATTTAAAATATTATCTCTACTATCATACAAAGCAGCCAACTCAAAACCTACAGAAGTTGAGCCATTAAAACCAGAAGGTTGCGTGCTTTCTAACAATCCATTTGGCTCTATTTTAGTATCGTAAATTTTGTTATACCTAACTCCACCACCTAAAAATAAATAACGTGTAAATGCTTGCTTTAATAAAATTGGTTCAAATAAAAATTGATATGTATCGTAAATTTCTTCATTTTCCTCAGGTGTATTTTGGCCTATTCCATAATACAATCTTGGATAGTTCTGAAATAAAATATTACCTGAAATTACCCATTTTTCTTGATTGGTAAAGATTTCAAATCCTGAGAAAATAAAAAACTGACTGTTTAATGTATATAATAAAGAAACTGGCATGTTAGATGTTCTTGTCTCTTCTCCACTTCCTTTAAATTTGAATAAATATTTTGCTCCTACACCAAAACCAAGGCTGGTTTCTGGTGAATAACTTACAATTGGTGCTGTAATAATTTTAGCTAAATATAAACTTGAGTCTTTAGCTACTTTATTTTTATTAGGATAAAAGGTAAAGTATTCAACAAATTTATCTAAGCCACTCTCGTTTTCTTTTTCTTGTGATTGAGTTGTTACACTTAGTGCTAAAACAAAAACAAATAGCACTGCTTTTTTATATAATTTCATGGGTTGGTGTCTAAAGTAAAAGAATATGAATTCAAATAAGTAATTTAAATACATCGCTTTTAAGTGAGTAACAAATTTATTGAATACAGATAGTAATGATGTGCTCTATTCCTTAATTTTCTACACCATATACTAAAAGTAAAAAAAAGCATATTTCTATTTCATAATACATTTTTAGCACTTAATTTTGCAGCGTTCTCAAAAGGGGTGCTGTAAAAAGCTGAGATCATACCCAATGAACCTAGAACAGGTAATGCTGTTTAGGGATGTTTAACAAAGTCATCTTTGAATGACACACTAATTATTCACTATTAATTACAAGAATAATTACCTCTTTTTATTCGTTTTAAATTTTTTAAAATGAAAAAAACTATCAATTTTTTATTCTTGTTTGCAAGTATACTTGTAAACGCACAGTCCTACCAACTTTCAGGAAAAGTAGTAGACCAAAACAACGAACCTTTAGCCAATGCAACTGTTTATGCAAAAAATTTACAGAGAGGTACCACTACAAAAGCAGATGGTTCTTACCTACTAAATTTGCCAAAAGGTGAACATTTTATTCAAGTAACTTATCTAGGTTACAAAAGCTATTTACAAGGCATTGTAATTACCAATGAAAATGTAACTGCCAATTTTACCCTGCAATATGAAAATACTGTATTAGATGAAGTTCTTGTAAATGCTGTAAGGGTAAATGCAGATATTCCTGTAACGTTTTCTAATTTATCTAAAAAGGAAATCGCAAAGCGTAATTTAGGACAAGACATTCCTATTTTGTTAAACTATTTACCTTCTGTTATTTCATCTTCAGATGCAGGTGCAGGTGTTGGTTACACTTACATGAATGTCCGTGGTTCTAATGGAGAAAGAATTAACGTAACCGTAAATGGTATACCTTATAATGATGCAGAAAGTCATGGAACTTTTTGGGTTAATTTAGGTGATTTTGCATCGTCTACAGAAAACTTACAACTGCAAAGAGGTGTAGGTACATCAACCAATGGTTCAGGTGCTTTTGGTGCAAGTTTAAATATTTTAACAGATGCTGTTTCTGAAGAAGCTTATGGAGAAATTTCGAATTCTTTTGGTTCTTTTGGCACACGTAAGCATACTGTAAAATTTAGTACAGGTAAAATTAACGACCATATAGAATTTGCAGGACGTTTGTCTGACATTTATTCTGATGGTTATGTAGATAGAGCTTTTACAGATCTAAAATCGTACTATTTACAAGGTAGTTATTCAGATGATAACACTCTTATAAAAGCCATAACTTTTGGTGGTGAAGAAAGAACTTACCAATCTTGGTTTGGTTTAGATGCTACCCAGTTAGCACAAGATAGAAGACAAAACCCATATACCTATGAAAATGAAGTAGATGATTATGGGCAAAACCATTATCAATTGCATTGGAATGAGCAGTTAAATGAAAAATGGAGTACTACTTTAGGTTTGAATTATACTAAAGGATCTGGATTTTTTGAGCAATACAAACCAGGAGAATCTGCTGCAGATTTTAATAATTTAATTGCAGATGGCAGTGATGTTATTGTAAGACGTTGGTTAGATAATGATTTTTACGTAGCTAACTTTAATACAAATTACAAAACCGAAAAATTAAATTTAATTACAGGAATCTCTTACTCAAATTATACTGGAGATCATTTTGGTGAAGTTATTTGGGGGTCTGATTTAGCGCCAAATACAGAAATTAGAGATCGTTACTATTTTTCTGATGCTACAAAAAATGACTTTTCACTTTTTGCAAAAGCTAATTTTTACATCTCAGAAAAATTATCTGGTTATGCAGATTTACAAGGGCGTTTTGTGTCTTATCAAACTCAAGGTTTAACTTCAGACAGAGCTCCTATAGATGTAGATGCTAATTTCGATTTCTTTAATCCAAAATTTGGTTTAACTTATAATGTAAATGCAAACAACAATTTATATGCTTCGTTTGCTGTTGCAAATAGAGAACCTAATAGAAACGATTTTGAGAATGGAGTTTCTACACCAGAAACTTTGAACGATTTAGAAGTAGGTTGGCGTTTAAATAATGGTAAAGTTAAATTAAATACTAACGTTTATTATATGGATTATAAGAATCAGTTAGTTTTAACAGGTGCCTTAGATGATGTAGGAGCTCCTGTAAGAGAAACATCTGGTAGCAGTTATAGATTAGGTTTAGAAATAGATGCTGATATTCGATTTTCTGATAAATTTTCTTGGAAACCAAATGCCGCTTTTAGCACCAACAAAAACAGAGACTTTTTTATTACAAGAGATGGGAATACAACTCCTGAATTATTAGGGAATACAGATATTTCGTTCTCACCAAATGTAATTGTAGGTAATATGTTTATCTATAACCCAACAGATAATTTACAGTTAACATTATTATCAAAATATGTTGGTGAACAGTTTTTAAGCAACTTAAGTAGCGCAATTTCTACAAACGATGTTTTAGAAAGCTACTTTACAAGCGATATAAATATTGTGTACACAATTACACCAAATAAAATCTTCGATTCAATTACATTAACAGCATTAATTAATAATATTTTTGATACTGAATATGTAGATAGAGGTTATTATTTTACTTATGATGATGATTTTTCTGTACCTGGTACAGTTACTACTGTTGATGGTGCAGGGTACTACCCACAAGCAACTAGAAACTTTTTAATTGGGGCAACCTTAAGATTTTAAACAAAAAAAAGGGAAGTTAATAACTTCCCTTTTTACTTTCACTTTATGTGCTATATTACTCAGTAATATAGTCTTCTACTGTTTCATTCAATTCTTCTCTTAAATCATCGAACTTTTCTACAAGTTCTTCCATGTTTTGTTTAACGTTATCTAGAGGTTCATTCTTTTCGTTAATCAATTTTGTGTACTCTTCTTGCACATCCTCAATATCTTCTAAAACCTCTTCTGTTTTTAATGAAGTTGGTATAGAGTTAGATAGGTTTGCAATAGGATCATTTAAGTTTTCTAAACTAGTCATTGGCAAATCATAATCTGTTTCTTCTAAACCAATTAAAGTTTCGTTAGTTGCGTTAAAAGAGGTCCATCCATTAATTCTTAAAGCATCTTCATCATTAGAATTATAAAATACTGATGTACCATCATTTAAATCTAAATTATACTCTTTTTCTTTCTTAGCATCACAAGCCACAAATACTATAGAAGCCATGGCTAAAATTGCTGTAAATCTTTTTATCGTTTTCATAATCTTTTCGTTTACTATTTAATTATGGTACAAATGTACTATCCCATTACAGTTTCTATTGACCCAAAACATAGTGTGTTTGACTCATTCAATAAAATATCAAAATTTGTCGTTTTTGGTCATTTTTAGTCCATTTTTGATTAAAAACGAATAAAAAACGTCAATTTTTAGCAAAAACGGCTTATTTTTTGTAATTTCGCCATCTATGAAAATTAAAGCGTACAAACAGATTATTAATTCTTCTATTTATAAAGCTGCAGTACCATTTTATTCCTCTGCCTTCTAGCTTTTCTGCTAACTGGTAAATTATTATGTATTACTTATTAATAAATGAACGCAAATTGTTTGCGTTCTAACCATTACTATTATGAAATTAATTCAAATTAAACGAAGTACAAAACAAGAAAAATACTACTCATCTGCAATGGGTATTTTAAACTCTAAAGTAGTTTATATTAAAAAACACGTATTAGGTTTCCCTGTAAAAACCATACATAAGTATAGAGAAACTTACTATGGAGAGGTAAAAGACTGTGGAGATTGTAATCTATTTATTTAAGAACTTAAAAATTAAAATCGATATATGAGACAATTAAAAATTGTAAAGCAAGTAACCAACAGAGACACCAAATCTTTAGAAAAATATTTTCAAGAGATAGGTAAAATAGACCTAATTACTGCTGATGAAGAAGTAGAATTGGCACTTAAAATTAAAGCTGGTGATCAAAGAGCTCTAGATAAATTGGTAAAAGCTAACTTACGATTTGTTGTTTCTGTAGCAAAACAATACCAAAATCAAGGTTTAAAATTATCTGATTTAATTAATGAAGGTAATTTAGGTTTGGTAAAAGCTGCTAAACGTTTTGACGAAACTAGAGGTTTCAAGTTTATTTCTTATGCAGTTTGGTGGATTAGACAATCTATCATGCAATCGTTAGCAGAACAATCAAGAATTGTTCGTTTACCTTTAAATAAAATTGGTAGTATTAGCAAAATCAACAAAGTATATTCTAAGTTAGAGCAAAGAAATGAAAGAATACCAACTTATGTAGAAATTGCAAATGAATTAGACACTACAGTTAGAAATGTAGCTCAATCTATGAAAAACTCTGGCAGACATGTTTCTATGGACGCCCCTTTTAGAGAAGGTGAAGATTCTAATTTATACAATGTGTTAAAGTCTGATGAATCTCCAAGACCAGATAAAAATTTAATGAAACAATCATTAGATATAGAAATTGATAGAGCTTTAGAAACTTTGTCTCATAAAGAAGCTAAAGTAATAAAAATGTTTTTCGGTTTAGGTAACCACACAGCATCAAGCCTGTCTGAAATAGGTGAAACTTTCGATTTAACTCGAGAACGAGTAAGACAAGTAAAACAAAGAGCTATTAGACGTTTACAAAACAAATCTAGAACCGAAGTTTTACGTTACTATTTAGGATAGAAACTACTATCTAGTTTATTTCAAGAAAACTTAAAAATGCTAAAATGTATATCACTTGTATATTTTAGCATTTTTATATTTTCCTTAATCCAGTAATAAAATAAAATGTTTAAGAATAAAACTTCTCTTAAACTTTAGTTGTTAGTATTTTTAGTTTCCCTTATTTTTACGAATAAACCTTTAAATACTTAATTTATAAAAAAATATGAGTGCTAAAATAGGGCTTAAAGATGCCATATTTATTGGTATTGGTGGTATGGTTGGTGGAGGTATTTTCGCTGTTCTTGGTTTAGCAGTTTCTCTAGCGAAAGGTGGTACACCCATCGCTTTTTTGTTTGCAGGAATTATTGCGTTACTTACTGCATATTCTTATGCCAAACTCTCTAAAAAATATCCAGAAAACGGAGGTACAGTTCGCTTTGTACATCATCAATTTGGAAATGGAATATTTGCTGGTGGTATTAATAATTTGCTATGGATTAGTTACATTGTAATGTTAGCCTTATACGCCTCTGCTTTTGGCTCTTACAGTGCAGAACTTATTTCAATTACTGATAATAATGAGGTTGATGTTAAGATTTTTCAAACAGCCATTATTCTACTCGCACTTTTTATTAACTATTTAAGTATAAAACTTGTAAGTGCTATAGAATCTGTTTCTGTAGTTGTTAAATTAATAATTCTTATTGCTTTTATTGCTGTAGGTTTTTATGGAATATCTCAAAACACTTCGAATTTAGATCAACTTTCTCCTGAAAATTGGGAAGCTCCACTTCTTTTACTTTCTGGTGGTATGGTTATTTTTGTAGCATATGAGGGTTTTGAATTGATTGCAAACTCAATTGGAGATTTAAAAAACAAAGAAAAAAATACAG
Organism: Polaribacter sp. MED152; assembly: GCF_000152945.2. Lineage (NCBI taxonomy): Bacteria > Pseudomonadati > Bacteroidota > Flavobacteriia > Flavobacteriales > Flavobacteriaceae > Polaribacter > Polaribacter sp. MED152. The sequence continues at coordinate 2,170,148 of NC_020830.1, read as the reverse complement.
AGAAAGCTTATTTTGGAGCTGTTGGATTTGTTGTTATTCTCTATATTTTAATTGCCATTGTAACTATTGGAGCCTTACCTTTTGATGCTATTGCAAGTGCAGAAGAATATGTTTTGGCTAAAGCAGCAGAGCCAACCTTAGGTAAAATAGGCTTTACCATAATTACAATAACAGCTATGATTTCTACATTTTCTGCAATAAATGCAACAGTTTTAGGAAGTGGAAGAGTAAATTTTGATATTGCTAAAGATGATGAACTGCCTAAATATTTCAGTCATAAGTTTTGGGGTAAACCAATTGGGTTTTTAATTACTGCAATTTTAGCGGTTGCTCTGGTAAATACAATTGATTTAAAAAGTATATCTACAGCTGGTAGTTCTGGTTTTTTACTAATTTTTACCATTGTAAATTTCATTGGTTTTAAAAAACATGAAACTTTAAATTCAAATAAGTTGATACATTTGATAGCAACAATAATCTGTTTTATTGCTTTTCTTACTCTTCTATATCAGCAATTTGAAGAAAACAAAATTGGCGTCTATAGTGCTTTAGGTATAATATTCCTCAGTTTTTTGGTAGAAACGTTCTATAAAAGTACTTCTAGTCAAAAAAAGTAAAACATTATTTTGGCTATTCATTAACAATTCTAAACATTCATTTTCAGTAATTTAGAGTTTTAATCGTTACCAATCTTAATTCATTTATTATGAAAAATGTTTTTACTCTGCTATTTGTTTGTCTATTATTTACTAACCTAGAAATTTACTCTCAAGAAAATAAATTTGAACTTGATGCAAATGTAAACATGCTCATAACTGGTAAAGGAAAAGGTCAAGATGGTGCAATAAACCCTTATTATGGACAAGATTGTTACGCGATTGTAAAAAATACAGGAAAGAAAAAATTTAGTATTCGTATTCAAAAAAATGGTGAAATCTTAAAGACGTACACTATTCTAAAAGGAAAAGAGAAAAAAATTAAGCTTTTAAAAGACCAAGAATTGTATTTAGACACCAATGCTAAACATAAAATAAAAGCCATTCTAAACTTTGAAGAAATTAAAAACGAATAAAAAAATTAATCTTCAGATTTTAGCTTTTCTATAAAACCTTCTATAGATTCTGCATTTTCTACAGAAAATTCTCCAATTTTTGTTCTTCTTAAAACAGATAAATGAGCACCAGAGTTAAGTGCTTTTCCAAAATCGTAAGCAAGAGATCTAATGTAAGTTCCTTTAGAACAAACAACTCTAAATTCAACATTTGGTAGCGCTACTTTTGTAATTTCAAATTCAGGTATAGTAACTGTTCTCGATTTAATTTCTGTTGTTTCTCCTTTTCTAGCCAATTCATACAAGCGTTTACCATCTTTCTTAATTGCAGAGAAAATAGGTGGCTTTTGTTGAATATCTCCAATAAACTGTAAGGTAGTTTCTTTTAATAAATCTGAAGTAATATGTTCTGTAGAAAACGTTTCATCTACTTCAGTTTCTAGGTCATAACTAGGTGTAGTAGATCCAATTGTAAAAGTACCTGTATATTCTTTTATTTGACCTTGATAAGTATTTATTTCTTTAGTCTGTTTACCTGTACAAATAATTAACAAACCAGTAGCTAACGGATCTAGAGTACCTGCATGACCCACTTTAATTTTTTTGATGTTAAATCGTTGCTTAATATGCCAACGCAATTTATTTACCACTTGAAAAGAGGTCCATGTAAGTGGTTTATCAATCAGTAAAACTTGTCCGTTTTTATAATCTTCTTCTGTCATCAACAACTGAATTTATGCCGAGAATAAGCTGTAAGCAATAGCTATAAATCCTACAATTGCACAGTATAATGAAAAGTAAGACAGTTTGCTTTTTTTCACTAAAGCAATCATCCATTTGCAAGCCAAAATACCAGCTAAAAATGCAGCTATAAAACCTGCACTTATTGGTAACATCTCTGAAGATTGAAAATTTAAATCTCCACTTAAAACATCTTTACCTATTTTACCAAAGATTAATGGTACCACCATTAAAAAGGAAAAACGAGCAGCTTTGGTTCTGTCTATACCCAATAAAACGGATGTAGATATAGTTGCTCCAGATCTAGAAATACCTGGTAACATAGCAATAGCTTGTGAAATACCAATAATTACTGAGTTTGAAAAAGAGACTTCTTTATTCGTGTTTTTGGCTTTATCTGCTAATAATAATAAAACAGCTGTAACTAAAAGCATAATACCTACCAAAAGTATTTTACCTCCAAAAAAGGCTTCTAATTGTTCTTCAAACAATAAACCTACAATGACAGCTGGTATCATAGAAATAATAATTTTGATAGAAAATTTAGTTTGATCATTCCATTTAAACTGAAATAAACCTTTTAAGATTTCTGCTACTTCTTTTCTAAAAATTACTAATGTACTAAGGGCTGTTGCAAAATGTAAAACCACAGTAAAAGTTAAACTTTCTTCAGGTACAGATGTATCACCCAAAATAGCTTTAGCCAATTCTAAATGACCACTAGAAGAAACTGGTAAAAACTCCGTTAGACCTTGAATTACGCCAAGAACAATAGCTTCTATAATGTCCATATATTATTTTTTAGGATCTGCTAAAATTGCATAAATCTCGATAGCTAAACCAATAATCACTAAAGTTGGTGCCAAACGAATTCTTTGCCAATTATAGATTTCTTCATTAAAAACATTTGGGTCATCACTACCTCCTCCAGACATAAATATAAATCCAACAGTAATAAACACAATGCCTATAAGCATTATGATATAATTTCTTTTACCAAATAAAAACTCTGGTTTTTGCTGTACCTTATTTTTCATAGTTTAATAATATAATTCGTCTGTTTGCAAGTTTAAAAAACGTTGTGTTGCAAAAAATGTGCTAATCCAAGTAATGATTAATGAAGATAAAATTACAATACCTGATATGTAAGTTAAGGTAACATAATCTTCTAAAAAGTTTAAACTTGGTATGTATTTGTCTAAATAGTAAATAATAACTGCTATACCCATTAATGCAATCAATGCACCTAACAAACCTAATTTTAAGCTTCTAAAAATAAATGGTCTTCTAATAAAACTCTTTGTAGCTCCAACCATTTGCATTGTTTTAATATTAAAACGTTTAGAATAGATAGATAATCGTATAGAACTGTTTATTAAAATCATGGCTACTAAGCCAAAAAAACTACTTAAAACCAAAAGCCAAAAGCTAATACGCTTTATATTTTTAGTTAGTAGATTTATTAATGGTTTATCATAAGAAACATCAGCTACAAAAGCATTTTTTTGAAACCTTTGTTCTAACTCAGCTACTTTTTCTGGAGTAACATAGTCTGCTTTTAGGTAAATGTCAACTCCGTTTTTTAACGGATTTTCTCCTAAAAACTCTAAAAAATCTTCACCTATTTGCTCACTAAACCTTTTTGCTGCTTGAGCTTTACTTGTATAAATTGCTTTTTTAGTAAACTCTTCTTCTAACAAAGATTCTCTAAATGTTTTAATTTGCTTCTGAGTAACATTATCTTTTATAAAAAGTGTAATAGCCACTTTTTCTTTAACGTAGTTAGCAACTTTTGTGCTTTTTAAAACTATTAAACTTAAAACACCCACCATAAATAACACCAAAGCAATACTAATTACAACAGATATGTAAGAAGATTGTAAGCGTCTTTTTTGATAAGAATCAAATTTTTTGGACATTGATTTTAAGGTTTAATCGATTGCAAGATAATAATTAGAAATCAGTTGATAAGAAGAGTTTGCAGTATTTTAACTAATTGATTTCTTGGCACAATTCTACAAGCACACCATTTGTAGATTTAGGATGAACAAAGGCTACCAATTTATTGTCTGCTCCTTTTTTTGGGGTTTCGTTTAAAACAACAAAACCTTCTTCTTTTAATCTTTTTATTTCGCTAAGAATATCATCTACAGCAAAGGCAATGTGATGTATACCTTCGCCTTTCTTGGCTATGAATTTAGCAATAGGACTTTCTTCATTTGTAGCCTCTAAAAGTTCAATTTTATTGGGGCCTGTTTTAAAAAATGATGTTTTTACTCCTTCTGATAAAACCTCTTCTATTTTGTAGTGTTCTTCACCAAAAAGCGATGCAAAAACCTTATTTGATTTTTCTAAATCTTTAACTGCAATACCTATATGTTCTATCTTATTCATAGTGTAAAAATAAAAAAACCAGTAAAGAAAACTTTACTGGTTTTAGATTTATTTAAAAAAGTAAGCTTATTGAGCTAATACTTTAAAATCGTCTATCATATAAGCACCATCTAAGGTAGTGTCATTACCTGAACCTGTAACTTTAAAACCTACATAAAGCGTACCTGTATAAGTAGATAAATCTACCAAACCAGAATCTTTAAATGCATACCAAGAATCGCTTGGTACAGGTAAGTTTGCAGAGACTGGTTGCCAAGTTGCAGCAGCTACATTAGAACCATCATAGTCTGTAGATACAAATACTTCTAAAGTATTGTCTACAGAATCTAAATGGTGCTGTGCTACTTGAAAGTTTAGGAACTCGTTTGTTTGAGCATCCATATCTATACTTGGTGAAATTAACCAACCAACATTTACGTCATCTCCAGATCTAAACGTACTGAATTCTCCATAACCATTACCACTAAAAACCTGCTCTGTCCATAATTCGCTTCCTTCTTCAGCAAAGTTTGTCCAGCCAGGAAAATTGAATGTTGTGTTATCTACACCAGAATCAAAATCTTCTTCTACAATTACATTAAAGTCATTAATATCTAAAGGTGTACATCTAGCTCCAGACATATCCACATCAGAATTATTATTTAATGCTAAAACTAAATCACTACCATTAAAAGTTTTAGAAACAACACCTGAAATAGAACCACCACCTTCTGGAAGTGTAGCAAACTTAAAACTTGCAAATGCAGAAGTTTCTAAGATAAAGGTTGTAAAACCAAAACCATCACAACTTTGTAACGTTCTTTGAGTATCGAACTGATCATTAGCATCAACGTACGTTTTACCAGCTAAAGTTGTTGGAAACTGAGCGTTATCTACTTGAACAAACATACCAATATGACTGGCGTTAATTTCTGAGAATTTTACGCTTAATGGTACAATAGTTTCTGTGTTTGATGATCTAAATAATTTTGTTTCTAATTGATTTAGAGATAAGTTTTCTACTTCATCTCCATCATCGTTTTTATCACCACCAATTGTTGCTACACCATCTCCTGAACGAACTTCACCAACATATAACCCATTTAATCTTACATAAACCTCTCTACCTATATTAAATTTGTTGTAAGAATCTACCAATTCTAAAGCTACTTTTATTGCAGCTGTTGGATTTTCTGGCTTATCTTGAATAAAAAATTCTTTGTAAAAATTACCTGTTTCGTCTGATGATGTTACATAACCCTTAACAACAATGTTTGATGTAATTTCTGTTGCTTGACCATTTACAACCAAGCCAGCTAAATTTGAAATAGAAATTTCTGTTAAACCGCTATTTGGATCTGCTAGTTCTGCTTCTATTGTTTCAACTGCTGCATTTTCTTCTGCGCCTATACTTTGAGGTACAGTAAAATCTCCATCCTCTACACACGATGTAAAATATATACTAGCTACAAAAGCTAATAATAAGATGATTGTTTTATTTGTTTTCATAATTAATTTATTTAATATCATTAAAATCTTAAGTTCACATTTAAAAAGTACGTTGTACCTCTACCATACCAATATTTGTTACCAAAAACTGGAGTATCTAACGCTTTATCATCTCTTAATTGTCTGAAATTTGCGTTTCTTCCCTGTTCAAATCCACCAGATTTGTATTCTTTGTTAAATAGGTTATTCACAGTTGCAAAAACACTAATAAACTTATCTCCTATTTTCCAAGATTTACCACCAATTAAGTTTACAACCATATAATCGTCAAACTTTTCTTGTTGTAATAATTCTTTGGCTAATTCTGGATCGTAATCGCTAAATGGTAAACCATCTGCATCTTCATAGAAATTAGAAGATCTTGTTAAAGGTGCTACATCTACATACGTATTTGTAAAGAAGTTGGTTGTTGCACCAACCCACCAATAATCTGGATCTCTGTATTCAAATCCTACTGAATAAGCATTTTGAGGGCCAGAAGCCAATTTGTAGTTTTCTAATAAAGCTACGTAGTTTTTAGATCTAAAGTTGCTATCAAAACCACCATTATCTGCAACATCAGATGTTAGGTATAAATCTGGATTATTAGCATAGGTAAATTGCCCAATTGATGCTGCACCTTTTAATTTAATTGTAGAAGTTACTTGTGCTTCTATACCTAATTCTAAACCAATGTGATTTCTTTCTATTCCTGATAAAACCTCTTGTACAAATGCTGTGTTATCTCCTCCAACACCATCTGCAAAATAGAAAGATATTTCTGTTGCATCTTGTACATTTGTGTAGTAAGCTGTTAATCTAGACGTAATAATAGGGCTTCTAACAATGTAACTTAAGTCTGTAGAAAATACTTTTTCGCTTTGTAAATCTTCTACAACTGTGTTGTTTTCTCTTGAGTTAGAAAAAGAGTTTCTAATTGTAGGTGCTTGAGTCATATAAGCAACATTTGCATCTATTAAATGACGCCCAGTAATTTTATAAGTTGCACCCGCTTTTAAACCATAGTTTGTAAAATCTAACTTTTCAGATAGGCCTAAAGAATTATTTACAAAACGTCCATTTTGATATAAACCTTCTCTTTGATGTGTGGTTCTTGAAACATTTACAGCACCATAAAAATCTACTTTATTGTATTTAAATTGTGCTTGAGTAAAAGCACCAACCACATCTGAATTTAATTTGTAGTTGTACCTGAATGTTTCTCCAACTCCAACCACTCTATTTGGGTCTAACAAGTTGTTTTGCATAGCATCCATAGTATCTGCAAACGGATTTATATCTAAATAACCTGTACCTCCTAATAAATCGATTACCTCAGCAAAACTATGAGAACGTAATCTTTTGTATTCTAATTTTGCATTTAAAGTAATATTCTCTGTTAATTCTGAATTTAAAATTGAATTAACAGTAAGCTGTTTATCATCATTTCTGTCTTCATACAAAACATAAGCATTGTTTAAACCAGCTGCTCTGTTTGTAATGTTTGCATCAAAAATTCTGTTCCAATCTAATTGACCATCATTCTCAAAACGGTCTCTAGCCTCATACGCACCTTCTAAATCATCATTTCTTTCAAAGAAGCTTGGCAAGTATTGGTAGTAAGTTGGACTCGGATTTGCACCTCCATTAAAATCTAAACGACTGTTACCTATTTTACCAAATTGATAAGCAACGTTTGTTTGTAAAGAAGTTTTATCATTCAAATCCCAATAATGATTTAACATTAGAATTGGCTCTTCTACTTCTTTAATTCTAGAGTTTACTTTTCTGTCATTTAAATATCCCCAATAATCATTATAAGCAATACCTTTTAAGTCAAAAACTTCTTGAGTGTTTGGAGATGATTTACCTCTTCTATTAGGTGTAAAAATAGAGGTGAAGTTTACGCTGTGATTGTCGTTTATCTTCTTTTCTATAGACGCAAATAAAGAGTAGGCATTGTAAGAAGTACCTTCATTAAAACCCTCTATACCAGTTCTTCTACTTCCAGAAAACGTCATAGACCAACCCCCTTCTAAAGTACCTGTAGAATGTGTAGCCATAACTCTGTGTACATAACTTCTGTTAGATGAAGAATATGAAATACGAGTACCTGCTCTTTGTTCTGAAGCTCTAGTATCTATATTTGTAGAACCTAAAATTCCACCAAAAGTATAGTTAGATGGTGCTAAACCATTACTAAATTCCTGATTTCTTAAAACGTCATTCAAACCACCCCAGTTACTCCATTGAGCTCTTCCATCATATAACTTATTCATTTCAATTCCGTTAATTAGTACTTTACCATTACCAGAATCTAAACCTTTTATTCTAAAGAAAGAAGAACTAAATTCAAAAGCGGCTGTTCTTAAATAAATATCTCTTGTAGCTTGTAATAAACCAGCAATATTATCTGCAGCACTTGCATCATCATTTAATTCATCATCTGTAATTGTAATTAAACTTAAATCTTGATCTATAGAAAAATCTTTATATAATAAAATAGTTCCTAAATCAATTGAATTACCAGTAAGCTCTACAGGAAAATTTTGAACTTCGTAACCCTTTAACTTAATTTGTAAAATGTAACTGCCATTACTTAACTTTTGCAATGTAAAAACACCATTTTGGTCTGTTTTTACCATGTAAGAACTATTTTTGCTTAAAGTAACAGAAACATCATTTAAAGGTTTTTCAGAATCGCCATCAACAACAATTCCTTTTACAATATTTTGTGCCTGCAGCCCTGTTATAAAGAAGCAAAACAATAATACTGTTAAAACAGTTTGTTTCATAAAAATTTTTTAAATTAATTAAATATTCAATACCAATTTCGCGCAAAATTAACATATTTTAAGAAACCCTAATGTTAATATAACATTATATAATTTCCAGCATACAATATGTTTTATATTATTGCAAAAACTTAAAGAAATGAAAAAAACACTATCTTTTTTAGTGCTACTTTTTATAGTAGCCTTTACAGTACAAGCTCAAAAAAAAGGTAAGCAATACAATATTAGAACCATAGCATTTTATAATTTAGAAAACTTATTCGATACTATTAACGACACTTCTATAAATGATGAAGCTAGCCCAATGATGGAGCTTAAGTCTAACAGGTCCGAGGTTTATTGGGATAAGATTGATAAGTTAAGTAGTGTTATTGTGCAAATTGGGGCAGATAAAGCAAATACTTCTCCTACTCTTTTAGGTGTGTCGGAAGTTGAAAATCTTAGTGTTTTAGAAGATTTGGTGAAGTCTAAAAATTTAGCTAAAAAAGGGTATGGAATTATACATTATGATTCTCCAGACAAACGTGGAATTGATGTAGCAATCTTGTATCAAAAAAGATATTTTAAACCTGTGCATCATGAAGTTTTTAATCCTAATATTTATAGAAATGGATATAAGGTTTATACCAGAGATCAGCTTTTAGTTTCTGGATATTTAGATGATGAATTAATACATGTTATTGTAAACCACTGGCCTTCTAGAAGTGGTGGAGAAGCAAAAAGCAGGCCTTTGCGTGAAAAAGCGGCATACCAAAACACAAAAATTATAGCACAAATTAGAGAGAAAGACCCAAATGCTAAGATTATAACAATGGGCGATTTTAATGATGACCCAACAAACTCTAGTTTTAAAGAAGTTCTAAAAACAAAAAGTGATAAAAGTGAAGTGGGTGATTTAGACATTTACAACCCTTATGAAGATTTGCATAGAAGAGGTTTTAACACCTTAGGATATAGAGATAACATCAATTTATTTGATATGATCTTAATTTCATCACCCTTATTAGATAAAGGTGAAAAAGACTTCTCTGATTATAAAATGTTTAAAGCAATGATTTTTAATAAGCGTTTTTTAACCAATAGAAAAGGCCAGTTTAAAGGCTACCCTTTTAGAAGTTTTTCATATGGTGGTTATACAGGTGGTTATTCAGATCATTACCCTGTATATATGTATTTGATTAAAAAAAAGAAATAAAACAGAATATTCTAAAAACAAAAAACCCGAAACTGTAAAAGTTTCGGGTTTTTTTATGATAATAAATTATTGCCTTATTACATTTTAAACTTCTTCTTTAACAGAAGTAAATTTATAATATAAATATGTGTAAGCGTCTCTAGGTATAATTGTAATCCACTTTTTGTGTTTTAAGTACCACTTAAAACGTACTGAGTTAACTCCTTTAGTTAAATAGGCAGCAATAAAAGGATGAATATGTAATTGAATCTTTTTATTGGTTGATTTGCTGCTCTCTAATTTAGAAATGAATTTCTCTAAATCAGCTTCTATTTTATCTAATAAAACAATAGGAGCTTCTACTTGACCATCTTTATTCGGATTTGGCTCGGTAGTTTTTATACTTAACTCAGGTCTAACCCTTTGTCTTGTAATTTGCACTAATCCAAATTTAGTTGGTGGTAAAATTTTGTGTTTTGTTCTATCTAAAGCCATTTGCTCTTTAAGATGCTGAAACAATTTATTTCTGTTTTCAGCTTTATGCATATCAATAAAATCAACTACAATAATACCACCCATATCACGCAATTGTAATTGACGTGCAATTTCTGTGGCAGAAATTAAGTTTACTTCTAATGCTGTATCTTCTTGAGAACCTGCTTTGTTAGATCTGTTTCCGCTATTAACATCAATAACGTGTAAAGCTTCTGTATGCTCTATAACTAAATAGGCACCTTTGCTCATAGAAACTGTTTTTCCAAACGATGTTTTAATTTGTCTTTCTATTCCATATTTTTCAAAAATTGGAACTGTAGATTTATGAAGTTTTACAATCTTTTCCTTTTCAGGATATATTTCCTGTAAATACTCTTTTATTTCTACTTTCAAAGTTTCGTCATTTGTTACAATATTTGTGAAGGATTCATTCATAACATCTCTTAGAATAGAAGATGCTCTGTTTAGCTCGCTTAAAATTTTAGTTGGAGTGTTTGTGTTAGGTATTCTCTTACACATTGTTTTCCAGCGTTCTAAAGAGTTTTGCAAATCTTTATCTAATTCTGCTACTTTTTTACCTTCTGCAACAGTTCTTAAAATAACACCAAACCCTTTAGGTTTAATGCTTTTCGCTAATCTTTTTAAACGTTCTTTTTCTTTAGGATCTGCAATTTTTTGAGATACAGATACTCTGTTAGAAAAAGGAACTAAGACCAAAAATCTACCTGCTATAGACAGCTCAGAACTTAATCTTGGGCCTTTTGTAGAAATTGGTTCTTTTACTATTTGTACTAATAGGTTTTGCCCTGTTTTTAGTACATCTTTAATACTACCGTCTTTGTTGATGTCTGCTTCCTTTCGAAAGTTCTTTAAAGTGAATTCTTTATACCTACCTGTGCTTACTTTCTTAATGAACGAGTTTAATGAGTTTACTTGCGCTCCTAAATCATGATAATGTAAAAAACCATCTTTTGGATAGCCTACATTTACAAACGAAGCGTTTAAACCTGTTAACACTTTTCCTATTTTGGCCAAAAAAATATCGCCAACAGAGAATTTGTTATCAGTTGTTTCATTATTTAATTCAATAAGTTTTCCATCTCTTAATAAGGCAAAATCAATATCAGATGAATTACTACGAATTATTAATTCTGTTTTCATACTGAACTGGTTTTAACACTGCACATATTTGTGCAGATGGATTAATATTGTCAGGTATTTGTAATACCATTTGAGGTTTGTTTAAATAACCTCGATGTCAATGAACTTGTAATTTTTTCGCTAAACAATAAACGAAAAAGTAAGCAAATGCTTACTTTTTCTTGTGTCTATTAGCTCTAGCTCTTTTCTTTCTTTTGTGCGTAGAGATTTTTGCTCTCTTTCTTTTTTTACCACTTGGCATAAATTCTAGTGTTTTGCAAACCTTTAACGGTTTAGATTAATATTTTGTTATTTAACAGCTACTTTATTTTTTACACCTTCTGTAAAAGTTTTAGCTGGTTTAAAAGCTGGAATATTATGAGCTGGAATCTTAATAGTTGTATTCTTTGAAATATTTCTACCAGTTTTTTCTGCTCTTGTTTTGATAATAAAACTACCAAAACCTCTTAAATAAACATTATCACCATTTTCTAATGCATCTTTAACTTCAGTCATAAATGCTTCAACTGTTGCTAAAACATCTGTTTTTTCGATTCCTGATTTATCTGAAATTTTTGATACGATATCTGCTTTCGTCATGTTTCTATTTTTACTATATTCTTAATTATTTTGTTTCAAAAATGCGGATGCAAATATATGATAATTAATCAATTCCGAAAACTTAAAGACTTAAAATTATGTGAATTTTAAAATGTAATATTGCAAATCTATTTTTTAAAAATGAAATTTTCTAACACTTTAATTTTCTGGTACTTACAAAACAAAAGGGATTTGCCTTGGCGTAAAACTAAAAATCCATATTTTATTTGGTTGTCAGAAATTATGTTGCAGCAAACAAGAGTTGCGCAAGGTTTAGACTATTACCAGAAATTTACGACCAATTTTCCAACAGTTTTCGACCTTGCAAATGCAGATGAAAGCACCGTTTTAAAAATGTGGCAAGGTTTAGGTTATTACTCTAGGGCTAGAAATTTACACTTTTCTGCCAAACAAATTGTTTCAGATTTTAATGGCGAGTTTCCAAGTACGTTTAAAGACATCATAAAATTAAAAGGTGTTGGTGATTACACAGCATCTGCAATTGCCTCAATTGCCTTTAATGAGCCAACAGCAGTTGTAGATGGCAATGTATATAGAGTACTCTCTAGGTATTTTGGCATTAACACACCTATTAATTCATCTAAAGGAATAAAAGAGTTTAAAGAACTGGCACAAAGTTTAATCGATAAATCACAACCAGGTACTTTTAACCAAGCAATTATGGATTTTGGTGCTATACAATGTAAACCTAAAAAACCATTTTGTATGTTTTGTCCTTTTTCTGAAAGTTGTGTAGCCTTACAAAAGAATTTAATTGAAGTTTTACCTGTAAAAGAAAAGAAAGTAAAAGTAAAAAAACGATACTTTAACTATTTAGTGGTAAAAACTAAAGATGATAAAACAATTCTTACAGAAAGAAAAGGTAAGGGTATTTGGCAAGGACTTTATCAATTTCCTTTATTGGAAGACACTCATATGATCACTAAAGAGGAGCTGCTAGCATCAGAAATGTTTAACGAACTTTTTCCAAATGATGTTTCAATATCGTTATTTAACAAAAAAGATATAGTACACAAACTCTCTCATCAGCATTTGTACACACAGTTTTGGGTAATAGAAACAGAACAGCTTACTTCTGCAAACATTTCTTGGAAAAACATAGAAGATTATCCTGTACCAGTTCTAATTGCAAATTTCCTAGAAGATTTTAAACTCAAAAATTAATCATTTTTTTTAGTACATTTGAGTAAGAAACAAACAAGCTATGGCAGGTACAATTAACAAAGTTATTTTAATAGGAAATTTAGGAGACGAAGTAAAAATGCATTATTTTGATGATCAAAATTGTGTGGGTCGTTTTCCTATAGCAACTTCAGAAAGCTATACCAATAAACAAACTGGAGAAAAAATAACAAATACAGATTGGCATAATATTGTTGTTAGAAATGGGCTGGCTAAGGTTTGTGAAAAATATTTAACCAAAGGCGATAAAGTTTACGTAGAAGGCAAATTAAAAAACAGACAATGGGAACAAGATGGAGTGAAACGTTACTCTACAGAAGTTCAAGTAAATGAAATGACAATGCTAACTACAAAAAGAAATGCGGAGCCTTCAAATACAATTCAGCAAACAGAACCACCTGCAGCACCTGCAAAAAATACTATTGTTGAAGAAGAAAATGACGATTTACCATTTTAATTAACCAAAAACCATAAAATTGGATCCAGATCCTGAACCTTTATTCTTACTACTTGCATCAATTGATTTTATAACTGGCATAAATGCAATTGCTCTTATTATTCTTTTAATTAGCTCTGCATTAATTTCGGGTACTGAAGTTGCTTTTTTCTCTCTTTCTCAAACAGATTTAAACGAACTTTCAAATGAAAGTAAAGAAACCAATGTAATCGTTACTCTATTAGAAAGACCCAGAAAGTTATTGGCAACTATTCTTATCACCAATAATTTTATCAATATTCTTATTGTACTGTTATTTGCTTCTTTAGCAGAAACTTTATTTAGTGGTTTTGATTATCAGCTTAACTTATATCTTTTTGTGGTACCTATTCGATTTTTAATAGAAATTGTATTGGTTACCTTTTTAATTTTACTTTTTGGTGAAGTTTTACCTAAAGTATATGCATCTAGAAATGCGCTTCGTTTTTCTAAAAACATGTCTAAATTTATACATGTTGTAAATGTAATTTTAACTCCTTTTACACTACCATTAATCGCTTTAACAAAGTTTATTGAAAAGAAATTAGGCAATAAAAACTCTAACTTTTCTGTAGAGACTTTGTCACAGGCATTAGAACTTACTTCTGAAGGCGCAACAACCAAAGACGAGCAAAAGATTTTAGAAGGAATCGTAAATTTTGGTAACACAGAAACTGTGCAAATCATGAAACCAAGAATAGACATTTTTGCGCTTTCTGATGAAGAAAATTATGAAGTTGTGCTCAATAAAATTTTAGAAAACGGATATTCTCGAAATCCTGTCTACAAAGAAAATATAGACAATATTATAGGTGTTTTATATGCTAAAGATTTATTGGCACATTTAAATAAAAAGAATTTTAAATGGCAATCTTTAGTAAGAGAAGCCTTTTTTGTACCAGAAAATAAAAAGTTAGATGATTTATTAGACGATTTTAGGGATCGTAAAAATCATTTAGCAATTGTTGTAGATGAATATGGAGGCACAAGTGGTTTGGTAACTTTAGAGGATGTTATTGAAGAAATTGTAGGTGATATAAATGACGAATTTGATGATGATGATTTGCAATATTCTAAGATTGATAGCAACAATTACATTTTTGAAGGCAAAACTACTATTAAAGATTTCTGTAAAGTCTTAGATGATGAAGATGAAGAAATCTTTGAGGAAGAGAAAGGAGAAAGTGAAACCTTAGCTGGTTTTATCTTAGAAATTTCAGGTAAATTTCCTAAAAAAGGAGAGAAAATAAACTTTAAGAATTATACGTTTACTATTGAAGCGTTAGATAAAAAACGCATAAAACAAGTTAAAGCTACAAGAAATGTATAATAGAATTTTAAGGTATTTAATAGCTGTATTCATATTGGTAATTACTACTTCTTGTAAAGATGAAGTATTGCCAAAACCTAAAGGGTATTTGAGTTTAGAATATCCAGAAAATAAATACAAATCATTAGAATTAGAACGCCCTTATTTTTTTGAAATACCTACACAGAGCATTACTGTAGATGAAAAGAATAATTGGCTAAAAATTAAATACCCTAACCTAAAAGCATCTATAGACATTACCTACAGACCTGTAGAAAATAATCTAACAGAACTCTTAACAGAAGCAGAAAAATTAGTTTTTAAACATGCTGTTAAGGCTGAACAAATTATACCTAGAGATTTTGTAAACGAAGAAAACAAAGTGTTTGGTAGTTTATATGAAATTACAGGAAATGCAGCATCTCACTTACAATTTCATGCTACAGATAGTACAAAAAACTTTATAAAAGGCTCTTTATATTTTTACGCAAAACCAAATTACGACTCTATTTTACCTGCTGTTGCTTATATTAAAAGTGATATTCTAAAATTAATGGAAAGCTTGGAGTGGAAAGAATAATACAACTACACAATATCCATTTTTTCTAAAAGGAAAGAGGCATTCATATTTTTACAAACTCCGTTTTTTAAGGTGTAATCAAAATGCAATTCATTATTGCTAATTTCTGCATCAAAATAATAATTTTTGATTGCTGTGAATTCATTTTCTAAAGCGCACAAGCTCACATCATGAGTAGCTATAATTCCTGTTGATTTAGATTTAGATAATTTTTCGACAAACTTTTTAGAGCCTGTAGCTTTATCTTTACTATTGGTTCCTTTTAAAATCTCGTCTAGAATAATAAAATATTTCTCCTTTTGTATTTGATCTACAATAAATTTTAAGCGCTTTAATTCAGAATAAAAATACGATTCATCTTCAGTTAAAGAATCTGAAGTTCGCATACTAGTAATTAATTTTATAGGATGATATTTGAAGCTTTCTGCACAAACAGGTAAACCGCAATTTGCCATTACTATTGCTAAAGAAACAGTTCTTAAAAAAGTACTTTTACCAGCCATATTTGCACCAGTTATTATATAAAATTGGGCATCATTAATTATAAAATCATTATCCACTCTTTTATGAGCTTTTAATAAAGGGTGCCCTAAATTCGTAGACTTTATAATTTCTTTATCTACCAAAATTTCTGGAAACACAAATGCTGGATGATTAAATTTAAAATTGGCCAATGAGTTTTGTGCATCAAAATAAGCAACCACCTGAAACCAATTTTCTACTGTGTGTTTGTAGCTAGAAATCCACTTTTCTACTTTGCAAGCATTTAGAATATCCCAAAGAAAAAGGCCATTTCCTATAACTGCAATTACAATATTGTTTCGATTATCAAAAGCATCTAATATTTTAGAAAACTCTTTAAATATGGTTGATGCTTTTTTGTTTTCTGATTGAATTACAGTTTGTTTAGCTATTAAGTTTTCAGCAACAAATTGCTCTTTTTCAATCTCATTTAATAGTTGATGATATTGCTTAAAAGTCTCTTTTGCTTTGCCTGCTTCAGCATATAAATTATTTGTTTTCTTTAAATACCTACTTGTTATAAATAGACCTGTAAAAAACCAAACAGTTAGAAAAGAAAAAGATAAAGTTCCGAATGAAATTAAACCAATCAATAGAACAGAAATAATAGAAAAAACTACTTGAATTTTAGCTAAATATTTAGAGAAAACAGATTTATAATTTACAATCCAACTTAGAATAGTATTCGAAGTATCTTTAACTGTGACTAGACTCGCTAAAGCAGAAAAATGCTGTCTCCAACTTACTTTGTTCGACAATTCTTCAATGGCCTCTTGCTTTGCTTGTATAGCCTCAATATTATTAGAAGTTAGAATGTTAGCTAGGGTTTTCTTACCTTCTAAAGTAGCTGTTCTGTTTGTGTATTGAAAGAAAGAACCTTTACCAAACAAATCGATATCATTACTATAAAAGTGAGCAGTATCAACAAATTCTTTACCAGTTTCTAAATCGTGAAAATTACCTTGTAATACCTCGATTTCTAAAGAATTAATTTGAATTTTTAGATCAATAATTGCTTTTTCTCTTTTTATACTAATGAATTTTACCACCAAAAAAGTAAATAAAGAAAATCCTAAAAATCCAAGAGTTAAAGCTAAAGGAATATCACTAAAAGTAAGATAAACAGAGATAATTATCACTAGAAAAACTGCAAACCTTATTATACCTAAATTGATTAATTTTTTTCTAAGGTTTGTAGATTTAACTTCTAACTTAGTCTTTTGTTGCTTATAAAATTCTGTTGGGTTTTGCATTCTTTAACTTCTTTCCAAAAATTTAATTTCTAATTTATCAGCCAAAGTTCTGCCATAAGTTACAGCATCTTCTACTTCAAAAAAATAAGCTATTCTGTATTTCTTATTATGAACATCCCAAATATTAACTTCACAATTTCCTTGTCCGTTTAAAAAAGTAGAAACTCTTATAAGAGTTTTTAACTTTTCCCATTTTCCAATTCCAATTGGACCTACTGAAAAATACTTTCTATATCTTTTTCGATCAAAATCAAAATGATGATTAACTGTATAAGAATATCTCACTGCAAAACTAAAAATCACTACTAATGCAGACAGAACCTCTAAATTACTTATATAATACTCTTCTGTAAAAGTATATTCAACATTTTTGTAGAACAAAAAAATTAGGTAAAATCCTGAACCATAAAAAACCGACGCCAAAATTCTTTCGTACCAAGGTCTTTTACCTGAAACTATTTTTACAATACCAGTTTTGTTACTCGTCATTTTAATAACTAGAAATTCCCCCAGTTAAATTCAACACCTTTAAATTGGGGTGTTTTTTCTTTAATCTTTCTGTAGCTCTGTAACTGTTTAAACCTCGCTGACAAACCATAACATAGGTTTTGTTGTGATCTACCTCTATCTTTTCTGCATCAAACTGATTAATATGTATGGTTTGATGCACCTTAAAAGGTAATTTCAAATTATTTAATACTGCTATAATTTCAATATTATCATCAGTTAATTTCTCTTTTAGTTCTTCAGGTGTTATTTGCCAATCAGGATTTTGGTTTGCACAAGCTGCATCTACATAAGTTTGTACTTTGAAGATTTTGCTAATTTTATCTTTGGTAAAAATAGATTTTAACTTCATTTTTAATTGTGTGTTTTGCAACGAATTATAAATTAACAATTCATTATTTAGCGGTTTTCCAACTCCTGTTATTATTTTTAAAACCTCATTAACTTGAGCTGTTGCAATAAAACCAACAATGGCATTTAGTGTTCCTGCTTCTTCGCAATTAGGAACATCTGTTGCCATTTCAGGAAACGCATCTCTTAAATTCGCGGAATAACTTCCATCTTGCTGAAGCATATTAAACGAGGCAACATAACCATCAAATTTATACAAAGAACCATACACTAAAGGTTTTTGTTTTAGAACACAGGCATCATTCAACAAATATTTTGTTGGTAAAGAATCTGTGCCATCAACTACAACATCTATGTTTTCTAGCAACTCAAAAATATTGTCTTTAGAAACAGCTTTGTTGGTAACTTCTATTTTTGTAAAAGGTGCTCTTTGTTGTATAAACTTACGTAAAACTTCGGCTTTTGGTTTGCCTACATCATCTAAAGCATAAAAAACTTGTCTGTGCAAATTGCTGATATCAACCGTATCAAAATCTACTAAATGAATTCTACCAATACCACTTGAAGCCAAATACACAGCAATTGGGCTACCTAAACCTCCACAACCAACCACTAAAACTGAAGCATTCTGCAGCTTTTCTTGCCCAGCTTCACCAATTTCTGACAAAGTAATTTGACGTTTAAAAAGTTGATTTTTTGTAGGTTTCATTTATGAATTTATCTCTTCTTTTGCTGCTTTAAATTCTTCTGGAGTGTTTATGTTTCTAATAAAATCATCATCTATTTCTACAATTTCTACATCAGAATTGATTAACATTTTGCGTGGACAAGAATAACCTTGAGCTAAATATTGTAATAAAATAGGATATGCTTTGGGCTCGTAAATGGAGATTAAAGGTTCTACAAATTCCTTGTTTTTACCTTTTATTGCTGTGGCTACTTTAGACGGATTTCTATGTTTTAAAAGCAATTGAATAATTTCTTCATTCACAAATGGTAAATCTGTAGCCAATACAAACCAAGCTGAATTTGGATCTTTTTGAAACGCAGAACATATACCACCAAAAGGACCAAGATTTACAAATTTATCTGAAATTTCATTTTCATTACTACTTTCTTGAACCGAATAAAATGTTTCTAAATTATTAAGTTCTAATAATTCTTTTGCTCTTTGTTTTTGTGGCTTTCCAAAATAATCGAGTTCAGATTTATCTGTACCCATTCTTGTACTTCTTCCGCCAACCAAAACCAAACCTTTTATGGGAGCAATTTTTTCTTGAACTAAATTATGAATGTGATTGGTAATTTTATCAATCTCACCAATTGTATAGCAATGTTTGTTTTTAATATTTGGATACTTCTCTACTAAAAAGTCAAAAAACTCAGTTTCTGAATCCAATTTGATGATAAATTGAATATTATCTAATTGATCTAATCTTTTTAACACAGAAGCTTCTTTGGCTTTGTCTAATATTAAAATTTGTTTTGCTCCTTGATAATGATTTCCGTTAATAAAAACGTAATCAAACTGGGCAAAATCTAAGCGTTGTTGGTATTTATTTATGGCTCCAGTTGTGGTGATCTGTAAATTTCCTTCATGATGAAAAATATATTCTGACAGTTTATTTTCTTCGACGTTTTTAGCGTGAGAAGCATCAAAATACGCTAATTTATAGTTCTTTAAATTTTGAGAAACTTTAAAAACTAAATCTGAGATGATATCACATTTTGCTCCTAAAATAGCAATTTCATTAGGCGCAAAATTATCATTATTTCTTCTTACTAAGTTGGTATGTTTTTGATGTTTAGCCATTTTTAATATCCGATTTTCCTCCTGTTTTTTCTAACAATTTCACTTCTTTAATTATCATTTTCTGACTGATGCTTTTGCACATATCATAAATAGTTAAACACGCAATATTTGCACCTGTTAAGGCCTCCATTTCTACTCCTGTTTTGCCTGTAATTGTAACTTTACAAATAACATCTACATGTTCATCATCTGTAATATTTATGTCTACGTCTACCCCATTAATTAATAATGGATGACACATAGGAATTAAATCTGAGGTCTTTTTAACACCCTGAATCCCTGCAATAATAGCCGTTTGAAAAACAGGCCCTTTCTTGGTAATTAACTCGTCATTTAAAAAATGAGCAATTACTTCATTTCCTAGAAACATTGTTGCTTTTGCAATGGCTGTTCTTTTGGTAATTTTCTTGTCAGAAACATTTACCATTTTAGGATTTCCTTCTGAATTTAAATGACTAAAATCGCTCATTATCTATATCTTATTATTGGGTAATTCTCACCTGTTTTAAAAACAGTTTTATCATTTGGTAAATGAATAAAAGCATCTGCATGAACCAAACTTGCTAAATCTCCTGAGCCATTACCTGTGATTGGTGTTGCTAACAAATGACCATATTTATTGCTCAACTTAACTTGTAAAAAATATTCTAACCCTGGTTTAAAAACCACATCTTTGGTTAAAATAGCTGTTTCTTCTTTGGTTTCTAATCCTACAGATTTGTAATACCAAGGATAAAAATATGCTAGACAATTTACAAAAGTTGAAATCGGATTCCCAGGAAAACCGAAGATATTACAATCACTCGTTTTTCCGTAGAAAAAAGGTTTCCCTGGTCTCTGAGCTACTTTATGAAATAATTTTTCTACTCCTAATTCCTCAAAAACCTCGGGTAAATAATCAAACTTACCTTTACTTACTGCTCCACTAAAAAGCAATACATCATATTCTTGCAAATAACGTTTTATTTTTGATTTTAAAATTGGTTTATCATCTGTAATATGTGCAGTTTCTGATGAAATCTGAATTCTTTCTAACAACGAAACTAACGTAAACACATTGCTTCTTCTTATTTGATGTTCTAAAGGCATTTCTTCTACGCCAACCAATTCATCGCCTGTGGAAACGATCATCACTTTTGGTTGTTTTGCCACTTTCACTTTTGATTTACCAACAGTAGCTAAAACTCCAATTTCTGCAGCCGAAATGATTTTATTTTTCTGAATTAAAACAGCACCAGCTTTACCATCTTTTCCTTTTTGATGAATGTTTTGATGTTGCTTAATCTCATCTACATTAATAGTAGCAATGCCATCTTTGATACATACATCTTCATAGCGAATTACAGTATCTGCATTTTTAGGTAGTACTGCACCTGTCATCACTTCAATACAATTCTTAGGATTTTGTAGTGTGATTTGTTCACTACCTGCTGCTTGAATACCTTCTACTTTGAATGCTCTTTGCCCCTCTTTGAATTGATTAAAGTTTATGCAAATTCCATCCATAGAAACTCTATTAAATGGTGGAAAATCTCTATCTGCAACAATGTCCTCCTTTAAAATTCTTCCAACAGATTTAAGAAACGGAACTTCTTCAACTCCAAATTCTTGAATTGAATTTAAAATAATATTTTTTGCTTCTTTTACTGATATCATTTAGAAAGTTTTTGTTGAATTTTCTGCAATTCAATATTTCTATCGTTTACAACAAAATCATATTTTACTCCCTGTTTTGTGATAATTCTAATTCCATTGTAAATTAATTTAGCGGTTTTTCTTTTATCTACAGAAACTATATCTGAATAATTAATATCAGTTTGCCCTTTCTGAATATTTAAAGAATGACTTTTGAAAATTAATCGCTCATTGGTTAAAAAGATCTTACCTCCAACACCTTCTATACCTCTAAATAAGTTTGCAAAAATTTCTTCTTCAACTGTTTCATTATTCAGCAAATCAGGTTTAATATTATTTACTTTTTTAGATAGCATTTTTTTCATAGCCCAAGGAAATATCAAAACAAACAAAACACCAAAAAAGATTGCTTGAAAAATTATTGAGTTTATGTTTTGATTCCTATCAAATAGAAACAATACTGCTCCATAAATGATGGACGTAAAAAACATAGATGAAATTCTTTGTTTCCAGGTTAAATCAATCTTAAATTCTTTTTTTGTGTATTGCACTTTTTTGTTATTCATAACTTTTACTAATTAAAAATTTGACCTATTTCCACCCAATAAATAATGTAACAATTCCGATAATAATAGCTAGAATAGCAGCAAAAATTCCTTCCACAGATTTAGTCTCGTCAAAAATATTTCTATCTGTTTTTTTTAACTTAAGCACTACAAGCATCAAAATTAGTCCACCAAATATGAATGAAAAACTATAAACCATAACTAGCCTCCAATTGTACTCATACTTTCAGAAACATTTCCTTTTTTACGGTTTGCTTCTGCAATAAAACCGTTTTCTGGTTTTTCTTTTACTAAAGATAAAAAGAGTTCTTTTAAATCATCGTTACTTGCTCCTTTTCTTATAAAATCTCTTAGATTAAAAACACCATCATCAAACAAGCAATTTTTAAAAGTACCTGTACTTGTTATTCGTATTCTATTACAATCATTACAAATGGTTCTTGTAAATGCAGGAATTATTCCGAAAGTTCCTAAGTGATTTTCAATTTTATAATTTCTAGAAGTTGATGATTTTTCTGATTGAATTTCTTGTACCTCAAACTCAGTTTTCACTTCATTTAAAATTTTTTTGAACGTCCAATTCTCTTGCATTTCACGCTGACCTTTTCCATTAAAAGGCATTTCTTCTATAAAACGAACTGCAACATTTTTATCTTTTGTAAGTTTTACAAATTCTACAATTTCATCCGTATTAAAACCAGATTGTACTACTACATTTAGCTTTAAATTTAAACTGCTTTTCTCTAGCAATTCAAACGTTTTATACACTTCAGGAAAAACATCTCTTCTTGTAATTTTTGCAAATTTTTCTCTTTGCAAACTATCTATACTTAAGTTGATGTTTTTAACTTTCTGTAACTTCTCGATTTTATGAATATGATGCGAAATTAAAGCTCCATTTGTAGTAATATTAATAGCATCTAATAAATCATTATAAGAAAGCATTTCTAAAAAGCCTACAAAATCTTTCCGAACAAAAGGTTCTCCACCTGTTAAACGCACCTTGTTTACACCCAATTCTGTGAGTACACGAATTAAACGATACATTTCTTTAAAAGTAAGCAGTTCTTGTCTTGGTACAATATCTATACCATGAGCAGGCATACAATATTGGCAACGTAAATTACAACGATCAGTAACCGCTAATCGAACATATTCTATTTGTCTACCAAAATTATCTACCAATTTACTCATTTAGTTGGGTAATTTTTTTGCTATTAAACCATATAAAAAAGCACCAATTAAAGCACCAATTAAAATGATTAAAGCTGGCAAAAATTTGAAACCTAAAATTACAAATACAGGAGCTGCACAGGCACCAGAAATTCCCCAACCTAAACCAAATAAGGTTCCACCAAAAATAGTACTTATAACACCTTTCTTTTTAGGTTTAGGCACAATTTTATTACCATTAATGTCTTTTATTTTTCCGCTTTTAAATAGCTGCATAATAATAGCCGAAATTACTACAGCTCCACCAATGATTCCATACATATGGAAAGATTGAAATTTAAACATTTCGTAAAAACGATACCAAGAAATCGCTTGAGATTTACTTAATACAATTGCAAAAAAGATACCTAATATTAGAAATTTTATATTTTTCATCTGTTATTTAATTTGTATTAAAATAATATTGGAATTATAAACCATGTTGCTATGATACCACCTATAAAAAAGCCAATTACAGCGAATAATGATGGTAATTGTAAACTACTTAAACCTGTAATTGCATGACCAGAAGTACAACCACCAGCATATCTTGTTCCAAAACCAATTAACACACCAGAAAGTATTAATATTAAAAATCCTTTTAAGGAAAACACAACATCGTCACTAAAAATTTCTGCAGGAAAATAAGTTTCTCCAACATTAGAAAAACCTATATCTGTTAATTCTTGCACTGTTGTTGGGTTTAAATCAATAGCAGGATTTGGAACTAAAAAATAAGCAGATATAAAACCACCAATAATTAAGCCTACTACAAATAACAAAGCAAAATCTCTTTGTTTCCAGTCTTTCTTAAAATAGTCAGATACTTTGCCTGCACCAGCCATTGTACAAAGGGTTTCGAAATTGGTAGATGCACCAAAATTTTGACCGAAATAAAAATAAAGGAATAATGATAAAGCTATTAATGGCCCACCAATAAACCAAGGCCAAGGTTCTAAAAGAAAATCCATTTATAATTGCGTTTTTAAATAATTCATAATTTGTTTTGTTGCTCCTAAATTGTCTTCAATATATTTTTTGTTAATAGTACCTGTTAAGGTTCTATAATTTTTATCATCTCTTAATTGTAGCATGTTTTCTGTAAATTCTTTTTGGTTTTGAATAGATATACATCCACCAATTTTAACCAAATCTACAGCCTCTTTAAACTTACTAAATTTATCACCAATAATTACTGGAATACCAAAAGTTGCAGGTTCTAAAATATTATGCAGTCCTGTTTTTAAACCACCACCAACATATGCCAAATTTGCGGATGCATATACTTTGGTTAGAATACCAATAGTATCTATAATGAACACTTGATAATTGCTTAATTTTTTATGTGCTTTATCCGAATACAAGACTGTCTTTTTGGCAATAGCTTTTTTAAGTTGCACAATGGCCTCATTGTTTATATTATGTGGTGCAATTATAAATTTCTCATTTTCTGATGCATTGTTATTGATATAATTAATTAATAACGCTTCATCTTCAGGCCAAGTGCTACCTGCAACAACAGTGTATTTATTGTCTTTAAATTGAGTGATAAAATCGAGTGAATTGTCTTGTTCTAAAATTTTAGAAACCCGATCAAACCTAGTGTCTCCTGCAACTGTTACATTATTATAGTTAATAGAAGCTAATAATTCTTTAGAAGTTTCATTTTGAACAAAGAAATGATGAAAAGCGTGTAAAGAGTTTCTCATAAACCCTCCATAACTTTTAAAGAACAGTTGTTTTTCTCTTAAAATTCCTGATACTAAAATTGTAGGTATTTCCTTGTTTTTTAATTCATTTAAAAAATTTGGCCAAAACTCATACTTTACAAAAATGGCTAATTCAGGATTTAGAGTTTCTATAAATTGCTTTGCATTCTTTTTAGAGTCTAAAGGTAAATAGCAAATTACATCTGCTAGTTTGTAGTCTTTTCGAACCTCATATCCTGAAGGAGAAAAAAAAGTAACTAAAATTTTATGGTTTGAGTGTGAGCATTTTAATTCTTCTATTATAGGCCTAGCTTGTTCAAATTCGCCCAAAGAAGCTACATGAAACCAAATTGTTTTTTGGTTTTTTAACTCGCTTATTTTAGAAAAAGTTTCTTTTCTACCATCAACAAAAAGCTTTATTTTTTTATTGAAGTTTGCCAATAGTACTAAGAAAAATTTAGCTAGGTAAACTACTAAATTATATAGAAAACTCATAAGGTGTAAAAATACAAAATAGTAGTAAGTAGTAACGTAACATTTATTACATAAAAAAAGCCACTCTTTAAGAGTGGCTTATAGGTATAATTTTAATTAGTTATAATATCCCCCAACATTATTAAATAGAAATTATACTTTGGTTAAAGTTAGGTTAATTTAAGTATATCTAATAAAAAATGTTCTTAAACACTTTAATAATGTTCTGAAAGTTAAAAAACTAAGATAAATTCATCTTTTGCATTAAATCCTCTCTGTATTTTTTTCCAATTGGAATATCAAAATCTGCAACAAAAACGGCATCTTGATTTACCTTTTCTAAGTAGTTGAGATTGATAATATAACCTCTATGAATTCTTTGAAAACTTGCATTTAATTTTTCTGAAATTTCATTTAAACTAATTCTAGATATTATTTTTTTGTGATTGGTAAGTATAATTTCTACGTACACATGATCGCTTTTTATAAAAAGAATGTCTTCGAATTTTATTTTACTAAAGCCTCCTTTTTCTTTTACAAAAACTGCTTTTTGGTCAAACTTTAAGGCCTTTTTTGCATAATTTGAAATGGCCAATTCTATAGAAGTATACAATTCATTTTTACTAAAAGGCTTTACCAAATATGCATTTGGCGATACTTCTTTCGCTTTATTTAGTGTTTCAGAATCTGCATTTGCGGTTAAAAAAATAATAGGAAACTTATATTCTGCATTTATTTTTTTAGCTAAGTCTATCCCTGTTTTTTTACCTGATAATTGAATATCTAAAATACAAATATCTGGTTTATGGCTTTCTATACTAGCTACTGCTTCAGAAAAATTAATTACAGGTTCAAAAACTTTATAATTTAAGCTCTCTAGCGTTTTACAAATATTATCTGCTATGATAATCTCATCTTCTACCACCAAAATTTTAATTTTGCCCATAAAATTTAGTTTATCTCTTTTCTAGTTGCTGTATCTTGAAACTCAATTTCAAAAGTAACACCTTCGTTATTTATAATAGTCAACTTACCATGCAATTGCCTAACTAATCTTTTTACCAATTTTAGACCAGAACTTGTTGTTTGTTCAATTTCAAAATCTTTTGTAAAACCAGAACCATTGTCTTTTATCGTTAATAAGTAATCTTGACTGTCTTGCTTATCTAAAGTAATTTCTAATTTATTATTTTTCTCTGTTTCAAACGCATACTTAAAAGAATTGGTTATAATTTCATTCAACACCAATGCTAAAGGTATGGCTGTATCAATATCAAAAAATATGTCTTTAATATTTGCAGTAACATCTAAATTATCTTCCAACTTATACAGGTAAGAAAGTTCTTTCACCAACAAATCTACAAATTCATTAAAGTTGATTAAACCAGATTTACTTCTGAATAATTTTTGATGAATTAAAGACATAGATTTAATTCTATTGCGTCCTTTCTCTAATATTTGCAGCGCTTTTATATCTTTTATTTCATCCGTTTGAAGATCTAACAAGCTATTTATAATTTGAAAATTATTTTTAACCCTATGATGCATCTCCTTAATTAGCGTCTCTTTTTCCTCTAATGATATTTCAATTAACTTATTCTTACGTGCTAATTCATTTGATTGATCTTTAATTTTTCTAAGCACTACAAAAGTGATGATAAGCAATGCAAAACAAAGCAATGCAATAATAAAATACAATTGCCTTTGTTCTTTTTCTAAACCAATTTCTTCCTCTTTAATTTTTAAAGCTTCT
Organism: Polaribacter sp. MED152; assembly: GCF_000152945.2. NCBI lineage: Bacteria > Pseudomonadati > Bacteroidota > Flavobacteriia > Flavobacteriales > Flavobacteriaceae > Polaribacter > Polaribacter sp. MED152. Next base: position 2,142,929 of record NC_020830.1, on the reverse strand, counting down.
TGGTTTTTATATTTTGTAAGCGATCTTGTAAGGTCTTCAGAATAAATATCTCTAGTAATTTGAAGTGCCTTGTGTTTGTATTGTAAAGCTTCCTCAAAATAATCGTGTTCTGCTAAAGCATCAGAACTTTTATTTATAAGATGATAATATTCGTTTAAATTTAGGTCTTTACCCAACTCATCAAACTTTTTTACAAGTTCTAAAACATTAGAAGTGTTAAATTTTGTTAGAATTAGATTTTTAATTTCTGGCTTTTCTTTTGCTGTAGACATAAGTTGTGCATAAAGCATATAAGAATAGAGTTTAGAATACGAATTGTACAATTCATCTATCAGTTTTAAAACCTTTTCATCGTCTTCACCTTTATAAATATAGGCATTTACTAAATCTGTAATGGTACCATAATAATAACTAGTTTTTTCCTCTAACTGTTTTTCTAACTCTAGAATATATTCACAAGTAGCAATATATTCCTCTAGTTTATTTTCATAAATTAAAAATCCTTTTGAATGGCTCAAGAAGGTAATTTCTAATTCTACATCTTCTAACTCTTTTGCAATTGCTACACCTTTCCTAATTAACTCTTTACCTTCTGTTATATTCTTTTCTATAAGATGAATTACAAGAGGGTGTGTTTGTATTTTAGTACTTGCCCATAAGTAATTATCACTTGCATCCTTAAATTTTGATATATAGCTTTCTAATTTAAGTTGCTCTTGATTTGCTTCTTCTAAATGGATTTCATTTCTAAGTTTGCTTATTAAAACCCACTTAATATTAAAAAAATCTCTGTTTAAACCCTTACTAATTTTAGGCGTTTTAACTTCTTTGTTGATATAATTAGCAACAGCAATAAAATCTAAATTTTCTCTTTTTGCTAGGTTTGAAATAAATTGATAATAATCTTTATAAGAAATTTCATCTTTAAGAATCATTTTCTTTAAAAATACCTTGTCTTTACCATCTTTTAATTTGTTTAGGTAAAAAACGGCTGAATCTAATTTTTCTTCGATGATAAAATTTTCAATCTTTTGAAAATCTGTTGCCAATTGCGCTTTTAAAGTAACTGTAAAAAGCAAAAAGAAGCTGAAAAGAAGCTGTTTCATAGCTAGAATATTTTTCTATAAAGTTGAATGAGAAACCTTTATGAGTGAAAAGTAAGCAATAAAAAAAGCTCAAACAAATTAATGTTTGAGCTTTTTTAGTTTTGAACTTAATTTCTTAAGCTTCAAATGGAGTTACAGATACATAAGATCTGTTATCTCTTTTCTTTTGAAATTCAACAATTCCGTCAACCTTTGCATGTAAAGTATGATCTTTACCCATGTAAACGTTTTCTCCTGGATTGTGAGTTGTACCTCTCTGACGAACAATAATGTTACCTGCAATTGCAGCTTGTCCTCCAAAAATTTTTACACCTAGACGTTTCGATTCTGATTCTCTACCATTCTTCGAACTACCTACACCTTTTTTATGTGCCATTTTCTTGAGTTTTTATAAGTTAAAGCTAAATTAGTTAGTTATTTTTCAATACCACCATCTAATCTATCTTGTAATTCTTTTAATTCATCCCATTTACCTTCCGCAGCTAAACCAGCTTGCTTTGGCCAAGTATCTGTTACAATATGAGATAATCTTGAACTAGCTTCAGATAAAATTTCACTTAATTTAGCAGCATCTGTTTTAGCTACTTTAGCAAATGTATCTAAGCCAGCATTTACTAATGCTTCTGCAGCCTTAGGACCTGCACCTTCAATTTTCTTTAAATCGTCAGCTTTAGCCTTAGTTGCTTTTTTAGGAGCAGCTTTCTTAGGAGCGTCTGCAGTAGTTTCTGTTTTCTTAGAAGCTGCTTTCTTAGCAGTTTTCTTTGTACCAGAAGCTGCAATAGATTCAATTTGAATCTCGCTAAAAGACTGTCTGTGTCCATTTTTCTTTCTGTATCCTTTTCTTCTTTTCTTTTTGAAAACGATAACTTTATCACCTTTTAAGTGACTTAAAATTTGAGCTGTTACTGATGCTCCTTCTATAGCTGGGGCGCCTAAAGTTACGTTTCCAGCATCATCAAGTAAAAGAACATTATCAAAAGTTACTTTTGATCCTTCCTCTCCTTGTAAACGATGAACGTATACTTTTTGGTCTTTTGCTACTTTAAACTGCTGCCCTGCTATCTCTACGATTGCGTACATACTATTTGTTTTGCGTATTTATACTTATTATTGCACTTAACTTACTGAAAATGCGGATGCAAATATACATATTTTTTAGAAATCAGCAATAAAGCTAAATATTAAAAATAAAAAATATTTATCCTTTAATTTCATTATGTTTTCTAGCAAACCTTTGTTATTTTTGGTAACTGACAAAAAACTTTATTTTCTGTAACATTCTGTAAAATGAAGCGTCAAACACAAATGTAAATTATTAATTAAATAAAAAAATCAATGAAGAAAAGTATTTTATCTCTTGCTTCTGCTGTATTAGTTGCGTTTTCTATGAATGCTCAACAGGTAGAATTTGAAGAGTATGATTTAAGTAATGGAATGCATGTAATATTACATCAAGACTCTTCAGCACCTGTTGTTGTAACTTCTGTAATGTATCATGTAGGTGCTAAAGATGAGCAACCAGGAAGAACAGGTATGGCTCACTTCTTTGAACACCTATTATTTGAAGGAACAGAAAACATTAAAAAAGGTGAGTGGTTCAAAATGGTTTCTTCTAATGGTGGTAGAAATAATGCCAACACTACAGATGACAGAACTTATTATTACGAAATCTTTCCTTCTAATAAATTAGAGTTAGGTTTATGGATGGAGTCTGAGCGTTTATTACACCCAATTATTGGTCAAGATGGTGTAGATACTCAGAATGAAGTTGTAAAAGAAGAAAAAAGATTACGTGTAGACAACCAACCTTATTCTAAATTCTTAGAATATGTAAAAGAAAACATCTTTAAAAAGCATCCTTATAAAGGAACAACTATTGGTAAAATGGAAGATTTAGATGCTGCTACTTTAGAAGAGTTTTTAGCATTTAACAAAAAGTTCTATGTACCAAACAATGCAACTTTAGTGGTTGCTGGTGATATTGATAAAGATGCTGCAAAGAAAATGATTGAAGACTATTTTGGACCTATACCAAGAGGTGAAGAAATTACTAGAAATTTCCCAAAAGAAGACCCAATTACTGAGCAGATGACTGCTAAAGGCTATGATGCAAATATTCAAATACCTGCAATTATGGCTGCTTACAGAACACCATCTATGAAAACTAGAGACTCTAGAGTTTTAGATATGATTTCTTCTTATTTAAGTACTGGTAGAAGTTCTGTTCTTTACAAAAAGTTAGTAGATGATAAGAAAATGGCATTACAAGCTGGTGCAATTAACCTAAGTCAAGAAGATTATGGTACTTATATCTTATATGGTTTACCACAAGGTGATACAGAATTAAAAGATATTATTGCAGAAGTAGATGCAGAAATCGTAAAAATGCAAACTGAATTAATTTCTGAGAAAGATTTTCAAAAATTACAAAATCAGTTCGAAAACAACTTTGTAAATTCTAACTCAAGTGTAGAAGGTATTGCTAACTCTTTAGCACGTTACAATGTTTTATATGGAGACACTAATTTAATCAATACAGAGATTGATATTTACAGATCAATTACTAGAGAAGAAATTAGAGATGTTGCTAAAAAATATCTAAATCCGAATCAAAGATTACTTTTAGAATATTTACCAGAAGCAAAATAATAACATCGAAGTTCGTTTAAAAATAAGATATAAATTATGAAGACAAAAATATTATCATTAGTAGCGCTATTTCTTACAACAGTGGCTATTAATGCACAAATAGATAGAAGTACAATGCCTAAACCAGGACCAGATCCTGTAGTTAAATTAGGTAAGCCAATTAAGTTTACACTAGACAATGGTTTAAAAGTAATTATGGTAGAAAACCATAAATTACCAAGAGTTTCTGCAAACTTAACTATAGATAACAAACCTTATTTAGAGGGTGAAATTGCTGGTGTTTCTGGAATGATGGGAAGCTTATTAGGTAGAGGAACAAAATCTATCTCTAAAGATGAGTTTAACGAAAAAGTAGATTTTTACGGAGCAAACATTAGCTTTTTTAGTTCAGGTGCTTTTGGTTCATCTTTAACAAAATACTTTCCAGAAATTTTAGGTTTAATGGCAGATGGTATGCAGAATCCTGTATTTTCTCAAGAAGAATTTGACAAGGAAGTTCAAATTACTTTAGATGGAATTAAATCTAACGAAAAAAGCGTTACTGCTGCTGCAAGAAGAGTAGAAAACGTTTTAACTTACGGAAGAAATCATCCTTTTGGAGAATTTACATCAAAAGAAAGTGTAGAAAAAATTACGTTACAAGATGTAATTAATAACTACAACACTTACTACAAGCCTAACAATGCATATTTAGTAATTGAAGGTGATATTGACCCAAAAGCTACAAAAACATTAGTTAAAGATTTATTTTCTGGCTGGGAAAAAGGAGAAATCCCTGCTTACGAAATTCCAGAAGCTAAAAACGTAGAAACTACTGAAATTGATTTTATTAATATGGATAATGCAGTTCAGTCAGAAATTGCAATTATTAATAATGTAGATTTAACTTTAGGTGATGATGATTATTATGCAGCTCTTTTAGCAAATAACATTTTAGGTGGTGGTGGTACTGCTCGTTTATTCATGAACTTAAGAGAAGATAAAGGGTATACCTATGGTTCTTACTCTAGTTTAAGACAAAATAGATATGCAGGTACATTTAGAGCTACAGCAAGTGTTAGAAACATGGTAACAGATAGTTCTGTTGTAGAGTTACAAAAAGAAATTAATAAAATGCGATACAAAAAAGTATCTGCTGAAGAATTAGAAAACTCTAAAGAAGAATATATTGGAGGTTTTGTAATGGATGTTCAAAAACCAAGAACAGTAGCTAACTTTGCATTAAATATTGAGCGTTACAACTTGCCAGAAGATTTTTATGAAAACTATATTAAGAATATTAAAGCAGTAACTTTAGATGATGTACAGAATGCTGCAATTAAATACTTTACAGGTAACAAAGCAAGAATTGTAATTACAGGTAAGGGTATTGATGTTCTTAAGAATTTAGAAAAAACAGATTACGTAATTAAATATTTCGACAAAGAAGGTAACCCAACTGTTAAACCACCAATGACTTTACCAATTCCTGCTGGTATGACTGCAGAAACAGTAGTTGACAAGTATATTGAAGCCATTGGAGGAAAAGAAAAAGTAGAAGCTATTAAAACTACTATGATTGTATCTAATGCAACTATACAGGGTACACCATTAGTTATGACCATGAAATCATCTGCACCAAATAAAACATTGCAAGAAATTGCTGTAATGGGTAATGTAATGCAGAAATCTGTTTTTAATGGTGAAACTGGTTACCAATCAGCAAGAGGTCAAAAAATGGATATGCCACAAGCACAAATAGATGAAGCTAAAGCTACTTTAGTACCATTTTCTGATATGGCTTACAAAAAAGGTACTTTAGACAGAATTGAGCCAATAGATGGCGTAAACTACTATGTAGTTAAGTTTAATAATACTGAGGTTTTTTATGACATGAAAACTGGATTAAAAGCCAAAGAAGTAAAAACAGCTAAAACTCCAGATGGTAAAGAGGTAAAAGTGCCAACTACGTTTGGAAACTACAAAGCCGTAAACGGAGTTTTATTTCCATATTCAGTTGGTATTAAAACAGGACCAATGGATTTAAACTTTGAAGTTAAAGAGATTAAAGTAAATGAAGGTGTTACAGACGCTGATTTTGAATAAGTCTTTTTAAAATATTAGTTAAAAGAGTCAAAGTGTTACACTTTGGCTCTTTTTTATTTTGATCTATTCAATAAATACACTCCAAGCAAAATTATTAAACCTGCTAATAATTGAATTAAGCTCAATTCTTCCCCATCTAAAATGCCCCAAAAAACAGCAACTATAGGTATTAAATAAGTAACTGACGATGCAAATATAGGCGAAGCCAAATGCACCATTTTATTGTAAAAAACCTTGGCAATTCCTGTTCCAAAAATAGCCAAAACAGCCACATAACCTAAAGCACTAGTTTTAGATTCTGTAAACTCTATGGTTTGAAAAAAATCAGAAAAATAAAGCACTATTAAAGCAGGAATCACTAATAATAAAAAATTACCTGTAACAATACTTAGAGCACTTACATCACTTAGGTATTTCTTAACCAAATTTACATTTAAAGCGTAACCTATAGAGGCTATTACCACTAATAACGTAAACCAATAATTTTGATTCGGATTTAGATCTGCGCCTTTAACAATAAGTACAACTGTACCTACTAAACCTATAACTATACCTACTAATTGTTCTTTTTTAAATTTTAATCCAAAAGCTAAAACTCCAAAAATAAATGTATTAAAAGGGGTTAATGAATTAAGAATAGAAGCTATAGAACTATCTATACCATTTACTGCAAAAGCAAATAAAAACACAGGAAAAAATGTACCCAACAAGGCTGTATAAAAAATATACTTGTAGTGTTTTCTCTTTATTTGTTTTAAACTTTTAAAGCCAAAAGCCAATAAAACAACTCCAGCAACTAACATGCGTAAAGCCCCTACTTGAACAGGCGTTAAATCTATTAAAGCCTTCTTCATTAATATAAAGGAGCTTCCCCAAACAAATGATAATAAAAGAAGATACAACCATTTCTGTTGTTGATTATTCATAAGCTTGGTTAAAGTTTTTGCAAAAGTGGAACAATTATTTAAAAACCTATTTAAATATTGATAAATTTGTACAATAATTAAATAATATTTTCTAATGAGAATGCAAAAAATAGTTTATACGATAGTACTTGCTTGTTTTATTTTAGTAGGGTGTGCCAAAGAAGTGCAAAAAGAAAACGTGTCCTTAGCCATTTCTGGTATGACATGCGAAATTGGTTGTGCAAAAACAATACAATCTAAACTTTCTAAAAAAGAAGGTGTTTTAGATGCAAAAGTAGTTTTTAAAGATAGTATTGCTAACATACAGTTTGATGCTAATACTACTTCTAAAAAAGAGCTTATTGCTTTTGTAGATGGTATTGCTGGAGGTGAATTATACAAAGCTTCAGAATCTTCTGCAATCAAATCTGAACCTTCTGCTAAAAAGCATGAATGTACTGCAGACTGTAAAGAAAAATGCGAAATGAGCGAAAATAAAATGGAATGTAAAGAAGATTGTAAAATGGCTTGTTGTAAAGATAAAAAAGCTTAATTCCTATTTCTTAAAATAAAAAAAGCAGGCTTTAAGCCTGCTTTTTTTTATCTATCAATTTGTGATTACGATCTTGTCCATCCTGCACCCCAAGTTGCATAATCTGTACCTGTAGCATTTGGATCTACAGTTAAGAAATCTGCTTCTGTAAAAGTTTCTCCTGTATCGTTTTTCATGTTAACAGTAACGTCTACAAAAATAACAGAGTTTACATTTAAATCTCCACTTAAAACACCAGCTCCAGTTGGGTTATCTCCAGAATCTCCATCTAAGTCAAATCCTTCAGCAAAACCTTCTAATTTTACGTTAGAAAAGATACCTTGAGTACCAGCTCTTAAACGAATAGCTTCATTACCAGTACCTGAACCTAAACCTACAATAGTTAAGTTAGTTACAGTTGGCTTAGAGAAGTATATTGGGTTAGAGTTGTTACCTACATCTGTATTGTAACCATCTGCCTCAATACCTTTATCATGACTTACACCATGCTTAACATAAGCATCTGTAATAGTACCTGTGTAACCTTCTGTCCAGTCAATTGAATCATCTTGAGAGTTTACTACAGATAAATTAGATACGTTTACAGTACCTCCGAAAAATTCAATACCATCATCTGCACCTTCAAACATTTGAATGTACTCTACAATAGTTCCATTTCCTACACCATAGAAAGAAAAACCGTTGTTTTCTGACTGACCAGATGCTTTACCTCCTGAATATTCAACTCTTACATAACGTAAAGTTCCTGAATTGTCATCAGCTTCAGAACCACCATAAGGTAAGTTTCCTATTTCTGATGTTGCAGTTGCACTACCTGTTACTGAATTTACAGGTGCTTTACCTAATAAAATTAAACCACCCCAATCTCCAGAATTAGGTGTGTTTGCACCAGAAGTAAAAATAATTGGCTGAGAAGAAGTACCTTCTGCAATAATTTTACCTCCTTGAGCTACTGCTAAATATACATCTGCACCAGTAGCTGCTGCTTTAATAACCATACCTGCAGGTATTGTTAAAGTAGCACCATCTTCGATAACTGTAGGTCCAGTAATAGTATACGTGTTTGCAGCATCTAAAGTTAAGTTAGTAGTGTAAGTACCATTTAACTCAATTGTTTGTCCTTGGTTTCCTGTGTTTCCACCACCATTCGTATTGTTTGTTGTGTTGTTTGTAACACTATTATCGTTAATTACGATATCAGCTGTACCATCTTCTCCACAAGACGTGAATAAGGCTGCTGCAATTGTCATTGCAAATAAAAATTTATTTCTCATTGTTCTAAAGTTTAATTTATTCATTTTTAATTAATTCGTGATTAGTTTTTTATTTTATTAAAATTTATAATTGAATCCTAAGCTAATATTACTACCTCTATTATATCCAGATAAAACGATGTCTCCTAAAGGTGTACCTTCTCTTACTCTTTCTATTCTTGGATCTAAAATATTGCTTGCACTAAAGTTGATTTCTATGTTTTCTCCAATATTGTTTTTCCAAACAAAATCTAAGGTTGGTACAGATTTTTCTACGATATTACCAATCTGTCCTGATCCTAATGCATCAATTCTATCAGCAAAATAAGAGAATACTAATGTTGCAGTTGGTTTGTAGTTTTCCCATTTTGTTGGGCTATAGTTTATGTTTGCATTTACCAAGATTGGTGACGCACCTTGTAACTGATCTGTAGCTCTGTTGAATGATGTAGTAAAAGCACTTCCAGATACATTGGCATATAAATCTTGCTCAGTATGCATATATGTAAAGTTGAAACCAGCAGTAAGTTGAGCATTATCATCTTCGTCTGTGATTAAGTTTTTTCTTGCTTCTAATTCTACTCCTAAAATAGTTGCTTTATCTCCTGTTCTAAAATAACGTTGTACACCTGTTGCATCACTTGCAATAACTAAGTTAACTGGATCGTTAATTTGTTTACCAAAAGCACTTAAAGACAATACTTCTCCTCTATTGATAAACCATTCGTATTTTAAGTCAATATTAAATACATCTGAAAAAGACGGGTTATCTAATAAATCTGGGTTACCACCAATTCTTTGTGTTACACCTTCATATACAAATGGCGCTACTTCTTTAAATTCTGGTACAGAAACTGTTTTACTAAATGTGAAACGTAAGTTTTGGTCATCATTTAAAGCATATTTTAAGTTTAAAGATGGTAACCAAAATGTTTCTTTAGCGTTTCTAAATTTAGGATCATTTGGATTGATGTTAATTACATCATATGATATAAACTGCTCAAAAGACTCTAAACGAATACCAGGAACAACTGTTAATTTTTCTCCTACTTGTAATACACCTCCTAAAGAAGCACCAAATACACTTAATTTACCAAAATATGTATTTTCATTTCTTCCAGGAAAATTAGCAGTAGGATATCTTGAAGGATCTACAGAATTAAATACTTCTGTGTTATAAACATTACGAAAGTTTTCAATATTTATAACAGAATCTATGTTATTTGGATCTGCGATTTCAACATTTGGAGTTAAAAAATCGTAACCATATCTAATATTCTCAAAATTACGCGTTTTTCTTCTTCCATTAAAACCATAGTTTAAGCTAAAATTATCAGAAACTACTTGCTCTAAATTAATTCTACTGTTCAATTCAGAATCAATAATTTTTTGAAAGTATCTTTGGTTGTCAAATACAATGTTATTATAGAAAGATGCATTTGTTGTAGGATCATTATCTAATGAAAATTGATAATTCTCTAAACTAATTCTTCTTCTGTCTGGCTCATGAGAGAAAACGTTGTTAAAACCAATTCCCCAAGTTAATTTAAACTCTGGATCTTCGTCTGTAGCATTGTAAAAGTCATGCTCACCTGTTAATTGATTTACAAAGATTAAATCTTGATTAAATTGTACATTTAATTGAAAAAAGCCTTCGTCTGTGTTTAAAATAGCATCTCTATTTTCACCTAAACCATTCACACCAAAATACCCTACTTGGTCTGATGAACTGTTTAAGAACATTGAAGTGTATTTTACTTTATGATCATCATTAATTTTATATAGTGCATTACCCATTACAGTTGTAGCTGTAGTGTACTCGTATTCTTGAGCTGTTGGGTATCTTACCTTAAATACATTTGTAAAATCTACTGCTGGCCCTTCTCTATATTCATATCCGTTTTGAAAAGATGCTGTAACATATAAGCTTAAACGTGAATCATCTCCAAAATCAAAAGATTTACCACCACTTAAACCAATGTTTAGGTTAATTGGTTCACCACCATTTTCTGGATCAATTCCATGAGATAAAACCTGTGCAAATGGGTTGTGCTCATATCTTCTAAAGAAACCTACATGACCTGTACCTTTAGTTTTCTTAAAGTCTTTACCTGCAGCTCTAGTATTTACTCCTGTACCTACAGCAACATCAAAGAAACCATCACCTTTATATTCTTTAGAAACAATGTTTACATTACCTGCAGCAAAGTCTCCATAAAATTCTGGTGAATATGCTTTACTAATAGAAACGCTTTGTATTACTTCTGATTGAAATAAGTTTAAATCGATATTCTTTTTGTTTACATCATTAGAAGGTAATGATAAACCGTTCATTGTTGTATTTAAATATCTATCTCCTAAACCACGCACGTAAACGTTACTAGAACCTTCTTGCTTAGATACACCAGATATTTTTGATACTGCACCTGCTGCATCACTTACACCTTGCTTCGCTAATTCTTGAGAACCTATACTCTCTTTAATTACAGTGGCTTTTTTCTGCTCTAATAAAAGTGCGTTAGCATTATCTTTGGTAGTTGTTGTTTTAATTACTACATCATCTAAAGCAACACCTTCTTCAGCAGACATTATTTGATTTATAGTTACAGTTTCTCCTGCTTTAATTGTAAATGGTTTTTCAATTGATTTATACCCTAAAAAACTAAACACTACAATGTGACTACCTGCAGGGACAGATAATGTATACTTACCATCAAAATCTGTAGTTGTACCTATAGTTGTACCTTTAATTACCACATTTGCAAATGGCAAAGGCTCATTGTTTGATTCTTTATCTGAAAGTAAACCTTTTAATGTACCCTTTTCTTGAGCATTAATAAATTGACTTAAGCATAATAAAGTTATAAATAGTATTTTCTTCATTTCTTGTAAATAAATTTTCGTTGCAAATGTAGTTCCTCATCTGTAAATTGATTGTTAGCTGTAAATTATGCTTGGGTTAAAAACCTGTTAAGCAAATGTTAATGAAGAAATTGGTTTAAAATAATTTTTAAACACCTTAAAACCTTAGCATTAGAAATAAAAATTATAAATTTACCTCTGTAAATAGGGCATAAATTTCATAACATTAAGATAACATTATCAACTTACTGTGTATTTAACTTTGTTGCCAAATAAAAATAATCGCCAAAAATGGGAGATCCTTATGTGTTAATGCTAGTTGCTCTAGCAGCTTTAGCTATTGTAGATTTAGTTGTAGGTGTTAGTAATGATGCTGTAAACTTTTTAAATTCTGCTATTGGTTCTAAAGCAATTTCTGTAAGAAATATTATGATTATTGCCAGTGTTGGTGTTTTCTTTGGTGCTGTATCTTCTAGCGGAATGATGGAGGTTGCCAGAAAAGGAATCTTTAACCCAAGTATGTTTGTTTTTCAAGATGTGATGTTCATTTTTATGGCAGTTATGATTACAGACATTCTGCTCTTAGACCTTTTTAACTCTTTAGGTATGCCAACTTCTACTACAGTTTCTATTGTATTTGAATTGCTTGGTTCTGCTGTAGTTATTGCTTTTATTAAAATATCACAAAATGATGCTGAAGGAATAGCCTCTATTTGGAAATACATTAATTACGACACAGCTACTGATATAATATTAGGTATTCTACTTTCTGTTGTAGTTGCGTTTAGTGTTGGTGCTATTGTACAATATTTCTCTAGACTTATATACTCTTTTAACTTTGCTAGCAGACCTACCTATATTAATTCTTTATTTGGTGGTTTTGCAATTACTGCAATTACCTATTTTATTATAATTAAAGGTTTAAAGGGTACAGATTTTTACGAAAACATTGCTCATGTAATGGAGGGTAATACCATAAGCATTATTGCTATTAGCTTTGTACTTTGGACGGCTCTATCCTACCTACTAACCAAAATTTTTAAATTAAATATTCTTGTTTTAATTATAGGTATAGGTACATTTTCTCTAGCTATGGCCTTTGCAGGAAATGATTTAGTAAACTTTATTGGAGTGCCAATTGCAGCTTTAAATTCTTATGAAACCTGGAGTGTTTCTGGCGTAAGTGCAGAAACCTTTTCTATGGCAAGTTTAGCAGCGAAAGTAAAATCTAATGTGTGGTTATTACTACTTGCTGGTTTAATTATGGTTATTACATTATGGACATCTTCTAAAGCAAAATCTGTAATTGAAACAGGTATTAACTTATCTAGACAAGGTGAAGGTCATGAAAAATTTCAACCTAATAACGTTTCTAGAGTAGTTGTGCGTTTTGCCATGTTTGTAAATGTGGGTATTAATTATGTGCTTCCTGAAAAAACAAGAACATTTATAAACTCAAAATTTGAAAAACCAAGCGTAAAATTGCCAAATGATAAAACTATAGAAATGCCTGCTTTTGATTTAGTAAGAGCATCTGTAAACTTAGTTATGGCTAGTGTTTTAATTTCTATAGCAACTTCTATGAAACTACCTTTATCTACCACTTATGTAACATTTATGGTAGCCATGGGTACTTCTCTAGCAGATAGAGCTTGGGGTCGTGAAAGTGCAGTATATAGAGTTGCTGGGGTTTTAAATGTAATTGGTGGTTGGTTTTTAACTGCTTTAGTGGCATTTGTAGCTGCAGGTATTGTTGCTTATTTAATTCATTTACATATTATTTTCATTCCAATTTTATTGGTAGTTGTAGCTGCTTTAATTACTAAGAATTCTATAGCGCATAGAAAAAAAGCGCAAGAAATAAAGAGAAAAACATATATAGAAAGATCTGAATTAATTACTATTAATGGTGTTATTGATGAAAGTTCTGGACACGTTTCTGAAGTTGCCACCAGAATTGAAAAATTGTATACACATGTTGTAAATGATTTGGCAAATCACGATTTAAACAAACTTAGAAAAACAGATAAGCACGTAGAAAAGTTAAATGATGAAATTGATGATTTAAAAGACAATGTTTTCTATTTCATTAAATCGTTAGATGAAACATCTGTGCAAGCGAGTAAATTCTATATTTCAGTTTTAGGATATTTACAAGATTCAGCACAATCTATAAGTTATATTTCTAGAGCAAGTTTTAAGCATGTTAATAACAACCACAAGAATTTAAAGAAAGGTCAAATTAAAGATTTAAAGCTTATTAATAATGAATTGAGTACCATTTTAGGTATCATTTCTACTATTTTTAACGAGCGTAATTTCGATGATTTAAATCCGTTATTAATTCAAAAAAGAGAGTTATTAAGTAATGTTTCTTTATCTATAGAAAAGCAAGTTGCCAGAATTAGAACAGACGAAACAAGTCCTAAAAACACAACACTTTACTTTAGTATTCTTTTAGAAACAAAAGATTTAATGAAAGCGCTTATGAACTTACTTGAAACTTACGAAGAGTTTTATTTAAGTACTAAAGTGTAATTCTTAGAACCAAAATCCTAAATTAAATAACCAGAAATTTTGTTTTGTGTCTGGAGACCAAGCGTACTTGAGTTCTATTGGCCCAATAACGCTATTGTAGCTATAACCTGCTGCATAACCAGATTTTATGTCTCTAAACAAATCTATGTCTTTAAACACATTAGAGTCTAGCCTTGCATAGTTTGCAATAAAAGTTGCATAATGCCTATCTGCAAAACGATACCTTAAGTTTAATTCTGATTTTACATAAGAATCATCTGTAAGATTTGCAAAATCGTAACCATAAAAGCGTGAAAAATTATTAATATAGTTTTGATTATATCCACCTAAATAAAAATCGAAAATATCAGACTCTGGATTATTAAATGTAAAGCCAGCTTCATTGGTTAATTGAAAAGTTAATTTATCGAAAAAAGTAGTTGCAAAACCCAAGGTTCCTTGTGTTTGTAAAAAAGGTTTAAAATCTTTGTTATGATTTGTAGAGTTCATAAACCATCTTGCTCCTAAATCTGCAAAAAATCCTTTTGTAACAAAGTATTGCTGATCATATGTATCTAGTTTAATATACCCATAAGAATTTAAATACTCGCTGTTATCTATAATGGTTTCCCCAGCATTTGAAGTAATCGTTTCTGTACTTGCCTTAATATATTTGTGCTCTAAACCAATGCCAATTGCAAATTTTCTATCAAAAGTGGTTTGTAAATAGAGCTGATTAGTAATATCTGTATATTTTATATTTAAACTATTTACATCATTATCATTTGCTATAGCCAAATTGAATTTTGAGTTCGCTCTAAAATGGTCATACCTAGATCTAAGTCCGTAACTAATGTAAAAACCATTATCTACAAAATAGTTTAAATCATACCTTAAATTATCTCCTAAAATAAGGTTAACAGCAAGCATGTCATTCTTTCCAAAAAGGCGTTTATGATTGTAATTTGCTAAAACTCCAGATTTGTATAAAAAATCATAATGAACACCCAATTTCAAGTTTGCACGTTCATTAGATTCTGTTAAATTGAAATTTAATAGGTAAGAACCATCCACTTTTTTTATGAAATTATACTCAATTTTATTATAATTTCTAGTAGCTGAAAGCAAGTAAATTCTTTTTGTAATATCTTGTCTAGACAAACTATCGCCTTCTAAAATATTCAATTTACCAAGTACGAAAGATCTTGTATAATTGTTGTTTCCCTTTAATGCAATGTCTGAAATTAACATTTTTTCAGTATGCATTTTAATTTCGGGTCTTTTCTTTTTTACAGTTTGTTTTGCTGCAATTTCTTTAAATACTTTTGTGTATTTCTTTGCTGCAATTTCTCCTTTTTCTAAGATTTCTTCTTTTCTTTCAAAATCTACAACAGAGTATTCATAAATTTCTGGATGAATGTATACATCTAGCTTTTTAATTTCTTCATCAGACTTGTTATACATTTGATAGCTAACAATTTGATTTAAAAGCGCAACAACCGAATTTATTTTATCTTTTTCAAACAGCTTCCCTTCTACATCTACACCAATTACAATATCTATTCCCTTGTCTTTCATAATACTTACAGGAAAATTATTGGCAATACCACCATCAACCAAAAGTTTATCTCCAACTTCTACAGGATTTAATAACGAAGGAAAAGAACCACTTGCTCTTAATGCAATTGGTAACGAACCGCTTTCTAGAATAACAGGATTCCCATTTTCTACATCTGTAGCAATACAAAAGAAAGGCGTAGGTAATTTTGAAAAATCTTGGTTGCCATCTAAAGAATCGAACAATTCTAAGAGTAAATTTAAAACGTTTTGACCTTTAGAAATTCCTCTTGGAAAACCGATTTTACCTTTATTTACAGGTAATGTAATTACGGTTTTTTCTCCATATTCTTTTTCGAAAAAGGTTTCTGAGCTTCTAGGAATTTTATCTCTCAATAATGTCATAAAATCTGTGTTTACAACAATATCTTCTATTTGAGCAGCAGAATACCCAGCAGCATACAAGCCACCAATAATAGCACCCATACTTGTACCAGCAATATAATCTAAATGAATGCCAGCTTTGTCTATTTCTTTTAAAACGCCAATATGTGAAAACCCTTTTGCTCCACCTCCGCTTAAAACCAATCCTACTTTAGGCTGATTTTGTTGTGCAAAAACAAACCAAGGAAGTAAAAAAATTAGAAACAGTTTATTTTTCATTTTCTTTTTTTGAATGATAAAAATTGTACACTTTTAATGCTCTTGCATTACCAATAACCGCTTTTAACTCATCTAAACTGGCTTCTTTTACACGTTTTGCGGACTTAAATTTACGTAATAAAGTTGTAATAGTCTGTTTACCAACATCTGGTATACTTTCTAACTCACTTTGTATAGCGCTTTTACTACGTTTGTTTCTATGAAAGGTAATACCAAATCTATGTGCTTCATTTCTTAAAAACTGTGTGATTTTTAAGGTTTCAGATTTTTTATCTAAATACAAAGGTATTGGGTCATCTGGATAATAGATTTCCTCCAAACGTTTTGCAATACCAATAATGGCAATTTTACCTCTTAAGCCTAAAATTTCTAAACTTTTAACTGCAGATGATAATTGACCTTTACCACCATCAATAATAATTAGTTGAGGCAAAGATTCACCTTCCGAAAGCAACCTTTTGTATCTTCTAAAAACAACCTCTTCCATAGATGCAAAATCATCTGGGCCAACTACTGTTTTTATATTATAATGTCTGTACTCCTTTTTGCTAGGTTTACCATCTCTAAAAACAACACAAGCTGCAACAGGGTTTGTACCTTGTATGTTAGAGTTATCAAAACACTCTATATGCCTTGGCTCTTCTTTTAAGCGCAAATCTGCCTTCATTTGAGCCATAATTCTTTTTACATGCCTATCAGGATCTACAATTTTAATTTGCTTTAATTGCTCTAATTTATAGTATTTGGCATTTCTTTCTGAAAGTTCTACAATGCGTTTTTTATCTCCTACTTTTGGTATAGTAACCTTTACATTCTCACCAATATTTACTTGAAATGGAACATAAATTTCTGGTGATGTTGAGTTGTACCTTTGTCTAATTTCGAAAATAAACAGTTCTAACAATTCCTTGTCTGACTCTTCTAATTTTTTCTTAATTTCTGTAGTGTGAGACTGTATAATAGAGCCATTAGATATTTTAATAAAATTAGCATAACCATGTGTTTTATCTGAAATAATCGAAAAAACATCTACATTATTTATAGTAGGATTTACTATGGTACTTTTTGCCTGGTAATTGCTTAACCTATCTAATTTTTCTTTAATTCTTTGGGCTTTTTCGAACTCCATTTTTTCTGCAAAACCCATCATCAAAGTATTTAGTCTTTCTAAACTTTCTTTAAAATTACCTTTAATAATATTTCGAATTTCTTTAATGGAATTATTATAATGGGCTTCAGTTTCTAAAGCTTCACAAGGCCCCAAACAATTGCCTAAATGATATTCTAAACAAACTTTGTATTTGCCTGTATTTATTTTTTCTCTGCTTAAATCGTATTTACACGTTCTAAGTGTGTAGAGTTCTTTTATTAATTCTAATAGTGCTTTAATTGTTCTAACAGAAGTGTATGGACCATAATATTCTGAACCATCTTTAATAACTCTTCTGGTCATAAAAACTCTAGGAAAACGTTCTTTTTTAATACAAATCCAAGGGTAAGTTTTATCATCTTTTAAAAGTACATTATACTTTGGTTTGTATTTTTTAATTAGATTATTTTCTAATAAAAGTGCATCTGTTTCTGTATTAACTACAATATGTTTTACTGTATTAATGTTTTTTACAAGCACTCTAGTTTTTCCACTATCGTGTGTTTTTGTAAAATAAGAAGATACTCGTTTCTTTAAATTTTTTGCTTTACCAACGTAAATCAGTTTTTCTTCTTTATCAAAATATTGATAAACTCCTGGTGAAGAAGGCAGTGTTTTTATTTGAAGCTCTAAAGAAGTATTCATACACAAAAATAACTTTTATGTAGAATTAAACAGGCAAATTTGCGCTTTTATTTATTGGTACTAAATATTAAAAAATAGAAAATATATTATGCTTCTACAGCTTGCTTTTCTTTTTTATCTTCTTTAGGAAACGCTTGTTTGCTAAAAATAAATAATAAAGCAACTCCAATAGTTATGTAAGAATCTGCTGGGTTAAAAATGTATTGAAAGAAGGTGTACATTTCTCCACCAACAAAAGGAATCCAATCTGGTAAAACACCCTCCCAAATTGGAAAGTAGAACATATCTACCACTTTCCCGTAAAAAAACTCACCATCTGTAGTTTCTGGAAATAATGTAGCTACACTATGCTTTGGATGATCGAAAATAACACCGTAAAAAATAGAATCTATAATATTACCTACAGCACCTGAAAATATTAAAGCAATACCAATAATTACTGCATTGTGTACTTTTCTTTTAATATTATTAGATAGCCAATAAATAATTAAACCTACAGCAAAAATTCTAAATAAGGTTAAAAACAGCTTACCTGTTTTACCACCAAATTCAAAACCCATAGCCATACCATTATTCTCTACAAAATGAATTCGAAACCAATCGAAAACTAAAACCTCTTCTCCTAAAATAAAATTAGTTTTTACGTAGATTTTAATAACTTGATCTAATATAATCGCAATTAGAATAGTAAGAATAGCTAGTGCTTTTTTAGACATTTTATTATTTTTAAAGTCACAAAAATAGTAATATTATTATGTTTATTGTGTGGATAAGAAAATATTAGCTTTTAAAGAGTTTATTGTAGTTTCATCTTGAGATGTATTTACAACCTTTGCATACTCTTTTTCTTTTTTTACACCATCAACCATAATTTTTCCAGACTTAGAAAATACCTTATAATTTGTGTATTTTAAATTGGCATAAACATTTCCTGAATACAGTTTTAAAATTAAGTTAGCTTTTACAGTATTTAGTTTTACAATACCATTGTCTAAATAAACTGCTAAATCATTTTGCAAACTTTTGCTTTCTACATCTACATTTTCACCAAATATATATACTTTTTTACCTTTTGGTATTTTTACTATTGCTGTAGCTCTTTGCAAGCGTTTTGTTATAAACTTTCTAAAGATTACTTCTCTAGTTTCTGTGCCTTCAAAATCAAAATTAACGGCTACAGTTTTATCATCTGCAGTAATTTTAATAAGCTGTTCATCGTAACTTTTTGCTTCTAAAATTACTTCTATAAATTCTGTAGATGAATTTTCGAGTATAATATTGTCCAATCCTTTTGTGTAAACAGTAATTTCTGCTGCATTTGTTTGCAGTTTTTTCATCACTTTTTTCTGCGAAAACATCACAGTAGTTAAACTTATTAAAAGGAGTAGGAAAATATTTTTCATAAAAAAAGCTTCTTTAAAAGAAGCTTTATAAATTTTTTAGTAATTATTACTGAGCTCTTTTAGCCTCAATACTTAAAGTAGCATGTGGTACTAATTTTAAACGCTCTTTCTGAATTAATTTACCAGTAACTCTACAAACACCATAAGTTCCGTTTTCGATTCTCAACAATGCGTTTTTTAAATCTCTAATAAATTTTTCTTGTCTTATTGCCAATTGTACATTTGCTTCTTTATTCATAACATCAGAACCTTCATCAAAAGATTTGAATGATGATAAAGTATCATCTGTACCATTATTTGCATCATTTTTATAAGCTGCTCTCAACAACTCTAAATCTTCATTTGCTCTTGCAATTTTCTTCTCGATGATTGCTTTAAATTCTTTAAGATCTTCTTCAGAATATTTTACTTTAACATCTGGCATGTTTCTAAATTTTTTCGATTAATATTTTACTTTCAATGGCATCAAACTCAATGTTTGTACCTTCTTCTAACTCATCTACAAAAACCAATTCTTGGGTTAATGTCTCACTCATAATGTAGTCTTTATTATCAGTTATAGATTGTTGTAAATTATCGAAATTTAAAACTGTTAGTTTTATTTTATCTGTTACTTCTAGACCTGCATCTTTACGTGCATTTTGAATTCTGTTTACCAGTTCTCTTGCTACACCTTCTTTACGCAAATCTTCAGTTATGGTAACATCTAATGCAACTGTTAATGAACCTTCGTTCGCTACCAACCAACCTTCTATATCCTTAGATGAAATTTCTACATCTGAGGCTTCTAAAATAATATTTTTACCATTAAGTTCTATAGAAATGTTTTTATCTTTTTCTATTTTGTTAATATCTTCTTGAGTAAACTTCTGAACTTCAGCTGCTATAAAACGCATGTCTTTACCAAACTTAGGGCCCAATGCTTTAAAATTAGGTTTGATTTGTTTGATTAAAATATCTGAAGCGTCTTCCATTAACTGAATTTGTTTAATATTTACTTCGTGTTTTATTAAGTTTTCTACTGCTAAAATTTCTTCTTTCTGCTGAGCATTATCAACAGGAATCATAATTTTTTGCAATGGCTGACGAACTTTTATCTTTTCTTTTGCTCTAAGTGATAATACTAAAGATGATATTGTTTGTGCGTTTTCCATTTTACGCTCTAAACTTTTATCAACGAAGCTTTCATCGAACTTAGGGAAATCTGATAAATGTATGCTTTCTGATTGCTCTTTTTGCGTTACCGAATTTAAATCTTGATACAAGCGATCCATAAAAAACGGAGCAATTGGTGCTGCTAATTTTGCAACAGTCGTCATACACGTATACAAAGTTTGGTAAGCAGAAATTTTATCTGTTTCGTAAGTACCTTTCCAAAAACGTCTTCTACTTAAACGTACATACCAGTTACTTAAGTATTCTTGAGTAAAATCTGATATTGCTCTTGCAGCTCTTGTTGGCTCATAATCTGAATAAAATTTATCTACTTTATTAATTAAAGTATGTAATTCAGATAAAATCCATCTATCTAATTCTGGTCTTTCGTTTAAAGCAATATCTGCTTCTTTATATGCAAAACCATCAATATTGGTATATAAACTAAAGAAAGAATAGGTGTTGTATAATGTTCCAAAAAACTTACGTTTTACTTCTTCTATACCTTCTAAATCGAATTTTAAATTATCCCAAGGATTGGCATTAGAAATCATATACCATCTTGTGGCATCTGCACCATAAGTGGATAAAGTTGTAAACGGATCTGCTGCATTGCCTAAACGTTTAGACATTTTATGACCGTTTTTATCTAACACTAAACCATTAGACACCACATTTTTATAAGCAACATCATCAAAAATCATAGTGGCAATTGCATGTAAAGTATAGAACCAACCACGTGTTTGATCTACACCTTCTGCAATAAAATCTGCCTTTCTCCAAGTAGTATCTACCAATTCTTTATTTTGAAATGGATAATGCCATTGAGCATAAGGCATAGAACCAGAATCGAACCAAACATCTATTAAGTCAGATTCACGTTTCATAGGTTTACCTGTAGCTGAAACTAGTGTAATATCATCTACAATATTTTTATGCAAATCTATTTTCGCATAATTTTCATCAGACATGTTACCTACTTCGAAATCTTCAAAAATATCTTTATCTAAAACTCCAGCTTTTATAGCTTTTGCCATTTCTGATTTTAGTTCTTCTACAGAACCTATACAGATTTCTTCTTTACCATCTTCTGTTCTCCAAATTGGTAATGGAATTCCCCAATAACGAGATCTAGATAAATTCCAATCGTTTGCGTTTGCCAACCAATTTCCAAAACGACCAGTTCCTGTAGATTCTGGTTTCCAGTTTATGGTTTTATTTAGTTCGTGCATTCTATCTTTTACATCAGTAATTTTGATAAACCAAGAATCTAATGGATAATATAAAATTGGCTTGTCTGTTCTCCAACAATTTGGGTAACTGTGCTTGTATTTTTCTACTTTAAACGCTTTGTTTTCGTTCTTTAATTTAAGACCTAAACGTTCATCTACAGATAAATACTGCTTCTGATTTTTTAGTACATCTTTTAACTTTTCTTGCTGTACTTTTAATTCTTCTGCAAGATCATCTTCCGTTAAATATTCAGACTTTACATATTCATTTGCAAAACCATAAACATCATCTTTTACTTCTGGTCTAAATTTACCTTGTAAATCTACTAACGGAACTAAATTATCATTCTCGTCTTTTACCAATAATGGTGGAATTTCTGGTGATGCTTGCTTAGAAACCAAAGCATCATCTGCTCCAAAAGTTGGTGCTGTATGTACAATTCCTGTACCATCTTCTGTGGTAACAAAATCTCCAGAAATTACTCTAAACGCATCTTGAGGATTATCATTTGGCAAAGCATAATCTAACAATTGCTTGTATTTTATACCTACTAAATCTTTACCAATAAATTCTTTTACAACAAAATATGGTATTTTTTTATCGCCTTTATTGTAGTCTTGTAATGCTTCTCTGTTTTCTACTTCAAATGCATTTTTACCTCCAAATTGCTTGCTAATTAAATTTTTAGCCAACACTACTTTTACAGGTTCAAATGTATATTGATTAAACGTATCTACAAGAACATAGTCTATTTTTGGGCCAACAGTTAATGCTGTATTACTTGGTAATGTCCAAGGTGTGGTTGTCCAAGCTATAAAATTGATATCACCTTCGTTTTGTAAAAAATCTGGTAGAGTATCATTTATAGCTTTAAACTGTGCAACAACAGTTGTATCTGTAACATCTTGGTAAGTACCTGGCTGATTTAATTCGTGAGAACTTAAACCTGTACCTGCTTTTGGTGAATAAGGCTGAATTGTATACCCTTTGTAGATTAATTCTTTGTTATAAATCTGTTTTAACAACCACCAAACAGATTCCATATATTTTGGTTCATAGGTAATGTATGGGTCTTCCATATCTACCCAATACCCCATTTTCTGAGTTAAATCGTTCCAGATATCTGTATATCTCATAACCGCTTTTCTACAAGCTGCATTATAATCTTCTACAGATATTTTTTTACCAATATCTTCTTTAGTAATTCCTAATTCTTTCTCTACACCAAGTTCTATAGGTAAACCATGAGTATCCCAACCAGCTTTTCTTTTAACCTGAAAACCTTTCATGGTTTTATATCTAGGAAAAATATCTTTAATAGCTCTTGCCAAAACATGGTGAACTCCTGGTAAACCATTTGCTGATGGTGGACCTTCAAAAAATATAAAAGGTTCTGCACCTTCTCTAGATGTAATACTTTTTTCGAATATATTATTCTCTTGCCAAGAATTTAAGATTTCTTCTGCTACTTTTGGTAAATCTAGTCCTTTGTATTCAGGAAATTTCATCTGGATTTTTTTTATTTTAATTCATGATGCGCTTTCAACTTTTATCATTTTAGAAACTTACAATGTGATCATCATAAAGCTCTAAAAATTAAAGTTTTCGCTTTCATTTAGGCTCATTTTTAATGAGACTGCGAAATTAAGGATTTTCTAGTAATTTTTAAGTGTGGTTACTTAAAATTAAAGTTTACTTATTTTAATAGAAATCTTTAACTTTTTCGTAATAAATTATAGGTTACATTCCACGTTCACTTTTAATGTTTTCGTAGGCTGTTTGTATGCTTTGAAATTTTTCTTTTGCACCTTTTATATGTTCTTCACCCAAATCTTGTACTTTATCTGGATGGTATTTTTTTACCATCTTTCTGTAGGCAGATTTAACCTCATCATTTGTTGCGTTTTTAGTAATTTCTAAAATTTTATAAGCATTATCAGATTCGTTATAAAACATGGCTTTGATAGATTCATAATCACTTTGATTAATGTATAAATAGCCAGCAATTTTGCGTATTTCTTCTACCTCTTTTTCGGTTACAAATTCATCTGCTTTAGCAATACCAAATAAAAAGTGTAACAATTGCAAACGTGCAGAATGAGACATGTGTTCTCTAATTTGTATACAAACCTGACGTGCAGAAATTTGCTTTTTTACAATTCCTTTAAACAATTTAAAAGCATTATTTGCTCTTTGTTTACCATACATTTTTAAGAATTGACTGCGAACAAAATCTAATTCGCGTTTATCTATTTTTCCATCAGATTTTATAACAATAGAAGCTAAGACTAAAAGACTCATTTCAAAATCTCCAGATTGTGTATTGGCCCTTCTAAAATTACCTTTTGGTTTACGATCTCTGTTGTAATCTATTTGTTCTTGCTTAAATTCGTCTAATGTAAAACCATCTACAAAGCTACCAATTGCAAAACCAATTGCTGCACCTATTGGGCCTCCTAAAGTAAAACCTAAACCTGCTCCTAACCACTTAGAAAAATTACTCATCTTCTTTTTAAAATTTAGCTTCAAATATAAACAAACGTTAGGATTATTGTTGGTAATTTTAAGCATCAATTTAATTGATAAACACATAGTCAGAAGAATTATTTTGAAGTTGAATTTTGCTTTAATATTGATTATATTTGCAACCTAAATAATTAATTATGTATCCAGAAGAATTAGTAAAACCAATGCGTGATGAGTTAATTAACGCTGGTTTTGAAGCATTATATACAAGTGAAGATGTTGAAAACGCAATGTCTAAAGAAGGTACTACTTTAGTAATGGTAAACTCTGTTTGTGGTTGTGCAGCTGGTACTGCTAGACCAGGAGCAATTGCTTCTTTAGGTGCAGACAAAACACCAACCAATTTAACTACAGTTTTTGCTGGTGTAGAAAAAGAATCTACTCAAAAAGCAAGAGAATTTATGATTCCTTTTCCACCTTCATCACCTGCAATTGCCTTATTTAAAGATGGTAATTTGGTGCACATGTTAGAAAGACATCATATTGAAGGACGTTCTGCACAAATGATTGCACAAAATTTAGCTGCTGCTTACGAAGAGCACTGTTAATCTTTACGTATTAAGAAACAAATCAAAATCCACTTTCTATAAAGTGGATTTTGTATTTTTATCAAATAAATTATGGCTTCTCAATATTCTACTTACACAAAACCTGAACTAGAAAAGAAATTAAAAAAACAAAGAGCAATTTTATTTATTCAGGGCTTTTTAGTTTTTCTAATGATCATTTTTGCTGTTTTTTCTACTGCAGACAGAGGTATTACCTTTCATACCTTTTTACCTTTATTCTTTGCTCCAATGTTTTTTGTAATGTACTTTGAGTTTACAAAAATTAAAAAAGAACTACGCTTAAGAAATTAAAAATGAATCAAGAAGAAGTTATACAAAATACCATCGAATTTGTAAAAGAAGAACTAAAAGATGCAGAAGGTGGCCATGATTGGTTTCATATAGAGCGTGTTTTTAGAAATACTTTGTTAATTGCACAAGATGAAAAAGTAAATGTGCTTGTAGTTTCTTTAGCTGCTTTATTACATGATATTGCAGATCCTAAGTTTCATAATGGAAATGAAAAACTAGGCCCTAAGAAAGCCACTAAATTTTTAATTGAACAAAAAGTACCTAAAGAAATTGGCATACATGTAGTTAATATTATTAAAAACATCTCTTTTAAAAATTCTTTAGAGCACAATAAAAACCAGTTTAATTCTAAAGAATTACAGGTTGTGCAAGATGCAGACAGGCTAGATGCTATTGGTGCTATAGGTATTGCACGTTGTTTTAATTACGGTGGCTTTAAAAATAGAGCATTGTATGATCCTCAAATACAGCCAAATTTAAATATGACCAAAGAAGAGTATAAAAATTCTAAAGCCCCAACAATCAATCATTTTTACGAAAAGTTATTGCTTTTAAAAGACGAAATGAATACTGAAACTGGCAAAAAAATTGCAGAAAACAGACATCAATATATGGAAGGATTTTTAAAACAATTCTATAATGAGTGGAATGGTAAATTAGAACTTTAATTTTCTTCTACTACCTCTAAGGCTGTAATTTTATATTCTAAGATTTCTAGTTCTTTACCAGATTCTATAATTTGCTCTACAGTTAAATTGTTGTTATCATTAATAAATGCTTTAAGTTCTCTACTTTTAAAAGTATAGTACTCTAAGGCTTTTTTAATATTTTTTTCTGAAGATAAGGCCATTATTTATTGTATTAAGTCTTTCATTTCACTTCTATAAATAGAGGCACTTTTACCTGTAAACTCTTTAAATAGTTTATTGAAATGAGAAAAATTATTAAAACCACACTCAAAACTTACATCTGTAATACTCATATTACTTTCTGCTAATAATTTTGTTGCATGTACTACTCTATACTCGTTAACCAATTTTGTAAAGGTTTTACCTGTTGTCTTTTTAAAATATCTGCAAAAAGCAGGCACTGTCATACTTACAAGTTCTGCAATTTCATCTAAACTAATGTGTTCCTTAAAATTTTTGTTGATGTGTTTGTACACCATTTCTATTTTATCACTGTCTTGATGTGTGCTTTCAAAAGCATAACCATTAGCATTTAACAACGTATAATCGTCTGTGGTTGCTAAATCATTTAAGATTTCTATAAAAGAGGTAATTCTTGTTGCACCTTCTAACTCAACCAGCTTTTCAATTTTAGCACCAATTCTTTGCTTTATTTCGATGTTAAAACGAATTCCTTTTTTTGCGCGCTCAAAAAGAGCATCAATAGCAGCCATCTCTGGAATCTTAAAAAAGTCTTTTCCTAAAAAATCTGGTAAAAACTGAATTAATGTTTCTGAACCATTTGTAGTTAAACGATCTATATACCCAATATGTGGCAAATTAGAACCTATTAATACTAACTGACTATTATTAAAGTAACTTAAATGATTACCAATATGTCTTTTCCCTTTTCCCTTATTAACATATACCAGCTCAATCTCTGGATGAAAATGCCAAAAAGGAACATTGGTCTTTAAGAACTCCTCATGTTTTTTTACCAACAATGAACTACCAAAATTGGGCGTAATTTTTTCTAATGTTGGTTTCTTCTGTATCATGATGCAAAAATACAACACATAAATAAGACTATCTATATAAAATTATCAATATTCTATGCTAAATTAACTTAACATCTAATTAACATAGTCTATTTTGTTAATTTAGCATATAAAATAGCCAATTCTGTTGTTTTTCAGACTGTATTTCACCTGTAACTTTGCACAAAAATAAATACAACAAAAATTAAAACTGTATTTATAAAAATTAAAAAGCATTTCAAAAATTAGATATTAATATTCTAATAATTAAATGTTTACAAAATAGAATTAAAACAATTTAACTAAATACAATAAGTTATGAAGTCAATTAAAACAAGAGTACTAGTAGTAGTTTTTATGTTGGGAACATTGGTAAACTACGCAAACAACACGAATTTAGAAACTAACTTAGATGCAAAGAAAATTAAGGTTGCATTTAAAGATGCTAAGAAAGGTCATCAATTAATTATCAAAAACAGTGCAGGTGTAATTTTACATACTGAAGAAGTTGAAAAGAAAGGTGATTTAGTAAAAATATTTGATTTTTCTAAATTAAAAAATGGAAATTATACTTTAGAATTAGAAAAAGATTTTGAAATTATTATTAAGTCTGTTAAAGTAAACGAAACTGAAATTATTTTTGATGAAGCATCAGAAAGAAAAATCTTTAAGCCAGTTGTCAGAAACGAAGCAAACACTTTAATGATTAGCAAAATAGCTTTTGATAAAAAGCCTTTACAAGTTACTTTATTCTTTAATGATGAAGTAATTCTTTCTGAAACTGTTGTTTCTGAAACAATTTTAAACCGAGTTTACAAATTAGACAGCGAACAAAAAGGAGAGTATAAAGTAATTATTAGAAATAATAATAGAAGTTATACCAACCAGTTTAAAATCTAATTTTCTACTTTTCGCCAAAAGAAGAACGAGCCTAAAAAGGCTCGTTTTTTTTTATCTATTTGTTTGGAAAATTAGGCTTTCTTTTTTCTAAAAATGCAGTTGTACCTTCCTTAAAATCTTCGGTACCAAAGCAATTACCAAATTCTTCTATTTCTACATCATAACCATTTACGCCTTCTTTGTAATTGGCGTTAATAGCTTTAATAGCTCCTGAAATAGCTACTGAAGAGTTTCTTAAAATTTTACTGGCCAATTTATTGGCTAAAGGCAACAATTCTTCTTGAGTGGTTACATGGTTTACCAAACCTAAAGTAAATGCTTCATCAGCAGGAATCATTCCAGCAGTCATAACCATTTCCATAGCTTTACCTTTACCCACTAATTGAGATAAACGTTGCGTGCCTCCATAACCAGGAATTACTCCTAAAGATACTTCAGGTAAACCCATTTTAGCATTGTCTGAGGCTACTCTAAAATGACAAGACATGGCCAATTCTAAACCACCTCCTAAAGCAAAACCATTAACAGCAGCAATTACTGGTTTTGATAAGTTTTCTACTAAATTGAATAATATTTCTTGACCCTTTCTTGCTAATGCTCCACCTTCTTCTACAGAAAAATTGGCAAACTCAGAAATATCTGCACCTGCTACAAATGCTTTCTCTCCAGAACCTGTTAAAATTATAACTCTAATAGCTTCGTCGTTTTCTAATTCTGTAAAAGCATTACTTAATTCTGTAATAGTTTCTTTATTAAGCGCATTTAACTTTTTTGGCCTATTGATAGTAACTTGTGCTAAAGCATCATTTTTATCTACTAAAATGTTGTTGAAACTCATTTTATATATTTTAAATTATTCTTTTGATTATTTTTATTCTTTAGGCAAAATTACTGTAAACACAGTACCTTCCCCTACTCTCGAGGTAAATGAAATTGAACCATCATAGGCTTCTATGATGTTTTTTATCATACCTAAACCAAGACCCATACCACTTGTTTTTGTTGTAAATTTTGGTTCAAAAATTAGGTCTTTTACCTCTTCAGGAATTCCTTTACCATTATCAGATACTAAAATAGTTACATTTTTATTATCAGAAATAACTTTAACTTCTATTAACGGATTTTCTTCTTTATCTGTTGCTTGTGTTGCATTTTTAACCAGATTATTTACAATTCTAATTAATTGTGTTTTATCTAGGTTTGCGTAAATTTCATCTTCACTTGGCAAATACCTAATAGAATCTTCATTAAAAATATCTAAAGCCAACTTTACAACACTTACTACATTTATTCGTTCTCTTTTCTGACTTGGCATTTTCGCAAAATCCGAAAATGCAGAGGCAATAGAACTCATAACATCTATTTGCTGAATAAGTGTTTGGCTATATTCTGCCAATTTTTCTTTGATATTTTCATCATCAGGATTAAACTTACGTTCAAAACTTTGCACAGAAAGTCTCATAGGAGTTAACGGATTTTTTATCTCATGAGCTACCTGCTTTGCCATTTCTCTCCATGCTTGCTCACGCTCGCTCCTGGCTAATTTAGCTGCACTTTCCTCTAACTGATCTATCATGCTATTATAAGCATCTACCAAAACCTCAATTTCTGAACTAGCTGACCCCAACATTATTTTTTCGTTTCTCTCATTTAAACGAGTCTGCTGCATTTTATCAGAAATGGTTTGTATAGATCTTGTAATGTAACTTGATAAAAAATAAGCCAGTGCAATTGCTATAAAAAACATTAAAATATAAACTAGACTCAGTCTTTGAATAAACTCCTCTAATTCTTCTTCTATTTCTGTATTGTCTTGTGTAAATTGTAGTTCTACAATTCCGATTCTTTTAAATTTTGGGTCGTTTATGTATGTATACGAAGTTTCATAACCCATACCATCCTCCATTACTAAAGGCAATAGAATTCTATTACTCGAATTTTGAGAAAGTTTGTTTAATACATCATAAGTTAATGGTTTTGTTTTAATGGTTTCAAAAGCATTCTTTTTTGATGAAACCAACAAATTACCATGCAAATCAAAAATGGAAACATTTAATTTGTTGATAGAAGATATTTCGTAAATACGATCTTGAAAAATCTTTGCTAAGTTCTCTGTATTAACTGGGTAAGTAGTTTTGTTGGTAAGTTCTAAATTTATGGTTTCTAATGTAGTAGCCTCTTTACGCTCAAAACGTTTTATATTGTAGTCTTTTGTTTGCTCATCATATTGAATTACTGTAACTACTAATATTAAGATTGATGCTAAAAGCACCAAAAGTATCATACTTAAGAAAATACGTATTTTTAAAGAAATATTTTTTAGTTTAAACAACCTTATTGTATTTTAATTTGTTTTGTTTTCATTAAAAGAGCATCATCAAATTCGCCATCATTATCCCAATCAAATTTACTTGTAGCAGTAAAACCTTCTTCTGTTTTTTCTATGTGATACCCTACTTTTATATCTCTATTATTGTAAAAAAAATCTACAAAGAGAGAATCGTTTTCTACACTCCAATTTCCTGAAGACTCAGAGATTTTTTCTCCTTTTAAATTTACAAACCAAGCTTTAAATGTGCCATCTGCATTATAGGTAGATTGTGCTATTAATTCTGGGTTATTTTCAAATTTATCTTCATAAACATACAAGGAATCTGATTTCTCATAAGTTGGCATTTCTATTTTCATGTACGTTGTTTGCCAAGAGTTAATCATATATTCTTCTGTTGTTTTTTCTTTTTTACAAGCAACAATAAGTGTTCCAAAAAATAAAAAGAAGAATAAAGATTTAAATTTCATGTTTAATAGTTTTAAGGTACAAGATATTATAAATAATAAACTAGTCTTTTGCTAAAGGTAAAAATAGTTGCCTAAACTTTATAATTAATGGTATTCCTCTAGCCATAATCCATAATGTAAAAGCAATCCAAATGGCTGTAAGTTTTAAATCGAGATAATCAAAAAATAGTAAAGTTGGTATAAATACAAGCCCTGTAGAGAATAATAATACATTTCTTAAATATTTCATTTTACCCATTCCTTTAAACATTCCATCAAAAATAAATGTAATTGCACTTATAGGTTGAGTTAATAGAACTATCCAAAAAACATTATAAAACTGAGTGAGCACTTCTGGTTCTTTTGTGAAAATTTCACCTATAAAATTGTAAAAAACAAACCCAACTAAGGCAATTATTGATCCAGTTGAAATTCCGTACTTGAACAATTTAGTACTTAATTCTACTAAAGTTTTGTAGTTTTTTGCGCCAAGTAATTTTCCTGATAATATATTACCTGCACTCGAATAACCATCTATCATAAAAGCACCCAATAGCCAAATATTTATGCCAATAGTGTAGGCTGCAATATAAGCTGGGCCATAATTTGTAGCATAAGAAGTTGCAAAATATAAAGCTGTATTTAAGGCAAGTGTTCTAATAAAAAGATTGCCAATCATACCCAATAAATTGGGGATTTCTACATGAAGAGGCAAAGAGAATTTTAACGAAATTGTTGTCTTTTTTATCAATAAAACTATTGCAATTACAGCCATAGTAATTTGCGCAATTACACTTGCATAAGCTGCTCCTTGAATTTGCATTGCAGGTACATAACCTTCTATACCATAAACAAAAATTAAATCTAAGACGATGTTTAAAAGAGCACCAATTATTGCAATTATCATAGGGTAAAAAGTGTTCTGTAGACCTCTAAAAACTCCGAAAATTGCGAATACAAATAATGAAAATGGAAATCCAAAAATTCTGATTTTAAAGTAAGTTATACAGTATTCTAAAACTTGTCCAGATGCATTATAAAACTGAAATATTTGTTTTGCAAAAGGATAACTAATGGCCAAAATACATAAGCTACCAGTTATTATTATAGCAATAGCTTGTATAGGTAATTTCTGAATTTGATCTATTTTATTAGCACCTACGTATTGTGAAATAATAGAAGATATTGCACTTCTAATTTGTCCAAAAACCCAAATTAGCATAGAAATAAAAGCACCAACAATACCTACAGCTGCCAAGCTTTCTGTAGCATTTTCATCTATATTACCAATAATTGCAGTATCTGTAATCGATAAAAGTGGTTCTGCAATACCAGCAATTAAGGCAGGAATTGCCAATCTATTAATGTTTTTAAAACTAATATCTGCCTTCAAAACGTTGCTTTTTCACAAAGGTACATATCTAAAAACGAGAACTGCTTTTACTTTTTAAAAAATGAGTAACTTTGTTTTAAAATTAAATTGATTATGCAAAATATTCTAGTACCCATAGGTTTTACAGAGAATGCTTTAAACACTTTACAATATGCAATAGATTTCGCTTCAGAAATTAACGCAAAAGTTTTTGTTTTTAGGGCTTACAGCTCACAATCTAAAGCTGGTACTATGATTAATCTTGATAAAATCATAGAGCGTGAAACCAATCTATATTTAAGAACTATGGTTAATGCTTCAGATACTAAAGATGTAAAAATTCAATTAATTTCTGCTAAAGGATCTTTGATAGATAGCGTAGAAAGTATTAATGAAGAATTAGGTATAGACCTTATAATAGTTGGCGCCAAAAGTAATTCTATTAAAGAAGAATTATTCTTAGGTAAAACTGCTGGTAGCTTGGTAAAACAAACAGAATTACCATTATTAACAGTACCTGAAGGATACAAATACAAACCTGTAAAAAACATATTAACTGCTTTTAAATCAGGAAATATTAATAGTAAAACCGCACTAAAACCTTTACAGTTTATAGCTGATAAATTTTCGGCAAAAGTGAATTTATTATTGGTAAAAACACCTAACTATACAGAAGAAGATTTGGTCATAAACGATGAATTGGCAAAACTTCAAAGTACGTTAACTACAACAGAAAACGCTACTACTTTTCAAGGTGTTTTAGAACACATAAATACTCACAACCCAGATATGCTTTGTGTATTTAGACGTAAAAGAGGATTCTTTAAAAAGCTTTGGGAAAAAAGCACCATTTTAAAAGAAGAGTTTTTTACAAATGTGCCTTTACTAGTTCTTAAAGGTAAATAAGTTTAGTACTTTAAATCTGCAGGTTCTAAAAACTCTTGCTCCATATTATAAATTTCTAGCAGGTACTCTTTTAATTGGGAAATAAATTCCTCTAACTTTTCTTGGGTGATATTTGTTTCTGGATTTTTATAGCTTGATGAAAAATTGATACTTAAAAAACCTTCGTTTAAATTCTTAAACGAATAAATTCCGCCTTTTAAATTTTTAGTGAAATCGAAATTTTTGCTTTTTGTATATAGAAAAGCGTACAATAAAACCTGAATTGCTTTATACTGTTCTTTTTCTCTAAGGGCATTAAAATCTAAAACCTTTAATTCAGGCGATTTTACCATACCAGATTTGTAATCTATGATACGTAATTCTCCATTTAACTCATCAACTCTATCTACATTACCATGCAATTTTATAGGAAAATCTAAACCATCTACTGTAATTTCTGCAGATAAATTTTCTTCTGTTGCCACAATTTTAAGTTGATTATTTTCATCCTTTAAAAGAGCTCTTTCTTTTGTTAGAAAATTAGCCACAAATCGATTTGCAACCTCAAAAATTAACCGATTTTTACCTGTAGAAATATCACCATTTTTAAATTCAA
This sequence comes from Polaribacter sp. MED152, assembly GCF_000152945.2. Lineage (NCBI taxonomy): Bacteria > Pseudomonadati > Bacteroidota > Flavobacteriia > Flavobacteriales > Flavobacteriaceae > Polaribacter > Polaribacter sp. MED152. The sequence goes on along the minus strand of NC_020830.1, from coordinate 2,109,551 downwards.
TTTTAAAATACTTTATTATCAAATCTTTGGCTATTTTTTGCATTTCCTCAACATTTTCTTCTTGCAAAAATTTACCTACAAAAGGTTTGTAAAGCTCGTCTAAAGTTTCGTGCACAATAGTACCTAGTGTATTGTAAGCAACAGTTTCTTCAACATCATCAAACTCTTTAATTTTTAATATTTTCTGTTTGTAAAAGGCAATTGGGTTGTATAGGTAATTGGTTAGTGATGAAGGCGAAAAACCAGATTTTGCAATCTCTTTTAACCTTTCTAATACATCATTATTTTTAGCTACTTGCTTTAATGCTGTGTGTTGTGCAACTACTTTTGGTGATACTATTTTATGAACAATATCTGTTCTTAGCATTTCTAGTTGGGTTACAAACCTACTTTTTTCTCCACTTCCAAATACATCATGTTCTGTATTGTATAAAATGTAGATGTTTTTTGCTCTTTGCATCAACCTAAAAAAATGATAAGAAAATATGGCATCTTTTTCTCTGTAAGTTGGCAAACCAAACTCAATTTTTACATCAAAAGGAATAAAAGAATTTTGCTGACTGCTAGCAGGTAAAACACCTTCGTTTGCTGATGTTAAAATTACATTTTCAAAATCTAAAACACGTGTTTCTAACATCCCCATTAATTGTAAGCCTTTTAGAGGTTCTCCTTGAAAAGACAAACTTTCTGAATCTATAAGTTGTTTAAAAAATTGCGATAAAGTTTTTAAATCTGTGAAGTATTCAAACTCAGTTTGTAATGTTTTAAGTTGTGTAAAAGCGGTATAAAAACGAAATAAATATTCTTTTTCTAACGTATTAACTTCTACTTTTAAAACGTCGATTAATGCTAATATTTGATTTATAAAATCGGTAACCGAAATAAATGGTTTAAATAAATTATGAATTACATTTTTAATAGAATCATCTTCATTTTTGAGCAATAGCTCAATATCGCTTTCTGCTATAAAAGTTTGATTATTCTTGGCTATTTGCGTTGTAAAAACGTCAACAGAACACAGTAATTTATAAATAGATTGATGTTTTAAAAAGCGTATAACATCTTTATAGTAAAACTGATTTAAAGTTGTTTTTTGTAACTTTTCTTGAGAGGTGTACAATTGAAAAATTGCAAATAATAAACTCGTAGTTGGTACATCTTTTAAAGGATAACCCATTGTTATATTAATTGCATTGATAGCTTTTGGTAAGGAATTTAAGGTAATTGGTAACAAGGTTTCATCTGCCAATACTAATGCTGTATTCGCGAAACTTGGCATTTCTTCTAAAATTTCTCCTACATATTTTATTTGAGTAGTATTTTTAGCTGCGCCTATTACCTTAATGTTTTTTGTGTTTGAAAAGGAATTACCAATAGTTTTTAACTGATTTTTCTCAAAATACTTCCATTCACTTTCGTACTTTCTTATGAACTTTCCTGCTTGATGGCTGCTGTTAAAAAAAGCCTCATCTATGTCCCAATAAATTTCTGAATTACCTAATTCTAATACTCTTTGAAAAAGTTTTTCTTCTGATTTATTTAAAGCATTAAAGCCAATGAAAAAGAATTTTTTATTCCTGTTTTGAGATAAAAAATGGTCTATTTTTTTTACAGCCTCTCTATACATTAAACCTTGATAACCAATATTTTTATCAATTAAAAAAGCATAAAACGCATCATAATAAACATTCAGTTTTTCTAAGAAAGAATAATGGTCTCTAATTAAATCTGTTTCTTTAAAAGTACCTTTTACAGACCATTTTCTAAGGCGTTCAATATCTCTTAAATAGATAAAGATGTCTTTTGTATTTACTAAATGCTGATCTAATTCATTAAAATCTTGCAAAACAGTTAGTGCCCAAGAAGAAAAAACATCAAAAGCATCTGCATTTTTCTCTACATTTTTATAAATACTGTAAAAATGAAATAATAACTGAATATTATCTGCTTTTTGTACCCCAGAAACCTGCTGAATAAACTGTTCTATATTTAAAATTTCTGGTAAAAAACCAACAGAAATTTTATTCTTAAATTCTTGTTTTACGAATACTTTTGCTCTTTGTGATGGCAAAATAAAAACCACATCTTCAAACGTTTGGGTAGTTTGTAAAATATCGTCTAAAGTTTCTGAAATAAAAGATTGCATAGCCTTTTTTTGGTTTTCTAAATTACAAAAACTTACATTTATAGTTCTGTAAACCTTAATTTTATTTTGATGAAAAACGAATTACATGTAGTTGGTATACAAGCAGATTTAATTTGGGAAAATCCAGCTGAAAATTTAAAATTTTTTGAGGATAAAATTAAAAACTTATCTGCTAGCACAGATTTAGTAATTTTACCTGAAATGTTTACTACAGGGTTTACAATGCAACCAAAAAATGTTGCTGAATCTATGAACGGTTTAAGCATTACTTGGATGAAGAAAATAGCAAATGAATATGATATTGCTATTACAGGAAGTTTGGTTATTGAAGATGGTAATCAGTTTTATAATAGGTTAGTTTTTATACAACCCTCAGGTAAAATTGATGTTTATGACAAAAGGCATTCATTTACTTTGGCAGGTGAACATAAGGTGTATTCATCAGGAACTGATAGGATAATTATAGATTTTAAAGGATGGAAAATATGCCCACTAATTTGTTATGATCTAAGGTTTCCTGTTTGGGCAAGAAATACTGAAAATTATGACATCCTAATTTATATGGCTAATTGGCCTGTTACAAGAATTAAAGCTTGGAGAACGCTTTTAAAAGCACGTGCAATAGAAAACATGAGTTATACAATTGGCGTAAATAGAACTGGGCTAGATGCTAATAACTATCAATATTCTGGAAGTTCTTTAATTGTAGATTATTTAGGTGAAACACTTTCTAATTTAGATGAGAATGAAGTTGGAATTATTTCTGCTGTTTTAAAAAAAGATCATCAAAATAAGGTTAGAAATAAACTTGGTTTTTTAAAGGATAAAGACTCATTTACTATCAATAAATAAATGGTATGATAAAAAAATTCCCATTAGAAACTAATGGGAATTTTTTTTGGCTATACTATTTCAAGTATAGTTCTGTATCATTTCTAAGAATAAGAAAGTCTAACTTGGTTGTAACATCCATTTAAACTTAAATTCGGTATCTGGTACTTTTATACGTTCTGTAATTCTGTACATTCTGTTAGGCAAATTCATTAAGAAATCTCTTGCCTTTTCTGCTTCAGGTGTAAGGTTTGTAATCTTATCTATTTCCCAAGCTGCGTTTAATTTCTTTAAGATATCTACATAATCAAAACCTGTATACACCCCTATTCTTTGAGCTACTGTAGAAAAGTCGTCGAAAAGACTTCCTTTTTCTCCAAAAGATTCTCTTAAATGCATGGCTGGCATTACAATTTTATGTTTCATCATATGTTGAAAAGCCAACATCATTTCTGAAGGATCTATCTTAAATATCTCTTTGACGAAGTGTGAATATGCTTGATGATGACGCATCTCATCTCCAGCAATAATTTTAGACATTTTTGCTAATGCTTTATGTCCTTTCTTACGTGCGATTTTAGCTACGTTATTATGAGAAATGTAAGTTGCTAATTCTTGAAAAGTTGTATACACAAAATTCTTGTAGGGATCTGTGGAAGTACCAATATCAAAACCATCTGCAATTAAATGCTGGGTAGAAATTTCTACTTCACGCATATTAACTCTACCAGATAAATAAAGATATTTGTTTAAAACATCTCCATGTCTGTTTTCTTCGGCTGTCCATGTTCTTACCCATTTTGCCCAGCTATTATCTGGATCTTGAGTTACCCCATCTAAATCTAACAACCAAGATTCGTAAGTTGGTAATGCTTCTTCAGTGATGGTATCACCAACTAAAACAACCCAAAAGTCATCATGTAATTCTTTAGATATTTCTCTAATTTCTTCTACTTCACTAATAAATGAATCATCTTGAGAATTAGGTAAAAAATCTGTTGGCTGCCAAATTTTTTCAGCAGGTATTAAATAAGTATCCATGAAGCTCTGCATCTTTTTTTCTAAAGTTTGCATAACTTCAATCCTTATGTTTTTTATCGACATTTTTTTAATTTATATGTTCTTTAATTACTGATTCTGTTTGTGCCAATAGTTCATCAAAAGGCATAGAATCTATTTTAATAGGTTTGTGTGTAGTAATGGTAATTGGGCTTCCAATACCCAAAGGGAATTTACCGTATTTAAACACTTTCCAAGAATTGTTTATGGTTAAAGGTACAACATAACCGTCTTTATTGTATTTCGTAATTACCTTTAAACCGTTTGAAGCAAATTTTTTAGGTTCGCCAGTTTTACTTCTTGTTCCTTCAGGAAAAATAATAGCTCCCCATTTATTTTTATTAATTCGTTTTGAAAAGTCTACTAATGCAGAAATTGCTTGCTTAGGATCTTTTCTATTGATTAAAGCTGCACCTCCATGTCTTAAGTTGTAAGAAACACTTGGTATACCTTTTCCTAATTCATATTTGGCTACAAATTTTGGTTTAAACTCTCTAAAATACCAACCTATAGGAGGAATATCGAAAGTACTTTGATGATTTGCTACAAATATTAACGAAGTGTTTTTAGGGAGTTCGTGTTCGTTTTTTAAGAACATAGGTACTCCTAAAATCAACAAAGATTTGACCAGAAAAAAGTTAAGTGCTGCAACAACAGCTTCGTGTGCTTTTCTGCCAAAAACGTTAAAGGCAATCCATTGTAATGGATGAAATATTACCAATAGCAATATAAATGTAACTGCAAATATTGGTGATAGTAAATAACTAATTATCCTCATTCACTAAATCCAGTTGCTCCAAGGTATTCTTGAAAGTATCACTAATAAACCTAAACCATAAAAGATTGCAAAGGTTTTAAATTTACCTTCACTTGTTGTTTTTTTCTTGTGCTTAGACCATCCTATTGTAATTAAGATTATTGCAATAATCATCATACTTGGGTGTTCTACTGCTAATAATCTAACCGCTTTAGTTTTCATAACTGTGCTGGCATCATTAGTTAATGCCTCAAACCAAGGAGACATAAAATACCAAGCCAAACCAATTAATAATTGAATATGAGTTACAATTAAAGTAAATAAACCTATTCTTAAATCTTTATCTGTAAATTGTTTTTTCTGTGTTAAACCAATGATTGCATTTATTACAGCAAAAATTAAAATAGCTAAAACTAAATAGGCCCAATAAGAGTGTACTTCTTTCATAATAGATAGTGATGTTTAATAGTGTAAAGTTACAATTTTAAGTATAAAAAAACCACCTCAAATGAGGTGGTTTTCTATATAATAAATAAACTCTTAAATATTAGAAGTTATATCTAACACTTGCATTCCAAGTTCTACCTAAACCAAAGTAACCTCTGTTAGAAACATCGATTCCTTTATAAAGTGTTGAGTTAGAAGTTGCTTGATTTGCTGAAGATAATTCAGAAATATATCTAGCATCGAATACGTTGTTTACGTTAGCTCTAAAGTCTAATGACTTATCATTCTTTAAGTTGAAAGTGTAAGATACACCTGCATCTGTAATGTTATAAGAAGGTAACTGTAATTGACCTTGAGTTGGACTTACGTTAGCAAATAAGTTATCGTAAAATCTGTAATCTGCATCAATACTTAAGTTATCTAAGATTGAATAATCAAATCCTAAACCTGCAGTAAACTGAGCAGCATCTCCAACATTAATACCATCTACATCAACAGTAGAAGCAGCACCAATTTGGTTTCTGTCTTCGTCAAAAACTAAAGTAGTTAATTCACCTTTATATTTCCAGTCTCCAATAGAAGTAAATCCTTTTAATCTGAAGTTATCTGTAATGTTAGCAATGAAATCTACCTCAACACCCATATGGTATTGGTTTTGACCTGTAGTTTGAGTAATTGTAACTACACCTGTAGTTGGATCTACATCTGAAAAACCATCTACTCTATCTCTCCAAGAAGTACTGTATAAGTTTACGTTTGCACTAAACTTTTCGCTTCTGTAGTTATATCCCATTTCTAAACCGAAGATTTTTTCGTTTTGAGATGATGGGTTAACTGCATTTGTAAATTGGTTAAAGATATTATCATGGTAAGGCTGACGTGAATAGTAACCTGTATTGAAATAGTAGTTACTGTTATCGCTTAATTTAAAACCTAAACCTGCTTTAATGTTATAACCAAAGTTGTTGATTTTTTCTGAATCCTCAAATTCTTCTTGATAATCATATCTGTCAAATCTCTGGTGAGATTGATTAGATACAGATCCTTGGAAAAATGCAGATACAGTTTCATCAGCATACTCTAATTGAGTAAATAAACCTCCGTAAGAAATTCTTTCGCTGTTATCGTAATCAATTCTTTGATCTTCAGACATTGTATTGAAAGTTGCTTCCCATGGGTTAGCGTTCATGCTTTCTGTTGCAGTAACAGATACACTTGGCCCAACTCTATTGTCTGTATCATCTCTTAAACTTCTGTCTTCTGTCCAAGAAGTTAAACCGTGAAAGTTTTCAACTTGTCTAAAGTGAGTACCATAGTATGTTCTTAAGTCTGTACCAACATTCCAAGTTACATTTTCAGAAATTTTAGTTTCTAAGTTAGATACAACACCATACCAGCTATGTAAGTTCATAGAAGCTCTTGTAATATAAGCGTCGTTTCCGAAGTTACCATCACCACCTGTAGCAGCATTGTTAGCATAGATTGCATCATAGTCAATTAAACCATCTGCAGTTCTTTCTCTGTTACCTCTGTTTCCAGTTCCTCCACCTCTACCAAAAGAAGCATATAATACTGTAGATAAACTAGTGTCATCAGAGATTGTATAATCCCAGTTTAAGTTTAAAACTGGTTTGTGGTAGAAGTTTCTTCTTTCTGTTAAGTATTGTCCTTGGTAAAAACCAAAGTTGTTGTTGTATTTAAAACCATTCTCTAAGTATGTAGAAATACTTTTTGTAAAGTTTTGATCATGCCATTGTGGAGCTCCTGTAATTAAGAAGTTAAAGTTATGGTTGTCATTAGGCTTGTAACCAAAAGAAATGAAGTAAGTTTGACCTTGACCTTTTGTTCCATTGTTGTAACCTTCACCTTGCCAATGAGATAACATAACGCTTGTTCCCCATCCATTATCATTCATTCCTGTATTGTAAGATACAGTAGTTTTTAAGTAACTATCGTTTGCAGTACCTGCATAGAAATAACCACCTTCTTGTTTGTCTGTAGTTTTTGTTACAAAGTTCATTGTACCACCAACTGAAGAAATAGCTAATTTAGATGCACCTAAACCTCTCTGAATTTGAATTGCACTAGCAATGTCATTAACTCCAGACCAGTTAGACCAATACATTCTACCATCTTCCATTCCGTTAATTGGCTGACCATTTAATAAGAATGCAGTGTTTGTTTGATCAAAACCACGAACAGAAATTCTAGAATCTCCAAAACCACCTGCTTGACCAGCAACGTAGATAGAAGGTGTGTTTACTAATGTCATAGTAACATCTTGTGTACCTACTTTTTTCTGAATTTCAGCTGCTTTAATTGTAGAAACAGCAACAGGAGTTTTTCTACCACCTGCTAAATCAATTACACCTTTACCAACGATAACTACTTCTTCTAAAGAGTTTTCATCCATAAATAATTTAATTGTTCCTAAGTTCGTTTTTGAACTGCTGAAACTAACTTCTTTAGACTTGTAACCAATGTAAGAAATTACTAAAACACCTGAGTTGCTTTTAGTAGTTAACGTAAAGTTACCATCAAAATCTGTTTGAGTACCATTAGTAGTACCTTTCTCAAGAATACTAGCACTTGGCATTGGTTGATTTGTGTCATCCACAATCACACCAGTAATTTTGGTTTGTCCTAAAACTGTAGCCGAAATAAAGAATAACGCTACAAATAATAAGTTTTTAAAATTTTTCATTGTTGAATTAAGTTTGTTAAATGTTTTGCAAAATTCTCTAATTTTTACACGTGTGTTGTTAATTGAATGTTAAGGTTTAACATATAATTATGAATCAATAAAATAAAAAAAACAACCTAAATCACTAATGAGTAATGATTTAGGTTATTTTTAAATAAAAGTCTATTTTAAGAAGTTGTTAATTAATTAAAATTAGCCTCGAAATAAGGGCAGATTACTGCTTATCCAGTAATTTTTTTGCCAATTCTTTTCCTAGCTCAACTCCAAATTGATCATAGCTATAGATATTCCATAAAATTCCTTGTGTAAATATCTTATGTTCATATAAAGCTACTAATTTACCTAATGATTTAGGTGTAAGTTTATCAAACAAAATTGAGTTACTTGGTCTGTTACCTTCAAAAACTTTAAATGGTAGTAAAGTATTAATTTGTTCGGTATTACCAGAAAATTGTAGTTCTAAATGAACTTCTTCTTTAGTTTTACCAAATGCTAAAGCATCCATCTGACCATAGTAATTGGCCATTAATTTTTTATGATGATCTGTTAAGCCATACAAAGATTCTTTGTAACCAATAAAATCTGCAGGAATTAACTTTGTACCTTGATGTACCAATTGCATAAATGCATGTTGCATATTAGTACCTGTACTACCCCATACAATTGTTCCTGTTTGATAGTCTATCTTTTCTCCATTTCTATCTACACCTTTACCATTACTTTCCATAATAGCTTGTTGTAAATAATCTGGAAGCTTCTTTAAATATTGTGAGTAAGGTAAAACAGCTTCTGTTTCTGCCATATAAAAGTTGTTATACCAAATACTTAAAAGGGCTAAAACTACAGGAATATTACTTTCAAAATCTTGATTTCTAAAATGGATATCCATTTCTTCTGCACCATCTAATAATGCTCTGTAATTATCAAAACCAACAGATAAACTAATTGATAAACCTACTGCAGACCATAAAGAAAAACGACCACCAACCCAATTCCACATAGGAAAAACATTTTTTTTATCGATTCCAAAATTATCTACGGCTTCCAAATTTGTAGAAACTGCAACAAAGTGTTTTGGAATATCAAAAATTGTAGCAGATTTTAAGAACCAATTTTTAATGGTTTCTGCATTAGTAATGGTTTCTTGCGTTGTAAATGTTTTTGATACAATTACAAATAAAGTAGTTTCTGGGTTTAAACGTTTTATAATTTCAGAAACATGATCACCATCTACATTAGAAACAAAATGTGTATTTAAATGATTCTTATAATATTGTAAAGATTCTACAATCATATCTGGCCCAAGGTCAGAACCACCAATTCCTATGTTTACAATATCTGTAATAGATTTACCTGTATAACCTTTCCATTTTCCAGAAATCACTTTATTACTAAAACTTCTAATTTTACGTAAAGCGGTTTGTATTTGTGGCTTAATGTTTTTACCATCAACTAGAACAGCATCTTCTGAGTTACTTCTTAAAGCAGTATGCAAAACAGCTCTGCCTTCTGTTACATTAATAACCTCGCCATTAAACTGACTTTCTATGGCTTGTTTTAAACCAACTTCTTCAGCCAAATCTACCAATAACTTTATGGTTTCTGATGTTATTCTGTTTTTAGAAAAATCTACAGTTAAATCTTTTAACGCGAGCGTAAAGTCTTCTTTTCTGTTTTCATCTTTATACAAATCTTGAATTTTAATGTCTTTAATTTCATTAAAATGATTTGTTAATTGCTGCCAAGCATTTGTTTTGGTTGGGTTGTTGTTTGGTAAAGCCATTGTTTAGTTTTGTGCAATAATTTCTTTAACTTCTTGTGGTTCAGGAACCTCTACTCTTTCGTAATCTAATTGATACTTTAAAGGTTTGATATACTCGAAAAATGATGGTTTAACATTGTTTTTCATTGGTTCTGCTGCAGGTAATTTTTCTCTTAGAGGATCTACTTGTTTTCCATACTTCCAGAAACGATAGCAAACATGTGGACCTCCAGTATTACCTGTCATGCCAACATAACCAATAACATCACCTTGTTTTACATATTGCCCCTTTTTTACAGCTTGATTACTCATATGTAAATATTGGGTAGAATAGGTACTGTTGTGTTTAATTTTTACATATTTACCATTACCACCTCTTCTTGTAGATTCTACAACAGTTCCGCTTGCTGTAGCAATAATTGGAGTACCTATTTTAGCAGCAAAATCTGTACCTCTATGAGGTCTTATTTTATTGCCATAATAAGCGATTCTTCTTCTTAAGTTATATCTAGATGATATTCTATATTGAAATTTTATTGGAGCTTTCAAAAATTGACTTCTAAGCATATTTGCTTCATCATCATAATATTCATGAATGTTTAAAGTAGAATCTGCTAAAAAACGAAATGCATATAAATCTTTTCCTTTGTGTCTAAATACTGCAGATTTTACATTTCCATAACCTGCAAATGTAGAATCGTCTATAAATTTTTCTTCATAAACAATTTTAAAAGAATCCCCTTTTTGAAGTCTTAAGAAATCTAAAGTCCAAGCATAAATATCTGCAACTTTATAGGTAAGGTTTGGTCTTAAACCTAAACTGTCCATAGAGATTGTAAAATTGCTATTTACAACGCCACTTGCCACTTTTTCTACCAAACGAATTGGCTTTTTATATACTTTGGCTGTAATTACAGAGTCTTTAAAATCTACAATTGTGGCATTTATTTTATCGTGCTTATAAATAAAAACTTGTGCTTTCTCTGTAGAATCTTTACTTGCTAAGATGGTGTAAGGCTTACCTGCTCTTACTTTTCTAACATCGAAAGTTTCTTTTACAGTTGCCGCAATTTGATTTATTTTAGGATAAAAAACATGATGCCTGTCTAAGATGATTCCAAAACTTTCACCACTTTTTATAGTATCTTGAATAACCTTATAATCGTCTATTTTGTAACCAAATCTTATTTCTGGCTCTGGTTCAACAATTTTCTGGCTTTCAGGTGCTTTATCTTCTTCTTTACAAGATGTAAATGCAAGAATAAAAACGAAGAGAATTACTATATTTTTCAAGAAGCGAGTAGTTTAATATCAACCTCAAAAATACAAATAAAAATGATTTATTCTTAATCTAAAAATAGAACTTCTAAAAAAGAATTAACTGTAGTTTTACAACTTTTTAAACGGATTTGCCAATCCTTTGTATTCTTCTAATTCTGCTCTTAAAGACCCTACAGTTAAAGAAGCTTTCATTTTAATTGGTATTTTATTGGCATCATCAGTAATCCAAATAGTAACACTTTCTTGCTCTTTAAACACTCTACCTGACTGCACTAAGGGTCTAAAAATAAGCGTATTTACTTTTCCGAATTTTGTTTTTATGACTTCTTCTCCTAAAAATTTAAGTTTGAAGGGATACACTTGCGAATCTAAAAACATATCTAACTTAATTTCTTCACCTTTTGTAAGGTTACTAACGTCTTGATTTCTTAAAAAATAAAACGATGATAACACATCTTGTACATTACTAAAAGCAACAGTGGTATCTTTTTGAGCTATAAAATCTTGAATATAGGCTTGATTAGAATGGTAATTAAAAGAGGTTATTCTATGTTTTTTATAGCCACCTTCGTTAATTTTTCTTTTAAATAGATAAGGTTTAGTTTCTGCCTGATCAAAGTAAGATTCATACAAATCTTCTACTTGAAAGAACCATTTTATCATTCCAGAAGTCCAGCCTTTACCTTTAGTATGGTACACTTTTTTACCATTAATTTCAGATTCATCTACTTCTAAAATTGCAGAACCTGCTCTTAAAAACCCACTATAACTCATCTTATAACGCAACCATTCACCAGACTGGAATGCAGGTGTTTTTTCTTGCGCTAAAAAAAGCGTAGTTGTAAATATGGCTATTAATAAAAGGGTCTTTTTCTTCATAACTCTCAAACTTATAAAAAAGTAATGACAATTACTGTTCCAAAACAAAAAAACTCATTTAAACAAAAGTAAAAATGAGTTTATATTATTGTAATCTTGGTTTAAAACGTTCCCCAATTTTTAAGTTCTTCTTCAGACCATAAATAAGGATAAAAGATTCTTCGCTGGTATTTTGGATGCATGTATTTACGCCAATTACTACCACCAGTTGCTTTAAGTTCAGAGTCATCTCCTCCAATATATTTTGCAGCTGCATTGTAATGAGCCATTACCCATTTTACATTAACAGTATAGTCATAATGACGCATTGCTTTTATCAAATCTTTATTTTGCTGAACCTCTTTTGGCAACTGCTTGAACTTTAAAGACAAGTTAATGTCATTGTAATCTTCCATAAAATCAATAAAATCTCCTTTATACTTTTTCTCAAAAAGATTTAATAAGGTTGATTTTTGACCAGTTGTATAATTTTTTCCTGCAGCTTGCCAATACAAATGATTGTAGGCATTTTTAAATGATGAATTTTGATCTATGGTATCTCTATATCTAGCATCGATTAAATTAATCAATTCTGTTGATGCAAACTCTACTTTTCTATATTGTGCAGATTGAAAACCACTTGCAGGTGTTAAAGTATTTCTAAATTTTAAATATTGCTCTCTTTCCATACCTTCTGTCATTACCACAAAAGAGCTACAAAGCATATCAAAATACCTACTAATTCTATCTAAATGCATCGAAAACTTGTCTGCAGAAACCTCGTTAGTTTTAGCAACTTGTTCAATTTCCCACAAAATCATTTTAAATAAAAGCTCATTTATTTGATGGTACATGATAAAAACCATTTCATCTGGCTGATTGGTTCTTGGTGTTTGCAAGCCTAACAAAGCGTCTGTTTGAATATAATCCCAATATGTAATTGGTGTACTGTGCAATAAACCCTCTAGCATAGCATCTACAGGCACACCTAATTTATCGTACTTTTCTTCTATGGCTTTTAAAATTTCTTCTCTATTCATTTTTTTAGAATCAAGATATAAGAACAAAGAAACAAGACTTTTTTTTGAAAATCTAATTTATTTGCGGAAATACAAATGTTAGGTTTATAAATTGAGTGAAATTTTTAAAAACAAAAAAACCAAGAACCAAAAGTACTTACTCTTGATTCTTGGTTTTATTTTCTCTCTTTTTACTTTTTTAAAGCGTTCCTCTTTTTTGTTGTTCTCTTTCTATTGATTCAAAAAGGGCTTTAAAATTACCAGCACCAAAACCTTTGGCTCCCATTCTTTGAATAATTTCAAAGAATAATGTTGGTCTATCTTCTACAGGTTTGGTAAAAATTTGAAGTAGATACCCTTCTTCATCTGCATCTATCATAATCCCTAAAGATTTCAACTTTTCTATATCTTCTGCTAATTCATGACTAAAAGCAGATAATCTAACAGGCACTTGATGATAATAATCTTCTGGTGGAATTGATAAAAATTCTACTCCATTTGCACGCAATTGAGATACGGTTTTTATAATATCGTCAGTAGCAACTGCAATATGTTGCACGCCTGCACCTTCATAAAAGTCTAAATATTCTTCTATTTGCGAGCGTTTTTTACCTTCTGCAGGTTCGTTTATTGGGAATTTAATTCGTCCATTTCCATTAGACATTACTTTACTCATTAAGGCAGAATATTCTGTGTGAATTTGCTTATCATCAAAAGATAAAAAGTTAACAAAGCCCATCACATCTTCGTAGAATTTTACCCAAACATCCATTTGGTTCCATCCTACATTACCAACCATATGATCTATATATTTTAAGCCTGCAGTTGGCGGATTATAATCTGATTCCCATTTTTGAAAACCTGGTAAGAATACACCATTATAATTTTTACGCTCTACAAACATGTGCACAGTTTCACCATAAGTATAAATTCCTGCTCTTACAACTTCACCAAATTCATCTGATTCTACAGTTGGCTCCATATAAGATTTAGCACCTCTAGAAGTTGTTTCTTCATAAGCTTTTCTAGCATCTTCTACCCAAAGTGCAACAACTTTAACTCCATCACCATGTTTTACAATATGATCGTTTATTGGTGATTTACTGTTTAATGGTGTTGTTAAAATTAGTTTTATTTTGTCTTGAGTAAGCACATAGCTTACAGAGTCTGTTGCACCAGTTTCTAAACCTCTATATGCATAAGATTGAAACCCAAATGCTGTTTTATAAAAGTGTGCAGCTTGTTTTGCATTACCTACATAAAACTCTACATAATCTGTACCTAACAATGGAAGAAAGTCTTGAGCTCCTTCAAATATTTTTTCTAAACCGTAGTTTACTGATTCTATTTTTTTTGACATTTTTTTTATTATTGATTGATTATTCTAACCAAGATTTATAATAATCTTCGTCAGCAATTTTCATAGCTTCTTCTGTTACTTGTAATGGCTTAAATGTATCTACCATTACTGCTAATTCTTCTGTTGATGTGTGACCTATGCTTCTTTCTGTTGCTCCAGGATGTGGACCATGAGGAATACCTGCAGGATGTAATGAAATGTGTCCTTGATCGATATCATTTCTGCTCATAAAATCACCATCTACATAATATAAAACCTCATCTGAATCTATATTACTATGATTGTAAGGTGCAGGAATTGAATTTGGATGATAATCATACAAACGTGGCACAAAACTACAAATTACAAAAGCATTTGTTTCAAAAGTTTGATGAACTGGAGGTGGTTGATGTATTCTACCTGTTATTGGTTCAAAATCGTGAATAGAAAAAGCATAAGGGAAGTTATAACCATCATAACCTACTACATCAAAAGGATGAGAAGCGTAAGTCATTTCTATAATTTCTCCTTGTTTTTTCACTTTAATTAAGAAATCTCCTAATTCATTGTAGGTTTCCAGCTCATAAGGCCTTCTTAAATCACGCTCGCAAAATGGTGAATGCTCTAACAATTGCCCAAACCAATTTCTATAACGTTTTGGAGTATAAACAGGACTGTATGATTCAACTATAAAAAGACGATTATTTTCGTCATCAAAATCTAACTTGTAAATAATTCCTCTTGGAATTACTAAATAATCTCCATACTTAAAATCAATATTTCCAAGATGTGTTCTTAATTTACCAGAACCTTTGTGAATAAAAATAACCTCATCTGCATCTGTATTTTTATAAAAATAGTCTTCTGTCGATTTTTTTGGTGCTGATAATATAATGTTACAATCAGAGTTTGTAAGCACTACTTTTCTGCTATCTAAATAATCGTTTTCTGGTTTTACTTGGAAACCTCTAAATCTGTAAGATTGAATGTTATTGGCTTTTGCAATTTTAGGTTTAACAGAGTACTGTTTCCCTATTTTTTTAACCATTGTTGGTCTGTGTTCATGATAACTGTTGGTAGACATACCATCAAAACCAATAGTACCAAATAATTGTTCGTAATATAAACTACCGTCTTTTTTACGAAATTGTGTGTGTCTTTTAGGTGGAATTTCTCCTAATTTATGATAAAAAGGCATTTTCTAATGTATTTATACGTTAATAAATAATATAACAAAGTAGCGTTAAACACTAACTGCTATATCTTTAGTTTGCAAAACTCATACATTAAACGCTCATTCTGGATTGCGCTTTATTAAGAATTTTAGATAAGAAAGTAAATCTGAAAACATCTTAATCGATTTCGTAGTTTTAACAAAGGTATGAAAACTAAAGAAGTTTATTAAATATAATACAAATTGAGGCTGTTAAGTAAGTATTAAATTACTCAATTTTTTTAATTACGGCCTTTGGTGCTTCTTTTCTTGTACCATCAAAACCATCTACTCCACCCACTGTTGTGTATTTCATAACATATTTTTTATCTGGAAAAATACGCTTGTATGCACTTTGACACATTAAAGTTGCCTCATGAAAACCACATAAAATTAACTTTAATTTACCTGGATAAGTATTTACATCTCCAATTGCATAAATACCAGGAATGTTGGTTTGATAGTCTAAAGCATTGTTTACTTTAATAGCATTTTTCTCTATTTCTAAGCCCCAACTACCTATTGGCCCTAATTTAGGTGACAACCCAAATAATGGAATAAAATGATCTGTTTCAATGATAAAATTCTCTTTATCTTTTTGCTTCACTTCAACAGCTGTTACTTTTTCTTTACCAGAAATACCAATAACTTCTGCTGGCGTAATTAAGCGAATTTTACCTGCATCTTTTAATTCTTGAACTTTATCTACAGAATCTAAAGCACCTCTAAACTCATTTCTTCTATGAATTAAAGTTACAGATGCTGCAACATCTGTTAAGAATATAGACCAATCTAAAGCAGAATCTCCACCACCAGAAATGACTACATTTTTGTTACGATACACTTCTGGGTCTCTAATAATATACTCTACACCTTTGTCTTCAAAATCTGCAATGTTTGGTATAGGTGGTTTTCTTGGCTCAAAAGAACCTAAACCACCTGCAATTGCAACTACTGGTGCATGGTGCTTTGTGCCTTTGTTTGTAGTAACTATAAAAGAACCATCTTCTTGCTTATCTATAGTTTCTGCTCTTTCTCCTAATGTAAAACCTGGCTCAAATTGTTTAGATTGTTCTAACAATTTATCTGTTAAATCGCCTGCTAAAATTTCTGGATAGGCAGGAATATCATAAATAGGTTTTTTAGGATAAATTTCTGAACACTGACCACCTGCTTGTGGTAAAGCATCTATTAAATGACAACGCAGTTTTAATAAACCTGCTTCGAAAACCGTAAATAAACCTGTTGGTCCTGCACCTATTATTAATATATCTGTTTTTATCATTTTGATAAAAATATTTTGAGTTTGCTGAGCGCGTTAAGGATTGTAGTGACATCCTTTTTTGTTTTTCACAAAAAAGATATAATGTAAAGCCTGACCTTTAGGTAACGCCCGAATAAAAATTTAATTAAGCAACGTTTATTACTTGCTCTATTTGTGGAGCGTACTTTTTAATGGTAGCTTCTACACCGTTTTTTAAGGTCATTTGGTTTACAGAACAACCTGTACATGCACCTTGCAATTGTACTTTTACAATGGCATCTTCTATGGAAAGCAACTTAATGTTTCCTCCATCACTCATTAAAAAAGGACGAATTTCATCTAACGCTTTTTCTACGTTATTATGTATTTCTTGTGCTGTCATAATCTTATTTTTTAACTGAACTACAGCCACTCATTGTAGTAATTCTTACAACTTCTGTAGGTGGTAAATTTTTATTTCTTTCTAATAATTGTGCAACCATTTCTTTGGTAATATCGCTAAATGCAGTTTCTAAAACTGTACCTTCTTGCAATGCTACAGGGTGCCCAACATCTCCAGATTCTCTTATACTTTGCACTAAAGGAACTTCTCCTAAGAACTTAGTATTAATGTCTTCTGCCAAGTTTTTAGCACCATCTTTACCAAAAATATAGTATTTATTATCTGGTAATTCTTCTGGTGTAAAGTAGGCCATATTTTCTATAATACCTAAAACTGGTACTTTAATGCTATCTTGTTGAAACATTGCAACTCCTTTTTTAGCATCTGCTAAAGCAATATTTTGTGGCGTTGAAACTACAACTGCTCCATTAATTGGCAAGGCTTGTACTATTGATAAATGCACGTCTCCTGTTCCTGGAGGTAAATCAATCAATAAAAAATCTAACTCACCCCAAGCTGCATCAAAAATTAATTGATTTAATGCCTTAGATGCCATTGGCCCTCTCCAAATTACAGCTTGGTCTGGATTTGTAAAAAAGCCCAAAGACAATAATTTTACTCCGTAATTTTCTACAGGTTTCATTTTAGAACGCCCATCTACATTTACAGAAAGTGGTCTTTCTTTTTCTACATCGAACATTATATGTTGTGATGGCCCATATACATCTGCATCTAAAACACCAACACTAAAACCCATTTTTGCTAAAGAAATAGCAGTATTTGCAGTTATGGTAGATTTACCTACACCACCTTTACCAGAAGCTACTGCAATAATATTTTTAATATTTGGTATTTCTTTACCTCTAATTAAATTTGGGTCTTTCTTTTCTACTGGTTTTTCTACCTTTAAATTGATTTTTACCTCAATTTTTTCTGAAACATTGGTTTTAATTGCTTTGGTTATCTCAGATTCAATTTTCTTTTTTGCTTGTAATGTTGGGTTGCTTATTGTAACATCTACATTAACCTCATCACCAAAAATAACCACATTTGTAACATTGTTGTTTTCTATTAAGCTTTTACCTTCTCCAGGTGCTGTAATAGTTTCTAATGCTGAATAAATATCTTGCTTTTTAAAACTCATAATTTATATTTAGTTCTTAGAATATATTAAAATTCTAAAGACTTATTTTTATTTAATCTTGATTAC
This sequence comes from Polaribacter sp. MED152, assembly GCF_000152945.2. Taxonomy (NCBI): domain Bacteria; kingdom Pseudomonadati; phylum Bacteroidota; class Flavobacteriia; order Flavobacteriales; family Flavobacteriaceae; genus Polaribacter; species Polaribacter sp. MED152. The sequence continues at coordinate 2,091,279 of NC_020830.1, read as the reverse complement.
AAAGATACGTCTTAACTACAAGATAATAAAGTGAATAAATTGTGAAAATTTATGCTTTTATAAGAGGAGTTTATTTTAATTCTTCTGATGGATTCCAGAATATAGTTTCTAGGTTTTGAATTTGATTATCTACCACAACAATACCTTCATTTTCTAACAATTGTTGCATAAGGTTTGTACCATTAAAATGATGTTTGCCTGTAAGCAAACCTTTTTTATTTACAACTCTATGTGCAGGTACTTCTTGCTGTTGATTGTGAGAGTTATTCATAGCCCAACCTACCATTCTTGCAGATCTCGCTGCTCCTAAATAAATTGCAATTGCGCCATAACTTGTAACTCTTCCTGAAGGAATTTTACGTGCAACATCATATACTTTTTCGAAAAAATTATCAGATTTCTTCATGTTGTGAAGATATGAAATAACTAAAAAGAATAAAGAATTTGCTTAGTACTTTAAGCGAAATTGAATGTAAGTAATCCATTTACCTACTTCTAAGTATTGATTTTCGTAAAAAGTTTGGGTTTCTGTTACCTCTTTTGGTGCACCTTCGTTGTTATATACATTATGATTTGCATATAAAATTTCATGGCCTTCACCTTGCAGTAACCCTAAAGTATACCCATGCATAAACTCAGAATCGGTTTTAAGATTAATGATACCATCGTCTTTTAAAACCTTATTATACTTCTTTAAGAAAGAAGAATTTGTCATTCTATGTTTTGTTCTTTGGTACTTAATTTGTGGATCTGGAAAAGTAATCCAGATTTCTGAAACTTCATTTTCTGCAAAAATAAAATCTACCAACTCAATTTGAGTTCTTACAAAAGCTACGTTTTCTAAATTTTCTTCAATGGCCGTTTTTGCGCCTCTCCAAAAACGAGCTCCTTTAATATCTATACCAATATAATTTTTATTCGGATTTTTACGAGCTAAAGCAATTGTATACTCACCTTTACCACAACCTAATTCTACAATAATAGGATTATTGTTACCAAAAAAAGAATGCCATTTACCTTTGTGAGAAAAGTAGTTTATAGCCTCTTCTCTAGTTGGCTGAATGACATTTTTAAACGTTTCATTTTCCTGAAAACGTTTCAGTTTATTTTTACTTCCCAAATTGCTAAATTATGCTCTATCTTCTGTTCCTTCGTCTAAAAATCTTTTAGACTGCTTCATCCAATAAGCGAATAAAACTAAAAGCACTACTAAAAATGCCCAGTTAACAGCATTTGATATCCACCATCCTAAATCTGCAGTTGCAACCTCTAATCTTAACCATCTAAAAGGGATGAATAAAATATCTGTGAATAAACTACCAATCCATTTAAAAATATTGCTTGCTATCATAACTTATTTATCTTTACACTGCAAAAATAACAAAAGAATCAATGCTAGCCAATTTTTTAAACAAATCTAAACCAATCAATTTTATTGGTTTAACTGTTTTTTTCTTTTTGGGTTACTTATCGTATTTGTTTCGTTTATTTTCTTCTAAAGAATTTAGCTTTAACACCTTATTAGAAAGCATCTTACTTTTGGCGCTCTTTATAGTTATCTTCTTTATTTTTAACTTTATTATGGTTAAAAATAGATTAACATTTGACAATTCTTATGCTTTTTTCTTTTTTATACTTTTAACATTCTGCATGCTGCCTGTAATTGCAAACTATAAGGTGTTGATACTATTTGTTATTTACCTTTTGTTTGTAAGAAAAATATACAGTTTAAGATCTATAAACAAGGTGTTAGAAAAGCTTTTTGATGCAGGTCTGTGGTTAGGAATTTTGTTTATTTTAGACTCAAGAACTTTAATATTTGTTCCTCTTATTTATGCTGCTATTTATATTCATCATAAAATAACCATACATACAACTCTTGTGCCTGTGGTTGGTTTTGCAACTCCATTGTTTATCTATTTTACCTACAATTTTTGGTATGATAAAACAGAGGAGTTTACCAATTTATTTGAACCTAATTTTAGTTTAAATTTTGATTTCTACACAAATTCAAAATACTTATTACTTATCACTATTTTATTGATACTTAGTTTTGTTTCCTTAATTTTTAAATCTTTAAAAACCTTAACCATAAACAATACGTTTAGAAGAAATTGGGTATTATTAATTATACACACCTTAATTGCTATAATTTATTTGTTTTTTGTTGCTGATAAAAATGGATCTGAAACCATTTATATTTTGTTTACAATTGCTATAATTCTTGCAAACGGAATTGAAATGATTACCAAAAAGTTATTTAAAAATATTGCTTTGTACTTAATGATTTTTTGTGCAACTGGGTTTTATATCATGTTATAATTTATTTCCAAAAGCTAAATCGCCTGCATCTCCAAGCCCAGGAATAATATATCCTTTATTATTTAGTTCAGAATCTATGGCTGCTATCCATAAATGAGTGTTTTCTGGAAAATTACCAGCAATGAAATCAACTCCTTCTTTAGAACCAATTACGGCAATTATATGAATTTCTTTGGGTGTACTTTTTTTCTTGATTGCTTCATAAACTGCTACCAAAGATTTACCTGTGGCCAACATTGGATCTGCCAATAATAATGTCTTGTTCTCAATTTCTGGTGATGCAAAATATTCTACAACAATATCAAATTTTTCTTTATTTTTAGTATGACTTCTATAAGCCGAAATAAATGCGTTTTCTGCTTTATCAAAATAATTAAGTAAACCTTGATGCAAAGGTAAGCCTGCTCTTAAGATAGAGCATAAAACCAAATCGTTATAAGAAAGTTGCATTTTCTTTTTTCCTAAAGGGGTTTCTACATAAACACTAGAATAAGACAATTCTTTGCTTAATTCGTAACTTAAAATCTCTCCAATTCTTTCAATATTTCTTCTAAATCGTAAGGAATCTTTTTGAATGTTTTTATCTCTAATTTCGGCAATAAATGAGTTAAGAACAGAATTGTTTTCTCCTATGTAATGTACTTTCATAATGCTATTTATTATACGTTCTAAAGTAACTAATTTGTTTGAATTAAATTAAAAATAATCATCAACTTTGCAATTCTAATTTTAACAATGAAAACAAGAACATTAGCCTTAATTGCGGTTTCTATTGCTACTATGATATATGGTGTTAACTATACTATTGCAAAAGATGTTATGCCTACTTATGTTAAACCATATGCTTTTATTTTGCTAAGAGTTTCTGGTGCTACTCTTATTTTTTGGTTTTTAAGTTTATTTATAAAATCACAAAAAATAGAAAAACAAGATTATAAAAAAATTGCATTGGCATCGTTTTTTGGTATTGCATTAAACATGCTATCTTTTTTTAAAGGGCTAAGTTTAACAACGCCAATAAGCGCCTCTGTAATGATGGTAACATCGCCAATAATGGTTTTGTTATTCTCTTTTTTACTTTTAAAAAGTAAAATTATTCCAAGACAAATTTTAGGAATTGGTATTGGCTTAATTGGTGCCATACTTTTAATAGTTTATGGCAATACTTCTAACGAAAACGCCAGTAATGTTGCTCTTGGTAATTTTTTAGTTTTTATAAATGCAACCTCTTATGGTTTATACTTGGTTTTGGTTAAAAATTTAATATCTAAATACAATCCTTTAATTTTTATAAAATGGTTATACTTATTTGGGCTAATTTTTATTATTCCATTTGGGTTATCTGAAATGGGCGATATTAATTGGATAGCTATGCCAAACACAATCTACTTAAAAATAGGTTTTGTTATTCTTTTTACAACCTGTATTACTTATTTATTCAATTTGTATGGCTTATCTAAATTAAAACCAACCACTGTAAGTGTCTTTATTTATTTACAGCCAGTTATAGCATCTACTTATGCATTATTAGTAGGCAGTGATTCTTTAAACATCATTAAAATTTCGGCTACTTTAATTATCTTCTTAGGTGTTTACTTAGTTACCAAGCAAACCAAGAAATCAATAAAATAAAAACTTATCTTTGCTCCTCATTTAAAAAATTGATTGTATGATTCAATCTATGACAGGTTTTGGAAAATCTGTATTGCAATTGCCAACAAAAAAAGTAACTATAGAAATTAAATCTTTAAATAGTAAAAATTTAGATTTAAACGTTAGAATACCTTCTTATTACAAAGAAAAAGAACTAGCTGTTCGTAAAAAATTAGCTAGTGCTTTAGTTAGAGGTAAAGTAGACTTTTCAATTTTTGTTGAGATGACTGCAGATGAAACTTCTACAACTGTTAATAAAGGTGTGGTTAAAGACTACATTAATCAACTAAAAAATGTTGTTGACACTGGCAGAGCTTCTGATGTAGAGCTTTTAAAAATGGCAATTTCTATGCCTGATGCTCTTAAAACAGAACGTGAAGAGTTAGATGAAAATGAGTGGACAATCATCAACCAAAATATAGATGAAGCCATAGAAAAAATAACTCAATATAGAATTGATGAAGCTGCTTCTTTAGAAATAGATTTTAAAGAAAGAGTTGCCAATATTAGAATGTATTTAGAAGAAGTAAAAGCTTTAGATGCAGATAGAATAGAAAACGTAAAAACGCGTTTGCAAAAAGCCATTAATGATTTGCAGGTAGATGCAGATGAAAATCGTTTTGAGCAAGAACTAATTTACTATCTAGAAAAGTTAGATATTAATGAAGAAAAGGTGCGTTTAGAAAATCATTTAAACTACTTTTTAGAAACTTTAGCCACTGCAGATTCTAATGGTAAAAAACTTGGTTTTATTGTTCAAGAAATGGGTAGAGAAATAAACACCACTGGTTCTAAAGCAAATTTTGCACCAATGCAAAAGGCAGTAATTCAAATGAAAAACGAATTAGAACAAATAAAAGAACAAATATTAAACGTACTTTAAAGTGATTTTTTTTCAGTAAAGTTTACAAGGTTACTGTACATTCATAAAAGTAAAAACCACATACTATGTCTGATTTTAAGGGTAAACTATTTGTTTTTTCAGCACCTTCAGGTTCTGGTAAAACCACCATAGTTCGTCATTTATTAGCCCAAGAAAAATTTAATTTAGAATTCTCAATTTCTGCAACTTCTAGAGCTCCTAGAGGATTTGAAAAAAACGGTGCAGATTATTATTTTATTTCTTTAGATGAGTTTAAAGAACATATTAAAGCTGATGATTTTTTAGAGTGGGAAGAAGTGTATAGAGATAATTTCTACGGAACTTTAAAAAGTGAAGTGGAACGAATTTGGGCTCAGAAAAAACACGTTATTTTTGATATTGATGTTGCTGGTGGTTTGCGAATTAAAAAGAAATATCCTGAAAGAACTTTATCGGTTTTCGTAAAACCACCAAGTGTAGATGAACTTAAAATTCGCTTGAAAAAGCGTAAAACCGAAAGCGAAGAAAAAATTAATATGAGAATTGCAAAGGCTTCTGTAGAGTTGGCTACTGCACCCCAATTTGACAGAATTATAAAAAATTACGACCTAGAAGTGGCTTTAAAAGAAGCTGAAGATTTAGTAGGTGATTTTTTAAATTTAGACAAAAAGTAAAACGTACTGCAAGTTTAGTTCTATTTTAGAAGTTATAATAAAATTATGAGTAAAGTTGGTTTATACTTTGGCACTTTTAACCCTATTCATGTAGGTCATTTAATCATTGCAAACCATATGGTTGAAAACTCTGACTTAGATGAAATCTGGATGGTAGTTACACCTCATAATCCTTTTAAGAAAAAGAGTTCACTCCTAGAAAATCATCATAGATTTGAGTTGGTGTATAGAGCAACTGAAGATTATGAAAAAATTAAACCTTCAGATATCGAATTTAAACTACCTCAGCCAAATTATACTGTACATACTCTAGCCCACATTGCAGATACCTACCCAAATAAAGAATTTTGTTTGATAATGGGCGAAGATAATTTGAAGAGTTTTCATAAATGGAAGAATTATGAGACTATTTTAGAGCACAATCACATTTATGTCTATCCAAGAATTTCTGATGGAACTGTAGAACATCAATTTAAAAATCATCCTAAAATTCATAAAGTCGATGCTCCAATTATTGAGCTTTCTTCTACCATGATTAGAAACGGAATTAAAAATAAAAAAAATATTAAGCCACTATTAACCAACGAAGTTTGGCAATATATAGATGAAATGAATTTTTATAAAAAATAGTTTCGTTATTTTTACGTTAATCTAAAGGTAAAAGCACAAAAAAATAGTGAGTAAAAAACCAAAAAGTAAAGGCAAATTAAAGCAAAAACTAACTGATAAATACAGATTGGTGGTTTTAAATGAAGATACGTTTGAAGAACGTTTTTCTTTAAAACTATCTCGTTTAAATGTATTTGTTTTGGGTGGAGTTTTATCGTTCTTACTAATTTTAATAACCACTTTTTTTATCACTTTTACGCCAATCAAAGAATTTATTCCTGGTTATTCATCAACCGATTTAAAAATTAAAGCTACCAAGTTGGCTTTTCAAACAGATTCTCTAAAACGTAAATTAGATGTTTTAAATAATTATACTAAAGCCTTACAACCTATATTAACAGGGCAAATTAAGGCAGATGTTTTAGATACCACTAAAATAGAATCTAGTAAAGTTGTAATTAAAGACAGTTTGTTAAACGCAAGTAGAGAAGATTCTTTGTTTAGAGAAAAAATAGAAAGTAGAGATCGTTTTCCAATACAAAATAGCACTTCTTCTAACGTAAAAATTGTATTCTTTGCTCCAGTAACAGGTAGTATTTCTCAACCTTTTGATGCTAAAACAAAACATTTGGCTGTAGATATTACTGCTAGTAAAAATGCCCCAGTAAAAGCAACTGCAGATGGTACTGTAATTTTCTCTGGTTGGACAACAGAAACTGGCTATGTAATTATTCTAAAACATGCTTACAATTATATTTCTGTATATAAACACAATGGTAATTTACTTAAACAACAAGGTGATTTTGTAAAGTCTGGAGAGGTTATAGCAAGTGTAGGTTCTACAGGAGAGCTAACCACTGGACCACATTTACATTTTGAACTTTGGAGTGATGGTTATGCAGTGAATCCAACAAATTTGATCGACTTTAAATAATGAGTATAAAATCATTTTTCGCAATTCCGTTTGCAAAATTTGCCAGTAAGCAAGTTTGGAAATGGGCAAACAAACCCTTTAAAACTCAAGAAAAAGTTTTTAAAAACTTAATTGCTAAAGGACAGCAAACTGCTTTTGGTAAAGATCATGATTTTAAAAACATATCTACCTATACAGATTTTAAAAAGCGCGTAAAAGTAATAGATTACGAAGGTTTAAGGCCTTACGTAGATAGAATTGTTAAAGGTGAATCTGATGTGCTTTGGACAGGTAAACCTCTTTATTTTGCAAAAACTTCAGGTACAACTTCTGGTGCAAAATACATACCAATTACCAAAGATTCTATGCCAACTCATATTAAAGCAGCAAGAAATGCATTGTTGTTTTATATCGCAGAAAAAAACGATGCCAGTTTTGTAAATGGTAAAATGATTTTTTTACAAGGTAGCCCTGTTCTACAAGATAAAAACGGAATTAAACTAGGAAGGTTAAGTGGTATTGTAGCTCACTATGTACCTCAATATTTGTTAAAAAACAGACTACCAAGTTGGGAAACTAATTGTATCGAAGATTGGGATACAAAAGTAAATGCCATTGTAGAAGAAACCGTTAATGAAGACATGTCTGTTATTAGTGGTATCCCTTCTTGGGTGCAAATGTACTTTGAAAAACTAATTGAAAAAACGGGTAAATCTATCTCTGAGATCTTCCCAAATTTTAACTTCTTTATTTATGGAGGTGTCAATTTTGAACCCTATAAAAATAAATTTGAGAGTATTATTGGTAAAAAAATAGATTATATAGAGCTATATCCTGCTTCAGAAGGTTTTATTGCTTATCAAGATTCACAGACAGCAAAAGGGATGTTATTGCAATTAGATTCTGGTATTTTTTATGAATTTATACCTGCAACAGAATTTTTTGATGAAAATCCTACTAGAATTTCTTTAAAAGAGGTACAATTAGGAGTTAATTATGTAATCATTTTAAACACAACAGCTGGTTTATGGGGTTATAATATTGGAGATACTGTAGAATTTACATCTACAAAACCTTATAGAATTAAAGTTACAGGTAGAATTAAACACTTTATTTCTGCTTTTGGAGAACATGTTATTGGCAAAGAAGTAGAAAAAGCACTAAATGATGCCATTCTTGGGACAGAAATAAATATTAGTGAGTTTACTGTTGCGCCTCAAGTAAATCCAACAGAGGGTTTACCTTATCATGAATGGTTTATAGAATTTGAAAACGAACCAAGTAATTTAGAAGAATTTGCCTCTAAAATAGATGCCTCTATGCAAGCTCAGAACATATATTATCTAGATTTGATTGAAGGTAAAATTTTAAGACCACTTGTTATTAGAAAGGTTAAAAAAGGTGGCTTTCATGAGTACATGAAATCAATAGGTAAATTTGGAGGTCAAAATAAGATTCCGCAATTGTCAGACAACCGTAAAATTGCAGATGTTCTTGAGAATTTTTTACATCAATAATTAAATAAATTTTACAGATTTAGCTATACTCTTTGTTATTGCTTATTTTTGCCTCAAATTTAGAAATCAATCTTCATGAGTACTATTAGAATTACCAAACAATTTAAATTCGAAACTGGCCATGCATTATATGGTTATGATGGTAAATGTAAAAATGTTCATGGACATTCTTACAAACTTTCTGTTACTGTTTCTGGGCAACCTATTACAGACAATTCTCATGTAAAGTTTGGTATGGTTATCGATTTTGGTGATTTAAAAAAGATTGTAAACGAGGAGATTGTAGATGTCTTCGATCATGCTACTGTGTTTAATAAAAATACGCCTCACGTAGAATTGGCTAAAGAATTGATGGATAGAGATCATCATGTTATCTTAGTTGATTATCAACCCACCAGTGAAATGATGGTTATTGATTTTGCTGATAAAATAAAAAAACGATTGCCAGATAATATTAAACTACATTCTATAAAATTACAAGAAACAGATTCTAGCTTTGCAGAATGGTTTGCTAGTGAAAACTAGAAATTAGCATAAAAGTAACATCAAAATATACTTTTCTGTTTCTTTTGAAGTTATATTTGATAAAAAAATCATCGATATGAAAAATTATAAATTCGTTTTACTATTATTCCTTTCAACCTTTTTGGTAAGTTGTGGAGATGATAATAACGATACCCCTTTACTACTTTCTAATGCGAACTTGGCAGGTACTTATACCATTGGAAATTTAACTGGCGAAGAAAAAGAAACAGCTACTTCAAGCACAGGTGCTGTAGTAGATTTAGCAACTTCAACTATTGAAGGAGATACTTTTCAAGTAGATTTATTAATTAACGCAAATGGTACGTATTCCATTTCTGGATTGTATAGAGAAGTAAAAAATACTACTCCAAATGGAGGTTCTACAACAGAAACTACGAGTATTTTAACTACAGATACTAATGGTACTTATCAATTAAATGGAATAAATAATACCATTACATTTACTGCAATAAATGGTGATTTTTTAGTAGATACTTATAATGTAATCAACTTTAATAATACCATTTTTAGTATTAATCAAGAAGATATTGAAACTTCAGGATCCAATACTATAACCAGTTCAGTTACCATAGATTTTGTAAGGGATTAAATCCTTAAAATTTAAATAAAAAAAGAGCTTGATGATTTCAAGCTCTTTTTTATTTTAGTTCTATTTGATAACTATTTATTATTATAATTATTCATAGTATTTGCTAAACCATCTGTACCAAAAGATGTAATTACCTTAGCTGATAGAGGTAGTCTTTCTATTAGTAAGCTCGTTTCTTCTTTATTCCATTCTCCTAAAACATAATCTACTTGGCGACCTTTAGAATAGTTAGCGCCAACACCAAATCTGAATCTTGGATACTTGTTCGTACATAATTTCTCTTGAATGTCTTTTAATCCATTATGACCACCATCACTTCCCTTAGCTTTAAGTCTTATAGTTCCAAAATCGATATTTAAATCATCAGTTACAACAAGTATATTTTCAATAGAAATTTTTTCTTTATCCATCCAATACTTTACAGCTTTACCACTTAGATTCATAAAAGTACTAGGTTTTAAAAGGATAAAAGTTCTGCCCTTAAATCTATAACTAGCAATATCACCTAACTTTTCTGTTTCAAAGCTTACATTGTGTTCTTCAGCAACTTCATCTAAAATCTTAAACCCAATGTTATGACGCGTGTTAGTGTATTTATCGCCAATATTGCCTAAACCAACAATTAATTTTTTCTTCATGTTCTTCTCTATTCTAACTTTAATTGCTTTAAAATTAAATTTAACATCGTTATTAGCTTTCAAAAGTATAAAGAAATTAGATAATTGTCTTTGAAAGTTTTACAAAAAAAAAGCGCTACAAAATTGTAACGCTTCTTTAAAATTTATTGTCGATAACTACTATGTAGTTTCTCCTTCTGCAGTTGCTTCAACTTCTGCTGCATCTTCTAAATCTTCATCATCAGAACCAGCTGCTGCATTACGTGAAGTTCTAACTTGAACAACAACAGTGTTATCTGGGTGCATAAAAGTATAATCATCATTAAATAATGAAGTAATCACTAATTTATGACCGATTTTTAATTTAGAAATATCTGCAGTAATAAAATCTGGTAAATTAGCAGGTATTGCTTTTACTTTTAATTTACGGTTTGTAAAACGTAATGAACCACCATTTAATACCCCTGGAGAAGTACCTGTTAATTGAACTGGAATGTTCATTGTAACTTCTTTATCATCGAATAATTGATAAAAATCTACATGTAAGATTTTATCAGAAACAGGATGAAACTGAATGTCTTGTAAAATAGCAGGAATTTTTTCTCCATCAACTTCAAGACTTGCAGTATATACATTTGGAGTATATACCAAGTTTTTAAACGCTTTTTCTTCTGCTGAAAAGTGTATTGGTGTTTCTCCTCCGTATATAACGCAAGGAACCATACCAGCATTACGTAAGGCTTTGGTTGCTGCCTTGCCCACGCTTTCTCTTTTTGATCCTTTAATTGTAATTGATTTCATTACTTTTTTTGTTAATTATTTACATTAAAAATTGTCCACTTATTGAGGTGTTATCCTGTACTTTATGCATAACATCAGCGAATAAGGGCGCGCAAGATACAACTTTTATTTTGGAAGTCTCCTTTTTTAAAGGAATTGTATCTGAAACTATTAATTCTGTTAAGGCTGAGTTTTCTATTTTTTCATATGCCCCTCCAGAAAGGATTGGGTGTGTACAAATAGCTCTTACACTTAATGCACCTCTTTCTTTCATTAAATTAGCAGCATGTGCAAGTGTTCCTCCTGTATCTATCATATCATCTACAAGAATTACATTCTTACCTTTAACATCACCAATTAATTCCATATGCCCAATAACATTGGCTTTTTTTCTTTGTTTGTAACAAATAACTACATCTGATAATAAGTGCTTAGAATATGCATATGCTCTTTTAGAACCTCCCATATCTGGTGAAGCTATTGTTAGATTATCTAACTTTAAGCTTTCTATGTAAGGCATAAAAATAGTAGAAGCAAATAGGTGATCTACTGGTTTTTCGAAAAATCCTTGAATTTGATCCGCATGTAGATCCATTGTCATAATTCTGGTAGCACCTGCAGATTCTAATAATTTAGCTACTAATTTTGCACCAATTGCAACTCTAGGTTTATCTTTTCTATCTTGTCTTGCCCAACCAAAATATGGCATTACAGCTGTAATGTGTCTTGCAGACGCTCTTTTTGCAGCATCACACATTAATAACATTTCCATTAAGTTATCTGCATTTGGAAATGTAGAGCCAATAATAAAAACTCTTCTACCACGAACAGATTCTTCAAAAGCTGGTTGAAATTCACCATCACTAAAATAAGTTGTGTGTACGTTACCTAACTCAGTGTTGTATTCTTTGGCAATTTTTTCAGCTAAAACAGTACTTTGCCTGCAAGCAAAAAGTTTTGGAGCAAGTTGATTATTAATCATCTAATAAGGATTTTTGTTGTGTTGTTGTAAGCGTACAAAAGTAGAAATTATTTATTGAGTTTGAAATTAAAATTTTCACTTTAAATACTAAATATTATTAGTAGATTTGCATTCTCTATTAAAAGCTCAAGTGGCGGAATTGGTAGACGCGCTGGATTCAAAATCCAGTTCTTTCGGGAGTGTGGGTTCGATTCCCACCTTGAGTACAAAAACCTTTAAAATCCCATCGATTTTAAAGGTTTTTTATTTGGTATCATTTTGCTTAACATAAATATTATAGATAAGGCCTGAAACAATTAATAGTATACCTAATATAGTCCATAAATTATAAACTTCACCAAACCAAAATGCTCCTATAATAATTGTAATTACTACTTCTAAATATTTAATGGGTGCAATTAAATTAGTTTCTTGAGCTTGAAAAGCTTTGGTCATATATAACTGACCCATATAACCTAGAACTCCTGTGCTTAGAAACAATAACAACTCAATGGTAGTAGGATTTCTCCAATAAGGAATACTCATTAGCCCTCCAAAAACAAAAGCCATAACCATGAAATAATTAATGATAATTAATGGATTTTCACTAGTACCTATTTTACGAATTACAACAAAAATTAAACCTAAGAAAATAGCTGATAAGAGTACAAAGAATAACCCAATATAATTTACATCTGTACCAAATCCTTTAATGATTAGAACACCTACAAAAGCAATGAAAAATAAAAACCACTGAATGGGTTTAATTTTCTCTTTTAAGAAAATGTATGCAAAAATAGCAGCAAAAATTGGTGCTACATACCTTAATGATACTGCAGTGCCTACAGGTAAATAATTTAACGATTGAAAAAAACAAGTTAAAGAAACTACTCCTAGTAGACCTCTTAAAAACAACCACTTTTTCTTATTACCAAAAAATGAAATTCGGTTTTTTATAATTAATGGTAGCGTAAAAAATAAGGTCCCAATTGATCTAAAAAACACAATTTGATATACATTAAAATCACTTAAATACTTTACAAAAGAACTCATTAGCGCAAAAGCAACTACGCTAAATATCATGTAAAAAATGGGCTTATTAGACTTCACAACTTTATAAATTACCTTCTTGAAACAAATGTAGTGGATTTAGGTTTAAATGAATGACATAAAAAAAGAGCTGATTTAAAAAATCAGCTCCATTGAATACAATTTATAAATCCCCCAACTTATAATTGTTCTATTCTTTAAATTTAATGCTATTTAGGGCCATGCTTATTTACGTTCGTTAATTGAACTTTTTCATTCGATGAATGGTAGATAAGTTTCGACGAGTTGTAAATTATAATAGATTAAGTTTGTTCATTAATTCGCTTTTGTTAGACCTACTTACAGGTACAACATCCTTACGAACTAACACTGTATTATCCTCAATATCAACAATTTCTGTAGTATTGATAATGAATGATCTATGTACTTTAAAAAAGTTTTCTGCAGGTAATTTATCTTCTATTTTCTTTAAAGTTGAATGAACAATATAGTTTTTACCATCGGTTTTAATATTAATATAATCTCCTTTGGCTTCAATTAAATAAATATCTGCAATATTTATTTTTACCAAACGTCTATCAACACTTACAAATAGTGACTCAGCGTTTGTTTTAATTTCACTTTGAGGATCTTCAGTTACCGATAATGATTCTATTTTTTCTAAAGATTTAGTAAACCTCTCTTTGGTAATTGGTTTTAGTAAGTAATCTACTACGCTTTTAAATTCAAAAGCTTCAATTGCTAAATTTTTATCGCTAGTAGTTAGTACTATTTTTGGCGGGTTTTTAAGTGTTTGTATAAAATCGAACCCAGAAAACGAAGGCATATGAATATCTAAATACACCAAATCTACTTTTGCTGTATTTAAATATTTAATAGCTTCTATTGCTGATGAAAATTCATCTAAAACATTAATCTTTTCTGAGTTTATACAATGTTGCTTTATAATTAATCTTGCAGTTTCATCATCATCAATTATTATACAGTTCATATTTTTCATCTCAAAAAAAAGGTTAATTGTTTAAATATACATGAATTTTGTTTAATATCTCAACAAAATTATCATGCAATTCTGTATTGCTTGCTCTTAGTTCTTTCTCGTATTTTGTGGCAATTTCAAATCCTTTAGGTAGGCCTAATAAACTAATTTTGTGCTTAAGCTTGTGCACATCATCAGCGGCTTTTTCTAAATCTTGGGCACCAAAATTTTCCATATACAAATCTCTTTCTATAGGAAACTCTTTTTTTAAAATACTAAAAATACTGTTTTGAAAATCCTCATCATTGCCAGCAATTTCTTTGATTAAGGATAGGTTTGGTTGCTCCATTTTAGTGTTTTGATTTCTACCTCTAATTTAATAAAATTATAGAAATTATAAAACTACTTTTTGCCAGTAATCTAAAATTGATTGTAAATTGCTTTTGTGCTTAGAAAATTCTTCTGATTTATTGAAGTAACTAGAGATACCTAAATCGTAACATTGTTCTATGGTTTCTTTATCATCTAAAGAAGAAATGATAACGATTGGTATTCTTTTAAGACTAGAATTCTTTTTAAGTTCAGCTAAAAACTGGAAACCATCCATTACAGGCATGTTTAAATCAGAAATGATTAAATCAAAAGTTGCGTTTTTCTCATTTACCAATGTTAATGCTTTCTTACCATTTTCTGCTTCTAAAATGGTATTGTTGGCATTAAACTCATTACATACCTTTTTAAACTTCAATCTTTCAATTTCGTCATCATCTATAAAAAGTATCGATAAAGATTTCATGTTAGGCGTATTTATGGGTATGTAAAAATCAACTAAAATATTTAGATAATCAATTATTATTTGATAAAATGTGGTGTAAAACCTTTAAATGGTACAATTTGAAGGTTAATCCTATAACTTTAGATACTTATTTGCCTACTAATTTGCTGATCTAATGAAATAAAGGTTTCTGTTCTAGAGACACCTTTTATATTTTGTATGTCTTTATTTAATAGATGCATAAGATCTTCATTATTCTTACACAAAATTTTAATAAATACTGCATAATTACCAGTTGTGTAATGGCTTTCTACAATTTCTGGTATATCTTTTAACCTTTTTATTGCTGATGAATAAAGACTAGATGAATCGAGAAATATACCTACAAAAGCCGTTGTTGTATAACCTAAGGACCTAGGGTTTATAACCATTTTATAACCATCTATAAGCTTAGATTTTTCTAACTTTTTTAGTCGTTGATGAATGGCCGCACCAGAAATACCTACTTCTCTTGCAATGCTTAAAATAGGTGTTCTTGCATCTTTCACTAATCTTTTGATGATTATTTTGTCAATCCCATCAATCTTCATGCTCTAATTTATTTGGTTTAAAGATAAAAAAAAAGAGCATACCTTTAAGTATGCTCTTATTATATATCTAAAATGAATGTTAAGCTTTCATTTCAAAATCTTCCATAAATTTAGTGGTATAGTTACCAGAAACATAATCTGGATGATCCATTAATTGTCTATGGAAAGGTATTGTAGTTTTTACACCCTCAATTACGAACTCATCTAAAGCCCTTTTCATTTTATTAATTGCTTCTTCTCTGGTTTGAGCAGTTACAATTAATTTGGCAATCATAGAATCGTAATTTGGTGGTATCATATAACCAGCATATACATGAGTATCCATTCTTACTCCATGACCTCCAGGAGTATGTAAAACCGTAATTTTACCTGGAGCAGGTCTAAAGTTGTTATGAGGATCTTCTGCATTTATTCTACATTCAATAGAATGTAATTGTGGATAATAATTTTTACCAGAAATTGGCACACCTGCAGCTACTAAAATTTGCTCGCGAATTAAATCGTAATTCACTACTTCTTCTGTAATTGGGTGCTCTACTTGAATTCTGGTATTCATTTCCATAAAGTAGAAATTTCTGTGTTTATCTACCAAGAATTCTACAGTTCCTGCACCTTCATAACCAATGTATTCTGCAGCTTTTACAGCAGCTTCACCCATTTTATCTCTTAATTCATCTGTCATGAATGGAGAAGGTGTTTCTTCTGTTAATTTTTGATGACGTCTTTGTACAGAACAATCTCTTTCTGATAAATGACAAGCCTTACCAAAAGAATCTCCAACAATTTGTATTTCTATATGTCTTGGCTCTTCAATAAGCTTTTCCATATACATATCATCGTTACCAAAGGCTGCTTTACTTTCTTGTCTTGCAGAATCCCAAGCGTCTTTTAAGTCTTCTGGTTTCCATACAGCACGCATACCTTTACCTCCACCACCTGCAGAAGCTTTAAGCATAACTGGGTAACCTGTTTCAACTGCTAATTTTTCACAATCTTCAAAGTCTTTTATTACTCCTTCAGATCCTGGTACACAAGGTACACCAGCAGCAATCATGGTAGATTTGGCATTTGCCTTATCTCCCATTTGATCTATCATTTTACCTGTAGCTCCAATAAACTTAATATTATGCTCTTCACATAAATTAGAGAATTTAGCGTTTTCAGATAAGAATCCATAACCTGGATGTATGGCATCTGCATTTGTAATTTCTGCAGCTGCTATGATATTAGACATTTTTAAATAAGATTCGCTACTTGGAGCTGGTCCAATACAAACTGCTTCATCTGCAAATCTAACATGCAAACTTTCAGAATCTGCCTTAGAGTATACTGCAACAGTTTTAATACCCATTTCTTTACAGGTTCTAATAACACGTAAGGCTATTTCTCCTCTGTTTGCAATTAATATTTTTTTAAACATCGTATAATAATTTTGAATTATGAGTTTTAAGGGGAGTTAGTAAATAATCTATAACTCTAAAATAAACTCATTACTTAAGAAGGATCAACTAAAAATAATGGCTGATCGAATTCTACAGGTGATGAATCATCTACTAAAACTTTAACGATTTTTCCTGATACTTCAGATTCAATTTCATTAAATAACTTCATTGCTTCAATAACACAAACTGTATCTCCTGAATTAATGTCTGAACCAACCTCTACAAAATTTGGTTTGTCTGGAGCTGGCTTTCTATAAAATGTTCCAATAATTGGAGATTTTACAACGATGTATTTATCTTCATCATTGCTAGCTGCTTTTGCTGGTGCTGCTGGCTCAGCTACTGGTGCTGCTGCAGGAGCAGGTGCTGCTGCTTGAGGCATTGCAGCCATTGGTGCTGCTTGCACAATAGTAGTTTCTGTTTTACCTGTACCAGTTTTAATTGTAATTTTTACATCTTCCATTTCTAACTTTACCTCGCTTGCGCCAGATTTTGCTACAAATTTTATAAGATTTTGAATCTCTTTAATGTCCATACTTCTTACTGTTTAGTTTTTGTTATTAAGAATTATACGCCCATTTTAAGTAAATGGCTCCCCATGTGAAACCACCACCAAAAGCGGCAAAAATTAAGTTATCTCCTTTTTTTAATTGATTTTCGTAATCTGCTAATAATAAAGGTAAGGTTGCTGATGTGGTGTTTCCATATTTATGGATATTCATCATAACCTTATTTGAACCTACACCTACTCTATTGGCTGTAGCCTCTATGATTCTTTTATTAGCTTGATGTGGTACTAACCATTGAATATCTTCTTCTTTAAGATTATTTCTGGTAAGCATTTTTTCTGATACATCTGCCATATTAGAAACTGCATATTTAAACACAGTTTTACCTTCTTGATGTACAAAGTGTTGTTTGTTTTTTACAGTTTCTTCAGAAGGAGGTAAAATTGAACCTCCAGCTTCAATTCTTAAGAAATCTCTTCCAATTCCATCACTTCTCAAAAACTCATCTTGTAAACCATAACCCTCTTCATTTGGCTCAAATAAAGCTGCACCTGCTCCATCTCCAAATATGATGCATGTAGCTCTGTCTTTATAATCTATAATAGAAGACATTTTATCTGCCCCAATTAAAAGTACTTTTTTGTATCTACCTGATTCAACGTAACTTGAAGCTGTAGACATACCAAATAAGAAGCTAGAACAGGCTGCTTGCAAATCGTAAGAAAATGCATTTTTTGCACCTATTTTAGTAGCAACGTATGCTGCTGTAGCTGCAACTGGTAAATCTGGTGTTGCTGTTGCTACAATTAATAAATCTATATCTTCTGCTTTGGTATTTGATTTTTGAAGTAAATCTTCAGCCGCTTTTATGGCCATATATGATGTACCTAAACCTTCACCTTTAAGAATTCTTCTTTCTTTAATTCCTGTTCTAGACGTAATCCATTCGTCATTCGTATCTACATAAGTTTCTAACTCTTTATTGGTTAGAATGTAATCAGGAACATATTTTCCTACTGCTGTAATTGCTGCAGTTATTTTTGTCATAATTAAGGTTTATTTCTAAAATTTAGAATAGTCAAAAGTAATGAAAATTATAACACTGTTTTACCTAAAAAACATCAAAATAGACAGTTTTTAGATAAATAACGAAAAAAAACCCTCAAAATTGAGGGTTTTTTGATATTTTGATAAGCTTGTTCTTAAGCCTCTGCAGATGCAGATTCTAAAACAACTTGGCCTCTGTAATATAATTTACCTTCATGCCAATGAGCTCTATGATATAAATGTGCTTCTCCAGTTGTTGGATCTGTAGCTATTTGTTGAGCAGATGCTTTATAATGTGTTCTCCTCTTATCTCTTCTAGTTTTAGATATTTTTCTTTTAGGATGTGCCATTTTATGTCTTTTTTTCTGTTATTAAATTCTTTAATTTATCCCATCTTGGGTCTGTAGTTTCTACAGTTTTTTCTTCTTTTATTTCTAGTTCTTTTAATTTGTTTAACGCTTCAGATTCCATTGTGCCATCTAATACTTTTGGATGTACTCTTTTATTAGGAACCGCTAAAACAATCATTTCATAAATAAATTGTGCAACATTAAACTCATATGCTTCATGAGGTAAAATTAAAATCTCCTCATTATCATCATTATATTCAGGACCAAACTTTACAACTAAAGGCAATTCTGAATCAATTTCTTGATCATACAACTCATTTGTAACGTCACAAGGCACTTCTACTGTACCTTCTGCTATAAATGTAAGCTCGAATAATGTGCTTTTTTTTACAAAATATAATGAAACTTTTATAGATGCACTTTCAAAATCATCAAAATTAAAAGCTTCAAAGAACTTATTATCAATAGAATAATTGAACTCATGTTTTCCTTCTTTTAATCCTACAAACTGTATGTTGAATTGTTTTAAGTCTTTCATTGTCAAACATCAATTGAGCGTGCAAAGATACAAAAAAATGTATTTCTGCCATATTTTTATTAAAAAATTAAAATACTTTAAAATTACCTTACTTTTAAAGGGTTTTGCGTTAATTCTTTATACTCCTCTCTAGATCTATATACTTGAATTGCAGTAAATAATGCTTCTTTAAAAGAAGATGGGTTGGCTTGGTTTTTACCTGCAATGTCATAACCTGTACCATGATCTGGAGAAGTTCTTACATGATTTAAGCCTGCTGTAAAGTTTACACCCTTGCCAAAAGACAAGGCTTTGAATGGTGCTAAACCTTGATCGTGATAAGTAGCCAAGACACCATCAAACTGCTTGTAGGTTTCTGAACCAAAGAAACCATCTGCTGCATAGGGCCCAAATACTAGCATACCAGATGCTGCAATTTCTGTTACAGTTGGTTTTATTATAGCATCATCTTCTTCACCTATAATTCCATTATCACCACAATGTGGATTTAAAGATAAAACCGCAATTTTAGGTTTATTGATGCCAAAATCTTTGCGTAAGGAGTTATACATGGTTGATACTTTACTCTTAATTAATTCTGGAGTAATTGTTTCTGCAACTTTAGATATAGGAATATGACCCGTAATTAAACCAATTCTTAATTCATCCGTCATTAAAATCATTAGGCTATTCCCATCTAATTTTTCTTCTAAATATTCTGTATGACCAGGTGTCTTAAAAAATTCTGACTGAATATTCTCTTTATTAATTGGTGCAGTTACAAGAACATCTATCTTATTTTCTTTGAGATGATCTACTGCAGCTTCTAAAGATTTAAAGGCATAATTACCAGATTCTTTAGTAGCATTCCCTAATTCTAGTTTAACCTCCTCTTTCCAAATATTTAAAACATTTATCTTGTTGTGGTTTATTTGGTTTATTGATGTAATTCCATGAACAGGAGTTTCTAAACCCAATGTTTTCTTATGATAAGAAATGGCCTTTGTAGCTCCAAAAAGTACAGGGGTACAAAAATCTAGCATTCGTTTGTCTTCGAAAGTCTTCAAAATTACCTCAACACCAATTCCATTTAAATCTCCAATTGAAATACCAACAATTATTTTATCAGTTTTATCCATAGTAAACCTTGTAATATGCTTATTTTTGTTACTACAAAAGTAACTAATTTTTAATGATATGTTTACAGGAATAATTGAAACACTTGGTACCGTAAAAAATGTAGTTAAAGAACAAGAAAATGTTCATCTAACCATAGAAAGTTCTATAACTAATGAATTAAAAATAGACCAAAGTGTAGCTCATAATGGTGTTTGCTTAACTGTGGTTGGTATTAATAATGACGAGTATACTGTAACTGCCATTAAAGAAACCTTAGATAAAACCAATATTGGCAATCTTAAACCTACAGACATTGTAAATCTTGAACGCGCTATGAAATTGGGTGATAGGTTAGATGGACATATAGTACAAGGTCATGTAGATGAAACTGGTATTTGTAAAAACATTAAAGATGAAAATGGAAGTACAGTGTATACTTTTGAATACAACTCTAATAAAAATAATGTTACCATTGAAAAAGGTTCTATAACGATAAATGGTGTTAGTTTAACTGTAGTTAACTCAACCAATTCTGGCTTTTCTGTAGCCATAATTCCTTATACTTGGGAAAACACAACCTTTAAAACTTTGCAAATTGGTGATACTGTAAACTTAGAATTTGATGTAATTGGTAAATATGTAGCTCGTTTAACAAACTTGTCTTAACCTATATTTCTAGTGGCTATATCTAGAATTAAATATTGCGAAATCTGTAAAAAAGATTTTTCTACCATGTATAGAATACAATACAAACAACCTAAAAAATGGGTTTTTACCTGTGAAAAATGTTTGTTAGAAGTAAAAAAAGACAATCCTTATTACGTTTATGGAGGCACTTGGAAAAGATAATTTTTAAACCTTCTCTTCTTTCTTATGTAAGAATCGTGTTAATTTCATAGAAAGATCTAACAAAATAATTTTTGCATTACCATTTCTTTCTATATGATAAATAGCTTCGCTAATTTCTTTCTCAATTTCTAAGATGTTTCCTGAATGCACAAAAGGTGCAAATTTAGACAACTGAAAATTGGTTTTTGTTTCCATAAAAACCAACTGATCAGACTTATAGTTCATTAATAAAGCTTGTCTAAAAAACTGTAAGCAATATTCTAAAAATCGTTTTTGGGTTTCTCTACCTGTTTTTGCAATTGTATCAGACCATGCAATTAATTGCTGAACAACTGTTGCGTTTCCTTTGGCTTTAAAGGCAGTTCTTATCCAAGCAATAAACCACTCTTCAAAAACTAAATCAGAAGAATCATTATGTAATAAATGTAAAGCTTTATTAAAGTTACCTTCTGCTTGATGCGCAATATTTGCAGCTTTTTTGTCTTCTACCTGATGATTTACAATTAAGGCATTTATTATGTCTTGTTCTGCCAAAACAGGAAAATGTAATGCTTGACAACGCGATTTAATCGTGTTTATAATTTGCTCTTCGTTTTCTGTAATTAAAATAAACACCGTTTTTTCTGGTGGCTCCTCTATCAACTTTAATAATTTATTAGCAGCTGCAATATTCATTTTTTCTGCCATCCAAATTATCATCACTTTAAAACCACCTTCAAAACTTTTAAGTTTTAATTTCTTTACAACATCTTCTGCCTCATCAACATTAATTAGGCCTTGCTTATTTTCTACACCTATGTGTTGCAACCAATTGAATAAACTTCCATAAGGTTGATTTTCGACAAAATCTCTCCAATCTTCTAAAAACAGATTACTAACTGGATGCTTTTTTACAACATCGTTAGTAGTTACAGGAAAAGCAAAATGTAAATCTGGATGTTGTAGTTTATTACACTTTAAATTACAAGCATCTGCATCACTAGAAAAATTACACAACAAATACTGAGCATAAGCAATTGCCATTGGCAAAGTACCTGAACCTTCTTTACCAACAAATAATTGAGCATGAGGTATTCTGCCATTTTCTGCAGACTTTTTAAGGTGATTTTTAATATGTTCTTGACCTATAATTTGGTTGAAAAGCATATAGCAAATATAGAACTTTAGAAAATTTTAAATTTAGATTTTGTAATTTTAATCACTGAACTTATCAAACATAAATAATGAAGAAATTATTACAAATTTTAAATGGTATTGCCTTTGTATCTGTGATTTTTATCAACTACTTATCAAATACAGGTGCTATGGATGGCAAAACAATTGGTGGAGTTTCAGATAATATAAAATCTTTATTTACGCCTGCAGGCTATGCATTTTCAATTTGGGGTATCATTTATTTATTACTGCTTGGGTTTGCTATTTATCAAGGCAGAAGTTTGTTCGTAAAAGTTAAAAACGATGATTTTATACTAAAAATAGGTTTTTGGTTTATCATTTCTTGCATTGCAAATAGTGCCTGGGTTTTCTGTTGGATTTACGGTTACACAGGTCTATCATGCATTTGCATTTTTGTTTTGCTGATATCACTTTTAAAAATAGTAGTAAATAATAATATGGAGCTTTTTGATGCCACAAAATCTACCATTGTATTTTTATGGTGGCCATTTGTAATCTATAGTGGCTGGGTAACAGTTGCAAGTATTGCCAATGTTTCTTCTTATTTGGTAAAAATAAACTGGAATGGCTTTGGATTATCTGCAGAAGTTTGGACTATAATAATGATTGCAATTGCAACAATTATTAACATCATTGTTATATTTAAAAGAAATATGAGAGAGTTTGCTTTAGTAGGCACTTGGGCCTTAATTGCTATTGGTGTAGCAAATTATGATAATTACACAACTGTGGCCAATAATGCTTTTATAGCTGCAGTTATACTGTTTGTTTTAGCTGCTTATCATGGATTTAAAAACAGGAAAAGCAATCCTTTTATTAAGTTTTAAAAGAATGGTTTAAGCGCGAAAACGATATCTTAATTTTTAAGATTTCAATTTCGGTAAACCTAAATAATAAAGTATTTTTGTTGAAAAGCGATACATAAAAAACATGAAAACCTTAAACGATTTTAATTTCGATAAAAAAAGAGCCATTATTAGAGTAGACTTTAATGTGCCTTTAAATGATAATTTTGAAGTAACTGACAATACTAGAATTCAGGCTGCAAAATCTACAATTATTAAGGTGTTAGAAGATGGAGGTAGTTGTGTTTTAATGTCGCATTTAGGGCGTCCAAAAGGTAAACAAGAAGAATTTTCATTAAAGCATGTAGTAAAATCTGTTGTAGATGTTATTGGGTGTAATGTAAAATTTGTAGATGACTGTATAGGACCTAAAGTGGAAGAAGCTGTTGCTAATTTAGATGCTGGTGAGATTTTACTTTTAGAAAATTTACGTTTTTATGAAGAAGAAAAAAATGGTGATGTAGCCTTTGCAGAAAAGTTATCTAAATTTGGAGACATTTATGTAAATGATGCCTTTGGTACAGCTCATAGAGCGCATGCATCTACTACAATAATTGCACAGTTTTTTGAAGAAAATAAGTGTTTTGGAAACTTATTAGCTAGAGAAATTGAAAGTATAGATAAGGTTTTAAACAATTCAGAAAAACCGGTTTTAGCCATTTTAGGTGGTGCAAAAGTATCTTCTAAAATTACTGTAATTAAAAATATTCTAGACAAAGTAGATCATTTAATTATTGGTGGTGGAATGACTTTTACTTTTATAAAAGCGCAAGGTGGTTCTGTTGGAGATTCTATTTGTGAAGATGATAAAATGGAGTTGGCTTTAGATATTTTAAAACAAGCTAAAGAAAAAGGTGTTGAAGTACATATACCTGTAGATGTAATTGCTGCAGATGCTTTTAACAACGATGCAAATACACAAGTTATAGATGTAACTGTAATTCCTGATGGTTGGCAAGGTTTAGATGCTGGACCTAAATCTTTAGAAAATTTTGATGCAGTTGTAAACAAGTGTAAAACCATTTTATGGAATGGGCCTTTAGGTGTTTTTGAAATGGAATCTTTTGCAAAAGGAACCATTGCTCTTGGAAACTCAATTGATAATGCAACAAAAAACGGCGCATTTTCTTTAGTTGGTGGAGGTGATTCTGTTGCTGCAGTAAAACAATTTGGCTTTGCAGATAAAGTAAGCTATGTTTCTACAGGTGGTGGAGCAATGTTAGAAATGTTAGAAGGTAAATCTTTACCAGGTATAGAAGCTATTTTAAAATAGTATTTAAATATAAATTATTGAAAAAGCTGAAAATATAGAATTATATTTTCAGCTTTTTTGTTATAATAATTGCATCATTTGTAACAAATGGCATAGGCATCATTTCATCTGTTCTAGGTATAATCTTAAAATTATCATTCGTTAATAAATCGTAAGAAATTTCATTCAGAATAAAATCTAGCTTTTCGTTTTTATCTATAGTAAAAGTTAAAGTAACATCTTCATCAGAATTTGCCATATGATAAATTAAAAATGTACCGTAATTAATAGTGTAATTTTTGCCTTTTAAAACCAAAGCGTCATTTACTTTAAACTGCTGTAAGGTTACTTTATCTTTAGTGATAAATTCTAATTTATTTACTTTTCTTTCAGGTGAAACGATTACTTCTAAAAAACGCTTTTTACCCATTATTGTATCTGTAGTAATCGTAATATTTGCAGAAGCTATATTTTTAAACTTGGTTTTTTTATGATATGTAAAACGTGAATTATATTTACTTTTTGTTTCTGCACTTTCAATACTACCTTTAACAGAATTTTCATTAAAAATTTGAGAAGTGTAGGCATCTAAAGTTTTATTATAAGTACCAAAATATGCTGTAGAATCGTTAGAATTTTGAATGTACACAATACTATTTGGCTTTTTATTGTCTACTGAAAAGCCGCTATTATAAGTAGCATACGCAAAAAATAGCACACAGAATAAACCACTTAATTTTATGATAATTCCTGTTCTTTTATGGTTGAATGACAACACAAGTAAACCAAAAATTAGTACAACAAAAACGGCACTAATTAATAACATTTTTAACCCTAAACCAACAGGGAACATTTTTACAAAAGGCGCAAAAATATAAATTGTTGGTATAGATAAAATGGTAAATAGAAGGGACCTAAAACTAGAATTTAAATTTGTAAATATTGCCAAAGCCAATATCACTAAACCTATAAAAACAGGAATAATAAAAAACCCTGCTCCTTTTAAAGTAAAGGTGATAATTGTACAAATAATCAACCATAAAAAAATAGGTGCAATGATTAAACTTGTTGGCTTTTCAAGTTTTGAAAAATAACTATAAATTTTAAATGTAATAAATAAGTTTAGGCAAGTAAATGCTGCAATGTAGGCATGACCATTATAGGTAAAACCATGCAAAATATCCTTATACTGTGGATGAATTATTTTCAACAACTCCCAACCAAAATAAGAAAGTAAACCACATAAAAGTAAAGAACCCAAAAACGGAACAAAGCCCAGCAACACTTCTTTCCCTTTTATCCTGTTTAAAGAGAAGCCAAAAAACAGTAAAACTAGAAATACTAAAATAGCACCAACTAGCAAAGCATTTACCCAAGCAAAAGGAAAGGTTAGCATTTTTATAAATGGAAAATTTACATATACTGAATCTTCATCAGAGTCTAAATTTTCGATGTCTGAAAAAGCAAAATAATTTAACAACGTCATTAAATAATCTGCTTGATGCATTAACGTTTCTCTATCTAAACGTTCGTAAGAATCTTGTGCTGTATGATAATCAAAATGATCATCTATAAAAGCAAAATTGAAACCATTAATATTGCCATCTTCTCTAAAAACGGTTAAATCTGTATCATTAGGTAATTTTTTATAAATACTATACATTAAAGAATTTGCAGAAGGAAAGTTAGGTTCTGCTTCTAAAAAAGCATTTAAAAGCTTACTGTTTTTTCCATTTGTTTCCATCAACATGTAGCTTGGACCTCCACTACCTCTAGCCTCAAAGTTTAATACTAAGCCTACGTCTTTTGCCCAGTCATGTGCATCTACAAAAGCTTGTGCACCTAACAAACCTATTTCTTCAGCATCAGAAATTAAAATTATAATATCATTTTTGGGCGTTTCTCCATTGGCCAAAAAAGCTCTAACTCCTTCTAAAATTGTAACAACTCCAGAACCTGCATCACTTGCTCCTAAAGCTGAATGTGGGTTAGAATCGTAATGAGTTAAAAGTAGCAAAGCCTTGCCTTTTTCAGAACCTTTAATTCGCGCTAAAATATTCTCTGTAGTTGTGCCTGCAACCCATTTTTTGTTTATTGCAGTCTGGGTTTGAATGCTGACTTCTAAACCTAACTTTGTTAATTCATCAACAATATAATTCTGTACTTCCTTATGATTTTTAGAGCCTACAAAATGTGTTTTTTTGCTAATTTTCTGTAAATGATTTAAAGCTTTACTCATGTAAAAACCTTTTTTCTCCAAGGCTTTTTCTGTAGATGAAGTAGGTTTTAAATCGTAAAAACTCCAATAAACTATACCAAGAATTAGTAAGAAAGATATTAGGGATGAAGTCTTTTTCATTTGATTGTTAAGTTTTTATAAATGTATGAAATAAAAAAAACTTTTGTTAAATGTTGGATAAAACAGAAAAATCTGTAATTTTAGAAGAAACTAAAAACTAACTAAAATGGGAATTAAGAGCTTTCAAGGTAAAAGAGACGAGTCTCACTCAAAGAGTGAAGAACAAATTTTAGTTTCAGATTACATGACTACAAAATTAATAACGTTTAAAGCAGAAGATTCTTTAGACCATGTTATTGCATTATTAATAAAGAACAAAATTTCTGGAGGTCCAGTTGTAAACGATAACAATCAACTAATAGGCATTATTTCTGAAACGGATTGTATCAAACATATTTCTGAAAGCAAATACTACAACATGCCTTCTGATACTAATAACACAGTTGGTAAATACATGGTTACAGATGTAGATACCATAGATAAAGACATGAATATTTTTGATGCGGCTTTTAAATTTATAAGTTCTCACAGAAGAAGATTTCCTGTATGTGATAATGGAAAGTTAATAGGGCAATTAAGTCAAAAAGATGTTTTAAAAGCGGCTATAAAAGTAAAAGGCAATACTTGGAAATAAGTTTTACGCTTCTCTTTTAATTAATAAAAATACTTCGTTTTCTAGCGCTAAATAACCTTCATCATACACATAAAAATAGGTGTTACCTGTTTTTGTTTTATAGATTGATGTAAAAAATTGAAAATCGAAACCCTTGTCATATAACTTGGTTCGAGTTACTTTGGTTTTGCCTGAAACGTTTAAATCAGATAAAATTTTATAATTTTTTCTAAGTCTATTATTAATATTTCTAATAAGGTTTTTACTATCTTTATTTACTTTATTATTGTAAGAATTTCTACAATAATCAGAGCAAAATTTCTTATCTACTCTGCCTTTAACAGGTTCTCCACACTCTAAACAAGTTCTATTTTCCATGCTGTAAAAGTACAACTATTTATTCGTTTACAAACGACTACAAATATTTACAACCGAAAGTAAGCGCTTTATAACCGATTATAACTTTCCTTGAATTGCATCTTTGCAGTGTCTAACAATAATGGCAAAACAAATAAATTAATTTAAAAACTTATCTTATGAGTACGTTAAGAAACAAAGTACAACTAATTGGAAATTTAGGAAACAACCCAGAAATCATCACTTTAGATAGTGGTAAAAAATTAGCAAAATTCTCTATTGCTACAAACGAGAGTTATAAAAATAATAATGGCGATAAAGTTACAGACACGCAATGGCACAATATTGTGGCTTGGAATAAAACAGCAGATATTATAGAAAGATACCTGCAAAAAGGCAGCGAAGTTGCTATTGAAGGTAAACTTACTAGCAGAAATTATGAAACCAAAGAAGGAGAAAAAAGATACATTACAGAAATAGTCTGTAATGAGTTGCTAATGCTTGGAAACAAATAGTTTTAGAAAGCCTGAGTTTTAAAACTCAGGCTTTAATTTTTTAGAGCTGTAAACTTTTACTAACTTCACTTAGAAATTATAAAAGAAATTAATGCTAGTGGTTGTGCTAAAAAAACTGAAATTTTCATTTTTCATCCTATCAATATTTGCACTTTTCTCATGCTCATCAGAAAAAGAAGAAACTGACTCAAGCAGTTCTATAGTTGATGTAAATCCAGAGGAGTTTTATCTAGGAGCAGATTTGTCTTATGTAAATGAGATGGAAAATTGTGGTGTATCCTACAAAAACAAGGAAGGTAAAACTGAAGATGTTTTTAAAATTTTTGCAGAGGGTGGATGCAATTTAGTTCGGGTTCGTTTATGGCACAATCCAACTTGGACCAATTATTCTAACTATGAAGACGTAGAAAAAACCATTCAAAGAGCAAAAAACACAAATACCAAAGTACTCTTAGATTTTCATTATTCTGATGATTGGGTAGATCCAGAAAAACAAAAAATACCTAAAGCTTGGTTACCAGTAATAGATAATTTACCAGTGTTAGGAGATTCTATTTACAATTATACCTATAATGTTTTAGAAAAACTATCTGATAAAAATTTGCTACCAGAAATGGTACAAGTTGGTAATGAAATCAATTTAATGATTTTACAAAAAGACAACAATGCAAATCCTATGGATTGGCCTAGGAATTCATTTTTACTAAATAAAGGCATTAAAGCAGTTAGAGATTTATCTAAAGAGAAGAATAAAAACATAGAAGTAATGCTTCACATCGCTCAACCAGAAAATGGTCTTTGGTGGTTTAAAGAAGCTAAAGAAAATGGTGTTAAAGATTTTGATTGGATTGGGCTTTCTTATTACCCAAATTGGTCTCAGTATACCATTCAAAATGTAGCTCCAGTTTTAAAAAACTTAATAGATACTTACAGTAAAAAATTAATGATTGTAGAAACCGCTTATCCATTTAGCCTTCTAAATGCAGATAGTGCAAATAATATCTTAGGTACAGATGCCCTAATTACGGGTTATGAAGCTACTCAAGCTGGTCAGTTAAAATATCTTTTAGATTTAAAACAAGCCATAAAAACTGCAGGTGGCTCAGGCCTTGTTTATTGGGAGCCTGCTTGGCTTTCTAATAACTGTGCTACAAGATGGGGCCAAGGTTCTCATTGGGATAATGCCACTCTTTTTGATAACAATGCCAAACCAACCTTAGGTTTTGATTTCTATAAATCAGAGTAATAAATTATAGAATTGTTAAATTATTCTGCTCATTATTTTCAATTAGAATTTTTTGTAACTTACAAATCAAATTCTAAAAATACTTCCTATGCCAAACTATACATTAAATATTAATGGAAAAAATAGATCTGTTACTGCAGATGAAGACACTCCTCTTTTATGGATTTTAAGAGACGAACTTAATTTAGTGGGTACAAAATTTGGTTGCGGAATTGCACAATGTGGTGCTTGTACTGTTCATTTAGATGGAACAGCCGTAAGAAGTTGTCAAATGCAAGTTTCGCTTTTAGATGATGTAAAAATTACTACTATAGAAGGCTTGTCTGAAGATGGTAAACACCCTGTGCAAGAAGCTTGGAAAGAAATTGATGTACCACAATGTGGTTACTGTCAAGCAGGACAAATTATGACAGCATCTGCCTTTTTAAACGAAAACAGTAATCCATCAGAAGAAGAAATAAGAGAAGCAATGCATGGTAATATCTGTAGATGTGCATCTTATAATAGAATTGAAAAAGCAGTAAAGGTAGCTGCAAGTAAAATGTAATCACTAAAATTAGAACAACATGAAACTACAAAACAAAAATAATTTTAGTCGAAGAAATTTTTTAAAAACCTCTGCTTTGGCTAGTGGTGGTTTACTTATAGGATTCAATTTTTTAACAGCCTGTAAGCCAGAAGCTACAATGCCTGTTGATGTTGCTAGCCTTAATTTTAATGATTTTAATGCCTTTATAAGAATTTCTGATGAAGGCTATGTAACCATTTTTTCTCCTAACCCAGAAATTGGTCAAGGTGTAAAAACTGCAATGCCAATGATAATTGCAGAAGAATTAGATGCAGATTGGAGCAAAGTTACTGTAGCACAAGGTGCTTTAGATACCAAAAATTTTACAAGACAAGTTGCAGGAGGAAGTCAGTCAATTCGTCAAGGTTGGGATGCTCTTAGACAAACAGGAGCAACTGCTAGACAAATGTTACTAAATGCTGCAGCAACAAAATGGAATGTAGATGTCAATACATTATCAACCTCAAAAGGAATTATTTCCAACGCAAATGGCGATGAATTTAATTATGGAGATGTAGTAAAAGAAGCTGCTTTATTAGAAGTACCTGAAGATGTAAAACTTAAAGACCAAAAAGATTTTACTATTATAGGTAAAGATGCTGTAAACGTAGATATAGATA
The DNA here is from genome assembly GCF_000152945.2 of Polaribacter sp. MED152. NCBI lineage: Bacteria > Pseudomonadati > Bacteroidota > Flavobacteriia > Flavobacteriales > Flavobacteriaceae > Polaribacter > Polaribacter sp. MED152. Next base: position 2,060,518 of record NC_020830.1, on the reverse strand, counting down.
AAATTATTACAGGTAAACCATTATTTGGTTTAGATTATAAAGCAGACAATATGATGATTGCTTCTGTTTTAAGACCACCTGCTTTTGGACAACAATTAGTAGATTTTGACGATTCAAAAGCTAAAGCCGTGAATGGTGTAGTTGATGTTATAAAATTTGGTAATAAAGTGGCTGTTTTAGCCAATTCTACCTGGGCTGCAATGAAAGGTAAAAAAGCATTATCTGCGAATTGGAAATCTGAAAAACCAGAAAGCACAAAAAATCACGATGAGATTCTGACCAAAATTTTAGATGGTAAAAAATTTAATACTAGAAGAGAAGATGGTAATATTAATAAGGCTTTCAAAAATGCAGATAAGGTTATTGAGAGAACATATCATTCACCTTTTTTACCTCATAATTGTTTAGAGCCAATGAACTTTTATGCAAATGTAACAGCAGACAAAGTACATTTGGTAGGGCCAATTCAAACTCCACAATGGACAGTAAATAGAGTTGCTCAATTATTAGATAGAAAAGTAGAAACTATTCATTGTGAAATGACAAGAATGGGTGGTGGTTTTGGAAGACGTTTGTATGGAGATTTTGCTTTAGAAGCAGCAGAAATTTCCAACATCGCAAAACAACCTATAAAAGTTGTTTTCTCTAGAGAAGATGATATGACTGCAGGTACATACAGACCAGCAATTAAATACAGAATAAAAGCCTCTTTAAAAGATGGTAAAGTATCAGGTTATCATTTAAAAGAAGCAGCTATAAATGGTAATATGTATGGTTTAATTCCTAACTTTTTTCCTGCAGGATGTATACCAAACTATAAAGTAGATACAGAAAGTTACAAAAGCAATATTACCACAGGTGCTTGGAGAGCACCTTACACTAATTTTTTAGCATTTGCAGAACAATCGTTTTTTGATGAATTGGCTAATGAACTTGGGGTAGACACAATTCAATTACGCTTAGACTTGTTACAGAATGTAAAAAATACTACCGATGAAAATATAGAATATTCAGGTCAAAGAATGGAAGACACTATAAAATTGGTAAGAGAAAAAGCAAATTGGGGTAAAACTAAAGAGGGAGTTTACCAAGGTTTTGCAGCTTATTACAGCCATAATACTCATGTTGCAGAAATTGCAGACATCACTTTAAAAGATGGTTATCCTATTATTGAAAAGGTTACAGTTGCTGTAGACTGTGGAATATTGGTAAATCCTACAGGAGCTAAAAATCAAGTTGAAGGTGGAGTTTTAGACGGAATTGGTCATGCCATGTATTCTGATTTCTCTTTTAAAGACGGTAAACCCGAGCATAAAAACTTTGATACTTACAGACTTATTAGAATACAAGAAACACCTAAAGTAGATGTTTATTTTGTAGAAAATGACCAAAAACCAACTGGTTTAGGAGAACCTGGTTTACCACCTGCAGCTGGAGCAATTTCCAATGCTATTCATGCAGCATTAGGTCAAAGATTGTATAGCCAGCCTTTTGTAAAAGAATTAAAAAAGAGCACTGTTTTAGGATAATATAATGCCATCATTTTTCTTATCCTTTCCAGATTTTAATCTGTACAGCACACCATTATTAATTCTTGTTTTTCAAGGATTAGTTTTTGTTGCATTATTGTTGGCGAGATATTTTAAAAAGAAAAATATATCCGATTTATTTCTAGGTTTAATTCTACTTATCATATGTTACGAGCAAACCTGCTATACAGTTGGTTTTATGGGCTGGTATAATGTTTTTAGAAATACAAAAATCAATTATTTCTTAATACCAATGGGAGTTGCAATTGCGCCTTTAATTTATTTTTATGTGAAAGCAATTACAACGTCTAATTTTACATTTCGCAAAAAAGATTGGCTTCATTTTGTATTAGCTTTCTCTTTAATTCTCTTTCGTTTAACCATTTATTTTTATGACAGCTTACAACCAGGTTTTGATGAAACTCAAAACGGAATTTTAAAACTTTCCTTAGATGAGCCAATAATACAACCTATTTTAATATTTGTTAGTTTTGCTCAAATGCTTCTATATTTAGCCTTTACTTTTCAACTTTTTTACAATTACAGAAAAAGAATCAGAGAATACTTTTCTAATACTTATAAACTAGAACTGAATTGGATACTTAGTTTTTTAATTGCGTTTACACTGCTTTTTCTTTACAGTTCTTTACAAGATATTGTGGGTAGCCTTATTATTGAATTAAATTATACACAACGATGGTGGTTAAACATTTTTATGGCACTTGTTGTGTTATTTGTAGGCATTAAAGGCTATTTTACAGATACCACAAAACTGAATAAATTATCCTTTAGTTTCTCACCAAATCCAGAAAGTATACCTCAACAAAAAAACAATTCTAGTGAGTTTTTAGAATCAGACTTAGAAAAGGTTAGCACTTTTATGAATAGAGAAAAGCCCTATTTAAATCCAGATTTAAATCTTTCTGACTTGTCTAAATCCTTAAATCTTACGAGAGCTGAATTAAGCAAAATCATCAATACTGGTTTTGGCAAAAACTTTAACGACTTTATTAACGAATACAGAGTAAACACCTTTAAAGCAAAATTAAAATCAGGAGAACACCAACAACTTTCTCTTTTAGGTATTGCTTACGATTGTGGTTTTAACAGCAAAGCAACCTTTAATAGAGTGTTTAAAAAAATTACACAAAGCTCGCCTACCGAATTTTTAAATACCTTAAAATCTTAATTAAATTTAGATTGAGTTTGATAGGGCTCTAGCCCAAAATAAGACGTCTCAAATTGTAAATGAGCCCAGCTTTTACCTTCTAAGTCTTTTAAAAGATAGATTAAGTTCAACTTTGTAACCAAATACAAACAGAACAATAACTCTATTATGAAAGCACAATTCATTCGTTTATCAAAATTTATTATTACTCCAATTATCCAAAAAAGTTGGTTTGCAGATTTACTTTTTAGCATACCAAGAATTATTTGCGGTTTATTACTAACCTTAAGCTTTGGCTCAGACAAATTTGGCTTGCCTTGGTCTAATACAGAAAATTTAGGCTTTTTTGAAGTGGTAGCATGGTTTCCAAAAGATGTTGCAGAATATGGTGGAATCTTTGCCTTAGCTCCAGTATTTTTTGCATGGATGGGTGCTTTCTCTGAAGCAGTTGGTGGTTTAATGCTGGCTCTTGGTTTTAAAACCAGAATTGCATCTTTCTTGATTATGTGTACAATGTTAGTCGCAATTTTCTTGCAAAAATGGAACCAAGGAATGTGGTCTATGTTGCCAGCAATGGGATTTTTATGGGTCTCATTGTATCACCTTTATTTAGGATCTGGAAGATTTGGAATTGACTATATAATCGCAAAAAAATTAAATCAATAAATTAAAATTATGAAAAAATTTATAACAACAAGCCTACTATTTTTAGGGGTATTTGCAAGCTGCGTTCAAAAAGAACATCAAAAAAATGTAACTTTTATAGTAGACACAAATGGAATAGATGGCATAGAATCCTTAGGGATTAGAGGTAGTTTTTTACCAAATCAATGGCGAGAAAGCTATCCTTTAACCGATGAAAATAATGATGGTATTTATGAAGTTAATTTTCAAGAAGAAACAGCTGTAAATAGCATCACCTTTAAATTTGTTAAAAACGGATTTGACTACGAATTAAAAAATGAAGACAACAGAAAAATAACATTCGAGTACAAACCCGAAACTTTAATCTATCAAACAAAATTTAACGATACAACAGCTACAATCATTAAAAAATAATATCATGAAAAAATTACTAATACTGCTCGTTTTTACCAGCTCAACTTTAATTGGGCAGATCAAAGGAAACAAGAACATTGAAACTAGAACTTTTGACGTTGCTAATTTAAAGGAATTAAAAGTGAATTTATATGCAAAAATAACTGTAGATCAATCACTAAAAAATGGCATGCAAATTACTGCAGACAGCAACCTTTTTGAAAAAATTGATACAGAAATTGTTGATGGTAAATTGAACCTAAATCAATTAGAATGGATACAACCTTCAAAGAATATCATCATTAAAATTGGAGCACCTCTTTTGCAAAGAATTGAAACTGGTACACATGAAACTTTATTCTTAAATAATGTGCATAGTGAGTATCTAAATCTGATGGCTCTTGTAGGTAAAATAGTTGTTAATGGTAAGGTAAATCAACTAAATATTGGCGTAGAATTAGGTGAAATTCAAGCTTCTAAATTAATTGCAGAAAATGCTAAAGTAAATATTTGGGGAAGAGGAAAAGCTACAGTTTTTGCTAACAATGAAATTTACTCTATTGTTAAAAATGATGGAACATTGGTATTGGCAAATACCCCAAAATCATTAAAAGGAGATACTAAAAAAGCTTTAGCAAAAACAAAGAAATATAGAAATAAAAAGGTTACCTGGATACCATTTAAGATTAAGAACAACTCATGGAATAGAAACAATTTTGTGGTTGTAGGCCCTAAAAAAGATGGTAGTAGCTTTAGTTATGGTTTTCCTATGATGCCAGGCACAACAAGAAAAGAAAATTGGAGTGTTGGTACTAAAGTTTACAAGGTAAATAGACTTGGACTTAGAAAATTATTAGTAGAAATAAAAGAAGATGATAAAGACAAAACTGTTAAATTATTTGAATAAAAAAAAGCCGCTAAATGCGGCTTTTTTTATTCAAATAATATCTTATTACTAATTTTGAGCATCTTTAATTGCTTCATTTTTCATTTTTTCATTAGGTACAATAGCAACGTTTACACGTCTATTTTTTGCTCTACCTTCTGCAGTTGAATTATCATATTTTGGTTGTGCTTCACCATACCAAAGTGTTTGAAACCTTGGGCTAGCAATACCATCACTAATTAAATAATTGGTTACAGATTTCGCTCTTTTTTCGGATAGCGTTAAATTATAGTCTGCATTACCTGTGTTATCTGTATGACCAACAACTAAAATCTTAGTATCTGGAAATTCTAAAAACACTTTTGCCAATCTATCTAAGGTTTGCTGAGATTTTGTATTGATGTTAGATTTATTTGTATCAAAATAAACACCACTATTCTCATCAAAAGTTACTACAATACCATCGTCTACCCTTTCTACTTTTGCACCAGGAACTTCAGTTTCAATTTTCTTAGCCTGTTCATCCATTCGCTTACCAATAAGCACACCTGCTCCACCACCAATAACACCACCAATTACAGCTCCTAGCTCACTGTTTTTTCCACTACCTACATTGTTACCAATAATGGCTCCAAGAATGGCACCACCAGCTGCACCAATTGCTGCACCTTTTTGTTTATTATTTGCATTTTTAGTTGCTTCACAACTAGAAAAAGTAAAAGCTACTGATAATGCTAATGCTACTGTATATATTTTTTTTGTAAGATTTTTCATGTTTTATTGTTTTGTAAAGTTCATTTTAATTAAAAACGGAGATCCATTTACCATAATATTTTGTTGCCAAACCATGGTATTTTCGGTTAATTGCATTAAGTCTAAACGAAAACCTATATTATTTTCATTGTTTTTGGGTTTTAAAAGAAAATCATAATAACCCGTGTTTACATCTGTTTCTTGGATTACAAAAACAAACTCTCTTTCTCCTTCAATACAGTTTGGGTCAGAAATGGTGTAAGTACCAGTATTGTTGTTTGGTACAAATTTCCAAGTACTGCCCTCTAAACATTCTTTATTTGCATCATTAAAAAGAACAACTTTATAGTCTCCAGTTTTACTATAAACTATATCTGTTAATACCCAATTTCCTTTTATAACCTTCTGCTGAGTTCTTACATTTTTAGATGCACCACAAGAAAATAATAGTATGGTTAACATCAATGTTAAAAGTTTTTTCATAATTGATTTTTTAATTTGAAACAAAGTAACGCTAATTGCTAGTGTTTTGTTAACTCAAATAGAATAAAAGTTACTTCATTTAGATTATGATGAAAAACCATCACAAACTTAAAAAACAACCTTTAAAATATTATAAAAGCAAAAGCACCTTTAAATTTAGCCATTTACATTGGTTAAATAAAGGTGCTGTTGTAAAAAATAGGTTAATTATTTGTTACTCTGTTTTTATTACTTTCTCTTCTAAAATAAAATCTCCGCTTTCTGTGATACCTTCTATATATAAAACTACTTCTTTAACATTATTACTATTAAAAGATAAATTTAAATTACCAGATTCATTGATTTTATTTTTTGGCAACCAATCCAAAACCCCATAACTTTTAAAGAAATTATTATTAGAGTTAGCATATTTTGGTATGTAAAACTGTTTTGATTTCGAGAATGTTACAGGAAAATCTATTTTAGACAAAGTAGGTCTATAATTCTTAAACTTTTTATAATTTTCATAAATCTTGATTGTTCCTCCAGTTCCTAATTGCATAGGTCCAATTCCAAGTGGGTTTATTTCTACATACTCTACATTATCTAGAAAATAATTATAATATATAGAATAATCGTTAGTAAAAAAATCATTTATAAATATTGAAGGTACACCATCTGCAGATCTGGAGTAAACACGGAATGTTGAATTTCTATGATCGTCTATAGCAGCAATTCCTGCTTGAGCATTTAAATATGTAGCCAAAGTACTTACTCTGTCGTTATCATTTAAAAATTTTACCTTACCAAAAGCTGTATTTTTTATTCTTTCTATTCTATCTCTTTCTGTTTTCGCCTTTATTTCTATTTCACTTAAAACTTCTGTATTGTTTAATTTAATAAAACTATTAATATCTACTAAATTCTCATAACTATAATAGTTAGGTTTAGCTTTTAAAAAGGGAAGTTTAGCTTTTAAATCTGGTATTTGATTAGGTGAAAACTGCGCATAAACAGGTGTTTTAACAGCCTTACCATTTCTATTTATTTTAGATAAATAAAGTTTTTCATCATCTTCTGGAAAGTATTTGCTAGCTGTAAAAGAGGATACTTTCTCATTAAAGGAAATTAATTGAGGTTCGTTTTCTTTTAACGGATGAATTAAAAATTTACTTTCTTTCTTTTCTGCTGGTACATTAAATTTTATGGCAATTCCCTCATCAAAAGTATAATTGATTTTTTGTTTATTGTTATAGATATTTAGCCAATCGTAACTGCTCCATCCTTGGGTAAGTAATAAATTATCTAACTCTAATTGTTTTTTTAGGTTCATATCCGAAAAATAATAATTGGCATTTTCTATAAAACCATTTACATAAGGTTCTAGAAGAATTTGAGAAATCATATTCGTATTCTTTCTGTATGATTTTGTACCTTTTGGTAAAACAGAAACACTAACATTATTGTTATTAATGATTTTTGAATTGTTAAATTGAAAATTTACAGTTGTTTTTCCATTTTTTGTATTCGAAGAAACCAATTTGCTCTCTTTAAGGTTTAACCCTTTAAAATTAAAAAATAGCCTTTCTGATACTGGAATGTTTTCTTCGTTAAACAGCGTAAAAATATTAACCCCTTTTGATATTTCTTCTAATGGAATTTTTAATGTATGCGTAAGTTTATCGTTAAAATTTACAGGTATTGTTTCTATATTTTTACCATCATGTAACACAAGTTTGTAATTGTTGTTTTTAATAAATTCTCTTGTATTTTCATTGGCAACTATAGATAATAGTGCATAATCATTATTCGAAGTAACCTTTAAAATAACTCCTTTAGGTTCCACTTTATTTTTTAATAATATGGTTTGTTTTGTTCCATTATAATTAATAACAGCTTTATAAACTTCAAGATTTTTAGGAATAAATGAAGCACGACCAATACCTAAATCATTTAATTTAAAATTGGTGATTTCTTCATTTTCACTATTTAAAATTTTACCTTCTACATTAGATAAGCCAAAGCCTAAAGAGTCTTTTGCAATTATACCTACTGTATTAATTAAACCCCCTAAAAGGTGACCACTTTCTGGTAAAACCTGTAAATCTATATTTTTAAAACTATTTAATTTTGATTTATTTTGATTTGAATTTGTACCTAAAACTTCAAAGTTTTCCGAAAATATGTTTTGGTATGAGAAGTTCATCATCCAATTTGTGTAGGCCCTAAAATTATAACTCCCTTCTTTAAATAGCTTATCATCTATAACAAAAGAACCACTTGCAATGCCATCTTCAGCCTTTATCATTTGTTCTTTCACAACCTTGTTGTTTTTATCTGTAATAACACAGTAAATATTAGTGGTAACAGAAGACAGTATTTTATTTTTCTTGTTAAAAGCATATACTGTGTACCCGATATTTTCTCCTACAATAAATTTAGTTTTATTTAAATGTGCATACATCAACTCTTCATAAGGTTGGGTATAATTTTTAAATTCATCTTCAATATTTAAATCTTGAAAAGATTGCTGACTAAATATTGAAAATGTAGTAAAGAAAAAGGTTAAAAATGCTAATGTGATGTGTGGTTGGTTTGTAGTTCTTTTCATAATTTGAAGGATTTAAATAATTTTTTAATAAATTAACACAAATCATGCCAAATTAACATAAAATTATGCTTTTTAATAAAAAATCTCTTGTGCTAACCGAAATGTGTTTGCGTGTGCCTCTACAACTATATTTACATCTTTAGAATACCCACCTCCCATAGAACACATTACTGGTATTTTAGTATCAAAACAGGTTTGTAAAACAAATCGATCTCTTTCTTTACAGCCCTCTAAACTCATCCCCAATTTTCCTAATTTATCTGTAGCCAAAACATCTACACCACATAAATAATAAATAAAATCTGGTTGTTCTGACTCAATTAAATTTGGAAGAGTTTTCTTTAAGATTGATAAAAACTCATCATCATTAGTATCGTTTTCTAAAGCAATATCTAAATCTGACGATTCTTTAATAAAAGGATAGTTGCTTTTACCATGCATAGAAAAGGTAAAAACAGAATTATCATTTGCAAATATTTCTGCAGTTCCATTACCTTGATGAACATCTAAATCTACTATTAAAACTTTTTTGACTAAATTTTTATGCTGAAGATATTTTGCTGCAATTGCTTGATCATTTAACATGCAAAACGCTTCTCCTCTATTTGAAAATGCATGATGTGTGCCTCCTGCAATATTCATTGCAATACCATTTCTTAGCGCAAATTCAGATGCTTTCATTGTACCATCTGCAATAACCATTTCTCTTTCTATTAAAACTTCAGAGAGAGGAAAACCAATTTTTCTAGCTGCCTTTTGATCTAAAGTAATATTTAGTAAATCGAAAAAATAGTCTGGTTCATGAACCGTGAAAAAGTGCTTATTATCAGGAATTTCTGGTTCAAAAAAATTTTCTAAAGAACAAGTACCTTCATAAATTAATTGCTCAGGCAGCAAATCGTATTTTATCATCGGAAAACGATGCCCTTCTTTTAAAGGATGATGATAAATAGGATGATGTGCAATTTTTAGCATAAACAAATTTAGAAATTTTGCATCTAAATTCTATTTTAGAAAAACTAAATATTTATTTAATCATTGAAATAATTTTTTCTTCGAAGATAAAATCGCCATCTGCTGTTACCCCCTCAATAAAAAGTTTATATGAATTGGGTTGATTGTTCCAGAAAGAAAAAGACAAGTTACCATTTGAATCAATTTCATTAATGGGCAACCAATCTATAACTCCAAATTCTTTAAAAAAACTATCTTTATAAGTAGGGTATAAAGGTTTATAAAATGTTTTAGATGCAGTAAAACCTAAAGGCACATTAAATTTGCTTTTGGTTTGTTTTATGGTTGCTTTATATCTTTCTGGATGCGTTGTAATTTTTATTGCACCCATGCTCATAATATCACCATAAGAACGATTATATGGGTCTATATCTATAAAGTCTATATAATCTAATAAAAAATTATGCAATTCTCTCTGTCTTTTTTCCACTCCATCTACAACCATAGTATAAGGCTCCCCATTATTTCTATTAAAAGACCTAAATGTTTTTTTTATAAAATCTTCTTCAGCAAAAACATAAGGAATATCATTCAAATAGTCTGCTAATGTAGTTTCTCTATCTCTTTCTTCTATAAAAAATACTTCGCCTCTGGTTGCGTTTTTAATAGAGTTTCTTCTCATATCCTCTAAACTTGTTTTTATTTCAATCTCGTCTAGTATTTGTGTTCTGTTTAGATTAAGGTAAGAGAAATTTTCTGTGTCTTCTTCTATTGTAAAGTATTCCTTTTTTAGTCTTAATCTATTTGCATCTTTATTTAAAGTTGGGATAATACTAGGAAAGTATTGTACATATAAACCAATTGTGCTTGCTTCTCCCTTTTTATTTATTTTAGAAAAATAGATGGGTTCTTTATCTTTTGGATAAAAATTATCATAAATAAAAGTTTTAACACCTTTATTTAATTCAAAACTTTCTGGTCTTGTTTGTGATGTATTGTGTAGGTAAAAACGCGTAGCTTTTTCTTTTTTAGGAATATTAATTTTTAAAGAAATTCCTCTTTCAAAATTAAAACGTTTTATGTTGTTATTATTAAAGATATTGCTCCAATTGTAGCTACTCCATCCTTGTGTAATTAATAAATTATCTAAATCGTATTTCGTTTTTTTATTTATTTCTTTAAAATAATAACCACTTTTTTCAATAATCCCTTTTATATAGGGTAATAAAAGAGTCTGAGATATAATATTGGTGTTTTTATTGTAAGATTTAGTTTGTAAAGGTAAAATTGATATGCTTACATTATTAAATTGACTTTCTCTAAACTTGCTATAATTCAAGCTTATAGAACTAGCAGTATCTCGTTTTTGCTCAAGGGTAACCTTACTTTTTAAAATGTTTAGATTGTGATAATTAAAAAAAAGTCTTTCTGCTATGGGTATATTTTTATCCGATAAAAGTGTAATTACATTTATACCCTTTGCCATATAAGAAAAAGGTATTTTTTTAGTCAACTCTGGCTTATCATTAAAAACAATATCTAAATGGTTTAATTGTTTTCCATCATGTATGCTAAGTACAAATTTCTTATTTGTAATTTTAGGTAGTGTTTCTGCATTGGTCTTTACTGAAACTATACAATTTTCGCCATTGTAACCCACTTTTAAAATTATACCATTAATTTTTACATTAGGCCTATAGCTCTTTTCTAAAATAATTTTATTTTTCTCCTTTAAAACTATTGTATAGCTTTCTGTAATGTCTGGTGTAAATAAAAATCTACCTATTCCTAAATGGTTCAGTGCAAAGCTACTTACGGTTTTATTCTCATTAGTTATTATTTGTCCTTTTAAATTAGCAACTCCATAGCCCAAGCTATCTTTAACCACTACACCTACTGTATTGCTTGTATTGTGCAAATAATGCCCACTTTCTGGAAGCAACTGTACATCTAAACTTTTACTTCTATTAATTTTTGCAATATTTATATCTAAGGTTACATCTAGAACTTGAAAATTAGAAGAATAATAATTTTGTTGATCAGTAAAGTTTAACATATAGTTGGTGTACGCCTTAAAGGTGTAATTCCCTCCCTTAAATTTACTGTCTATGTTAAAAATGCCATTAGCTATTCCGTTTTCTACTTTATAGAGCTTCTTCCTAACAATATTTTTATTTTCATCTTCAATTACACAGTATAAGTTTTTGGTTAACTCAGAAGGCTTTTTAGATTGTTTATGTAAAACGTAAGCTGTAAAACCTAAAGCTTCACCTTGAATTAATTTATCTTTATTTAAATGTGCAAATACAACTTCTTGGTAAGAATTGGTATACTTATCGTAAGCATTTTTAAGATCTTTTCCATTGAGTTTATTTTGAGAAAAAGTATAACTGCAGCATAAAATAAGAAATAGAATAGTAGTTTTTTTCATAGTTTGTTGGTTTTTTTGAATTGAAAAAACACCAACAACAATGCCAAAAAAAATTGCTTAAGCTAAAAAATTACCCTTTTACAAACTCCTTTTCAATTTCTTCTAAAGATTTTCCTTTGGTTTCTGGTACTATTTTTAGCATGATAAAAAAGCCTATTAAAGCAATGCTACCAAACAAGAAAAAAGACATGGCATTACCCAAATTAGACAGCTCCCAAGGAAAAACAAGTTGAACCAAAGAGCTTATTAAAGAATTTACAAATGCGATTACTCCAATAGCTAATCCTCTATATTTTAATGGATACAATTCTGATAATAAAACCCACATTACAGGCCCTAAGGAAAAGGCAAAACATGCTATAAAACCAAGTATACCAAATAAAACCAAGTTTGCATTTATGGTAATTGCAGCCTCTAAAATTTCGCCATCGTTTTTAGCATAGGTTTGATTGCCTAAAATTGATTTTAAGTCATTTTTGAAATCAACATCAAAAGCATATTGTTTATTTGCTATTGTTTGTAGTTTTTCTGAACCACTAAAACTTAAGGCTTCAATTTTTTCTTTAGAGAGTTGATATGTAGCTTGTTTAAAACCATATGCACATACCAATAAACTAATGGCAATACCTAATGTACCAACTAATAATAAAGGCCTTCTACCCATTTTATCGATTAAATACATAGCAATAATGGTAAAAACAACAGTTACAGAACTAAGTAAAATTCCAGATGAAAAAGCAGCATCTGTACCTATACCTGTTTGTTTAAAGATTGATGTTGCATAAAAATAAACTGCATTAATACCTGTAATTTGTTGTAAAATACCAACAGTTAAACCAACTAGAAATAAAAAACGAAGGGATGGTTTGAGCAGTTCTTTTAAACTAATTTTTTTGTCATTTTCTGATGTATTCGTGCTCTCTTGAATTGCCTTTACCTCTATTTCACCAACAATCTTACCATGAATACTTACTAAAACATCTTTAGCCTCTTTTGCTTTATTCTTTAAAAATAACCACCTTGGACTTTTTGGTACAAAAAACAAGATTAAAAAATATACGATAGCAGGCAAAAACTCTACCCCTAACATGTACCTCCAAACTGTAGCATCATTTAAGAAAGAAACTTCTTGATTGTATTTGTTAAAGAAATAGTTACTTAAAAAAGCAGCAAAAAACCCAAGTACAATATTCAATTGTTGAATTGCCACAAGTTTTCCTCTATTCTTAGCTGTGGAAACTTCTGCAATATACATTGGTGCTAAAACTAGAGCTGCACCAAAGGCTAAGCCACCAATCATTCTAGCTATGTAAAGCATTTCGTAAGAATTAGCTATGGCAGAAAAAAGTGCTGAAACAGCATAAAGAAGGGCTACAAGGATTAGGATTTTTTTTCGTCCAAAAATATCGCTTAATCTACCTGAAAAAAGCATAGCAATCATGGCTGCAAAAGAAGGCGAACTTACAACCCAACCAGATTGTATATCGTTTAAATTAAATTCTGGACCTGCATAAGACATAACCCCAGAAATAATACCAGCATCGAAGCCAAACAAAAAGCCTCCAATAGAAACAACAAATGAAATAAATATTAACTTTCTTGACATAAAGTAAATATACTAACTTATTTGTTGCCCGTTTTTTACCGTTTTTTCTGGTTCTACAAAAGCCAATTTACCATCTGGAGTATCTGTCATTAAAATCATACCTTGACTTTCTACACCTCTAATTTTTCTTGGAGCTAAATTCACTAAGACAGATACCTGTTGGCCAATAATGTTTTCAGGAGAAAAGCTCTCTGCAATACCAGAAACTATTGTTCTTGTATCTATACCTACATCAACTTTAAGTTTTAGTAGTCTTTTAGTTTTCGCTACTTTTTCTGCTTCTAGAATTGTACCAATTCTTATATCTAATTTGGTAAAATCATCAAATTCAATTGTTTCTTTTTGTGGCTCAACAACCTTATTTTCTTGTTCATTTGCCAACTTTGTAGCTTGTAGTTTTTCTAATTGTGCATCGATTGTTTTATCCTCTATTTTAGAGAACAAAAGTTCACCTTTATTTATTTGATGTTCTGCAGGAATTAATACATTTTTATCAGAAATATCATCCCAAGAAATAGAAGTTTCTAAATTTAAGATTCCTTTTAATTTTGTTGAAGTAAATGGTAAAAATGGCTCTGCAACCACAGCTAACGCCGCTGAAATTTGTAAGGCAACATACATGATTGTTTTTACACGCTCTTCATCTACCTTTATAACTTTCCAAGGCTCTTCATCTGCCAAATATTTATTTCCTAATCGCGCCAAATTCATTAATTCTTGACTTGCTTCTCTAAATCTATATCTTTCTATAGATTTACCAATTACGTTTGGAAACTCTTTTACAGCTGCTAAAACATCTTCATCTACTTCTGTAAAATCATTTGGAGTTGGTACAGCACCTGTGTAATATTTGTTAGTTAATACTACTACTCTATTGATAAAGTTACCAAAAATGGCAACCAACTCATTATTGTTTTTTGCTTGAAAGTCTTTCCATGTAAAATCATTGTCTTTACTTTCTGGGGCATTTGCTGTTAACGTATAACGCAAAACATCTTGCTGATTTGGAAAGTCTTCTAAATATTCGTGCAACCAAACTGCCCAGTTTTTAGACGTTGATAATTTGTTGCCTTCTAAATTTAAAAATTCGTTTGCTGGCACATTATCTGGTAAAATATAATCTCCATGTGCTTTTAACATACTCGGAAAAATAATACAGTGAAAAACTATATTGTCTTTCCCTATAAAGTGCACCAATTTAGTATCGTCTTTTTTCCAATAATCTTCCCAGTTTTTACCTTCTCTTTCTGCCCATTCTTTGGTTGATGAAATGTAACCAATAGGTGCATCAAACCAAACATACAGCACTTTACCTTCTGCACCTTCAACAGGCACAGGGATTCCCCAATCTAAATCTCTGGTTACAGCTCTTGGTCTTAAACCATCATCTACCCAAGATTTTACTTGACCATAAACGTTAGGTTTCCAATCTTTTTTATGCCCTTCTAAAATCCATTTTCTTAAAAAATCTTCGTGCTTATCTAAAGGTAAAAACCAGTGTTTTGTTTCTTTTACAGTTGGTACATTACCAGTAATTGCAGATTTTGGGCTGATTAAGTCTGTTGCATTATGACTTGTACCACAATTTTCACATTGATCTCCATAACTTTCTTCAAAACCACATTTAGGGCAAGTACCTACTACAAATCTATCTGCCAAGAATTGATCTGCTTCAGCATCATACAATTGTGCTGTAACTTCTTCTATAAAATCACCTTCATTATACATTTTTATAAAAAAGTCTGAAGCTGTTTTGTGGTGAATTTCTGAAGATGTTCTTGAGTAATTATCAAAAGAAATTCCAAAATCTTCAAAAGATTTTTTAATAATTGTGTGATACTTATCTATAATATTTTGTGGAGTAACACCTTCTTTTTTAGCTCTCATTGGTATAGCTACTCCATGTTCATCTGAACCAGAAATATAGGCCACATCTTTACCTTTTAAACGTAAATAACGCGCATAAATATCTGCAGGTACATAAACCCCAGCTAAATGACCAATGTGAATAGGCCCATTTGTATAAGGTAAAGCTGCTGTAATTGTATATCTTTTTGGAGCACTCATAGTGTTTCTCTTAATTTTTTGGAATCATTTTTGAAGAGACAAAAGTACGAAAACATGGTTTTAAAAACCATCGAAAAGTAATACATTTACTATGGTCTACTTTTTAAAATAGTTATCTAATTAACGAATACCTTTTTAAATGATGAAACAATTACCTCTTGTAATTTTCTTAGTAATTTTTTCATCGATAAAAGCGCAAGAAAATATAGATAGTTTATATACGAAACTTAACCCTATTATTTTTGGTGATTTCAGTTTAGGTTATTCAAATGGCTTTGTTAAAGGGTTTACTGTAGGTGGTTCTGTAAACTATCAGAAAAAAAACAATCTATTTACATTTCGAACATTACAAGTTATTAATATAAAAAAAATAGATTTTTTTCTAATATTCCCTTATAATATAGAAAGTGAAACAATGACAGAATATTCTTTATTATATGGTAAGAGATATATTGAAGAGGGATTCTCATATTATTTTTCTGGAGGAATTTCTTTTGCTACTTATGATAAAAACTTTGAAAATGATAATTTAGCTTTAAATTACTTTGGATTTCTAGTTGAAGTTGGAATAAGTTGGTTTAAAAATAAAAAGCGACGTTTTAGAGTTTTATATGGTTTAATTCCTGTTGGTAAACCCACTAGTTTTGGCAGGTCTATTGGTTTTAAACTACATGCAAATATTGCCAAAAGATCCTATGTTGGATTAGGGCTAACCTTTGGATTAGGTTGGCATAAAATTTATAATGATGAAGAATAAGATAATTACCTTTTTAATTCTAATAGTTTGTACAGTTTTTCAAGCTCAAGAAAAATTAGTAAGTCCACCTTATTTACAGAAAGGAGACACTATTGCAATTGTTGCACCTGCAGGTATTTTAAAAAATAGGCAAGCAACTATTTTAAAAGCTAAAAAACTTGCTGAGAATTGGGGTTTACATGTACTTATTGGTAAGAATATTTATAATAATAACAATCATTTTGCTGGAACAGATATTGAAAGATGTCAAGATTTTCAAGATGCCCTAGATAATGCTTCTATAAAAGCAATTTGGGCTGCAAGAGGTGGTTATGGTTCTGTTCGAATATTAGATTTATTAGACTTTACTAAATTTAAACAACATCCTAAATGGATTATTGGGTATTCTGATATTACTGCCTTTCATAATCACGTAAATGCACTAGGTGTAGAAACCTTACATGCAATGATGGCTACAAGTTTAGAGGAAAAACCTGAAGAAATTATTGAAACCATTGCTAGTTTTAAAAATGCTCTTTTTGGTGATAAATTGTCTTACACCATACCTAATTCTAGCTACAACAGAACTTTAGGTTTATCTAAAATTGAAGGCAAAATGTTAGGAGGTAATTTGGCTATACAAGCTTCTATGTTGGGTTCTAAGAGTCAAATGAATACAGATAATAAAATACTATTCATAGAAGAAATTGGTGAATATAAATATGCTATCGATAGAATGTTACAAAGCCTAAAAAGAGCTGGCTATTTTAATAAATTGAAGGCTGTTGTAGTTGGAGACATGTCTTTAATCAAAAAAAACTCTACAAAATGGGGCAGTTCTATAGAACAACTTATTTTAGATGCAATACCCAATGATATCCCTGTTATATTTGATTTTCCTGCAGGCCATGAAGCAGATAATAGAGCTTTAATTTTTGGCAGAAAAGTAAAAGTTGAAGAAGATATGGAAGATGTAAACCTAGTTTTTAACTAGTCTTTTATTTGCTCTAAAATTTTATTAGAAACCTCTTTCCCATTTTTATCAATATTAACAAACCAAACATTGGTGGTGCATTTTCTATTAATATCTGAATTTGATGTGCAATTTTGTTTGGTTCCTTTAATCAAGAAGCCAGTTGAAGTTTTTTCTGCAAAATAGCCATATTCGTTATAAAAATCACCATATGTATTTTGCCAAATTTTCTTACCTTTTTTATTAGTTTTAATTACATACATATCATAATTACCATTTCCATAAGAACTTGTGGAGCCAATAATTAAATAACCATCGTTTGTTGCTAAAATTGAATTGGCTTTATCATAACTTTTTCCACCAAATTTTTTAAACCAAATTTCATTTCCATTTTCATAATTTTTTGTCAATAAAATTTGGGATGAATTTCCTTTTCTTGAACCAATTGTAGTAACGTTTATAGAACCATTTTCGGTTTTAATTTTTGGTTGAAATTTTAGATTTGTTTTCTTTCTGAATCTTATATTTTTAGCTCTACCATATGTGAGTAGTATTTCAGTAACTCTATCAAATTGATCTTTAACTATTTTCAGAAAAAAGTTATCTGATTGCATATATTTTCTATTATAAATTTCAACATCATTAGAATCTTTATTGGTAGAAAGTTTAAATTTTAATTTATTCTCTTTTGTCAATTTTAAATCAAAATTTATAGCTAATTCTTTATTATAATAATTACCTGTTAATCCTTCTAAATCATAAAGTAAAACTGGTAAAGTATTGATTCTTTTATAATGCATCGTTTTTCCTGAAGCATAATATTCTGTCATTTTATCTTGATAAAAAACAACTTTTAATTCTGGATTATTTGTGAAAGAAAATGTGTTTTTACTTTCAGAAACCATTTCTACAGTAAAATTTTTCTCTTTCCAAAATGTTTTTCCGTTTTTCTGTAGAATTTCTACAACACTATTTTCATTAGGATAGGTATATTTTCCTAAAACAGTAACCTCATTTTTTATGCTCTTAGCTTCATAAAATTTAGAATCATATTTCGGTTTTTCGGTCGACTTTGGAAGCAACAATTTAGCGATACTTTGTGCAATTAAATTGGTGCTAATGTTACCATTATTACTCATTGCAAAAATGGTTAGTTTTTCTTCTGGAAATCGATACGTTTGTGAGTGAAATCCGTAAGTTCCTCCTGAATGATGTACCGATTTTCTGCCTAGTTTATCTTTTAATTCTAAACCAAAACCGTAGGTTTTAATTTTACTATTAGAAATCGGTTTTTGACTTTCAATTAGCAAAACATTATTGTTATAATTTGCATTTTGAACGGCAATCTCATAAGTCAACTGATCTTTTAACGTCGTAAACAGAAAACCTTCACCATTCGTTTTGGTAACGGTTGGCACTTCCCACCATTCGCCTCTTCCCCAATCTGAATAAGGGTTTGCTCTGTTAGGAATTACTTTCATATATCTTTCTACAAAAGAAGTTTCGTTCATTCCTAAATTTTCAAAGAAACTTTTAGAATATTCATTAAATGTTTTACCGGTTATTTTTTCAATAATCTTGGTAAGAACAATATAGTTTGAATTACTATAACTGTATTTTGAGCTTGGTTGAAATCCCAAATCTTCTTGATTTTTTAACATCTCCAAAACATCATCATTATCTAAGCCAAACCTTTGCCACCAAACAGCACCATCTAAATCCAATAATTCTACATAATCTCGAATTCCACTGGTATGATTCAATAAGTTTCTAATTTTTATTTTCTCTTTTACTGTTGGATATAGTTTCGTTAGGTATTTTCTGATATCATCTTCTAAACTCAATTTTTCTTTTATAGATAAATCTAAAATCATTAAAGCCGTAAATTGTTTTGCGGTTGATGCAATGTTCGATCTTGTTTTTTCGTCAAATTTTACTTGATGTTGCAAATTGGCTAAACCCAAATATTTCTCATAGATGATAGTTCCATCTTTAACAATTCCGACTGCAATTCCAGGATGATTTGGTTTCACTTTAGCATTTACTATCGAATCAATTTTAGTAATTTTATTTTCTTGAGCGTTTAAAAATGTTGAAATTAAAAGTGCAACAAATAGAATTTTAGTTTTCATTGATATGATATTTATTTTGATGCAAAGATGAGATGAATATCAAGCTGAATCGCTTCAAATCTTGATTTGAGACCAATTTACGAGCTCATGTTTTGTAAATAATCTTTGGGTGATAAACCTGTGCTTTTTTTAAAAGCTCTGTTAAAAGTCGCTTTGCTATTGAAGCCACAATCAAAAGCGATGCATAATAAAGTTGATTTTTTATGTTCTCCTTTTTCTAATTTTTCTTTTACAGCTTCAATTCTAAACTTATTGATAAAATCATTAAAATTCATCTCAAATCCTGAATTGATACTTTTAGAAATAGTTTTAGGTGTTGTTTCTAACAATTTAGATACATCAGAAAGTGTTAATTTGGCGTTTGTGTATATCTTTTCTTTTTCAATTAGCTGTAAAATTTTCTGTTTCCAAAACTCAATTTCTTTTTGATTAATGGTTTCTTGTTTTGGTTTTTCTTCAATTATTGATTCAGAGAAAATTGCAACGCTTTCTGAATTTATATCACCCAAAAAAGACATTTTAACTGCATTTGCATATCCATTAATGGAAATGTAAAAAACAACGATTGAAAACACAATATAATGCCAAAACTGGCTTCCAAATTCGCCCCATTCTGGATTTAATATAAATAAGAGAACGCGTAAAATTAAAATGCTTAAAAAAGCAATGAGGAAGTTTTGTATCCATTGAAACAAAATAGAATCAGCAAAACTTACCTTTTCAAATACTAGTTTTTTGTAATTTGCATAGTGTTTTAAACTAAAAATCAGGTAAAAACTCATAGAAATTACGCCTACTATTTGATACCAATTTGCCAAATCTTTATCTCTACCATCTGCATAAAAATAGAATTCGTCTAAAATGAGTTTATCAGTAATAAAAACAATCAAGCTATAAAGCAAATACAAAATTGCAGGAATAAAATGAATCCAATCTTTTTTGGCAATTTTAAATTGATTGTTTAATAGCGTTTTTGTGTAAAAATAAATTACTGGACCAATTAATAAGACTTGCATAAAAGGCACAAAAAACAAAATTTCTCTTGTTATTTTATTAGAATACCAATTGGCATAGCCCAACATGTAAGGAGAAATATAAAGTGCACACAAAAACAAAAAAAAGCTTAACCATTTGCTTGCTTTGTTTTTATAGAGAATTCCTTTTCTTGCTAATAAAAAAGAAAATACAATTCCGTGAAAAAAGAAAATTAAAAGCAGCGAACTTTTTTGGCCAAAAGCAAAGGGAAAATCCATAGGGCTTAAAAATAAGTAAATAATTGTAAATTCACACAATGGCACAACATAATGAATTGGGTAAAAAAGGTGAGCAACTTGCTACTTCTTTTTTGCGGGAAAATGGGTATACTATTCTTGAAAAAAATTATAGATATTTAAAAGCAGAAGTAGATATTATTGCCCAAAAAAATGACATCCTTATTGCTGTTGAAGTAAAAACCAGAACGTCTGCGTACTTTGGCAATCCTCAAGATTTTGTAAATCCGAAGAAAATAAAACTATTACTTTCTGCAATAGATTTCTATGTAACTAATGCTGATTTAGATGTTGAGGTTCGTTTTGATATTATAGCAATAATTTGTAATAAAAACGAAACTAAAATAGAGCATATCGAAAATGCTTTTTTACACTTCTAAAGCTTTTCTAAGAAAGATTTAACATCATCTATATCATTAGGTTTGGCAATAATTTTTTTGTTTTTATCTAAAACAAAATAAGTAGGGGTTGCATTTATTTGGTAAGTTCTGGCTACTTTATTTTCCCACTTTTTTAAGCCTAACACATTATGCCAACCACGTAAATTTGCTTTCTTGTAGGTCTCCCAAACAAAAGAATCATTCTCTAAAGCAAAAGCTACCACTTTAACAGCAGGTTTACTTTTCATATACATATGCAGTTGAGGAATTTCTCTTAAACAATGAGAACAGCTTGTACTCCAAAATACCAATACATAATTCTCTGCATCGTTTAAATTAGAAAGTTTTGTTGATTTTCCATTTTCTGTCCATGAAAAATCGGGTGCTGTTCTACCTATTTCTGTAGCAAATAAAGCTTCTTTTTCTTTTTTAAACTTAGCATCTTGCAATGCAATTGGCAACTTATTATAATGTTCTTTAAATAGATAATCTATAATAGCTATGTTCTTAGAAGATTCAAATTGATCTATTAAAAATACTATAATATCCCTTTTATATTTTTGATCTGATATCTTAGAAAGTACAGTGGTTATAGACTTTTTATGCAGATTTTTTTGTTCTTGTAAATCATCTGAATAATTGATGTAAAAAATGTAATCTAAAATTCTATTGGTTAAAAATGATGAGTTTCTTAAGGTTTGGTTCGAAAAATCTAAACGATCAAAAAAGGTACTTTTAATACTTGATAAATATTTATTAACCGAATTTAAAATTGTTGGTGAATTAACTCTTAAACTAGCTTTAATTACTGGAGCTACGTATTTGTTTTTTGAAAGGTTTTCATACTTGTTTTGTAAGCTATTTAAATTTTGAAAAGCAGCTTTGTAGGCCTCTGCCATTTTTAATGTTGAATCTTGCAAAACAGCAACTTGAATACTATCTAATTTTTGTTGCGCCTTAGAAATATCAACTAAATATTCTTGATACAGTTTGTTTTCTTCACTATCAGAAAATGCAATCGATTCTTGAGGATATTCTGGATTAAAAATAAAAGTAACGTCTTCATTATTATAATAAAAATCTACAAAACCTGCACCTTCTAATCTGTAAGTAGCTCTGTAAACTCCTGGTTTTGCATTTGCTGGCAACTGAATTTGAAATCTACCAATAGCTTCTTGCTTGCCCCCTATTAAAGCACTATCAGCTTTTATCTTTGTATTATTTACAAACACTTGTTTAGTACCTTCTAACTTGTATAAAATTAGCCAATCTGATTCTAATTTAGGGCTCATAACTCCTGTTACAGAATGTTGAGCATGCATATAAGTACTAGCAAATAGCAGCAATAGAAGAATTCTCTTTACCATTTTAATTAATTTACGTTTGTATAATTTTTTTCAAGAAGCATACCAAAAATACCATTTCTCTTTTTAAATAGGTATATTGTAACGTTAAATATATAAGAATGAGTTTTTCTGATAAGACAATTTGGGTAACTGGAGCATCTTCTGGAATAGGAAAAGCGTTAGCAATTGAACTAGCAAAACAGAATGCACAATTAATTTTATCTTCTAGAAATAAACAGGATTTAGAAAAGGTAAAAATGGCCTGTAAAGATCCAAATAAGGTAAAAGTGATACCCTTAGATTTGGAAGATTATACCAATTTACAAGAGGTTACTAATACAGCAATTTCAGCTTTTGGTAAAATTGATGTTTTGGTAAATAATGGTGGTATTAGTCAGCGTTCTTTAGTGAAAGACACAGAAATAGAGGTAGATAAAAGAATAATGGATATTAATTATCTGGGCAATGTAGCATTGGCAAAAGCTTTATTACCACATTTTATTGCCAATAAGAGTGGGCAATTTGTAATTACAACGAGTATTGTTGGTAAAATAGGTACACCATTAAGATCTAGCTATGCAGCAAGTAAGCACGCTTTGCATGGTTTTTACGATAGTTTAAGAGCGGAACATTTTAACGATAATATTGCTGTAACTTTAGTTTGCCCTGGTTTTGTAAACACCAATATTTCTAAAAATGCGCTAACAGGAGATGGATCTCCACAAAATAAAATGGATAATGCCACTGCAAATGGTATTCAGCCAGATCGTTTTGCAAAATTAATGGCGAAAGCTGTACTAAGGAAAAAAGAAGAAGTTTATATTTCTGGTGCCAAAGAAAAATTAGGGGTTTACGTAAAACGCTGGATGCCTAAGGTATTTTCTGTAATGATTCGTAAAATGAGTGTAACCTAGAACTTAAAAATATTCTAAAATTTCAAAATAAGTTACAATGGCTTCTTTCATTAAAACAGTTTGCTCACCTGGTTTTAGGTTAGGTAAATCTGTAAGTATTTTGTAATGAGGCCAGCCATCATCATCAAAATAATCAAATTCATAATAGCCATAAGGTTCTAGTAATTTACAAATGGCAATGTGCATTAGGTTCATTTTCTCGTCTTTTTTAAACGCCCTATGTCCTTGCCCTAATTCTTGAACACCTATTAAATAGATAATACCATCTACATTTAGCTCATCTCCATCTGCAAAATCAGCAGATAATCTGCTTACTAAAAGACTCCATTTTTCTTTTAAAGTATTCTCTTTTATCATTTCTAGAATTATAATGCAAAGATACAATGCGCATTTTTAATTTGATAAAATATACTGTAGATTTACATAAATTATAAACCATGAATGTAATTGATATTATAATCATTGTAATATTACTTTTTGCAGCTGTAAGAGGTTTTATGACTGGGCTGTTTGCTGCAATTGCATCTTTAGTGGCTATAATTGCAGGCGTTTTTTGTGCTATACATTATTCGTATTACATAGAATATGCTCTGAATGATTCTGTTTTAGAATGGTCTCATCAAACCAATAAAATTGTAGCTTTTGCAGTTACTTTTTTAGCTGTAGTCCTTGCTGTAATTTTTGTAGGTAAATTACTTACCAAACTAGCAGATATTACTGCTTTAGGTTTATTAAATAAAATACTTGGTGCCATTTTTGGTGCCTTAAAATGGTCTTTCATTTTAAGTGTAATCTTTTTATTGTTTGATAAATTTAACAAAACCATACCTTTTGTAGAAGAGGAAATGTTAGAGGAGTCTGTAATGTTTTATCCTATAAAATCAATTATACCCACACTTATACCATCTATAATGGATGAAGATAATCCTTCCTTAAAGTTTATTAAAGGTAAATAATAGGCATAAAAAAAGCTGAGATTATTCTCAGCTTATCTATTATTTTGTTGTTTTTATTTACTACAACATTGTTACCTTACCTGTTTGCAGTGAGTATACACCACCAACAATTTTAATTGAGTCAGAACTTTCTAAATCTGCTAAAATTTCGCTTCTTTCTCTAATTCTATCAATAGTTAAAAGTACGTTATTCTCTACTGTTTTGGCTACAAACTTTGGGTTTGCAGAGGTAGTATCACCATCTATTTCTTTTGCCGATTTTTTAACAGCTGGCATAATATTAGAAAGCAAATGAGTTATGTTACCTAACTTAACATCATCACAAGCAGCCTTTACAGCACCACAACTTTCATGACCTAATACCATCACCAATTTACTACCAGCAACTGCACAAGAATATTCTAAACTACCTAAAATATCTTCATTTTCGAAATTACCAGCAACTCTAGCCACAAAAACATCGCCAATTGCTTGATCAAAAACCTGCTCTACAGGAACTCTAGAGTCTATACACGAAAGTACCACTGCTTTTGGGTATTGACCCGTTGTTGTTTGTTGCACCAAATCTAAATGAGAAACCTCATCTAATTCGTTATTTATAAAACGTTCATTACCTGCTAACAAATCAGATAAAACATCATCAGGAGTTAAATTGTCTTGTACTTGTTTATTTATGGCTGTATTTCTCATGCTATTTTTATGATTTTTTTTCCAATTTAAAGAACTCTATAAAACTGTCTGGGTTTTCTACAATTCCTCTCTCTGAAATGATTTTAATGTCTATATGTCTTTCTTTTGCTTTTACTGCAAAATCTTCTAAAATTTCGACGATATCATTATCTAGATAGATTGTTTTTCTAACATCTAATTCTAAATAGGTGTTTTCTGGCAAACTATCTAACTCGTTTAAAATAGCACCTTTATTAAAGAAAGTTACTTGCTCTGCAAGCGTCATTTTAATTCTGTTTTTACCATCACTTTTATCTTCAATATGCAAAAAGTGTGAGTTTTGGAAGCTCTTAATTAAGATGATAACAATACCTACTGCTAAACCTAAAGCGATACCCACTAGTAAATCTGTAAACACAATACCCACAACTGTTACTGTAAATGGAATGAATTGTTTCCAGCCTAAATCCCACATTTTTTTAAATAATGCTGGTTTAGCTAACTTATAACCAACAACTAATAAAATTGCTGCTAGTACAGAAAGTGGAATTTTATTTAATAAAGTAGGGATTAATATTACTGAAATCAATAATAAAAACCCGTGAAATATTGCAGATAACTTGGTTCTTCCTCCAGATTGAATGTTTGCAGAACTTCTTACAATTACTTGTGTTACAGGTAAACCACCAATTAAACCAGATAGTATATTACCTGTTCCTTGTGCTAATAATTCTCTATTAGTAGGTGTTACATTTTTGTGCGGATCTAATTTATCTGTTGCTTCCACACATAATAATGTTTCTAAACTTGCTACCAATGCAATTGTAAAACCAACTACCCAAATTTGCGGATTTGTTATTGCTGCAAAATTTGGAAAACTAAATTGGCCTAAAAATGAATCGAAACTATCAGGAACAGGAACACTTACTAAATGCTCTGAACTGATACCAAATTTAGAAGTAGAATCTGTAAATATGTAATAAACAATACCAAAAACTACAGCCACTAATGGCCCTTGAATTAATTGAAAAATCTTTCCTTTTTTAGATAAAACATTGCTCCATAGAATTAATATACCTAAACCTACAAGTCCAACAATAGTAGACCCTAAGCTAATGTTATTAATCGATTTAAAAATTTCTGAAAATGTGTTTTCTCCATCAACCTGAAAAAATGCAAAATCTCCTTCAGGATCTGCATCATAACCAAAAAAGTGTGGAATTTGTTTTAAAATAATGATGATACCAATACCAGTTAACATCCCTTTAATTACAGATGATGGAAAATAATATCCAATAATACCTGCTTTTAAAACTCCAAAAATAAGTTGAATTACACCACCTATAACTACTGCTACTAAAAAGTTTTCATAACCTCCTAAAGTACCAATGGCAGTTAAAACAATTGCTGCTAAACCTGCTGCAGGCCCACTAACACCAATTTTAGAACCAGATAATGCACCAACAACAATTCCACCAACAATACCTGCTATTAAACCAGAGAATAAGGGTGCACCACTTGCTAAAGCTATACCTAAACAAAGAGGTAAAGCCACAAAAAAGACTACAACACTTGCAGGTAAATCATTCTTTAAATACTTAAACATAAATTTTACTTTGTATTAAATAAACTTATATCGATATCGTAAATCGAGAGAAGTTTTTTGATTGATTGATTTTTGTATCCATGTACTGGAAACAATGCAATATAAAAAGAAAAAGATATTTCTAAGTGAAATTGAAAATTATATTTCGTCTAACTCTTTAATTTCGTTAGCTATGATCCAGCCAATTTTGCCATCTGCTAACTTAATTTTTTTCCAATTATCAACTCTGTCTAAAACAGTAACCTTAGTACCTTCATGCAAAGTAAATAACTCTTCTGAATTTAAAGTAGGCGCATTCATAACCTCTGTTTCTTCTGCAAACACAATAGCAATTTTACTTTTGCCTGCTAAAGAATGTTGGTTGATAGTAATAACAAAAGTGATGATTAAAAGTAAGTAGCTAAACATGCTAAAAATAAAGAAAAATCGTTTGGTACCAGGTTTGTTAGAAAAATAAAATAGTAAGAATAAAATGCTTCCTAAAAAGGCAAAGATTATAACTGCTATAGCCCATTCATTGTAAGATAATTGTTGAAAATAATTACTATTAATTTTTTGAAAGAATGTTTTTGGTAATTCTTCTATAGTATCTAAAGCCAACCTTTTCGCAAATACCAAATTGTTTTTTACATCTTCATTATCTGGGTCTAATTGCAATGCTTTTTCATAATAGAAAATAGCAGGCCCAACCTCATTTAATTTGTAATGTGCATTACCAATGTTGTAAAATAACTCTGAAGAAACTAAGTTGCGTTTTTCTAAAGTTTTGTAAAATTCAATCGCTTTTTCATAATTCTGCTGTTTGTACATTTCATTCGCAGATTCGAATATCTTTTGCTCATCTTGAGCATAAAATACATTAGCAACTAGCAGTAATAAAAATAGGATTTTCTTCATCTTATAACTGTTTATCTAATTCAACGATTACTTTTTTGGCTCTTTCATACTCCTGTTTCATTTCTGTATCTGTAACAGGTGTATATCTTGCAAAATCAGAAGCTTTTAAAACATCTATAAACTGCTTTATGGTAGCATCACTAATTGCTCTCTTTTCTAAAATTAACGTAATATTTTCTTTACTAATATCTGCAGTTTCCACACCTAATTTTGCTTTAAGGTAATTGTGCAATGCACGTTCTAAAGCCTCATAAAAAGCTTCTTTTTTACCCAATTGTTTTTGGGCTTCAGACAAGTATTTCTTAGCCAATTTCTCTGCTTTTCTTAAACGTAAACCAACAACATCGCTTCTTCTCTTCTCATTATTCTTACCAATTAAAATAGCAAGTGGAATGAATAATAATGGTAAAATTAGTAGAATATAGAAAAGGTTAGATTGATAAAAATCGCTATCGTCTTTTATTTCTAATTCTGTTTTAGTTTGTATGTACCTAAAACTTTTACCAGAAGAAACTACGTTTTTCTGCTGCACAGCTGTATTTTCTGTTGTTGTAATTAGCTCTTTACCTTCTAAAACATCTACATATAAATCATCTGTATTGATGGTATTGTATTGTTCTGTCTTAGGATCGAAATAAGAAAATGAAATATCTGGTAACTTGTATTTTCCTTTGTATTGAGGAACAACAGTATAGGTGTCTGAGAAAGAACCAGACAAACCATTGCTAGTTATTCTAACGCTTTCTTTTCTTTCTGGTTGATAAGTTTCTAATTCTTTTGGTGTTTTTACTGCTGGCAACTCAAATAACTTTAAGTTTCCTCTACCATTTACGGCCACTTTTATTTGCGATGATTCATTTGCCTTTAAGATGTCTTTACTCAAACTAACCTCAAAATTAAATTGACCAACAGCACCTGTAAAATTTTCTGGCTTACCTTCTAATGGTAAACTTTTTGGCTGAACTACCTTTTTAACAGAAGAAAAATCTTTCTTGATGTTTTTTGTAATTACGTTACCAAAGAAATCTGCTCTTCCTGTTGGTACACCAATAACAATATCCATTTTCATAGGATCTATAGTAAGTCTACCAGTTTTAGTAGGTATTAGCAGTGCTTTCTGTAAAACAATATATCTATAGTTTTCTCCATTGTATTTTCCCATTTTTACTGGGAAACCGTTTATTTTAATTTCTTGATTCCAGAAACCATTGTACTGAGGTGCTTCTGTTACAGACGTATCGTAAACACTTACATTTTCGCTAACATACAATCTGTATTCTACATAAATACCTTCACCTACATAAGGTCTAGATTTTGAAATCTCTGCAACTAAATGTATGTTCTGTTCAGCAATATAATCTGGATCATTAGGATTATCTGGAGTTGCAATAGGTTCTGTTACAATGATTTTCATCATTTTAGAATCTATTGTGCTACCATTAATTTTAATACTTGCAGGCTGTATAATTAATTCTCCTCTTCTTTTGGGTTTTAAGATGTAAGAATAAGATTGAGAAAAACTTACTTTACCATTAATCCAAGATTGACTCACAGATTGGCTTGGCCCTTGAATAACATCAAACCCTGTAAAATCTGGGGCCTTAAAGTTATCTGCACCTTGTTTATTTATAGAATATTCAATTCGTAAACGCTGATTTAAGCCTAACTTATTCTTGCTTACAGCAACACTTAGCTCTGCTTTTTGAGCAGCAACAGATAGTGTGCATAAGGTTATAAATAGTGATATGTAAAATCTCAACTTCATCGTCTTTCTAAATTGCTAGTTTTACCAATCTTTCTCTTGTTTTGTTTTTTTGCCTTTCGCCTTTTTAGCATTCATTTTCTTTTGTGTCTTCTTTTCTTCATTATTTAAGCTTTCTAACAACTGCTTAATTTGCTGAGGAGACATTTTTCCTTGCTGTGGTTTAGGCTTTTTATTTTGATCTTTTTTATCGTCTTTTTTAGGATCTTGATTCTTGTCTTTGTCTTTATCTCCTTCACCATCTTTGTCATCTTTCTTATCCTTATCATCACCCTCTTTCTTGTCTTTGTCTTGATCTTTATTTTGATCGTCTTTTTGATCTTTATCTTGGTCTTTTTGATCTTTCTTATCCTTGTTATCCTTGTTTTTATCGTCTTTATTTTGTTGATTTTCTTTGTCTAACAATTTTTGAGCTACAGCTAAATTATAACGAGTTTCATCATCTGTAGGGTTGTTTCTTAACGAATTTTTGTAAGCATCTACAGCACCTTGATAATTTTTGGTTTCCATATGTGCATTACCAATATTGTGATAAGCTTGTGCTTTAGTAAGTTTATCTTCTGCTGTTTTTGCAGTTAATTCATATTGAGGCAAGGCTTCTTTAAAGTTTTTACTTTGATACAAAGCATTACCTAAATTGTAACTGGCTTTATCATAATAAGAGCTGTTACTTAGTGCTTTTTTATAGGCAACAGAAGCATCTGTATATTGCTTGTTTTGGTACAATTCATTGCCTTGCCTAACCATACTTCTGGCTTTACGTTGTAAAGCTGTAGAATCTTTTTGTGCTGTTATTTCGTTGATAGAAAACAGCATCAAAAAGAGCATTGTTATTTTTAAATACGTTTTCATATTATTTGTTTTTAATCTTTTCTTCATTAAACAAATCTACTTTTCTTAACCATTTTGTTTTCTTATCGAATAAGAAAATATCTAGCAATAAAAATAGAATACCTGCTCCTAAAAACCATTGAAATTGGTCTTTATAATCAGAAAATTGTTTGGTTTCAAATTCATTTTTCTGAGCATTAGCAATAACTTCAGAAATTATATTTACTGGAGTTTCTGTAACGTTACCATTCACATATCTTCCATTTCCTGCATCTGCAATATCTTCTAAAACATCTGGCGTTAATTTTGTTATCACAGTTTCTCCTTGATTGTCTTTTTTATAACCAATCATAGAACCATTTAAACGCATAGGAATTGGGCCACCTTTTTCTGTACCAACACCAATAGTATAGATCTTTACACCATCATTAGACAAATTTTGTGCCACTTGTTTTGTTTCTTCTTGATGATCTTCTCCATCAGAAATAATTACTAAAAAACGATTGGTTTGTTCGTCGTTATTATAATACGTTTTTGCCAGTTCTAAAGCCTCATTAATTGCTGTTCCTTGGCTAGAAACCATATCTGGATTCGCATTTTGCAAAAACATATTTGCAGCTGCATGATCTGTTGTTATTGGTAAAAGCGGATACGAATTACCTGCATAAATTATAACACCCACTCTATCTGAGCCTAATTTATCGATAATTTTTGATATAATTTGTTTTGCCTTTTCTAATCTGTTTGGTGCAATATCTTCTGCCAACATACTTTTAGAAACGTCTAGAGCAAAAACCACATCTACACCTTCTCTTTTAACCGTTTTTAGTTTAGATCCCATTTTTGGGTTTACTAAAGAAAGTATTAAAAAAGAAATACCTAATAACAACATAATTAGTTTTAATGTTGATTTAAAAACTGAAGAATTTGGTGCTATTTTTTGTAATAATTCTGCATTCGAGAATTTACGCTGCGTGCTTTTTTTCCACCATAAAACCAACAAATAGATTACAATCATAACTGGTATGATTGCTAATGCATAAAAATAAATTGGTTCTTCTAATCTGTACATTTAAATAAAACTCTTAAATAATGTGTTTCTTAATAAAAATTCTAAAATCAATAAACCTAAGGCCAAGAATACCAAATCTCTATACATTTCTTGATAGTTATAGTATTTGAATTCTTCAATTTTTGTTTTTTCTAAAGCATCAATTTCATCATAGATTTCTTTTAATGATGTATTGTCTGTAGCTCTAAAGTATTTCCCTTGTGTTTCTTCTGCAATATTTTTCAGCAAATCTTCATCTATTTGCACTTGTTGCTTTCTAAAGTTTAACATTCCTGTTCTTGGGTCTTTACTCCAAGGAAAGTCGGCCATTCCATTTGTACCAATACCAATTGTATAAACTTTAATGCCCAATTCTTTTGCTAATTCTGTTGCTGTTGTAGGGTCTATATTCCCTGCATTATTTACACCATCTGTAAGTAAAATAATAACCTTGCTTTTGGCTTTACTATCTTTTAATCTATTAACCCTAGAACCTAAACCCATACCAATTGCAGTACCACCTTCTAATTGACCCCATTGCAAACGATTTATGGTTCTTTTTACAATGGTTTTATCACTAGTAATTGGTGTTTGCGTAAAACTTTCTCCTGCATAAACTACGATACCAATTCTATCATTTGGTCTTCTATCTACAAAATCTACGGCTACCTTTTTTAAAGCTTCTAGTCTGTTTGGCTTTAAATCTCTAGCCAACATACTTGCAGAAACATCTATAGCCATAACAATATCTATTCCTCTATTTGTTTTAGTTCTTTTGCTTACAGATACATTTCTAGGTCTTGCAAGTGCAACAATTATTGCTGCTAAGGCCAATAATCTAAAAACATATAAAATTGGCTTTAACTTCGCTAAGAAAGAGGCTTTGGTTTTAAAGCCTTTTATACTTGGCACTGTTAATACTGCAGCATCTTTTTTGCGTACAAAAAAGTACCATAATGCTAATAGCGGAATTAGAATTAGCAACCATAAAAACTCTGGGTTTAGAAACTCAAAATTACTCCAATTCATCATCTTTGCTAATAATTTTAGGTTTTAAGTCGCCAACAATAGCTTCTGCATCTTTTCTGTCTTCTTCAATTTCTAAAGCTAAAGGTTTCGATTTTGCAAATTTTACTAAATCTGCTTCTTGGAATAGCTCTTTTAACTTTTGAATTGTTGCTTGTGATGTTCTAATGGTTTTAGCATCGTAAAAATCTTTTAAAGTTTCTATAATTTCATCTGATGTTTTTTCTAAAGCAGGTACTTTAAGTTCACGCTCTATATAACCACGAATAATTTCTGTTAACTCACTATAATATTGTTTGGTTTTGTTATTCTGCCAAAGCAATTTTTCATCTAACTCATTCAGCCTATACATAGCCTCTTCATATGGAGGCAATGCTCTGTAAGTTGGCTCTTCCTCTTGTGTTTTTCTTTTTCTAATAACAAACCAGTAAATCCAGAAACCTATAATTAGTAAGGCAGCAATTAAAAGGTAGATGTATATTTTAAAATCATCAAAAACAAAAGGTTCTTTTTTAATGGATTTAATTGGGTATTTCTTTATTTGAGTTGTGTCTACAGCTACTGTAGCTACATTTATTAATAAAGAATCTGTTAAGTATGCTTGGTTTTTAATGAATATTTGTTGCTGTGGAATGTAATATGCTCCACTATCGAAACCTGTTAAAATATACTTTTGAATTAACTTGTTGTTGATAGTATCAACCTTAGCAGAATCGATAACTTCTAAACCTTGAAGTTCTAACTTAGGCAAAATTACGTTTTCGGTTTCATTAATTACAATTTTGTAACTAAACTGTTCACCAATTCTAATATTAGAGGTTTCTATATCTGCACTTACCATTGAGGTTTGTGAAAAACCAATGGCAGATATCCATAAAAAAATATATAAAATGTGTTTTTTCATGCTCTAAACTATCTTCCTTTATGTTTAAAATATCCCAATAACTTTTTTACATAACTTTCATCAACCCTAGTGTTAATAGTACCTGCACCACTTCTTTGAAAAGTATTGGTGTAATAATCTGTTAATCTTAAAGCGTTTGCTTTATAGTTATTTCTGGTTGTTTTAGATGATGTATTTACATACTGTATTGTACCTGTTTCTGAATCTAACATTGGTACCATTCCTAAATTCGGAATTTCTTCATCGTGTTTGTCATACACTCTTATGCCTGTTAAATCGTGTTTCTTGGCAGCAATCTTTGCCGTTTTTTCGTAATCATCATCCATAAAATCTGATAACATAAAAACAATTGCTCTTTTCTTTAAAACACTAGATAAAAACTTTAAGGCTACTGAAATATTGGTTTTTTTACTTTTAGGCTTAAACTCAATTAATTCTCTAATGATTCTAAGAACATGACTTTTTCCTTTTTTAGGAGGAATGTATAGCTCTATATCATCGGAAAATAAAACCAAACCAACTTTATCATTGTTTTGAGTTGCAGAAAAGGCTAGTGTTGCAGCAATTTCTGTAATGGTGTCTTTTTTAAATTGATTGGTTGTACCAAAAAATTCTGACCCTGAAACATCTACCATTAATAGCATGGTTAACTCACGTTCTTCTTCAAAAACCTTTACATAAGGTTCGTTATAACGTGCTGTAACATTCCAATCTATGGTTCTAACATCATCTCCAAACTGGTATTGACGAACTTCAGAAAAAGTCATACCTCGTCCTTTAAAAGATGAATGGTATTCACCTCCAAAAATATCATTAGACAAACGTTTTGTCTTAATTTCTATTTTACGAACTTTCTTAAGTATTTCTTTTGTATCCATTTTTATAAGCTATTGGCTTTTTGCTTTTTTGATTTTTGCTAAACGCTAAGAGCTAATTCTAAGGTACTTCTACTTCGTTAATAATTTGATTGATGATTTCTACTGAGGTTACATTTTCTGCTTCTGCTTCGTAAGTAATACCAATTCTATGACGTAAAACATCGCCTACAACAGCTCTAACATCTTCTGGAATTACATAACCTCTTCTTTTAATAAAGGCATAACATTTAGCAGCTTTTGCTAGGTTGATACTACCTCTTGGTGATGCTCCAAAACTTATTAAATCTTTTAAATTTGGTAGGTTGTATTTTTCTGGGTAACGTGTTGCAAAGATGATATCTAAAATGTACTTTTCTATTTTCTCATCCATATACACCTCATTCACAACTTCTCTTGCTCTGTTAATTTGCTCTACTGAAATTACAGGGTTTACTTTAGAAAAACCTCCACTCAAATTCTGACGCATAATAACTTGCTCATCTTGAATTTTTGGATAATCTATAACCACCTTTAGCATAAATCTATCTACTTGTGCTTCTGGTAAAGGATAAGTACCTTCTTGCTCTACTGGATTCTGAGTTGCCATTACTAAAAATGGTTCATCTAATTTAAAAGTAGTATCTCCAATAGTAATTTGGCGCTCTTGCATGGCTTCTAATAAAGCAGACTGCACTTTTGCAGGTGCTCTGTTAATTTCATCTGCTAAGACAAAATTTGCGAATATTGGTCCTTTTTTAATAGAAAAATCATTCTCTTTCATATTATAAATCATGGTACCAACAACATCTGCAGGTAATAAATCTGGCGTAAATTGTACTCTACTAAAAGAGCCTTGTACAGCTTTAGATAGTGTATTAATAGCTAAAGTTTTTGCTAAACCAGGCACACCTTCTAAAAGAATATGACCATTACCTAACAAACCAATTAACAAACTTTCTATCATTTGTTTTTGACCCACAATTACTTTATTCATTTCTAAAGTAAGAATGTCTATGAAAGCACTTTCTCTTTCTATTTTCTCGTTAATTGCTCTAACATCTACGTCCATTATAGTATACGAATTGATTATTAATTTTTTCTGAAAAACAAAACTACAATTTTAACAAAATTTATCTGTTAAAACAAGGTTAAAGATTTTGGCCAATTTATTAGTAATGACAGGGCTTTCAGTTAAATTTTTCTAAACGAAATGTAGCTGAATCGAAAGCACCAAATGTAAAATATTGTATCCAATCTCCAAGATTTATGTATTTGCTGTTTTCTTGTAATTTTATTTCTAAAGGTAAGTGCCTATGCCCAAATACAAAATAATCGTAATGATTTTGAGTTAATTTTCTTTTGCAATACTGCACTAACCATTCATTGTCATCTCCTAAATACTTTGCATCTTCATCACCAGAAATCATTTTGTTTTTTACAGACATGTATTGCCCTAATTTAACACCCAAATCTGGATGAAGCCATTGAAACATCCATTTAAATAAAGGAAAAGTGAATACTTTTTTCATTCGCTTATACCCTTTATCTCCAGGTCCTAAACCATCTCCATGACCAATATAAAACTTTTTATTATTGATTAAAAATTCTTGTGGCTTATGATAAACAGTAATGTTTAATTCTTCTTTAAAGTAATCTTTCATCCATAAATCATGATTACCTACAAAGAAATAAATGGGTGTGCCAGCATCTGAAATTTCTGCTAGCTTTCCTAATACACGCACAAACCCTTTTGGTACTACTGTTTTATATTCGAACCAAAAATCGAACAAATCACCCATCAAAAAAATAGCTTCTGCACTATCTTTTATTTCATTTAACCAAGCTACAAACTTCTTTTCGCGAGGCAAACTTAAAGCTGTTGTTGGTGCTCCTAAATGCTGATCTGAAGCAAAGTAAACTTTCTTATTTTTTGATGTTGTTATAGAAATCATTCTTACAAAGAAAAGCTATTCCTTTTTACTTTCCAACTCCAAGACTTTTTGTAGCATTTTATCATCTTGATGCATAATTCTGTAAAAACCAACATCGCCAAAAAGTACGTTTGCTATAGATGCTTTTAAATAGGGTTTTATGGTTTGTTCTGTTCTAAAAGAGGGAGTTACTTTGTCTTTTATGGATGATAAATAACTTTCATAAACTTCATCATTGGCATCAAATTCTTGCACAAAAGCATCAATAGTCCATTCATTTAATTCTTTTCTATTTTCATCTACATAATCAAAAGCAAAATTATTGATGGTGTTAAAGTAGAAATTAGTCATTCTAGAGGTTGTATCTATTGCTACAAAAACATCGGGTATAATTCCTCCTCCACCATAAACGATTTTACCTTTTGGTGTTTTGTATTGCAAAGAATCTACTACTTTAATACTGTCTTTACTTAACAATTCTCCACTTAAAACTCGTTGCTGATAATCTTTAAAATAACTCTTATTACCATTGCCAGAATACGGTTTTTGTATAGATCTACCAGTTGGTGTGTAATACCTTGCAGTGGTTAAACGAACTGCAGAACCATCACCTAAATCCATTTCTATTTGCACTAAACCTTTACCAAAAGACCTTCTACCAATAATGGTACCTTTATCATTATCTTGTAAAGCCCCTGCTACAATTTCTGAGGCTGATGCTGAGTTTTCATCTATTAAAACATATAAACCACCATTTTCAAAAGCACCCATAGAAGTTGCATAAAAATTTTCTACCTGTTCTTTATTGTCTTTTGTAAATACCATGAGTTTATCACTTTCTAAAAACTCATCTATTATTCTGTTTGCTATTTCTATGAAACCACCTCCATTTCCTCTAAGGTCTAAAACAAGATCGGTCATTCCTTTCTTTTTTAACTGGTTTAAAGAGGTTTTAAATTCGGTGTAGGTATTTCTTGCAAAACGATCTAACTTGATGTATCCCACAGAATCGTTAATCATATAGGCCAAATCTACACTTTTAATGTTTACTTTTCCTCTGGTGATGTTTACATTGAAAA
The DNA here is from genome assembly GCF_000152945.2 of Polaribacter sp. MED152. Taxonomy (NCBI): domain Bacteria; kingdom Pseudomonadati; phylum Bacteroidota; class Flavobacteriia; order Flavobacteriales; family Flavobacteriaceae; genus Polaribacter; species Polaribacter sp. MED152. The sequence goes on along the minus strand of NC_020830.1, from coordinate 2,023,692 downwards.
GTGAATCGTTGCTTTTTCTATAAACTTGCAAAGAAACATCTGTATTTGGTTTTCCTTTTAAGTATTTTGGTACAGAACCAGTTCTAAGATTTTTACCAAATAAAGTGTCTGAATTAGCCATTAGAATTCGGTCTCCAGCTTTTATACCAGCTTTTATACTTGGGCCTCCTTTAATAGGTTGAATTACTGTAATAGAATCTTTTATCATTCTAAACTGTACACCAATACCCACAAAATTACCTTGCATGCTTTCTGTAACTGCCTGCAAATTTTCTTTTGGTATGTACACAGAATGTGGGTCTAATTTGCCCAACATTTGAGTTATAGCTCCATCTAATAAATCATCTGTATTTACATCATCTACATAGTCTTTTTCTATGAAATTGATGAGTTTTTTTATTTTTTGCTCTTGTTTGTTTCCTTCCGAAAATGATAATAAGTCTTTTGCATCTCCTCCAAAAAATACACCAATTAGTATTCCAAGAACCAAAGCAATTGCAAAATATATTGGTAAGTTATTTTTATTCATAAGGCAAATAGGTTAATGAAACACCAGCCTTTTTTAAGAAATCTAAGCCTGAAGGATCTTTATAGGCATTTGCATAAACAACCCTTTTAATACCTGCTTGATGAATTAATTTACTGCATTGTGTACAAGGTGATAGTGTAATATATAAGGTTGCATTTTTAGCAGATTGTGTAGAGGAAGCTACTTTTAAAATAGCATTGGCTTCTGCATGCAAAACTTCCCATTTTGTTGCGCCATTTTCGTCTTCACAACAATTATCGAAACCAGTAGGAGTTCCATTGAAGCCATCTGAAATTATCATTCTATCTTTTACAATTAAGGCACCTACTTGTTTGCGTTTGCAATGAGACAGTTTACCCCATTCTAAAGCCATTCTTAAATAGGCTTTATCATATTTTAATTGTTTCTTTTCTGTCATATCACGAAAATAATGAGATTTACAGAAACTGAACGTTAATTATAAGACAATTTTTAATCTACCAGAAAACTCTATCAATCATCATTTGAATAGCAAAACCAATTACAATAGAGGATGTTACCATAACCCAATCTCTTTTAGAAACTTTAAAAAGGCCTTGAAAAATAGCACCTAGTATTAAAATACCTAAAACAATTATAATTTGTGCTGCTTCAATACCTAAAGCAAATTCTAAAAGTGGCATTAATTTGTCTTCTTCTTGGCCAATCATCATTTTAAAATAATTAGAGAAACCTAAACCATGAATTAGGCCAAAAAACAAAGCAAATATTAGGTTTAAAGAACCGTTTTTTGCTCCTGTATTTTTTATAAATACAACATTAATAAACCCTGTAATAAAAATGGTTAATGGTATTAAAAACTCAATTATATCTATAGGAAATTGAACTATTTTATATGCTGATAGTGCTAAGGTAATTGAATGCCCAATAGTAAATAACGTAACTAGCCATAATACTTTTTGCCATTGTCTAAAGCTAAAAACAACAGCCAATACAATTAAAAATAAAATGTGATCGTAAGCAGCAAAATCTAAAACATGGGTTAAACCCATTTTAAAATACAAAACAAAATCGTTCATAGGGAGAGTTATTTTATGAGCATCAAATATATTGAAATCAACAAAAGTAAAAGTGCAATCTGGTTATTTTTTTAAAACTTACACCTAGTTTAAAAAGTATATTGAAAAACGTATATTGCGTTTTAAATTAGACCTTAAAAATGACTCAAAAACTAGTTGTTGAAGACCTTTTTGTAGAAGAAATTGTTAAAGAAATGGCAAAGAGCATGCACGCTCTTTATGTGGAAGAACACAACAATACCAAAGTAACTGTCCCTGAAGAATTTGGATCTGGAAAAATAGAAGCTACTCAATTTGCATCTGGTTTAGGTATTATAGATACAGACTATAATTTAAGTGAGGATTTTATTATTAAAATGCAAAAACATAAGGTAAATCCCTTAAAATTTATCTTCAATTTAGGTGATACTTTCTATCATAAATTTAATAACGAAAGTGAGTTTGAAGGCATTAATAAATATAGTGGAGCAATAATTGGTAGCTCTATAGAAAAGGTGCATACATTTAAAATTCCGAAAGAAAAAAACATTCACTTTTTTAGTATTGAACTAAACAGAACCTTATTTGAACACAAATTAAAAAGTTTTAAGTTTGATTTGGGTGATGATTTAACAGAGCTTTTAAGAGATGTTAAAGCAATTAATCCTTTCTTTTATACATATCCTTTTGGTGCAGAAGAGTTTGATCAAATAAAAAAAATCATAACCAATTCTAAAGAAGGTTTTATAGGATCTTTATATAAAGAGGGAATTACCTACACTCTATTGTCTAATACTTTAGAGCAATACATGGGTAGAAAGTGTGATGATTGTGAAGATGAATTAGCTGCTGATGAAGTAGATACTGTTTTAGAAATTTCTGATTTTATTGTAAACAACCTAAACAATTTACCAACTATCGAGGAAATTGCAAGGCGTAATTTTGTTTCTGAAAGTAAATTGCAAAAGCTTTTTCAAACCTATTATAAGTGTTCTGTAAACGATTTTACAAGAAATAAAAGATTAAATCAAGCTCGTATTCTATTGGAAACTACAAGAATGTCTATGGCAGAAATTGCACATGAGTTGGGTATAAGAAGCAATAGTTATCTATCGAAAACATTTAAAGAAAGATATGGAGTAACACCATCTAATTATAGAGATTCTAAGCTTTCTAAAATTAGATTTTACTAAAGTTTTATTTATCTACTTCTTGATTAATAATTAAGTAATTTCTAGCCTTTTCCCATAAATATTTATTAGCTAACGGATTTTTGATATCCGTCATTGGTAAAAATTCTATAGGTATGACATCAAAATCGTCGTTACTCTCTATAGTGTTAAAATCATCCTGTATTAAAGCCATATTCCATTCACCAAAAGTTCTACCAGACTTTACCCCTTCAAAAATAACGTTCACATTTTTGTTCCTTTTATCTGTTTTAATAATTTCAATAAGGTTTAAAATTTCAGTTTTTGGTCCTTCTAAAATTTGATAAAAAGAAGCTTTATAATAAATTAAACAACCAGAAATACTCTGTAGCTTATTGTTTCTTTTAGAAGCCTCTAAAACAGCTATTAAATCTTTTTTAGTAATGCCTTCTACTGCTTCTGAATAGTAAGAAAGTTGAAATGTAGGATTTGAAAGGTGATGGTACTTTTTATATTCTTTAGGAATTAAACCATACTTTTCTTTGAATATCTTAGAAAAATAGCTTCTACTATTTAAACCAACTTTGTATACAATTTCTGAGATAGAAAAATCGGTTTCTTCTAAGTATTCTTTAGCTTTTAAAACTCTAAGATTAGTGATGAATTTGTTCACTGTTTCACCAAAGAAATACTGAAATCCTTTTTGAATTTTCTTTTGATTTAGGCCACTAATTAAGGTTAACTTTTTTAACGGAATTGTTTCATGTAAGTTTTGTGAGATATAATCACTTAACTCAATAATCTGCAAAGTATCTTTCTTAGATAATGGGTTTTTATTTTCTACCTTCTTTATATTATTCCCACGACTAGAATATTGAGAGGCTAATGCTCTATAAACTGAGGCTTCATTGATAAGCCTGTTAGATAAACCAGATAAATTAGTATTGATTATTGTATCTACAAAAGTGGCTGTTTTACTAGAAATCTCTCCAAAATACGTATAATTCTCTGTGTTACTAACATTAGACATGATGTTAGATAGCAAATTAGAAAGTTGATTCCCGTTTTTTAAATCGTTAGATAAATGAGAGACCTCTATAACTGTAATAATAGTAAACTTAACCTTTGTATTCGCAGGTATAACAATAGTACTAGCATTATTCTTATTGTTACCAATGATTACATTTTGAAGCCGATGAATATTCTGTTTTTCAACGTCTTTATCAAGATAATGAGTTAGAAAACCTTCTGTACAAAAAATAAAATGTAAACAATTACTATTCTTATATAATTTCTCTAAAACAATAGTCTCGGAAGCTAAAATATTAAAGGATAAAACCTCTAAACCAGTAAATAGTTTAAAGGCTTTTGCATTTCCCTTTCCATATTTATTTTTAAATGTCAGAAACCCTCCACTTATGTTTTCAATAAAATCTCCATTTATTCCTTTAGAAACTCTTCTTAAAGAATCTATGGCATCAAAAATTTTCATCAAATCAAATAAAAATTAAGTAACAAATATATTTTTATATTGATAAGACGAGTAACAAAAAAGCGATGAAAAATAACTTTATTCCCAGAAATAACAGTTATTACTAAAATATGGAAACAGGGAAGTATTAAAACAAAAAAACCGTAACATAAATGTTACGGTTCTTGTACTGAAGATGGGACTTGAACCCATACGAGCATTACTGCTCACTGGATTTTAAGTCCAGCGTGTCTACCAATTCCACCACTTCAGCATGGAAATTTTATATGGTTTAGAGCGAAAGACGGGATTTGAACCCGCGACCCTCACCTTGGCAAGGTGATGCTCTACCCCTGAGCTACTTTCGCAGTCTTATTTTAATGAACAATCTCTAAATTGTTATTAGAGAGGTGCAAATATAATAAGTTTTATTAACCCTGCAAATACTTTTTTTAAAATATCTGTAATTAAAAAATAAAGGGTTGAAAAACAACGTTTTCAACCCTTTATTTTTTTGTATTAAACTACTATCTAAGTGCTGGTGAATAATTGGTAGGATAATCTCCTGCCACCGCTAAACCTCCAGTAGCAGAAGTAAAGTTAGTTCCAAAATCAGCATCCATAGCAGCCATAATTTTATTAGCCATTAAAGCATAACCTCTAGCTGTTAAATGAACACCATCTAAACTAATTAAACCTCCTGTAACTAAGCTTGTAGTTAATGTATAATCATCAAACATAATACCCATAGAAGCCTCTTCTAAAACAGCTTTAAAATCTACTAATGCAACATTAGGATTTGCTGAAGCTGTTGCCTCTATTGTAGCATTATATGCATCTGTAGCAGTTTTAATTGCTAATTGCTCTTCTGGTGTTACAACCCATTGATCAGCTAAAGCTACACCTACTCCATTTACTGATAATGGATTGTTAGGGTCAGCTAAAGTACCAATAAAAGAAGAACTAGTTAATACTAATAAATCATCTGCAGTAGCTTGTCTGAATTGCTTTAAGCCAGCAAAAGCAGGATTAAGCGCTTCTAAATCTGTTAAATCTTCATCGATAATTACAACCGCATTCTGACCTGCTGAAAATGAAATAGTTCTTTTAGCAATTTCAGCTGCAGCCATTTCTTGCGTCATTACACCTAATTGTACTAAAGCTCCAAAAGCTTGCTGTATACCTGCATTATATGGAGCATAAGCACCATTTACTACAGCAGCTGTTCCTGCATCTAAAGGAATTGCATTATGAGGTACAGTTGTAAAATAAGCTAAGTCTGTAATGTAAGGTACGTTAGCCACAACACCTTTTGCTCCACCAGAAGTTAATGTAGAAACCATTGTTGTAAATACTTGTGCAAATACATTTGGATCTGTAATATCTGAACCACCATAAGTTGTTGGGTCGAAATTTCCTGTTTGATCAACTCCTATACCACCAGATAAAGCGTATCCTAAAACATCATTACCACCAATTTCAGATAATGTGAAAAAGGTTGGTGATTGAGCCATAGCGTCTCCTAAAACTGTTGCAGAAGCACTAGAAGCCATTCTTGCAAAGTATGGATTAGCCAAACCAACTGGCACACCTTGAACATTACCATAACCTGAAGCTACAAAATGAAAACTTTTTGCGCCTGGAACACCATAGTTATTAAAGCCACCTGATAATGCAGAAGTAACCTCTGTAGAAGGTGTAGCTGGCAAACCAGCTGGACCTGCACCATCAAAAAACAATCTTGGTCCTTGAATTACATTTCCTGCAAATAAAAGTCCACCAATATTATCATTCATTAATGGTTGTGCAAAATTAGTTCCAAATTTACCTGCTAGGATATTTGGAAAAGAATTTTCTTGTGCTGCAATAAATAAGGCATTATCTGTAAAACCTGCTGTAAAAGAAGCACCTACAGAAACATACGAAGAAAAATCTAATCCGTTTGTATTCAACTCTACCTGTTCTACAGGCTCAGCTTGAATTTCATCTAATTCATTATTTACATCACAAGAAATAAGTCCTAATGACAGTAAAAAAAGTGATATATATTTATAATTTTTCATAAAATATTTTAATTATTATTAGTTATTTATTGTCCAAGAAAGGTAGTACTGAGAACCTATTGCACCAACACCTGGAGCACTTAAGTATTCTTGACCTGTTAAGTTAGCTCCACCTAATTTAAATATAGACTTAATGCTTGGCACAGAATAGTTGATTTGAGCATCTAAAACAGTTCTTCCTTCGATTGTAGCATCCATAAAAGTAGACTCCCATAAATACTCATCTTGCCATCTTAAATTAATATTGAAACCAAAGTTTTCAAATAAATCAGTTTTTCCGAATTGAACTTTTACTTTATGTTCTGGTGTATTAAATCCTGGTTCAAAATCTGGATCTGAATCTCTATCAAAGTCAAACTTTGCATATGTATAATTTAATCCTAAATCGAAACCGTTAAGTATTTTTGTATTTAAACCAATTGAAGCACCATAAGAACTAATATCTGCTGCTGTGTTTGTATAAGTTTGAAATACCGTAAAATCTCCATTAGCTAATGCTGCTAATGATAATGAATTATCACCTACAGTTCCGTAAAAAGGAGTAATTACGTTTTTACCAGAGATAAAATCTTCATAACTGTTATAGTAAGCACTTAAATCTACAGTAATTCTTTGTGAACCTGCATTTACTAAACCTCTATAACCAACTTCGTAAGCAGTTACTTTTTCTGGAGCTACTAAATCTACATTTGCTGCTACTGGTGCACCTGCAGTTACAGATGATGCTGCAAAAGAGTTTTCATATGCTGCTCTACCTGAAACAGTAGTTGTTGCTGTACCTAATATACCTTGTCCAAATCCACTAACCAATAATGGTTGTGTTTGATATCTGTCTAAATTGTCTGGTGCAGAACCTACTAAGTATGCTCTACCTGCATTTAAACCAATATATTGATCTTGAGTTGTTGGGTTTCTAAAACCTGTTTGGAAAGATGCTCTAAAGTTTTGGTTTTTATTTTCACCACCTGCATATGCTAAAGAAACTCTTGGTGAGAAATTACCATCAAAGTTTTGAGCTTTATCATAACGAATAGACGCTGTAAACTTTAAACGATCGTCTTCTAAAAACTTTTTCTGCATTTGAGTATACACACCATATTCATCATAATCAATTGGCCCATCATAATCTGTAAAAATGCTTCCATTAGAATTTAATGAATATCTTCTATAAGAACCACCTACTTGAAACTCTGCCCAATCTATAACATCTTGAAAATTGTAGTTTACATCTCCATGATATAATTTAGTTTGATCTTGGAATTTTGAACCAGTTACTAAATCTGGATCTGAAGTTACTCTATTAAAAGCAGCTTGAAATTCTGGTGTTCCTGGCTCAAATCTTCCTGTTTCAGCAGTTTGTCTTGCCAAAGCATGAGATTGATCTGAGTTTAAACCTCCTAAAGTACCTGTTAAATAAGCACCAACATATTCACCAAACCAAGTGTTATCGTCTTTCCAAGCTCTGTTAATGTTAATTGCTGCAAAACGAGTATCGTAAGAATTACCTGCATCTTCATTAGTTACATAACCTCTTACAAAAAAGTTTTTACCTCTAAACTCTAATTTGTGCTGAGCTAAGTAAAAGTCTTGAATGTTATATCTATTTGTACCTTGATAAATTGTATTACCAACACCAAATTTCGAGTTCCAAATAATTTCTAAACGATCATCACCAAAAGGTCTGTAGTTTAAAGAACCACCAAACTTTACACTTTTAGCTTCGTAAGTCATTAAATCTCTTTCTTCATAACCAGTTCTACTTACATCAACACTTGGTATTAAAGCAGAAGAACCATTAGGTATAATACCTAAACCTTCTAAAGTTTGTGCAACACCATTTATGTTTGTTGTAACTTCATCACCATAAATATTTAAACCATCGTAGTTAAGATCAGTTTCTCTTGTACCAGCAATATAGTCACCATCAACAGAAGTACCTTCTCTATTGTTTCTATAATCTGTAGCAAACCATTCTGTACCATCTAAATAGGCTAAAGTTGCTTTTGCAGCAAATTTATCTGAAAACGCATACGCCATTCTAATATTCATGTCGTAAAACTCATTTGTACCTGCAGCTTCTTGACTTGTATAACCTCCTTTAACAGAAACGCTAATTCCTTGATCGTCAAAAGGACTTTTACTAGTCATGAACATAATACCGTTAAATGCGTTTGCACCATATAATGCAGAAGATGCACCAGGTAATAATTCTACCGTTTTTACGTCTAACTCAGACATACCTAATAAGTTACCAATTGCAAAGTTTAAGGCTGGTGATGAATTGTCCATACCATCTACCAACTGCATAAAACGTGTATTTGCAAATGTTGCAAAACCACGAGTATTTACAGATTTAAACGTTAAACTGTTTGTATTAATATCAACACCTTTCAAATTTTCTAACCCATCATAAAAAGAAGGAGCAGAGGTGTTTTTAATTGCTCTAGTATCCATTCTTTCTACGGTTACAGGAGATTCCATAATACGCTCAGGTGTTCTAGAAGCAGAAACTACAATTTCATCTAAAGCAGTTTCATTTTCTTTAAGCATTACAGTAACTTCTTGATTGTTTTTTGTAATCTGAACCTCTTCTGTTTGAAACCCTAACATTGATATTTCTAATGTAAAAGGGGGCACATCAGTTGTTGTTAAAACAAATTTTCCATCAAAATCGGTGTTTGTACCAACCGCTTTTCTCGAAATTTTAATATTTGCACCAGGAAGTGTTTCACCTGTTTTAGCATCTTTAACTACACCAGTAATAGTAGTTTGTGCACCCATTGATAAACTAGCAAATGCTATAAATACCAAGAGTAAAGTCTTTTTTATCATAATTTGAATTGTTTGTTAACTTCTACGCAAAATACAATTTTTTTTGAATTTCAGAATAATTGATTATTAAATTTATCATTTTAACAATTATCAGTAGTTTTATTTAGTATATAATTAGTGTAAAATGATAATACAAAAGTCTTTTTTTAATTTCTAGATATTGTACATTTGTAATGTAAAACAGTATTTTCTTGAAAATTTTTCAAAAAACTTCTAGCTTTTCTTCAGAAGAGAAAACTTTTGTAACAATTGGTACTTTTGATGGTGTACATTTTGGGCATCAAAAAATTATCGAAAAATTAGTTTCTGAAGCAAAAAAAGAGCAAAAAAAATCAGTTTTATTGACGTTTTTTCCTCATCCAAGGATGGTTTTGCAGAAAGATGCGTCTATAGAATTGATAAATACCATCAACGAAAGAGCAAATTTATTAGAAAAAACAGGGTTAGATTACCTGATAATTCATCCCTTTAGTAGAGCTTTTTCTAGAACCACAGCTTTAGAGTTTGTTAGAAATATTTTGGTAAATCAACTAAACATATCAAAACTAATTATTGGGTATGATCATCATTTTGGTAAAAATAGAGAAGGTAACATAACTCAATTAACAGAATACAGCCATTTATACGATTTTAAGGTAGAAGAAATACCTGCACAAGATATTGATGATGTTTCTGTAAGCTCCACAAAAATTAGACGTGCCTTACATGAAGGTAACTTAAAAACGGCCAACCATTATTTGGGTTATAATTTTATGCTAAATGGTAATGTTGTAAATGGCAAAAAATTAGGAGGTAAAATTGGCTATCCAACTGCAAATATTGATATTAAGGAGGATTACAAATTAATTCCGAAAACTGGGGTATATGTTGTAAAATCTACAATTGATAAAGAAGAAGTGTTTGGAATGATGAATATTGGCAACAGGCCAACTGTTAATGGAAATCATCAAACCATAGAAGTACATTTCTTTGATTTTAATAAAGATTTATATCATCAAAATTTAACCATAGAATTGCTATACTTTTTAAGAGACGAACAAAAATTCGAATCTTTAGATTTACTAATTCATCAACTTAAAAAAGACGAACATATTGCAAGAGATTACATTAAAAACAATCTCTAAAAGTAGATTGCCAAAGTCTTAATCTTCGTGTATATTTGCGGCTTATAAAACATCGAAAAAATGTTACAAGTACAGTTTATTAGAGAAAATAAAACCAAAGTTTTAGAAGGTTTAGCAAAACGTAATTTTGCTAATGCTGAAACACTTATTGAACAAGTTTTAACTGCAGATGAAAACAGAAGAGCTACACAAGTTGAGCTTGATAATACCTTAGCAGAATCTAATAAACTATCTAAAGAAATTGGTAACTTGTACAAAACAGGAAAAGCGCAAGAGGCTAATGTTTTAAAAGAAAAAACAGGGCAATTAAAAGAGAGTTCTAAAGAATTGTCTGAAAAACTGTCTCAATTTTCTGATGAATTAGACCAACTTTTGTATCAAATACCAAATGTACCTCATGCTTCTGTAAAAGCAGGCTCTTCAGAAGAAGACAATGAGAACATTTTTAGTGAAGGCACTATCCCTAATTTAGGAGATCATGCACTTCCTCATTGGGAGTTGGCCAAAAAATACGATATTATTGATTTTGAATTGGGTACTAAAATTTCTGGTGCTGGTTTTCCTGTTTATAAAGGAAAAGGAGCAAGGTTACAACGTGCTCTAATCAATTATTTTTTAGATAAAAATACAGCTGCTGGTTATAAAGAAGTTCAAGTGCCACATTTGGTAAATACAGCTTCTGCAACTGCAACTGGGCAATTGCCAGATAAAGATGGTCAAATGTATCATTCAACTGTAGATGATTTGTATTTAATACCAACTGCAGAAGTACCAATTACAAATATGTTTCGTGGAGATTTGGTTCAAGAATCAGATTTTCCAATTGCTTTAACTGGTTATACACCTTGTTTTAGACGCGAAGCTGGTAGTTATGGTGCTCACGTTCGTGGTTTAAACAGATTGCATCAATTTGATAAAGTAGAAATTGTAAGAGTAGAGCACCCAGAAAATTCTTACAAGGCTTTAGATGGAATGGTTGAACACATTAAAAATATTCTAAGAGAGCTTAAATTACCTTACAGAATTTTACGTTTGTGTGGTGGAGATACAGGTTTTACTTCTGCTTTAACTTTCGATTTTGAATTGTTTTCTACAGCTCAAGATAGATGGTTAGAAATTAGTTCTGCCTCTAATTTTGAAACTTTTCAGGCAAACAGATTAAAACTTCGTTTTAAGAACAAAGAAGGTAAAAGCGAATTAGCACACACGTTAAATGGTAGCTCATTGGCTTTACCACGTGTATTAGCTGGAATTTTAGAGAATTATCAAACAGAAAATGGAATTCAAGTTCCGGAAGTCTTGATTCCTTATACTGGTTTTGATATGATTAATTAGCAGTAATTGCTACCATTAATCTCTTGTATTTATTCATCTCTAAAAGCGAGTTTAAATAAGCACTTATTTGTCCGTTTTTCATAAACTCTATAGAGCTAGATTTTGCGTTTTCGTATTTGTTAGTTAGATCTTTCATAATCTTATTAGTTTAGTTATTTATCATATAGACAACATTCGTGCCAAAATGTTACAGACAATTCATCTAAATAAGGTTTGTTTAGTAAAAAATTAACATTTATGTTGATTATCTTTGAAAAGTATGAAACAAATTTTCCTAACCTTTTTTATATTAATTAGTTGTTTGTCTTTTGCACAGAGTGAAGATCAAAACAGTTTTTATTTAGCAGAAACCTACTATAGGCAAGGAGAATACGAAAAAGCAACTCAAATTTTTGAGAAGCTTTATCAAAAAAGTTCATTCAATACTACCTATTTAACACGCCTAATTTCTTGCTACCAAGAAACAGATAAATTTGATGTTGCAGAAAATTTATTAAAAAATAGAATTAAAGAAAATGCAACTCATAGTTATTTGTACGTTTTATTAGGCTATAATTTTGATAGACAACAATTAAAAGAATTGGCAAATGCGAACTATAAAAAAGCAATAAACTCTTTAGAAGAATTTGCCAATTATGGAGGCATTATGGGTAGGCTTTTTAAAGATTACAACCTTTTAGATAATGCAATATTGGCGTATGAAAAAGCCATGCAGAAAAATCCGAATGTTAACTATAACTTTCAAATTGCCCAGATTTATGGAGAAAAAGGTGATTATCAACAGATGTTTGAATCGTATATAAACCTTTTAGATAAAAACAGTTCATATTTAGATTTGGTGCAAAGATATGCTAGCAGATATATTACAGATGATGCTGAAAATACTACCAATCAAATTTTTAGAAAAACACTATTAAGAAAAGCTACTAGTAATCCAAAAAACGAATGGAACATTCTCTTAAGTTGGCTTTTTGCACAACAGAAAGATTACAATAAAGCATTTATACAAGAGAAAGCCTTGTATCAAAGAAATAGTGGCAACTTAGACCAAATTTTTAATTTAGGTAAAATAGCATTTGAAAACAGAGCTTATGAAGCGGCTCAAGATTGTTTTAATTTTGTTAATGAAAAAGCATTTTTAGTAGAAGAGCGAGTAGATTCAAATGTATACCTAGCCAAAATAGCAGTTGCTACCAAAAATCCAGAAACAGAAAATTTATTTCAAAATTTATTTAATGAGCTTGGTAAAAATCAACTAACAATAGCATTGCAAGTAGAATATGCAGACTACTTAACCTTTGTTAAAAACGAACCTCTACAAGCCACTAAAGTTTTAGAAGAAGCTTTGTCTTATGCTTATTCTAAATTCGAAAAAGGCAACATCAAACTAAAATTAGGAGATGTGTTGGTTTTTAGAGGGCAGTTTAATAAAGCTCTCATTTATTTTTCACAGATTCAAACGCAGTTAAAAGGCTCTGAATTAGCACAAGAAGCACGTTTTAAAGTAGCACAGACTAGTTATTTTAAGGGCGATTTTACTTGGGCTAAGGCACAATTAAAAGTTTTAAAAGGCGCTACAACCAAACTTATTGCTAACGATGCTATAGATTTGTTTCTAAAAATCACAGACAATGAACCTGTAGATTCTATACCTTCTGGATTAAAACAATTGGCAAAAGCAGAATTGTTATCTTATCAAAATAAAAACCAAGAAGGTTTAGAGGTAATTGCTAATTTATTTTCATCTAAAGATTTATTTGTAAATGGTTTAGTTCCTGGAGAAGTAATTTATGATGATGCTCTTTTTTTACAAGCCAAATTGTTAATTAAAGAAGATAGGTTTTTAGAGGCTATTGCCAGTTTAGAAAAAATAATTGCAGCAGATAATCAAAGTTTTTTGGTAGATGATATTTACTTTTTAATGGCAGAAACGTACAATTATCAGTTAAATGATGCAGAAAAAGCCAAAGAGTTCTATCAAAAAATTATCTTTGACCATCCTTCTAGCATTTATTTAGTAGAGGCTAGAAAAAAGTTTAGAAAATTAAGAGGAGATAACCTTTAAAAAATATAAAATGTACATATACAACGTAACTATAAATGTAGATGATGCTGTTCATGAAGAATGGTTAACTTGGATGGAAACTCACATTTTAGATGTTTTAAACACAGGCAAATTTATATCTGCAAAATTCACCCAAATTATGGTTGAAGAAGAAATGGGAGGTAAGTCTTACTCTGTGCAATACACTGCAGAAACTAAAGATGATTTAGAAGATTATTATAATGATGATGCAGAGGCTTTACGTATAGAAACTTTGCAAAAATTTGGCGATAAAATTTTAGCTTTCAGAACCGAATTAAGACTAATTAAAGAGTTTTATCCAACAGCAATGAGCAACTAAAACTATGTCTGTAAAAGCAAAAAAACACCTTGGTCAACATTTTTTAACAGATGAAAGTATTGCAAAAGATATTGCAGATGCTCTAACTGAAGAAGGATATAACCATGTTTTAGAAATTGGGCCAGGAATGGGTGTTTTAACCAAATACTTGTTACAGAAAAAACCTAAAACTACTGTTTTAGAGTTAGATAGAGAATCTGTAAGTTATTTAAAAGAGGTTTTTCCAATAGAGCATTTAAATTTAAATACTACTTCAGATAATTTTCAAATTATAGAAGGCGATTTTTTAAAGAAAGATTTACAAACACTTTTTAATAAAGAGCAGGTAGCTATTATTGGTAACTTTCCTTATAATATATCTACCCAAATTGTTTTTAAGGCTATAGAAAATAGAGAATTTGTACCAGAATTTGCAGGTATGTTTCAAAAAGAAGTAGCCAAAAGAATTGCAGAAAAAGAGGGTTCTAAAGTTTACGGAATTCTATCTGTACTAACACAAGCTTTTTTTGATGTAGAATATTTATTTACAGTGCCTCCAACAGTTTTTAATCCACCACCAAAGGTAGATTCTGGTGTAATTCGTTTAATCAGAAAAAAAGACTATTCTTTACCTGTAGATGAAAAACTATTTTTTAGAGTCGTAAAAACCGCTTTTAATCAAAGAAGAAAAATGCTAAGGTCTAGCTTAAAATCCTTTAAACTTTCGGATTCTTTAAAAGAAGACCCTATATTTGCGAGAAGACCAGAACAATTGTCTGTTCAAGAATTTATTTCACTCACGCAAAAAATAGCAAATAATGCCATTTGATATTTCAGAAGAATTCTTAGATAACCTATCAGGTTTAATTGCATTAGATAAATCTAAAGAAATTACTGCCCTATTTGCTGATGTTCACTTTGCAGATATTGCAGAAGTTTTAGATGAGGTAAATTTTGATGAGGCTATTTACATCATAAAACTTTTAGATAGCGAAAAAACCTCGGAAATTCTTACTGAATTAGATGAAGATATTCGTGAAAAAATTCTTCAAAACTTATCTGCACAAGAAATTGCAGATGAAGTAGGTGAGATGGATTCAGATGATGCTGCAGATATTATTGGAGAGTTATCTATTGAGCGTCAAAACAGGGTAATTAATGCCTTAGAAGATGATGTACTTGCAGCAGATATTAAAGAACTTTTATCTTACGAAGAAAATACTGCAGGTGCTTTAATGGCTAAAGAATTAGTTAAAGTATATGAAACTTGGACAGTTGCAGGCTGTATGCGCAGAATTCGTGGGCAAGCCAAAGAAGTAACCAGAGTTCACTCTATCTATGTAGTAGATAAAGAAGAAAAATTAGTTGGTAGACTTTCTTTAAAAGACTTAATTATTGCAAAATCAGATCAAAAAATTGCTGAAATTTCTAAGCATAAAGTAGATGCTGTAAATGTATCTGAAGATGATGAGGAAATTGCAAAAATTATGGCCAAATATGATTTAGAAGCCATACCAGTTGTAGATGATAACAATGTTTTATTGGGTAGAATTACTATTGATGATATTGTAGATGTAATTAGAGATGAAGCAGACAAAGATTACCAAATGGCTGCAGGTTTTTCTCAAGATGTAGAAGTAAATGATAGCATTTGGGAAATTACTAAAGCACGTTTACCATGGCTAATTTTAGCACTTTTTGGCGGCTTTATTTCAGTATCTGTTTTAGGTAGTTTTGATAGTGCCATGAATGAATATCCAGAGCTTTTCTTTTTTACACCTTTAATTGCAGCAATGGCTGGTAATGTTGGTGTACAATCTTCTGCAATTATTGTGCAAGGTTTGGCAAATGATAGCCTTAAAGGTTCGCTTTTTAAACGTTTGTTAAAAGAAATTCTACAAGGTTTACTAAATGGTTTTGTTTTGGCAGCACTTTTAATGTCTGCAGGAATGCTATTTCTTGGTTTTCCTTTAAACTTAGGTATTACAGTCGCAGCTTCATTAATATCTGTAATTATTATTGCCTCAATTATTGGTACATTTATACCTATTATTTTAGCAAAAAGAGGTGTAGACCCTGCCTTAGCAACTGGCCCATTTATTACTACTAGTAATGATATTTTGGGTATTTTAATCTATTTTACAATAGCCCAACTAGTTTTAGGTTTTTAGAAGCAATTTCCAGCTTTCATTACTCGCTTTTTTATAAAAATAAAAAGAGCTCAAACAGGCCATTCAATCTGGGCTAAACCTATTTATAAACTATAAGAATTTATAAGCTAACTTATACTTTATAAGCCTCTAATTTTAGTGAACAAATCCCAAATTACAACTCCAGTAGTTACAGAAATATTTAAAGAGTGCTTGGTGCCTAGTTGTGGAATTTCTATACAAAAATCACTAGCGTTTATGACTTCTTGTTGCACACCTTTAACTTCATTTCCCATAACAATTGCATATTTTTCAGCTAGTTTAGGAGTAAAAGTATCAAGCATTGTAGAATTTTCAGCCTGTTCAATAGATAGTACTTTTATACCTTCTTTTTTCAACTTTTTCACCAAGGTTAAAGTATCTTCTACATACTCCCAATCTACAGATTCTGTAGCTCCTAAAGCAGTTTTATGAATGTCTTTATTAGGTGGAGTAGCAGAAATACCACACAAGTAAATTTTATCAATTAAAAAAGCATCACTAGTTCTAAAAACAGAGCCAATGTTATTTAGGCTTCTTACATTATCTAAAATTACAATTATAGGGGTCTTTTCTACGGCTTTAAATTCATCAACAGAAATTCTACCTAACTCGTTATTTTTTAATTTCCTCATGTTTGCTTGTACTATTATCTTTTGGCTTTTAGTTCGTTTACTATGAAAACTAATAGGTAAAAGCCAATGGCTAAAGTCTTTTTTTTATCTTCGCAAAACTAACTGAAAATTTCCAAAAACTTGGCAAAATCAAAAGCGAAAAAGGTTACGCCTTTAATGAAACAATACAATGCCATCAAGATTAAATTTCCTGATGCTATGTTGCTTTTTCGTGTTGGAGATTTCTATGAAACTTTTGGTGATGATGCTAAAAAAGCAGCACAAGTTTTAGGCATTACACTTACCAAAAGAGGTGCAGGTTCAGACTCTGAAACAGCTTTAGCTGGTTTTCCTCATCATTCTTTAAATACGTATTTACCAAAATTGGTAAAAGCAGGAATGCGTGTTGCCATTTGCGATCAATTAGAAGACCCAAAAATGACCAAAACCATTGTAAAACGTGGAGTTACAGAATTGGTTACTCCTGGAGTTTCGTTAAATGACGAGGTTTTACAAAGCAAAAGCAACAATTTTTTAGCTTCTGTTCATTTTGATAAAAAACAACTCGGAATTTCATTTCTTGATGTTTCTACAGGTGAATATTTGGTTGCACAAGGAACTGCAGAGTATATTGATAAATTGTTACAGAATTTCAGCCCAAGTGAAGTTTTAGTTCAGAAACAAAATAAGCAACAATTTTTAGAACTTTTTGAGAATAGATATTACACTTTTTACTTGGATGATTGGGTGTATCAAAAAGAATATGCTCATGAAACGTTACAAAATCATTTTAAGGTAAAAACGCTGAAAGGGTTTGGAATTCAAGATTTAAAAAACGGAATTATTGCTGCAGGTGCAGTATTGTATTATTTATCAGAAACGCAACACAATCAATTAAAACACATTCAAAATATTAGCAGAATTGCTGAAGATAATTATGTTTGGATGGATCGTTTTACAGTGCGTAATTTAGAATTGTACAACCCAAATTCTGTAAACGCAGTTACGCTTTTAGATGTAATTGATAAAACTATTTCACCTATGGGTGGAAGATTGTTAAAACGCTGGTTGGCTTTGCCTTTAAAAAATATTGATGAAATTAAAAATCGTCATGAATTGGTAAAGTTTTTTATAGATTCTGATGAGTTTTCGCAAACTGTAACCTATCAATTAAAACAAATTTCTGATTTAGAAAGGCTCATTTCTAAAGTGGCTACAGGTAAAGCTTCTCCAAGAGAAATCGTATTGTTGAAAGATTCGCTAAAAGCAATTTTACCTATAAAAAATGAAGCTGAAAAGAGTAAAAATAAAGCAGTTCAAAATTTAGGAAAACAACTCCACACTTGTGAAGATCTAATCTCTAAAATTTCTGAAACCTTGTTTGATGAAGCTCCTGTAAACATCAATAAAGGAAATGCAATTGCCAACAATGTACATCAAGAATTAGATGATTTACGCGCAATTTCATCATCAGGAAAACAGTTTTTAGATGATATGTTAACGCGTGAAACTGAAGCTACAGGAATTACAAGCTTAAAAATTGCGTTCAACAATGTGTTTGGCTATTATATTGAAGTTAGAAACACACATAAAGATAAAGTTCCTGAACAATGGATTAGAAAACAGACCTTAGTTTCTGCTGAAAGATACATTACTGAAGAGCTTAAAGAATACGAAACCAAAATTTTAGGAGCAGAGGAAAAAATTGCCAAATTAGAGCAAGAAATTTTCTCGAAACTGTTGCAATACATCATTCAATTTGTTGATGTTGTGCAAGAAAATGCACAGATTATTGCAAAAATAGATTGTTTGTTGTCTTTTTCTGTATTGGCTGTAGATAATAATTACGTTCGTCCTATTATGGATGAAAGTACAGATTTAGAGATTAAAAACGGTAGGCATCCTGTAATTGAAAAACAACTTCCTATTGATCAAACCTATATTGCTAATGATGTTGTTTTAAACAGAAATCAGCAACAAATTATAATGATTACTGGACCAAACATGTCTGGTAAATCAGCCATTTTGCGTCAAACTGCTTTGATTGTTTTATTAGCACAAATGGGTTGTTATGTGCCTGCGCAAAATGCAAAAATTGGGATTGTAGACAAGATTTTTACTAGAGTTGGTGCTAGTGATAATATTTCTATGGGCGAATCTACATTTATGGTAGAAATGAACGAAACTGCATCAATCTTAAATAACGTTTCTGAGCGTAGTTTAATTTTGTTAGATGAGATTGGTAGAGGAACCTCTACTTATGATGGTATTTCTATTGCTTGGGCCATTTCTGAGTTCTTGCACGAACATCCTACCAAAGCAAAAACATTATTTGCAACCCATTATCACGAATTGAATGAAATGACCACCACTTTTGAGCGCATTAAGAACTTTAATGTGTCTGTAAAAGAACTAGAAGACAACATAATTTTCTTACGTAAATTAGTATCTGGAGGCTCAAATCATAGTTTTGGTATTCACGTTGCTAAATTAGCTGGAATGCCAAATATGGTAATTCATAGAGCGAATAAAATACTAGCTCAACTGGAAAAAAATAATAAAAATGATGACGTAAAGGATGTTTTAAAACAAACACAACACGAAGAAATGCAGCTTAGCTTTTTTCAGTTAGATGATCCTTTATTAGAAAATATTCGTGAAGAAATATTGGCAACAAATATTGATACACTTACACCAATTGAGGCTTTAATGAAACTGAACGAAATAAAGCGAATGTTGATTAAAGAAAATGGTAAATAATCTAGAACAAGGCTTTTTTGGCATAGGTATTCAGAATGGAAAAACACCTGAAAATTTAGGCGTTCTTTGGAGGTCTGCACAAAATATGGGTGCAAGTTTTATTTTTACCATTGGTAATAGATATGCAAAACAAGCTTGTGATACACATAAAGCAACTGGTGCAATGCCTTACTTTCATTACAAAAATTTTGATGATTTCTTTGATAATTTACCCAAAGGTGCAATGTTAGTTGGTGTAGAGCTAGATGAAAAATCGGTTCAATTAGAAACGTTTACACACCCCAAACGTTGTGTTTATTTACTAGGAGCAGAAGATCATGGTATACCTAAATTGGCTATAGAAAAAGCGCATCATCTTGTAAAATTTAAATCTGAATTAAGTTTAAATGTGGCTGTAGCTGGTAGTATTGTTATGTATGATAGGCAAGCTAAATTAAATTTCCAATAGCATTTAATCTAGAAGGCTCTTCTTATAAACTCTAGCATAAACAAAAGGAGTAATTAGCACCACAAAAGAAACAATATCAAAAAATAAGTTTTTAGGTAGAAAGTAATTTAGCACCAAATAAGCGCCTGAAATACCAAAGACTAACGTAAGTTTTTTGTTATGGGAATAGGTAAATACTGCTAATATTAACATTAGTAAACCCACTATTGTATATATTTCTTTTACACTTAAATCTATCATTGGTATAAACATAAAAAAATAAAACCTAAAAGCAAAAAAATTGCTCTTAGGTTTTAGATTCTAAGGGGTTTTAGGGGTAATATATATTGTTAGATAGACCTCTTTAATCTAAGTAATTTGTTGGTTGAGTTTAAGTAACTATTATAAATAGATTCGTATTGAATTAACTCATCAAAACTATAAGGAGCTGCATTTGCATTACCAATAATTAAATCGCCATTTTTAATTAATGAACTTTTAAAATTATTAGTTGCACTATGATCTTTTAACTCAATAGCACCTTCAAACTTTTTAATTTGAATGTTTTCATCTGCCAATAAAGCTTTTCTACCAGATACCTTATCTAAAATATAAACCTTGGCATTTACGTTGTTTGCACCACGAATCTTTTTAACAAGATCTGTTTCTACGTAAAACATAAAATCAGACGTAGGCCTACACTCAAACTGTTGTTTGGATAAGGTTTCAATAACGTTAATGGTATCTAAATTAAGGCTTGGTTTTGTTGAAGACATTTCTGCTTTACTAAAAGCAAATATACCAACAAGTACTACAGCTAGCGCTGCAACTTTTCTTAGGGGTTTCATCTTAAGGGGTTTAAGGGTTAAAGCAACAAAGTTAAATAATAATTTTCATTAAAACCGAACGAACTTTAAAAAAATATTCCATTTTGGAAAGATTTACTTTTATTTTAATTTTAATTCATTGACTTACAGTGTTTTAAAAATTAAAGAATTTACAATTATTTAACTATCAGAATATTAAATAAGCGTTAAAAACTAAAATTTTGACCAATTGAGCAAATTATTTATTAGAATTAACTTTATCTTTGCAGCATGTTAAGCACACATTTTCTGTTTATTGGTACTCCAGAGGTTTTTGTAATTATGTTAATTGTAGTTATGGTCTTTGGTGCAGATAAAATTCCTGAAATAGCCAGAGGTTTAGGTAAAGGAATTCGTCAAGTAAAAGACGCTACTAATGACATCAAAAAAGAAATTAACGAAAGTGCTAAATTAAACGATTTAGATATTGATGTTACCAAAGACATCACTAAAGAGGTAAATGGGGTTAAAGATAAGTTAGACGATTTTACTGGCCCAATTAAAAGAAATCGATAAAAATTACTGCTTAACCCTGCTTATTGTAAGGCCATCTCTTATGGGCAAAAGCACAGTTTCTATTCTATCATCTGTATTTAATAACGTATTATAAGCCAATAATTCTTTAGTATCATTGTCTTTTGGATCTAATTCTTTAATTACTTTACCACTCCATAAAACATTATCAGATAAAATAATTCCTCCTGGTTTCATTTTATCAATGATTAAATGAAAGTAATTTGAGTAGTTTGATTTATCTGCATCAATAAAAACCAAATCGAACTTTTCTGAAATTGTAGGTATAATTTCTAAAGCATTACCTACTTTTTGTACAATTTGATTTCTATAACCCGATTTTTCGAAGTATTTGTTTTGAAGGGTTTCTAACTCTTCGTTTTTATCTAAAGTAATAATAGTACCTTCTTTTTGCAAACCTTCTGCCAAACATAGTGCAGAATACCCTGTGTAAGTACCTATTTCTAAAATATGTTTCGGGTTTATTAATTTAGATAAAATAGAAAGCAACCTACCTTGATAAGCACCACTTAACATTCTAGGATTCAATACTTTTTGCCAAGTTTCTCTACTTAATTCTTTAAGAATTTGAGGTTCTTGTTGTGAATGATTCACAACATAATCATCTAATTTTTCTGGTAGAAAATGCATGCTTAAATTTTTATCAAAAGTAAAAAAAACGGACTTTATATTTCTATAAAAATCCGTTTCTATTTTAGTTGTTATTAAAAAAACAGTGACGTGCACTGCAATTATTTAGGCCTTAACCTCTTTTAGTTTTTGCTTTAAAACCTCTTTTTCTTCAGAAGTTAAACAATGATTGATTTTTTTACAACCCTCTGCTTTTTTCTTATAAAAAACACTAAGTAGTAAGTTTTGTTTTGTGTAAAGTTTACAAATTTCACAGCGCAAAAAATGAAGGTTTAATTTTATCTTTTCTAAAAGTGTAGCCTCTCCATATTGATTTTTGTCACAAATTTTTGTGGCTTCATCACAAGTTATATTTAATCTTTTAAACATCTCTTAATTATTAAACCAGTTATCTTCCATACATTTTCTTAATTGCGTTCTAGCTCTATGGATAATTACCCATAAATTGGACGCAGTTATTTCTAACTCCTTACAGATTTCTTCTGTTTCGAATTCCTGTATTGTTTTCATTCTAAACACCATAGCATATTTTTCTGGTAAATTATCTATGCATGCATCTATTTGACTTTTAAGTTCTTCGTTTTCAATAGCTTTTTCTGAAGCATTGTTCCAATCTTGTGGTACTCTTTCCTCGAGCCAATTTCCCTCATTTTCACCATCATTATAAAAGTTCATTCGAACTTCTGCCTGGCCTTTTTTAGAGTTGATTTTTCTATAATGATCTATTACTTTTCGTTTTAAAATAGACACCAGCCAAGTTCTTTCTGAAGCTTTACCTTGAAAATTCTTTGCAGATTTTAATCCTGCAAAAAAAGTGTCTTGTACCAAATCTTTTGCTAAATCGCTATTGTTAACGCGCACAACAGCATAATTAAATAGATAGTCTGCATATTCGTCTATCCAGTTATTGGGGTTTAAAGTATTTTTGTTTTGTAACATTCTTATTTTCAGGAAAAAATCAAATATAACTTATTTTTTTTCTATTAAAGCTTGGCAGTTATTTCTTCTTCTCATATCTACCAAATAAATAATTTTCCACTTGGAATTATCTTTAAAAAGTTGAAAAGAATTTGCGCCACAATGACTAAAGTTAGAGTTAAAATAAAACTCATAAGGTGTCCAAACAGAAGCAATATTTCCGTCAATTTTTATATCATAAGAAAGTAACTTTTCTAAGTACACATGTTCTGGATTTTTATTTGCTATTGCAGTAAGTAATTTAGTTCTAGAGTCTGTTTGCAGCAATACATTAGGCCCTCTCATGCTAGATGTAGTTTGTATTTTTATGTCTTTATGAAGGGTAGAGGCCATTAAAGTACTATCTCCTTTATGTAAACCTTCAAAAAAGGTATCAATAACTAATTTTACATCATTCTGTGCTGAATTATCTTGGGCATTTAATGTAATTGAGAATACCAAAACAATAATAAATACAATACTTTTTTGCATATCAATAAATTTAGAATCTATAAATCTACTTAAAAAAAGCATATCAATAAAATTATAGAAAGTATTAAGACACTAAAAATCTGTGATTATTTCTTACTTTTACCATCGTCAAAAAAACGCATTATGTCTGTAGCAAAAAAACAGTACAAGAGAGTTACTGTAAAATCTTTAGTTGAAATGAAAGCCAATGGAGAGAAAATCTCTATGTTAACTGCATATGATTATACCATGGCTAAAATATTAGATAATGCAGGTGTAGATGTATTATTGGTTGGTGATTCTGCCTCAAATGTAATGGCTGGTCATGAAACTACGTTGCCTATTACTTTAGATCAAATGATTTATCATGCAAGCTCTGTAGTTAGAGCCATAGAAAGATCTTTAGTGGTTGTAGATTTACCTTTTGGTAGTTATCAATCAGACCCAAAAGAAGCTTTACGTTCAGCAATTAGAATTATGAAAGAGAGTGGAGGACATTCTATAAAATTAGAAGGTGGAAAAGAGATTAAAGAATCTATAAAACGAATTTTGAACGCAGGTATTCCTGTTATGGGTCATTTAGGTTTAACACCACAATCAATATATAAATTTGGTACTTATACTGTAAGAGCAAAAGAAGAGGAGGAAGCAGAAAAATTAATGGAAGATGCACTAATGCTTGAAAGAATTGGCTGTTTTGCTTTGGTTTTAGAAAAAGTACCAGCAAAATTAGCACAAAAAGTAGCTGAAGCAATTTCAATTCCGGTAATCGGAATTGGAGCAGGAAATGGAGTAGATGGTCAAGTTTTGGTGACTCATGATATGGTTGGTATGACACATGAATTCAACCCAAGGTTTTTACGTAGATATTTAGATTTATATAAAGAAATGACAGGAGCATTTCAACAATATATTGCTGATGTAAAAAGTAAAGATTTTCCAAATGAAGAGGAACAATATTAAACTTATTTTAAAGAGTACTTCTTACATTTCTTTAATAGCTTTTGCAATTCTCTATCTTCTAGATACATTTTTTGATGTTCAGTTTTCTGAAAATAGTAGCCTAAGGCAAGCTTCTGTTGTAGTTTATTTAATCTCCAGTTTATACTATTATAAATTGGAATTGAAAACTAAAAATGAACGAATAAAAGAACTAGAGCATAGGTTAATCAACAAAAAGTAACGTTATGAAAATACTGCATTTAGACAGTAACCATCCATTACTTATTCAACAATTAAATGATTTAGGTTTTACAAATGATGAAGATTATACCTCCACAAAAAGCGAAGTAGAAGCTAAAATTCATAAATATGATGGCTTTATTATTCGCAGTCGATTTAAAATTGATAAGCCATTTTTAGATAAAGCTAAAAACCTAAAATTTATTGGTAGAGTAGGAGCTGGTTTAGAAAATATAGATTGCGATTATGCCAATTCCAAAAATATAAAGCTAATTGCTGCCCCTGAAGGTAACAGAAATGCTGTTGGTGAACATTCTTTAGGGTTGTTGCTTGCCTTATTCAATAAAATGATAAAGGCAGATTTAGAGGTTAGACAAGGAAAATGGTTACGTGAAGAAAATAGAGGATTAGAATTAGATGGTAAAACTGTAGGCTTAATTGGCTATGGAAATATGGGGAAGTCCTTTGCTAAAAAATTAAGAGGTTTTGATGTTGATGTACTTTGTTACGATTTAAAACCAAATGTAGGTGATAAAAATTGCACTCAAGTAACGTTGCAAGAATTGCAAGAAAGAAGTGATGTGTTAAGTTTGCACACCCCTCAAACTGAACTTACCAAAAACATGATAAATCATGAATTTATCAATAATTTTAAGAAAAATTTCTGGCTGATAAATACTGCACGTGGAACATCTGTAGTAACAAAAGATTTAGTATCTGCTTTAAAATCTGGTAAAATATTAGGTGCAGGTTTAGATGTTTTAGAGTATGAAAAATCATCTTTTGAAAATTTGTTTTTAGATAATAATATGCCCAAAGCGTTTCAGTATTTAATACAAGCAAACAATGTAATCTTATCTCCACATGTTGCAGGTTGGACTATTGAAAGCAAAGAAAAATTGGCACAAACAATCGTAGACAAAATAAAAGATAATTTTTATTAACTTAAGGCATTCAACAATCAACCAATAAGTAGTATGACTTACGAAGCAGACTCACCTGAAGAATACGTAGCACAAATTCCAGAAGAAAGACAGCCAGCGTTTAAACAATTACAAAAAACAATTTCAGAAAATCTACCAAAAGGTTTTGAAGAAGGAATGTTATATAAAATGATTGGTTATTATGTTTCATTAAACACCTATCCAGAAGGTTATCACTGTCAACCCAATACACCTTTACCTTTCATAAACATAGCCTCACAGAAAAACTCTATAAACCTTTATCATTCAGGTATTTATGCTAAAAAAGAACTATTAGATTGGTTTGTAGAAGCATATCCTAAACATTGCAAACGTAAGTTAGATATGGGTAAAAGTTGTATACGATTCAAAAAAATTGAAGAAATACCCTATGAATTAATTGCAGAACTTTGTACTAAAATGAGTGTAGAAGAATGGATTTCGATTTACGAAAATAATATAAAGAAAAAGTAATTATGAAAAATAGAGTTACAGGAATTGGTGGTTTATTCTTTAAAAGTGATGATCCAAAAGCAGCTAAAGAATGGTATAAAAAACATTTAGGTTTTAACACTGATGATTATGGTTCTACCTTTTGGTGGCAAAATAAAGAAGGCAATGATTGCTCTACACAATGGAGTCCTTTTACAAAAGACACTAGTTATTTTGAACCTTCTAAAAAGGATTTTATGTTTAACTATAGAGTTGAAAATTTAGTTGAACTTTTAGCGGAGTTAGAAAAAGAAGGAGTTACCATAGTAGGTGAAATGCAAGAATTTGAATATGGAAAATTTGGTTGGATTTTAGACAACGAAGGCAATAAAATTGAACTTTGGGAACCTATAGATGCCGCTTTTAAATAATTATAAAACTTAACTACATGAATTTTTTATCAAACTACCCCACAGAAGTTTTAGTACTACTTTTTTTAATAGTAACCTTTTTACAATCTGGTATAGACAAATTAGTAGATTGGAATGGAAATGTATCCTTTATAAAAGAGCATTTTAAAAACTCTCCTTTAAAAAACAGTGTTCCATTATTACTAGCAATTATTTTAGTACTAGAAATAATTGCAGGTTTGCTGATGGTATTTGGTGTATATCAATTGTATACTTCTGGAGCAAAAGAAATTGCACTTTTAGGCACAGAGCTTTGTGCAATAGCTTTAATATTTTTACTAATAGGCCAACGTTTGGCAAAAGATTATGCAGGAGCAATGAGCCTAGCAGTCTATTTTTTAGTTACACTTTTAGGTGTATACCTATTAAATTACTAAAACTTATAATATTACAATTTAACTATAAATAATTCCTATTTAAAAAGCTTTTAAAACATCCGTTTTAAGAGCTTTTTAAAATTATCTAATACATTTTCATTAGTACATTAATAAAAAGGAATTAAAACATTCTAAAATTGATTATTTAGCTTCTTTGATGATATAAATCAAAGAAGAATACTCTCCAGTCCTTTTAGCTTTTAAATTTGATTGCAAACCTTTTCTAAAAGCTGAAAAAGGTTTCATTTTTCCATGTTTGTATTTTTCACTTAATAATGAAACATAAAAAGAATCAAATTTCATAGGTAGTATTTTTTCTACAACCATCTTTTCTTTATTAAATAATTTAGAAATGGATTTTTGAGAAAAATGCCATAAATGTCTAGGTACATCAAAAGCTGCCCAAAATTGGTTGTAAGATGTAGCATCAAAACTTTTATAATTGGGTACAGCAACGATTATTTTGCCATCAACTTTTAATAATTCTTTTAAAGATTTAATATACTCTTGTAAATTTTCTACATGTTCTAAAACATGCCAAAGAGTAATTACATCAAATTTTTGAGAGCCAAATTTTGCTAAATTTTCTTGTAAATTAATCCCTTTATTTTTCGCAATTGTTCTTGCATCCAAATCAGGTTCCGTGCCAAAAACTTCCCAAGAATTATTTTGACAAACTTTTAAAAAATCACCTGTACCTGCACCCACATCTAATATGGTTTTAGATGCACAATTGAAAGAGTTAATCAACTTTAATTTTTTCTTTAAAGTAATATTTTTTACAGATTGATATACTTTATCAAACAAAGAATCTTTTGCATCTGTGTGCGAAATATAATCTTCACTTTTGTAATACTCACCCAAGTTTTTTGGAACAGGAGTTGTTACAAGCATATCAAACTCTTTATTCAATTTTACCTGATACAACTCAGCAGAAACTGTATAATCTTTACAAGTTAAAAAAGGCTGAAGATCCTTATAAAAATCGATTTTATCTGACATAGAAAGTTGATTGTTCCTCGTGGAACATTTTAAATTTTTGAAAGAATTCTACCTACCCATATACACCAACAAAACAGAAATATCACTAGGTGAAACTCCACTTATTCTGCTAGCTTGAGAAATAGACGTTGGTTGAATCTTGGTTAATTTTTCGCGAGCTTCAAAAGATAAAGATTGTAGTTTTTGATAATTAAATGATGCAGGAATTTTTACATTCTCTAAACGATTTAACTTATCAGCATTGTTCTTTTCTTTGTTGATATAACCAGAATATTTAAGGTGAATTTCTGCCTGTTCTATTATCTCTTTATCTATATCATTCTCTTCTATAAAAGCACTTAACTTTTCCACAGATTCAAAATCAGAAAAATCTAATTGCGGTCTAGCAGCAATTTTAAAAAGCTTCATAGATTGATTAATTAGTGCTAAATTTTTAGCCTCTAATATTGGATTAACCTCTTCCTTTTTAACACTAGTTTTCTCTAAAAACTGAATTAACAAATCTGTTTTTCGTTGCTTCTCTAAAACTCGATCCATACGTTCTTTAGAAGCTAAACCAAGCTCAAATCCCTTAGGTGTTAATCTTAAGTCTGCATTGTCTTGTCTTAACAGCGTTCTATATTCAGCTCTAGAAGTAAACATTCTATATGGCTCTTCTGTTCCTTTTGTGATTAAATCATCAATTAAAACAGCAATATATGCCTCATCACGTTTTAATGTAAATGGATCTTTACCTTGTACTTTTAAAGCCGCATTTACACCAGCCATTAATCCTTGAGCTGCTGCTTCTTCATAACCAGTTGTACCATTAATTTGACCAGCAAAAAATAAGTTTTCAATCAACTTAGTTTCTAAAGAATGTTTCAGCTGAGTTGGTTGAAAAAAGTCATATTCAATAGCATAACCATATCTCAAAAACTTTACGTTTTCAAAACCAGCTACAGCACGAATTGCTTTATCTTGAATATCTTCTGGTAAAGAAGTTGAAAAACCATTTACATACATTTCAATAGTAGACCATCCTTCTGGCTCTACAAAAATCTGATGTCTTTCTTTAGTTGCAAAACGATCTACTTTATCTTCAACTGATGGGCAATATCTTGGTCCTGAAGATTGAATTCTACCATTAAACATTGGTGATCTATCAAAGCCTTCTCGTAACAAATTATGTACTTCTGGATTTGTATAAGTTAGCCAGCAAGAACGTTGTTTTTTTAAAGCAGTAGTTGTGGGTAAATAAGAAAACTTTTCTGTGATTTCATCTCCTGGTTGTTCAGTCATTTTAGAATAGTCTAAAGACCTACCATCTACTCTAGGAGGTGTTCCTGTTTTCATTCTTCCAGCCTCAAAACCTTTAGCCACTAAATCTTCAGTTATTCCTCTAGAAGCAGCTTCACCTGCTCTACCTCCTCCAAAACTTTTATCACCTATATGAATTAAACCATTTAAAAATGTACCAGCAGTTATAATTACTGTTTTAGCATTGATCTCTAAACCTAAAGCTGTTTTCACACCAATAATTTTATTACCATCAAACACTAAACCATTCACAGAATCTTGATAAAAATCTACATTTTCAGTTTGCTCTAACATGGTTCTCCAACATTCAGCAAACTGCATTCTGTCTGACTGAGCTCTTGGACTCCACATTGCAGGTCCTTTAGATTTGTTAAGCATCTTGAATTGAATCGCTGTCTTATCAGTAACAATTCCACTATAACCACCTAAAGCATCAATCTCTCTAATTATTTGACCTTTGGCAATTCCACCCATTGCTGGATTACAACTCATTTGAGCAATATTTTGCAAATTCATTGTAATCAATAAGGTGTGTGCACCCATGTTTGCAGCAGCAGCAGCAGCTTCACTACCTGCATGACCACCACCAACTACAATAACGTCATATGTTCTTGAAAATAAACTCATATCTTATAGTTCCACGTGAAACTTACATCTTATATTATTGATATTCAATTACTTAATTTTAAAATCGCAAGGTTTTCCTGTTTTCTCATTTCTTTCTTTTCATCCTCAGACTTATCTTTATAACCCATGTAATGTAAAATACCATGAATCATAACTCTATGTAACTCTTCATGAAAAGAAACTTTAAAATCATCTGCATTATCTTTAACTCTTTCTACAGAAATAAAAATATCACCATTTAATAATTTACCTAAAGAATTATCGAAACTGATAATATCTGTAAGTGTATCATGATTTAAAAACTTAACATTTAATTTATGTAAATACGCATCATCACAAAAAATATAATTGATCTCTCCTACCTCAAATTCTTGTTGTGAAGCAACAGCATTAATCCAATTTTTTAAAGATGTTTCATCTTCTAAAATAAAATCTGTTTCGTAATTAAATTCAATCATTAATTATATTTTCTTAGCTTCTGAGAAATAAGCTCTCACCTTCTTTTTATAATTTTGCTGCAAAGGTAATGATTGTCTATTTAATATCTCTATTTGATTGTAGAACTGCTTTTTAAATTTTAATGCTTTTACTCTATTTCTTTGGTTTTCTATGCTATTTGCATTCGACTTACGCTTTTTATCTTTTCCTTGCTCTAAAGCTGCCTTATCTAATTTTAATAGCTCATAATTTAAATTCTGCATTTTTTGGAGTGTATTCGAATTAAAACCTTTTTCTAAGATTTCATTCTCTAGCTGTTCCATTGTTTTCAAAGCCTTTTTTGCTGTACCATTTCCACCAGGTTTACCATTTTCACTTTCCTTAATGGCATTTTGCAATTCTTGCCTTAACTGAGTTTGTTGTTTAAAAATTTCATACAACTCACCATCCAAATCATCATTAGCATTACCTTCACCTTCACCATTCTTTCCTTGGTTATTACCCTTATCTCCTTCTTTACCTTCTTTACCTTTATCACCAGGCTTTCCGTTTTTATCTGGCTTGCTGCCTTTTTTTCCATCACCTTTCTTCTCTCCTTTCTTCATACCCTTTTCCATCTTATCAGACAAACCTTTTTGTTTCTGAATTAAATCTGGCAAGCTAAAACCTGGTTTACCACTCTTTTTACCTTTGCCCATTTTCATAGACATATTATTCTGCATGCTATTTAAGATATTACTCAAATAGTCTGCTAAATTATTTGTAGCAGTCATCACATACTGCTGATTTGCCAAACCATTATTAAATCTGTTTTCAGAGAAATTTTCTAAAGACTGTTCTAAATTGTAATGTGCAGAAGATAAATCGTTTTGAATTTTAGTCGAAATTTTTGGAACACGCATTGCTAATACATACAAACTATCATCTATATGCTCGAAATAAGTTCTAATTTCATTTTGTTTCTTTAAATCTTTTCCAAAATCTGGACTCGAAGTAGAACTCTCACTAAACTTATCCATAAGTTGTTCTTGCTGAAAAGAAAAAATGACCAGGTTTTCTAAAATTTTTCGCAAATCTTCCATGTTTTCTTCCATAGCATCCGATTGCATATCCATCATAGACTTCTGCATTTTTGCACTCATTTCTTTCATCTTCTCAGATGCCTTTTTTTGACTAATTTTTGCTTTAGGGGATTGTTTGCTTTCAATTAAATCTTCAGCCTTCTTTAATTCTTCATCAATTTGCTTCTCTTCATTTTCTACCTCTGGCAAATCCATAGGTTTTTTTAATTTCTCATTATCCTTTTTGAGTTCTTCTAAATCCTTTTGAATATCATCGAATTTTTTAGAAACCTCTTGTTGCTTTTCTAGATTATTCTCATTTTTCTCTAGTGATTCTTGTTCTTTAGAAAGTTCATCTATTTTATTAGCAATCTGCATGGTTTTTTGCTCTACATAAAAACGCTTCACCATTTCTAATGTTTTCTCTAAACTACGCTGTTGCTGTTTGTTTTGCTGTGCTAATTCTTTGGCTTTTTGTACTAAATCTTCTTTGTTTAACTTGTCTGCCATTTTCTGAATTTCCTCTAACAACTTTTGTTGCTTAGTAAGTTGTTTCAACTCATTTATTCGTTCTTTTAAATCATCTTTCTTTTCTTGTAAAGAAGGCTCATTCTCTTTCTTTTCATCTAAATTTTCTTGAAGTTGATCTGTTTGTCTTTGCATCATTTTCTTATACTGCTCTTGACGCTTTATAAAACTCTCTACTTTCTTTTTATCATTCCAATTTATGCTTTTTTTATTTTGTAGGTCTTGTTGAATTTCTTCTAATTGCTGTTGTTGCTTTTTCTGATTTTGAACTGCATTTTCTAGATCATTAATGGTATTTCTTTGTTCTTGAAATAATTCTTCTTCTATTTCTTCGGATGTTTTTTGTCTATAACTAAATACTTTGCTTTTAGCAAATTTACTACCTCTCACTCCATCATTATCAAAAACCTTAAAATACATTTCATAATTAATACCTTCCTGCAAATTAATTCCTTTAGGAAAATCATAAAAAAATGTTTGAATAGTTTGGCTTGTAACAGGAATTGAATACTCTTTTTTAAGCTCTGGAGTATCTTCATTATAATATACCAATTGCAATTTTCTTATACCATAATCATCAGAAATTTGACCTGCAAATTGCGCTGTTCCACGTGAAATACTGTCAATATTTGAACTCACAGAAATTATTGGATATTCATCTTTTACAACAGCTACAGAAAACTGCAACTTTTCAAAATCGACTAAATCCCTATTAGATGATGTAATCTGATAATTTAAAGGCGATAAAATTCGCTTTTGATACTGGAAGTTATTATTTGATGTTTCATCGAAAGCAAATCGTTCTGCGTTATTTATGAAAGTTAGACTAGTAGTCTTGCTTGTTTGTGCGTTCCAAGTAATTGAGGTTCCTTCAGGAACAATTAAATTTCCAGAATTTTGAATTGTTTTATTTTTCTGCCCTAAATATTTAGGGTAATTCAAATCTAAACTAATGTTGTTAATTGTTGGAGTACCAATAACCTGAATTTGATAAAATTGAGATTGCACACCATTCGCTTCTACATAAAAATCGACTGTTTTTTGAACATTTGAAAAGCTGTAAGAAAAAGTGGCATTACCATTTGAGGTTAAGTAATAACTTTGATTATCATAAACTATTTTACCTTCATTTGGCACTGTATTTCCAATAGTTCTAAACTGGATTGTGATAGATTCCCCTTGAATAACTTGTAAACTTTGATTGATAAAATTAAAAGCAAATGGTGCAGGAGGATTGTAGGCTGTTCTATGATTTACAACACGCTCTAAACTTTTACCTAAACTTATTGAATTACCTGTAAATAAGCTAATTAAAAATATTAAAACAGGAATTATAGCATACTTTAAATACTTTGCATTGCTTTTAAAATCAATTGCTTTTGTAAAAGGTATTGGGTTTAATTCTTCAGATTTTTGATTGATACTTGCCAAAATTAAATCTGATTGTTCATTATTCTCTTGTAGTTGTAAAACGTTCAAAAGTTTATCTTCTACTTCAGGAAAATGAGCCCCAATAATTTTTGAAGAATCTTGTAAGGAAATACCTTTTCTAAGCCCAATTAATTTGGCAATAGGTATAAAAATAAATTTTATTAAAAGAAATAATTCTACAAGAATAAATATATAAAAAAGAACTGTTCTTGCAGTTGGTTTTAACCATAAAAAATATTCTATAAAAAGAATAAAAAACAGGTACAAGAAACCAAGTGAAGCAAATAAAATGCTTCCTTTTATCAACTCATTTGTATAAAATTTACGAGTAAATTGATGTAACTTTTTTTGTATGTTTTGGAAATGGCTCATAATCAATAAATAAAAATACTATTTTTGATAAGATTCACCATCAAATAATTGTTAAAACACCTTGTAAGTAATTCTAATATAGTACAACTAAAACATCATAAACTATACCTTATGAAACCTATATATTTATTAATTGCCCTTTTTATAACACTTCAAGCAACTGCACAAAGCCCTTGGACAAAAGAAAAAGGACAATTTTTTACCAACCTATCTTATTCTTCTATTTCTGATTATTCAGAATTATTTGGCGATCCAGATTTTAATGTGTCTGGTACTATAACAGACAGAACTTATCAGTTTTATGGCGAATATGGTTTAAGCAACAGTACAAGTTTGTTGGTAAACATTCCTTTAAAATCAATAGATATCAACAATTATGTAGATCCTGCAATTTTATGTCAAGGAGATTGTTCTGAGAGTTTTAGTGAAACTACTTTTGGTAATATCACCTTAGGATTAAAGCACAATTTTAGTAAGAAAAAATGGGTATTATCTGGCCAATTAAATATGGAAATTAACACAAGTTCTTATTTTGAAAATTCGGCTATAAGAACTGGTTACGATGCTTATACCTTTACACCTATGTTTTTAGCAGGTACAAGTTTTGGTAAAAACTATTTTCAATCTTTTGTTGGTGCAGATATTAGAACCAATAATTACAGTTCAAATTTAAAAATTGGTGGTGAAATTGGTAGAAAACTAACGCAGAACATATGGCTAATTGGTTTTGTAGATATTTCTCAGTCTTTAAATAATGGTGATATTACTTTCCCTGCCAACAATGCAGCCAACAATTTATATGTTAACGATCAAGAATATGTAGCCTATGGCCTTAAAGGCATTTTACAGTTTTGCGATTTTGGCTTAACTGCCGGTTTTGGGTCTGCATTATCTGGTAATAATGTTCCTAAAAAAGCAGCTATTTCATTTGGTATTTTTAATACTTTCTAAGAAAATCAAAATTCTTTGTTTCTCTTATTTCTATTCTCTTTTTAGAAAAAGTATCTTTGCATTTTAAATTTAAGAAAATGGAATCTAATGTTCGTGTGCGTTTTGCACCAAGCCCAACAGGACCTTTACATATTGGAGGTGTAAGAACAGCTTTATATAACTATTTATTTGCTAAAAAACACAATGGAACTTTTGTTTTAAGAATAGAAGATACAGACCAAAATAGGTATGTAGCCAATGCAGAACAATATATTATTGATGCTTTAAATTGGTGTAATATTCCTAATGATGAAGGCATCAATAAAAACGAAAAATTTGGCCCTTACAGACAATCTGAACGTAAACATTTGTATAAAAAATATGCAGATATTCTTCTTGAAAAAGGTTGGGCTTATTATGCTTTTGATACTTCAGAACAATTAGATGCACACAGAAAAGGACATGAAGCAGAAGGTAAAACCTTTATTTACAATTGGCACAATCGTGAGAAAGGGCGTTTGGTAAATTCTTTGGTTTTGTCTGATGAAGTTGTACAAGAAAAAATAAATTCTGGAGAGAATTACGTAATTCGTTTTAAAAGTCCACAAGATGAAACTTTAGAAATGGAAGATGAAATTCGTGGTAAAATATCTATTGATACAAATACTTTAGACGATAAAATCCTATTTAAAAGTGATGGAATGCCAACCTATCATTTAGCCAATATTGTAGATGATCATTTAATGGAAATTAGCCATGTAATTCGTGGTGAAGAATGGTTACCATCTATGGCTTTACACGTTTTGTTATACAGAGCTTTTGATTGGCAAGCTCCAAAATTTGCACATTTACCATTAATTTTAAAACCTGTTGGTAAAGGTAAATTGAGTAAAAGAGATGGAGATAAATTAGGTTTTCCTGTTTTTCCATTAGCTTATACTAACGAAGAAACAAACGATGTTTCACGTGGTTATAAAGAAGATGGTTATTTTTCTGAAGCTGTAGTAAACATGTTAGCTTTCTTAGGTTGGAATCCTGGAACAGAACAAGAAATCTTTTCTTTAGAAGAATTGATTAAAGAATTCGATTTAAAGAGAGTTAGTAAATCTGGAGCCAAATTTAATCCTGATAAAACAAAATGGTTCCAACAACAGTACATGCAACAGAAAGATAATGCTGAACTAACTGAATTGTATTTAGCTATATTAGCTGAAAAAGGAATTACAAAAGACGTTGATTACGTGCAAAAAGTAGTTGCTGCTATTAAAGAAAGAGCTGTTTTTGTTGCAGATTTTTGGGAACTATCTCATTTTTTCTTTCAAACTCCTAAAGAGTATGATGCTAAAGCAAGTAAGAAAAATTGGAAAGAAGGTACCTCTGAATTAATGCAAGAATTAAATTCAGTTGTTGAAGATATTGAAGACTTTTCTTCTGAAAACACAGAAAAAATTATCAAAGAATGGATTTCTGGCAAGGAAATTGGTTTTGGTAAAGTAATGCAACCTTTACGTTTAAGTTTAGTTGGTAAATTAGCAGGCCCTCATTTGTTCGATATTATAGCAATGATTGGCAAAGAAGAAACGATACACAGAATAGAAAACGCAATCGAAAAATTATCATAATGAAAAAATATCTTTTAATACTTACGTTGTTAACAAGCTTTTTGGCTCATAGTCAGCTAAACAGAGGTGGAATGAGAAATAGTCGTCAAAATCAGATGAATCAAACTCCTAGAAAAGCTCCAGAACCTAATTTTCAAGTAGAAAAATACTTAGGTATTGTAATTTATGATATTGAAAAAGCAGCAAAAAAATCGAGTATTAAATTATCATCAGAAGAAGGTAAAAAGTTCAAAACCTTGTTAACCAAGTACAATAAAGAAATTAAGGATATTAGACGAATTAATAGCTTTACCCTTAGAAGTACTAAAGAAATGATGGAGAACTTTCAGAAAAATGCTCAAAAAAATGGAGATTTTTCAGATAGAACAAAAGTACAGAAGAAAATGGTAGAGAATTTAACGCCAATTTCTGAAACATTAAGAACAAAAGACAGGGCTTTAGATAAATCAATCAAAGAAATTTTATCTGAAAAACAGTATAAAAAATGGATTAAGTACAATCGAAAAATGTACAAAGTTTTTCCAAAAGACGAAGAGAAAAAAGAATAATTAAAAACCCTGAATAATTGATATTCAGGGTTTTTTATTGCTCTTCATTTTAAAAAATGTAACAATTTAAAAATATTTGCGTCCAATAAATAACTGCCTAAAATCAGTATATTTACATATCACTTTATAAACTCTTAAAAAAAACCGACCTATGAATCCATTATTAATTATTCTAGTAGTATTTATATTTATAATTTTCTTTGCTTCCTTCTTCTTAGTAAAGCAACAAACAGCAGCAATTATAGAACGTTTTGGACGATTTAATTCAATAAGACAATCTGGTTTACAACTAAAAATTCCTTTAGTAGATAAAGTTGCTGGTAGAGTAAGTTTAAAAATTCAGCAATTAGATGTAATTATTGAAACTAAAACGTTAGATGATGTATTTGTGAAACTAAAAGTTTCTGTACAATACATGGTTATTAGAGAAAAAGTCTATGATGCTTTTTATAAGTTAGATTATCCTCATGAGCAAATAACCTCTTTTGTATTTGATGTAGTTAGAGCAGAAGTACCAAAAATGAAACTAGATGATGTTTTTGTTAAAAAAGACGACATTGCCATTGCTGTAAAAAGAGAATTAAAAGAATACATGTCTGATTACGGATTTGATATCATAAAAACTTTAGTTACAGATATTGATCCAGATGCTCAGGTAAAAGCTGCCATGAACAGAATTAATGCTGCAGACAGAGAAAAAACAGCTGCACAATTTGAAGGTGATGCACAACGTATTTTAATTGTAGAACGTGCAAAAGCAGAAGCAGAAAGCAAGCGTTTACAAGGACAAGGTATTGCAGATCAAAGAAGAGAAATTGCAAGAGGTTTAGAAGAATCTGTAGAAGTATTAAATAAAGTTGGTATTAACAGTCAAGAGGCATCTGCTCTAATTGTTGTTACTCAACATTATGATACTTTACAATCTATAGGACAAGAAACCAATAGTAATTTAATATTGTTACCTAACTCACCACAAGCAGGTAGTCAAATGTTAAATGATATGGTTGCTAGTTTTACAGCTAGTAATCAAATAGGTGAGGCTATGAAAAATGCAAAACCTAAAAAGTTAAAAGAATAACAAGTTTGTAATAATTAATAAATATGATTGCAAATCTTAAAACTTGGCTTGCAACACCTTATTACTATAATCCATCAACTAAATTTAAATTTAAAGTAAGTTTAGTTTTTGGATTATTTGTGTTTCTATTTCTATACGTTTTTAGACCTTTTACCTTATATAGTTTTAAAGAATATTTATTGGAATATACCTTTAGCATTGGTCTAATAACATTTACATGTAGTTTTTTAACTTTAGCTATACCACCATTACTATTTAAAAAGTATTTTAAAGAAGATAATTGGACTGTTGGTAAAAGTATTGTATTAATTGCTTTAGGGTTATTTCTAGTTGGTTCTGTACTTTGGTATTATGGTAAATGGTTTAAGGTCGAAAAAGACATTCAACATATAACGTACTTGATGTTTATATATTATACGTTTTTGGTTGGTGTAATACCCATTCTTTTAGGTGTTTTCTTCAATGAAAAAATGGTTAGACTTCGTAGACAGAAAAAAGCTGAAGAAATTACTACCATTAAAACGCAAAAAATAGAAGAAAAAAAACCTGTATTACCAAATAAAGTAATTCTTAAATCTGGCAATAAAAAAGAAAGTCTAGCTTTCTTTATAGAAGATTTAGTTTACATAACATCACAAGGAAATTATGCCAGCTTCTTTTTAAAAAATAATAAAAACGAGCTCAAAGAAAAAATACTTAGAGTTACGTTAACCAAAATTAAAGAGAACTTAGAAGAGTATCCTAACATTATTAGATGTCATAAATCTTATATTGTAAATACAAAATACATTAATGAAATTAAAGGTAATGCAAGGGGTAATTTATTAGAATCTAAACTTATAGATCATCAAATACCAGTATCTAGAAACTTTAGTAAAAAGGCTCTTATGGGGTTAATTGGATAAAATGGCTTCCCATTTATCCCAAAAACACCTAAAATTTACCAATTGAAAACAAATTATACTATCATAGAGGATAGTATACTATATTTACCCAAATTAAAATTGGGGGATTTTAATTAACAAAAGAAAAGCTCTATTCGTATGAATAGAGCTTTTTTAGTTTATGAAATAAAAAAAAGAGGTTTATTTCTTTTCTTCTAATTTTTCTTCATTATCATCTTTAGAAGCTTTTTTAAACTCCTTAATACCACCACCTAAACCTTTCATTAATTCAGGTATTTTTTTACCTCCAAAAAGTAATAAAACTACTACAACAATTAAAATTATTGAGTAACCTCCAGGTATTGCTAAAAAAGTATGTAAACTCATCATTCAGTTATATTTTATTATTGCAAAGATACAAAAAGCTTTTTATTAATTTCTTTTTTGAATGATACCACCCACCACTTTTTTATCTTTTAACACCTCAGGATTTCCTTTATAAAAAATAGAGCCACCAAAACTAACTTTCGCCTTTAAAGTTTCTCCTGCAGAAATTTCTGCTTTTGCTCCTGTACCAGCATTTACAGTACTATTTGAAGTTGCTAACAGTGCATAACCATTGTAAATACCATATAGATCTACATTTACATCTTGATTTTTGACAGTACCAGAAAGTTTAATTATTCCTCCAGATGAAGCTCTTACTTCTAAATGTTTTACATCTAAAACCAAATTGATAAAAGCTCTTTCTTGCGAGTTTACTTCTAATTTTTCTTGTTTAACTTCCTTACCTGTAATGGCTGCACCTTCGTTTGCATCTATTACTGCAATAGGATTCATGTAATAAAGTTTAACTAAAACCTGACCATTAGCACTATTATTTTCTGGTTTAATAGAAAATGGTAGTGTAATTTTTAATATATTATCTACATTTTTTACAGTAACCATTTCAGATTTATTACCTGTAATTACTAGTTTAGATTCTGTTGATTTTATCAACTCTAACTCAATACCATTATAAACTTTTAATGTAGTATAATCTCCTAAGTTCTTTGTAATTGTAGTTTGACTAAAAACAGTAAAACCACAACACAGTATGAATAAACAAATGTATTTCTTCATTTTTTAAAGTTTGAATCCTCTTAAATTAAAAGAGCAATATATAAATTATATAATGAGAAATAACAAATTATATTGTGATGATACCCTATTTATTGCACCTTAACTGCTGTACCTGTTATAGAAACCAATAATGTAGCAGAATTTGCTAAAGGTTCTACATCTAACTGTATACCAACTACTGCATTTGCACCAAGTTTTACAGCATTCTCTCTTAAATCTTGAAACGCCTTTTCTTTAATACTTTCTAAACCTAAAGTATACATTTCTCTGTATTTAGACATGCTAAACATATCTGTAAAAGACATTTTCTTGCCATTAGAAGAATAACTAGAATCGTAAGCTGTACCTGTTACAATGCCTAAATAATCTACAATTTTAAAATTTTCTATGTTGTTTGTTGTGGTTAATATCATGGTTTTAATTTAATCTTCTATTAAGTTAAAGTCTAAATGTTTGCGTTCTAAATCTGTCTTTTTCACTTGCACTTTAACATCATCTCCTAATTGGTACATGTGTTTTGTAGACTGCCCAACAATTGCGTACTGATCTTCATCAAAAATATAATAATCACTTTTTATATCTCTAATTCTAACCATTCCTTCACATTTATTTTTGGTAATTTCTACATATATACCCCATTCTGTAACACCTGTAATTACACCTTCAAAAACTTCGTCTTTGTGATCTTGCATGTATTTTACTTGCATGTATTTTATAGATGAACGCTCTGCTTTAGAGGCTAATTCTTCTCTTTTAGAAGAGTGTTTACATTTTTCTTCATAAGGATCTGCTTTTGGGCTTTCTCCACCATCTAAATAAAGTTGAAGCAATCTATGTGTCATTACATCTGGATAACGTCTAATAGGTGATGTAAAATGACTATAATAATCAAAAGCCAAACCATAATGACCAATATTCTGTGTAGTATACACTGCCTTAGACATAGATCTAATAGCTAAAGTCTCAATCATGTTAGATTCTGCTTTACCTTGCACATCATTTAATAACTGATTTAAAGATTCAGATGTAGATTCTTTAGTTTCTGTATTAATCTTATATCCAAATTTACTTATGATGTTTTGTAATGATGCTAATTTTTCTACATCTGGCTCATCATGAACTCTGTAAATAAATGTTTTATTAGAAGGTTTACCTTGTTTGCTACCAATATATTCTGCCACTTTTCTATTAGCTAATAACATAAATTCTTCAATTAATTTATTAGCATCTTTAGAGCTTTTAAAGAAAACACCTACAGGATTTGCTTCTTCATCTAAATTAAATTTTACCTCTACTCTATCAAAAGAAATGGCACCTTGTTTCATTCTTTTTTTACGAAGAATTTTAGCCAATTTATCTAATTGTAAAGTTGCTTCTACTACTTCTGCTTTTACTTCGTAAGCGCTATCTGTAATAGAAACATTTTCTGGCATTGTAAAAGGTTGTACATCATCTGATAGTTTACAATTTTCTATAATATATTGTGCTTCTTCATAAGCAAATCGTTGATCTGAATAAGTAACAGTTCTACCAAACCATTGTTTTTTAATTTGTGCTTTCTCATTAATTTCAAACACTGCAGAAAAAGTTAACTTCTCTTCATTTGGTCTTAATGAACAAACACCATTACTTAACATTTCTGGTAACATAGGTACAACTCTATCTACTAAATAAACAGAGGTTGCTCTATCGTAAGCTTCATCATCTAAAATAGTTTTAGGCTGTAAATAGTGAGAAACGTCTGCAATATGAATTCCTATTTCATAATTACCGTTTTCTAATTTTGTGAAAGATAAAGCATCATCAAAATCTTTTGCATCTTTAGGATCTATGGTAAACGTTAAATCGTTTCGCATATCTCTACGTTTCGCAATTTCTTTGTCTGTAATTTCTATAGGTAATTCTTGCGCCTCTTTTTCTACTTCTGGCTCAAACTCATAAGGTAAATCGTATTCTAATAAAATAGAATGCATTTCTGTATTATGATCTCCTGGTTTTCCTAAAACAGTGGTAATTTTTCCAAACGGATTTTTAGAATTTTCTGGCCAATCAGAAATGGTTGCTTGTACTTTGTCTCCATGTTCTGCAATATTCATTTTATTTTGAGAGATAAAAATATCTGCATACATCTTATGGTTATCACAAATTACAAAACCAAAGTTTTTACTTTTTTGCAATACACCAACAAATTCTGTTTTTGCTCTTTCTATAACCTCAACAACATCTGCTTCTAGTTTATGACTTCTTTTACGTTTGTAAACATAAGCTCTTACAACATCTCCATGTAAACCTTTACCTAGGTTAATATTTGGTATAAAAATATCGTTCTCATAATCATCAGTTACAAAATAACCATTACCATTAGATGTAATATCTAAAGTACCAATAGAATACTTTCTATCTTCATTAATTTGAAACTTTCCTCTATCTACCTCTTTAATTTTTTTATTCGCTTTTAATTCTGCTAATTTTTTTAAAATCTGAGT
This sequence comes from Polaribacter sp. MED152, assembly GCF_000152945.2. Taxonomy (NCBI): domain Bacteria; kingdom Pseudomonadati; phylum Bacteroidota; class Flavobacteriia; order Flavobacteriales; family Flavobacteriaceae; genus Polaribacter; species Polaribacter sp. MED152. Next base: position 1,981,467 of record NC_020830.1, on the reverse strand, counting down.
TTTACCATCAGTATCTGATACATTTAATTTTGCAGCTATTTGTTTGTAGTTGTAAAACTTACTACTATCTTCATTCAGTATTTTGAATATATTTCTTGTTAAATCTTTGATGACTTTTCCTTTCTTTTTAAAGATTTTTCTTTTCTTTCTTGTCATTAATTTTATTCTATTATTATCATTACCAAAATACTAATTAATTCACTTTAGTTAGGTTAACAAACTATTATAATTCAATTTTGTATTTTGAAGTTTTTTAATTTTATATTTTATGTCTGAATTCATCAATAAAAATGATGAAAATTCTTGGTTTGTAATTGCAAATCCTACTGCAGGAAACAAGGTTTTTAATAAACAGTGGAGAGAAATAAAAACGCAATTAGCACTAAATAATATTAGCTACTCTTTTGCTTTCACAACATTTTCTAAACATGAAATTGAGTTGGTGCAACAAGCCATTCAAAAAGGATTTAGAAAAATAATTACTGTAGGTGGAGATGGCACTCTACATCATGTAGTTAATGGTATTATGCTGCAAACATACGTAAAAACTTCTGATATAACTATTGGAGTAATACCAATTGGTACTGGAAATGATTGGGTTAAAACCTATAACATTCCAAATTCTATAGTAGAATCTATCAAAATTATAAAGAACAAATCAGTCATTTTACAAGATATTGGCTTGTGTACTACTAAAGATAATAAACTAAATTATTTTGTAAACGTAGCTGGTTTAGGTTTTGATGGTTATGTAATTCATAAACTAAACAATTTTAAAAAGTTCGGGGCTATTAGTTACTTATTAGCGGGCATAAGTAGTTTAATAAGGTATAAAAAATCAAAATTTAAAATTTCTTTTAATGATAAGCGTATAGAAACTAAATCATTATTAACAATTGTAGGTATTTGTAAATATGCTGGTGGTGGTTTGCAATTTACAGATCACGTAAATACTACTGATGGTTTGTTTGATATTACCATTGCAAAAAATCTAAAATTTAGCACTATATTACTAAATATCAACAAGTTATTTAAAGGAACGCTTTACAAATTAGAAGAAGTATCTACCAATAAAACTAATAAAATTACCATAGAATCAAATACTAAAAATACTTACATACAAGCTGATGGCGAATTAATTGGAACTCAAAAAGTAACTTTTACTATTGTTAATAAGGCCATTAATTTTGTGATGAATTCCTAAAAAGTTAAAGAAATCTTAAATTTTATGTAACAATTCGCAATTTTTTACGTCTTTATTAATGAAGGTCAACCAATTACCATGAAAAATCTACGTAAAATTATTGCTTTATTCTCTTTCATCTTTGTAGCAGGCATTTTAATTACTGTTGTCCTTGTAAATACTACACTTAACAAAACTGAGATTCCAAAAGAAACTGTAGAAGTTCAAAAAGACACACTTTCTATTCATAAAACAAATAACAAAACAGTTTAAGGTTCCTTTATTTTTAATTTTTTGAAATTCTAATTTTTAAAATTTCTGTACTTATTAACATTATATAGTATTATACTTTTTCTTTTTAAAAATTTTAAAAAACAATGATGTTTATAATAGTATGTGAATAGCTACAATAAAATTTTAGATTTAAATTTTATAATATCAGTTATTAAAAACTATTGACATTTTATAAGTAACCCAACTTCTTAAAAATCAATTAAAAAATACACTTATTAACAAAACTTATAAACAGTAGTTCACATACTTTTACTCATAATTAATAGAAGATTTAATGTAAATTAATTGTAAAATTTATGTTGATAAACTTTTATCAAAAATCAATAATAAAAGTTGCGTATGTGGTTTACCTCCTTGTATTGTAATAATATTTAAATACACCAAAAAAACTTTCAAGTTTTTAATGATAAGTTCTTAACATTCGCTTAAAACACATAAAAGCTTTAAAAATAAGTAGTTATTAAAAATTGATAAGTTTTAAAAATTTGTAACTGTTAATAACCATTAAATTCTATATTTTTGCACCTGTTAAACGCAATAAAATCAATTTATTATGACAATTGCCATAGGTAATGATCACGCAGGAACTGAATATAAGTTCGAAATTATAAAACATTTAGAGGAAAAAGGATATACTGTTCTAAATTTTGGAACGGATACTAACAATTCTATGGATTATCCTGATGCTATTCACCCAACAGCAGATGCACTTGAATCTGGTAAAGCAGAATTAGGTATTATTTTATGTGGTTCTGGTAATGGTGCACAAATGACAGCCAATAAACATCAAGGTATTAGAGCTGCTTTGTGTTGGAATAATGAGTTGGTTGCTTTAACAAGACAACATAATGATGCTAATATTTTAACTATTCCTGCACGTTTTGTGTCTTTACAACAAGCTCTTGGTTTTGTAGATGTATTTTTAAACACTGAATTTGAAGGTGGACGTCATGCAAATAGAGTAAACAAAATTTCTTGTGCTGGCTAATGAATACCTTAGTAAAAAGTTTTTCAGAACTTAATACTACAGAGTTGTACAGTATTCTTCAATTACGATCTGAAGTTTTTGTGGTAGAACAAGATTGTGTATATCAAGATATCGATTTTAAAGATCAAAAAGCTTTGCATGTTTTAGGTTATAAGAATGATGTTTTAATTGCATACACACGTATTTTTAAGCCTGGAGATTATTTTGATAACTCAAGTATTGGTAGAGTCTTAGTTAAAGAAACTGAAAGAAAATTTAACTATGGTCATCAAATTATGAAAGCTTCTTTAAAAGCTATTAAAGAGTATTATAAAGTTGATAAAATCACTATTTCAGCACAAAAGTATTTAAAGAAGTTTTATGAGTCGCATGGTTTTTATCAAGTAAATGATGAATATTTAGAAGATGGTATACCACATATTAGAATGGATAGAGATTAAAGTAATTGATTCACTTCTTTAACTTCACCATTTTTTAAATCATCAATAGTAATTGTACCAATTCTAATACGTACTAAACGTAAAGTTGGGTAACCAACAGCAGCTGTCATTTTTCGAACTTGCCTAAATTTACCTTCTCTTATAATTACAGAAATCCAACTTGTTGGCCCATGTCTGTCATCTCTAATTTTCTGACTTCTTAAAGGAAATTCAGGATTGTTAATAATAGACGCTTTTCCTGGTTTTGTTATGTATTTTTTGCCTTCAAAACCAATTTCTACTCCTTTTTTAAGCTGGTTTATAGCTTCTTGAGTTATTAAACCATCTACCTGAACATAATACTCTTTTTCGTATTTACTGCTCCTAATTTCTTGAGATACTTTACCATCTGTTGTTAATAAAAGTAAACCTTCAGATGCAAAATCTAAACGTCCAATAGCCATTGTTCCTTCAGGAAAATCATACAATTCTCCTAACATTTTTTTCTTTCTCTTAGTTTGATTGGTGATAAACTGAGATAAATAACCATAAGGTTTATGAAGTATAAAATGACGATGTTCTTTCATGAACTTAAATAACTTTTACCTTCACAGAAAATTCATTTATACCTTTAGAAAGACGCATGTTTTCTTCAGAAAACTTCTGATCTGTATAAGAGGTATATTGTGTAATTGGTTCTATACATAACATGTTATCAACCTGTGTCCATAACATAAAATTATCAAAACCTGTAGTTGTGATTTCTAAATCGTTTCTATCTATATTTTTAAGAACAATTTTATCTGTATTTAAAACAGGAAATGCATTATGCCCAGCTTCGTAAATATTTTCTAATGTGATATTTTTATCATTAGCAATTAAAATTTCTTTACCAGTGTCAGACAACATAAATGCAGGATGATAACCCAACATGTAAGGCATACCTTCTTCTGAGTTAATAATAAAATTTATTTCTAGCATACCTTCTTTTAATGTAAAGTGTTTTTCGAAGGTAAAATCAAAAGGCCAATTCAAAAGCGGTTCTGTAGATTTTTCTGGAAACTTTGCATTGTTAATTTTAGTATTAGCAGCGTAACTTTTTATAAATTTTACGCAAGCATTATCTTCATAAAATAGTTCATAGTCTAATTCACGAAGTAAACCATGCTGATCTTGTATGGCCTCACCTTTTTTGGTATGCATTCTGTAATTATTCATAGAGGTAGGCCCAATTACAGGAAACATTTCATCATCGGATTTTCGCCAACCTTTATTTCCTTTTTGGTGTACATACTCATCACCTTTAAAAATAAAACTAATTAATTCGCCATTTTCTATACTTACTTTACTGTTGCTATTTTCTAAAACAATTATCGATTTCATCTTAACTAAATTTTAGTAAAAATAACATAAAATGCACTTATTTTGTTAGGTAATTGAGAAGAGTTTTTCGTAACTTGTGACACTATTTTTAAAATTAATATTAGCAAGATTTATGGCAGCAGATAAAGAAAAAGCAGCAAAACTAAAAGCATTACAACTTACTCTAGATAAGCTAGATAAAACGTATGGTAAAGGTTCTGTAATGAAATTAGGAGATGTAGTAACAGAAGATGTAGATGCTATTTCATCTGGTTCTTTAGGGTTAGACTTGGCATTAGGAGTTGGAGGTTACCCAAGAGGAAGAGTTATTGAAATATATGGGCCAGAATCTTCAGGTAAAACTACGTTAACTATACACGCAATTGCAGAAGCACAAAAAGCAGGTGGTATAGCAGCTTTTATTGATGCAGAGCATGCATTTGACAAATTTTATGCAGAAAATTTAGGTGTAGATATAGATAACTTAATTATTTCTCAGCCAGATCATGGAGAGCAAGCATTAGAAATTGCAGACAATTTAATTAGATCTGGTGCAATAGATATTGTTGTAATAGATTCTGTTGCAGCACTTACACCAAAATCTGAAATTGAAGGTGAAATGGGTGACTCTAAAATGGGTCTTCATGCACGTTTAATGTCTCAAGCCTTACGTAAATTAACAGGTACTATTTCTAAAACAAACTGTACAGTTATTTTTATTAACCAGTTAAGAGAAAAAATTGGAGTTATGTTCGGTAACCCAGAAACTACAACTGGTGGTAATGCTTTAAAATTCTATGCTTCAGTTCGATTAGATATCAGAAGAAGAACCCAAATTAAAGATGGTGATAGAGTTATTGGTAACAGTACAAAAGTAAAAATTGTAAAAAATAAAGTAGCTCCACCTTTCCAAATTGCAGAGTTTGATATTATGTATGGACAAGGAATTTCTAAAGTTGGTGAAATTTTAGATATTGGTGTAGAGTTGGGAATTGTAAAGAAAAGTGGATCTTGGTTTAGTTATGGTGATACCAAATTAGGGCAAGGTAGAGATGCTGTTAAAGGCTTAATAAAAGACAATCCTGAGTTGATGGAAGAGTTAGAAATGAAAATAAAAGATGCTATTGAAAATCAAGAATAAGTTTATTTAAAAGTTCTAACAATTATTAAAACTGCTGTAGAAGTAATCAATCTATAGCAGTTTTTTTATAAAGATGATATCAGTTTCAAAAAATATAACACTAAAACCAATTACTGAGCAAGATATAGCAGTTTTGTATCAGTTAATGTGTAAAATATATCCTGCAGCTTACAGCTTTCTTTGGCCAGATAAGGGCAATTGGTATATTCATCAGCAATACTCTAAAAGCAACATATTAAAAGAGCTTAAACAACTAAATGCTGATTACTATTTTGTTTTAGTAGACGATGAAATTGTAGGCAACTTTAGAATTGTTTGGGATGAAAACCTAAGTAACCTTCAAATAGAAAATCAAGTAAAATTACATCGATTGTATTTAGATGAAAAAGTACAAGGAAAAGGCGTAGGAAAATTATTAATGTTATGGTTAGAAAAACAAGCTATCGCCAAAAAGTACAATGCAATTTGGCTAGATGCTATGGATGCTAAACAACAGGCCTTTCAATTCTATAAAAAGCTAGGCTATCAATACCATTCACATATATTTTTACCTTTTGATTTGATGTTCGATGAGGTTAAAAAAATGAGTCAGCTTTATAAAAAGCTTTAATTTATTTTTATACTCCTGTGCTACCAAAACCTCCTGAACCACGTTCAGTATCATCTAAAACGTTAACTTCTTGCCAGTTTACGCGCTCGTGTTTAGCAATAACTAATTGAGCTATTCTTTCACCATCATTTATCACAAAATCTTCATTAGATAAATTCACTAAAATAACACCAATTTCACCTCTATAATCTGCATCTACAGTACCTGGAGAATTTAAAACAGTAATACCCTTTTTTGCAGCTAAACCACTTCTAGGTCTTACTTGAGCTTCAAAACCTATAGGTAAAGCAATGAATAAACCAGTTTTAATTATTGCTCTTTCTAATGGTTTTAACGTGATTGCTGCATCTATGTTTGCTCTTAAATCCATACCAGCAGCTCCTTCAGTTTCATAATTAGGAGTTGCATGTTTAGATTTGTTAATAATTTGTACGTTCATAAAAGTTAGTTGTATAAGAATAATATTGTTTCTAAAAATTCGTCTCGCCAAAAGGATTCTGTGTGCTTACCATCAGAAACTATTTTGGTAGTTAAATTGTCTTTTGGGAAACCTTTCTCTATTAATAATTTTTCCATTTTTTCTGTATCAGCAACCATAGAACCACCTTCTTTTTCACCAATTAACATATATAATTTTGTGTTTTTCACAGCACTATTTCTAGAAGCAAAAGCATATATGTTGTTAGAAAACCAGAAAGAAGTAGACAATGCACCTATTTTACCAAATACATCAGGATATTTAAATCCGCCATAAAAAGAAATTAAACCACCTAAAGAGCTACCAATTATTGCTGTATGTTTTGCTTTGCTTTTGGTTCGGTAATTTTTATCAATAAAAGGTTTTAAATCATTCACTAAAAAATCGATATAAATAGCGCCTTTTCCTCCACCATATTTTTTATTTGGCCAAGGTGTGTATTCTTCTATTCGTTTATCTCCACCATTCTCTATACCAACAACAATAAATCCTTTCTTAGAATCTTGGTAGTATTTGTTTAAGGTCTCATCTACATTCCATTCACCTGCATAAGAAGTTTCAGCATCAAATAAATTTTGAGCATCATGCATATAGATTACAGGAAATCGTTTTGAAGTTGTTGTATAATTTGGTGGTAAATACACCCAAACTTTATGAGATTTCTCATTTAAACCATCAATAATAAATTCTTTTTCTAAGATTTGAACATTATTTGTTCTAGTAGATTTCTCATTTTTTACATCAGTCTTAACATCTTTTTTAACCTCTGAAGTCTTGCAACCAATGGTTAAAAGAAATAATACTGAAACAATAAAAAAGGACTTGTTCATAAAGGTAGATTATTAAACAAATATAATAAATGAGACCCCTTTCTTTTATAAGCTAATAGTTTTATTATTTTTGACCAGCAAATTAATGAATATGGTAAATGAACAGAATATAGCTGTTATTGGTGGAGGAAGTTGGGCAACTGCAATTGTTAAAATGCTCACAGAGAATGTAAGTGAAATAGGTTGGTATATGAGAAACACCAACTCTATTGCACATATTAAAGAAAACAATCATAACCCAAAGTATTTATCTTCGGCTGAATTAGATGCTAACTTTTTAGATTTATCTGATGATATCAATTACATCGTTAAAAACTATAGTATTTTAATTTTTGCAGTACCTTCTGCCTTTTTAACAAGCGAGTTAAATAAACTATCTGAGTCTTTAGAAGGTAAAACCATTTTTTCTGCAATTAAAGGTATTGTGCCAGAAACAGGCTTAATTATTGGTGAACATTTTAACGAAAAGTTTAATATTCCTTTAGAAAACATTGGTGTAATTACAGGACCTTGTCATGCAGAAGAAGTAGCTATGGAGCGTTTATCTTACCTAACTATTGCTTGTATAGATGAGGCTAAAGCATCATTTATGGCTAAAGCTTTGCAAAGTTGGTACATAAAAGTTAAAATTTCTGATGATATTATTGGTACAGAATATGCTGCAATGCTTAAAAATATTTATGCTGTGGCTGCAGGTATTGCTCATGGTTTGGGTTATGGAGATAATTTTCAATCTGTACTTATGAGTAATGCCATTCGTGAAATGAAACGCTTTATTAAAAAAGTGCACAAAATGAAACGAAACATAAACAACTCTGCATACTTGGGCGATTTGTTGGTAACTGGTTATTCTGTATTTAGTAGAAACAGAATGTTTGGTAATATGATTGGTAAGGGCTACACTGTAATTTCTGCTCAGCACGAAATGAGTATGATTGCAGAAGGTTATTATGCTACTAAAAGTGCTTATAAAATTAAGCAAGATAAAAAAGCAAAAACACCAATTATAGATACTGTTTACAGCATTTTGTATGAAAATAAAAATCCTAAAAAAGAATTTAAAAAGTTAACTGATAAATTGGATTAATTGTTTAATTTTGAACATTATTGTAATGTATTAAACAATTATTATGAAAACAATACAAGAAGTTGTTGAAAGCACCATCAGAAAAACACCTTTTATAGAAGAAGCTTTGCATGAAAAGTTAATAAACGTTTCTTCTTTGGCTAGAATTATTTTACCAGAAGTTTCTAAAGTTTTAAAGAAAGAGGTTAAAGTAGGTGCTGTTATGATGGCTATTAATAGGCTTTCTCCTGCAAGTGAATTACGTATTCGAAAAAATATTAAAAAACTTGCTTTAGATTTGGGTGATGTAATTGTACGTTCTGACTTGTGTGATTTTACCTTTAAAAACACACCTTCTTTATTAAAAGAAATTGCTAAAATACTTACAAAATCTTCAGAAAGTTCAGACTATTTTTTAACGGTTTCTCAAGGTATTTTCGAAACAAATATTGTTACAAGTAAAAACTTAAGACCTTTTGTAGAAGAAATTTTCGATCAAGAAACACTTACAAACAGTATGTTAGATTTGGCTTCTATTACTATAAAGTTGCCAAAAGAAAATTTAGAACAATCAGGTATTTATTACTTTATTTTAAAACAATTGGCTTGGGCAGATATCTCTTTACAAGAAATTATATCTACCACAAATGAAATGACAATTGTGGTGAATGAAGAAGATATTAACCAAACATTTGCCATTTTAATGGATATGAAATTAAACTAAAGGATGGCCAAGCAAGACCCATATGCAGCTCTAAGAATTAGAGAATTTAATATATTTTTATTTGTAAGATTTCTCTTAGTTTTTGGATGGTCCATGCAATTTATAGTTATTGAATGGCAAGTATATTCAATTACTAAAGATCCTCTTTCATTAGGTATTATTGGTTTAATGGAAATTATTCCTGCTTTTTCTATGGCTTTGTTTGCTGGTCATATCGTAGATCAAAAAGAAAAGAGAAACTTATTAGCTTTATGTACAGCAGCTTTTTCTTTAATAAGTTTAGGTTTGTTTTTATTAACTTCTGAGCAAGTTGTAGAGCTATGGTCTACAAATTCTATTTTGTATTGTATTTATGGTTTGGTGTTTTTTGGTGGTTTCTTACGCTCTTTCTTTGGCCCAACTATATTTTCTTTAGTAGCGTTATTAGTACCCAAAAAAATATATCATAATGCTGCAACTTGGAGCACTAGTACTTGGAAAACAGCCTCAGTTTCTGGTGCTTTATGTGGAGGTTTTTTTATTAGTTGGATAGATGTTGACAACACTTTATTATTGGTTTTTATTCTAGTAATTCTATCGTTAATTTTTACTTTTTTAATTAAAAAGAAGCCTATTTTAAATAAAAAGATAGGAGAACCTATTACAGAAAGTTTAAAGGCAGGTGTAAAATTTGTGTTTAGCAATAAGGCAGTTTTAGGAGCTTTAACTTTAGATATGATTGCAGTTTTATTTGGTGGTACAGTTGCTATTTTATCTGTGTTTGCTCAAGATATTTTAAAAGTAGGTCCAGAAGGTTTTGGCTTATTAAACGCTTCTATTTCTATTGGTAGTATTGTAACCATGCTATTAACAACTTACATACCTATCAATAAAAATACAGGAAAAAAAATGTTGATATCTGTTTTCATATTCGGACTTAGTATTATTGCTTTTGGTTTATCATCTATCTTCTGGGTAAGTTTGTTAGCCTTGTTTGTAAGTGGTGCAGCAGATGGTATTTCTATGGTTATTCGTCAAACAATATTGCAGTTAAAAACTCCAGATGAAATGAGGGGTAGAGTATCCTCTGTAAATTCTATGTTTGTAGGTTCATCAAATGAGTTAGGTGCTTTTGAAAGTGGTTTGGCTGCAAAAATTTTAGGCCCAGTTACAGCTGTAGTTTTTGGTGGAACAATGACAATTATAACTGTAGCCACAACAGCAGTTGTGAGTCCAACTATTAGAAATTTAGATCTTACAGAAGATATCGAAGAAAATGAAAAAGAAGACTAGTTAGGAATTGTTCTAAAATTTCCTAAACTTAAAGTCCAATCGTAATTTTTAAACGCTAATTTTTTAGGTTTTTCTGGTGTAATCTTATAATCTGCTAGAATTTGTCTTGCCCCACAAAGGCCACCAAAATCTGCTCTAAACCAAGAAAATAAAGATACTGAAGTTGCTGTTTTTGTTTCTGAATTATAGGTAGTTTGTTCATTTAAGTATTTAGTTGTCATAAAATCTAACTCGCTATTTAAGTTTTCTGCTGAGTAAATGGCAACTGGAGGACAACTTTTTGCACCACAGTTTAAAGCAAAATGAATACGCCATTCTAAATCGCCATCAATTCTTAATTTACGTTCCCACTTTGGACGAAAATATTTACGCAAATAACCCCAGCTAATTTTAACTCTAGATTTACGCATAATATCATGCTCTATATCATCAAAAGATAAAATTTCGCCCGCAATTTTTACACGTGGTTTTTTAAAAAAAGCACCTCTATCTTCATATTCTTTAGGATTATCCATCAGCGAAATTTGTATAAAACCATTGTAAACGTTTAGCCAAAATGCGAGTTTCTGTGTATCTGTCTTAAGCTCAGAGGTTAAATCTTCTAACGTGCTTTCTGCCAAAATTTTTACTTGTTTTTCGTAAGATTTTTTAGCTATTATATTTTCAAGTAAATCTTGAGCCACATCACTATAAATTATCTTATTTTGTGACACAGTAGAAAGCGTAGTGAAAAAAACGATGGTTAGTAAAAACTTTTTCATATAAAATTACGTAAGTTTAAGTATGTTATTAAGTGTTATAATTCCTGTTTATAATGAACAAGAAAATCTTGTAAAAAGATTGTCGTTTTTATGTGAACAAGCTAACAAGTTTTCTATAGAAATCATCATTTCTAACTCGCCAGAAACTACAGACGATAGTTCTAGTGTGTGTAAAAACTTTAGTAAAGTTACATATTTAAGAAGCGAAAAAAAAGGTAGAGCTGCTCAAATGAATTTTGCAGCAGAAAAGGCGAAAGGAGATGTTTTACTTTTTTTGCATGCAGATGTTATGTTGCCAGAAGATTTTTATACGCAAATTGAAAAAGCAATTGCTAATAACTATACTTTTGGTTTTTTTGCCTATCAGTTTGATAATGATTCTGCGTTCTTAAACTTCAATAGCAAATTCACTACTAAAGACGGCTTATTTGCTGGTGGTGGAGATCAATGCCATTTCTTTACCAAAGAACAATTTCAAGAATTAAAAGGCTATAATGAAGAGTTTTGCATCATGGAAGATTTTGAAATGATGACAAGAATTAGAAAACAAAAAATTCCGTTTACAATTATACAATCTAAAGCAACTGTTAGTGCAAGAAAATACAAGCACAATTCTTGGTTAAAAGTTAATTTGATTAATGGTTATGTTTTTCTAAAATACAAATTTGGGGTTCACCCAAATAACCTTAGAAAAACATACAAAAGTTTACTTAGAGAAGGCGTGTAATTAATTAAAAGTGGTTGCCATTTTTACATGATGCTCCAGTTCTTTTTTATGTTTTTTGGCTGTGTCTACATCCCAAGAAAAATGAGACGTGAACAATTCTAAAACATACTCTTTATACTTTGTTACACTTTTAGGATCAAAAAACAAACGACCAGTTCTGCGCATAAAAAAATCGGTTGGTGTACAAGCCATTTCATGATTTATACTAAACCAAACCTCTGCTTTAATCATTTTTGCTTGCTGATCTTCATCTGATAGTTCATCAAATTTCTTTAAAATTAAGTCGGTTTGTTTGCCATAATTATGCACTAAATATTCTGCATCTTTTTGATTAAAATCTACCTCTGCAATTCTGTTATAAATAGCATCTGAGTAGCTTTTAACTTCATCGTAATTTTTAAAATCGCCACCTTTAAGAATTAGGTTTTTGGTTTTAATTTCATCAAAAGATTTTTCAAATCGACGTTTGTATTTTTTATCAATTAAATCTACAATACGTTCTGCCATTTTACGATAACCAGTAAGTTTACCTCCTGCAATAGAAATCAGTTCTGTTTCAGACACAAAGATTTCATCTTTTCTAGATAATTCTGAGGCTGATTTTCCTTCTTCATGAATTAATGGACGTAAGCCTGCCCAAGAAGATTCTACATCATCTAAACTTATATTTATATCTGGAAACATATTATTCACAGCAGATATTAAGTAAGTTGCATCTACCAAACTTGTGTTTACATCGTCTTTATCTTGTTGATAATTGGTGTCTGTTGTTCCAAAATAAGTAACTTTTCCACGAGGAATAGCAAACATCATTCTACCATCTGGAACATCAAAATATACAGATTGTTTTACAGGCAATTTATGATGATCTACTACCAAATGTACCCCTTTTGTTAAATGTAATTGTTTACCAATTTTAGAGTTATTTATTTGGCGTAATTCATCTACCCAAGGTCCACAGGCATTAACTACATATTTAGCGTTTATAGCATAACTTTCGTTAGTAATTGCATCAGTTACATTAGCACCAACAACTCTATCATTTTCATAGATGAATTCTGTAGCTTCTGTATAATTAATAAGTTGAGCATTATAATCTGCAGCCGTTTTTAAAACTTCGATGGTTAATCTGGCATCATCTGTTCTATATTCTGCATAATAGCCAGCACCTTTTAAGATTTTTTTAGGTAGCAAAGGCTCTTTCTTTAAAGCCTTTTTTACAGATAACATTTTACGTTTATCATCACCTTCTACAGAAGCCAAAATATCATATACTTTTAAACCAACAGAAGTTAACCAAGAACCATAAGTACCACCTTCTATTAAAGGTAAAATCATTTTTTCTGGTACCACTAGATGAGGTGCTAATTTGTGTACAATAGCCCTTTCTGTACCAACTTCTTTCACTAACCAAAAATCGAATTGTTTTAAATAGCGTAAACCACCATGAATTAATTTTGTTGATTTACTAGAAGTACCAGAAGCAAAATCTCCTTTTTCTATAAGGGCAACCTTCATGCCTCTAGAAGCAGCATCTAAGGCAATACCTGCACCAGTAATTCCACCACCAATTATTAATAAATCAAACGCTGTAGATTGCAGGTTTTTGGTTATTTCTGCTCTGTTGTTATTAGAAAAACTACTCATATCTTAATCCATTATTTTTGTTGGTAAACCATCTATACTCGTCTGGTTTTTATCTTCCCAATATTGTTTTATGCCTTCTTTGCCTTGTTCTGCTGCCCAATTATTCAAATCGTTTCTTTCACCTTTATATTCGTAATAAGGTATAGACATACCACAAGATGTTTGTGCACTATCTACATGAATATCGAATATTTGACGAGTACCAGGAGTTTCTGGAAACAATTCAATAAGTTCGTTCCAAGAAGCATCACCTTCTTTAATTTCTTTTCCTGAGCCATACAAACGCAAAATGTTAGGCGCTTTTTCAAAAGAACAAAACATTATGGTTATTCTGTTATTTTCTAATAAATGAGCTGCAGTTTCGTTTCCACTGCCAGTTACATTTAACCACAAAACTCTATTTTCAGAGAGAACTCTAAATGAATCCATACCTTTTGGAGATAAATTTATTCTACCAGAAGTTGGAGCAGTAGCTACAAAAAATATCTTTTTCTGATCGATAAACTTATGCAACCTTGAAGTAATTTTTTTATAAAATTTAGACATTTTTAATGTTGTTTTCTTTGTTTAATCTAGCCAATCTTTAGAACGCTCTACAGCTTTTAGCCACTTTTTATATAACCTATCTCTTTTTTCTTTGGTAAAGCTAGGTACAAACTCCTTATCAATTTTTTTATCAATTTCAATGTCTTCTTGCTTCCATAGGCCAACACAAATACCTGCTAAGTATGCAGCACCCATAACTGTTGTTTCCGTATTTTCTGGTCTGTCTACAGCTGTATTTAAAATATCTGCTTGAAATTGCATTAAAACATTGTTAGCACATGCTCCACCATCTACTTTAAGCGCAGTTAATTGGGTTTCTGCATCATGTTCCATTGCAATTAATAAATCTTTGGTTTGATAGGCCAAAGATTGCAAAGTGGCTTTAATTAAGTGATTTTTTCCTGTGTCTCTAGTTAAACCAAAAATTGCTCCTCTTGCATACATATCCCAATAAGGTGCTCCTAAACCTGCAAAAGCAGGGACCACAATTACAGGATTTTCTTCATCTACTTCTTCTGAAAATAATTCACTTTCTTCTGCAGATTTTATAATTTCTAAACCATCTCTTAACCATTGAATTGCAGAGCCAGCCACAAAAACACTACCTTCTAGAGCATAGTGTACCTTGCCATTTAAACCCCAAGCAATTGTAGTTAATAATCCGTTTTTAGAATATTGAATTTCTGTACCAGTATTCATCAATAAAAAACAGCCTGTTCCATAAGTGTTTTTAGCATTTCCTTTTTTAAAGCATGCTTGTCCAAATAAAGCTGCTTGTTGGTCTCCAGCAATACCTGCAATAGGAATAGTGTGGTTCTCGAACTCAAAATCTCCAAAATGATAAGATGATGGTTTTACATTTGGCAACATACTTTTTGGTATGTCTAATTCATCGCACAAACTATCATCCCAACATAGATTTTTAATATCAAAAAGCATGGTTCTAGAGGCATTACTATAATCTGTTGCATGCACTTTTTTATTGGTTAAATTCCAAACTAACCAAGTATCTATCGTTCCAAAAAGTAAATTACCTTTTTCAGCTTCTTCTTTTGCACCTTTTACATTTTGTAAAATCCAATGAATCTTGGTACCCGAAAAATAAGAATCGATAACTAAACCTGTATTTCTTTTTACATATTCTTCTAGCTCTCTTTTCTTTAATTCCTTGCAATAATCTGCAGTTCTTTTATCTTGCCAAACTATAGCATTATATATTGGTTTTCCTGTAGTTTTATTCCAAACAACTGTAGTTTCTCTTTGATTGGTAATACCTAAACCAACAATATCCTTAACGTTAATTTTAGCTGTTTTAATTACTTTTTTCAGAGTAATTAATTGTGTTTCTAGAATTTCTAAAGCATCATGTTCTACCCAACCAGATTTTGGAAAAATTTGTCTAAACTCCTGTTGTTCAATGGCAATTATTTCACCCAATTCATCAACAATAACAGATCTAGAACTTGTGGTGCCTTGATCTAAAGCTAAAATATATTTTTTTGACATTTAAGAAGAGATGAATTCAAATTTACAAAATATCATTCATATAAATTATTACCTTTAGCAAAATAAATTCTTTATTATGGAGTATGGTTTCTTGTCTGTGATACCACCAATTGTTGCAATTATTTTAGCGTTAAGAACCAAGCAAGTGTATATCGCTTTGCTTTTTGGAATTTGGTTTTCTTGGCTAATTGTAAAAGGATGGAATCCTTTAGAAGGAACTTTAGCTATGATTGAAGGAATGGTTAATGTTTTTCAATCTAAAGGAAACACAAGAACCATCATTTTTAGTGCTTTAGTGGGTTCTTTATTGGTATTTATTCAATATTCAAGAGGTGTAGAAGGTTTTATAAATATCATCAATAAAAGACTGGTAAAGCTAGAGAATAAGAAATCTGGTTATGCCAGAATTATGGTTCAAATTTTAGCAACTTTTACAGGATTGTTGCTTTTTGTAGAAACAAGTATTTCTTCTTTAACTGTAGGTACTTTATACAGGCCTATTTTTGATAAATTAAAAATACCAAGAGAAAAACTAGCTTACATTGCAGATAGTAGTTCTGCACCATCATCTATATTAATACCTTTTAATGCTTGGGGTGCATTTATAATGGGTTTGTTATTAACACAGGGAATTGATAAACCATTTTCTGTAATGATTGCTTCTATCAAATATAACTTTTATCCACTTTTAGCAATCGGAATTTTATTCTTTATCATCTTATCTAGAAAAGATTTTGGATTGATGAAAAAAGCCGAAAAAAGAACCAAAGAAACAGGTTTGTTAATGAATGAAGGTTCTAAACCTATGGTTTCTGATGAGGTAACATCTTTTCCACCAAAAGAGAATATTCCTGCAAGAGCTTATAATATGATTGTTCCTTTATTGGTAATGGTTTTTATGATGCCTATTAATTTGATTTATACTGGCTGGAATAATGTAGAAAACTACACATCTACTTTTGATCATATAAAACAAGCTATTGGAGAGGGCTCAGGATCATCTTCTGTGCTATATGCAGTAATATCTGCAATTTTGGTGGCAATTACCATGTATTTTATTCAAGGTATTTTAAAGCCAAAAGAAGCTGTAAACTTAACCCTTAAAGGTATAAGCGAATTAATGCCTTTAGCTCTGTTAATGTTGTTGGCTTTTGCTATTGGTGATGCTTGTAAAGTGTTAGATACAGGTAATTATGTTGCCAATATTACAGAAAGTTGGTTGTCTCCAGAGTTATTACCAGCTGTAGTTTTTGTGGTGAGTTCTTTTATTGCATTTTCTACAGGAACTTCTTGGGGTACCTTTGCTATTATGTTAGCTATTTCTGTGCCAATGGCTAATATTCATGGAGCAGATATTACGATTGTTGTAGCTGCAACTTTAGGAGGTGGAATTTTTGGAGACCATTGTTCACCAATTTCAGATACTTCAATTATATCATCAATGGCTTCTGCAAGCGATCATATAGATCACGTAAAAACACAATTGCCTTATGCTTTAGTGGGTGGTGCAATTACCACCATTTTATATTTAATAATTGGATTTACGAGTTAACCTATTTAGCTAAAATTCCTCGTTTATTAAGATCATCTATCATACGTAAAGCGCCTTCTTTAATGGTGTTCGCTTCGAAGATGAATGTTTTTTCATACAAAGTATTTCCTTCAAAAAAAGTAACTTGAAAACGATTATTTAATTTGAATAATTCAGGCTGAATCAATTCAATTTTAGCAAATGAGTTTGCAGGTAGTTTTTCTAATTTTTTACGCAGTAAAGAAGTGGTTTTAGTCTCAGAAAAACCTTGAGAAACAATTACCAGCATTTCTAAATCAATAGCTTTCTTATTAATGATGTATACATTCCAATCATCGGTCTTATAAATATCATTGTATTCATAAACCACAGCCATTTCTACACCTTCTACTTCTGGTATTTGAATGTCTTTTTTCAAAAGCTAAAAATTTTTACGAATTAAATTATACTCTTAAATTGCTCTAAGAAACGTTTATCGTTTTCATAAAACATTCTAATATCTGGTATTTGATATAACAACATTGCAATACGTTCTATACCCATTCCAAACGCGTAACCAGAATATTTAGTAGGATCTATGTTTGCGTTTTTCAACACATTTGGGTCTACCATTCCACAACCCATAATTTCTAACCAACCAGTACCTTTTGTAATTCTGTAATCGGTTTCAGTTTCTAATCCCCAATAAATATCAACTTCTGCACTTGGCTCTGTAAACGGAAAGTAAGAAGGTCTTAATCTAATTTTAGATTTCCCAAACATCTCTTTTGTAAAGTATAAAAGCGTTTGTTTTAAATCTGCAAAAGAAACATCAGTATCAATATACAAACCTTCTACTTGATGAAAAATACAGTGTGCTCTAGCAGAAATATCTTCATTTCTGAATACTCTTCCTGGAGAAATAGTTCTAATAGGTGGCTCATTATTTTCCATGTAGCGCACTTGCACAGAGGAAGTGTGTGTACGTAGTAAAATATCTGGATCTTGTTCTATAAAGAACGTGTCTTGCATATCTCTTGCAGGGTGATATTCAGGTAAATTTAAGGCAGTAAAGTTATGCCAATCGTCTTCAATTTCTGGCCCTTCAGAAACTGTAAAACCAATTCTATTAAAAACTTCAATAATTTGATTTCTAACCAATGATATTGGATGACGTGAACCCAACTCAATTGGTTCAGATGGTCTTGTTAAATCTCCATAAACGCCTTTTTCTTCAACAGCACTTTCTAAAGCATCATTTAGTTCAGCAACTTTGCTTTCTGCAGATTTTTTTAGGTTGTTTAATGCTTGTCCAAAATCTTTACGCAATTCAGCATCTACATTTTTAAATTCAGAAAAAAGATCTTTTAACAAACCTTTGCTTCCTAAATATTTAATTCTAAATGACTCAACTTCGTCTTTGGTGGTTGCCTTAAAAGATTGCACTTCACCAATTAATTCCTTTACTTTATCTAACATTCTCATCAAAAATTGATAGCGCAAATTTAAACTTTTTTAAAGAGTTTAATATTATAAAAGTCAAGAAAAGAACAATACCCAACGAAATCGATTGAAATCAATACATTAACAAATAGTTAATATTTTTTTTTGCATTTGCGAATAAAGAAATTAACTATCTTTGTGGCGTTAAATTTTTATAAAATTCATAAATAATTATGTCTAATAATATAGAGTTAAAAATAAATGAGTTTATGGATATGGTTAAATCAAGAAATAACCATGAGCCAGAATTCTTACAAGCTGTTCAAGAAGTAGCAGAAACTGTAATACCATATATTGTAAATCATGATATTTATCATGGTAAAAATATTTTACTTAGAATGGTAGAGCCTGAGCGTTTAATATCATTTAGAGTTTCTTGGGTAGATGATGATGGAGAAATACAAGTAAATAGAGGATATAGAATTCAAATGAATTCTGCTATTGGACCTTATAAAGGTGGGTTACGTTTTCACCCAACTGTAAACGCAAGTATATTAAAGTTTTTAGCCTTTGAACAAGTGTTTAAAAACTCATTAACTACATTACCTATGGGTGGTGGAAAAGGTGGTTCTGATTTTGATCCTAAGGGAAAATCAGATAATGAAATTATGCGTTTTTGCCACGCTTTTATGAGCGAATTATTCAGACATATTGGCCCTAATACAGATGTTCCTGCAGGAGATATTGGTGTAGGTGCAAGAGAAATTGGGTTTATGTTTGGTATGTATAAAAAACTAAAGAACGAATTTACAGGTGTTTTAACTGGTAAAGGACAATCTTGGGGAGGTTCTTTAATTAGACCAGAAGCAACAGGGTATGGTAACGTATACTTTGCAGACAATATGTTAAAGCGCAAAGGAGATTCTTTTGAAGGTAAAAAAGTAGTTATTTCTGGTTCTGGAAACGTTGCACAATATGCTGCAGAAAAAGCCATTGAATTAGGTGCTACAATTTTAACTTTATCTGATTCTGGAGGATATATTTTTGATGAAGCTGGTATTGATACAGAAAAACTAAAACACGTAATGTATATTAAAAATGAAAAACGTGGTAGAATTAGTGAGTATGTAGATAAATATCCAGATGCTAAATACGTAGAAGGAGAAAGACCTTGGTCTGTAAAATGCGACATTGCATTACCTTGTGCAACTCAAAATGAATTGAATGGAGATGAAGCAAAAACATTAATCGAAAACGGATGTATGTGTGTTTCTGAAGGTGCAAATATGCCTTCTACACCAGAAGCAATTCATGAGTTTACAAAATCTAAAATTTTATTTGCTCCTGGTAAAGCTTCTAATGCTGGTGGTGTTGCAACTTCTGGTTTAGAAATGTCTCAAAACTCACTAAGAATTTCTTGGTCTAGAGAAGAGGTAGATAGCAGATTAAAAGATATTATGGAAGATATTCATGATTCTTGTGTGGAATATGGAGAGCAAGAAGATGGATCTATAGATTACATTAAAGGAGCAAATATTGCAGGTTTCGTAAAAGTAGCAGATGCAATGTTAGCGCAAGGTGTTATCTAAAAACGATAAGAGTTATTAATATTATGAAACGCATCAATTACTTGATGCGTTTTTTTGTTTATTTGTGTATATAATTTTAAATATGAACATTCTATCCTGTATTTTCTTTGGATTTATAATTGCTTCTATGGGTAGTATAACTCCAAGCTTTTTAAACCTAACTGTAGTTAAATTCAGTTTAAGAAATGGGGTAAAGTCTGCTTTATACTTAATTGGTGGTTATGCAACTGTATTGTTTTTTCAAGCAAATATTGGCGCTTATTTGTCTAGTGTTTTAATGGAAAACTCAGAGTATATCACCTTAATTCAAAAAATAGGAACAGGTATCTTGTTTTTACTTTCTATCAATTTTTTCAGAATTTATTTTTCTAAAAAAGAAAAAAAGAAATCGGGTGAAATACCAAAATCTAAAGCTTATTTGCATGGTATTTTAATGTCATCATTAAACACAATGGCTATTCCTTTTTATTTTACATTTATTTCTATTTTAATTGGGATCGATTATTTTGAGTACAACATGTATAATGCATTGTACTTTTCTATAGGTTCTACAATTGGGTCTTTTACGTTGTATACTTTATATGCAATTCTATCAAAAAGAATTGAACACAAACTTACTTATATAGCCAGTAAAATGGATTTTATTTTAGGTGCATTAACAGGTATTTTAGCCATTGGGAATGCCATATATTTATTGTCCTAACCATTATAGTTTTATAATCTACTTCATTTTAAGAAGTATTATGCCTAGCATGCTAAACTTAACTGTAGTTAAAATTAGTATTAATAGTAGTAGAAAAGAAGTATTATACTTCATTTTAATAGGATTTATAGTTATTTTAAATGCTTTATATTTATTTTAAAAAGTACAATTATGATTGTAGAAAAAAATCTTATTGTTGATGGTAAACACAGCAAACCAATAGTAACAGATGTTTTTTATCAGAAAACGAATCAACCTAAAAAAGTAGTTATTTTTTGTCATGGATATAAAGGTTTTAAAGATTGGGGAGCTTGGAATTTAATGGCGGAAACTTTTGCAAAAGCAGGTTTCTTTTTTATAAAATTCAACTTTTCACATAATGGAGGTACTCCAGAAAACCCAATCGATTTTCCAGATTTGGAGGCTTTTGGAAATAACAACTACACCAAAGAGTTAGACGATTTAGAAAGTATTTTAGATTGGATTTCTACAAACTCTAATTACAATAATGAAGTAAATTTAGATGATATTACCATTATTGGTCATAGTAGAGGTGGAGGAATTGTATTACTTAAGGCCAATGAAGATCATAGAGTAAAACGAGTAATTACACTTGCTGCTGTATCAGATTTTGGCTCTAGAAGTTCTACTATTGGCGATTTAAAAAAGTGGAAAAAAGAGGGCGTAAAATATGTTCTTAATGGCAGAACCAAGCAACAAATGCCACACTTTTATCAATTTTATGAAAACTTTAAAGCCAATGAGTCTCGATTAAATATTCAACAGGGGGTTCGAAATTTAAAGATTCCATTATTAATTATTCATGGTGATCAAGATAGTTCTATAGATATTAAAGAAGCACATCAAATTCATAGCTGGAAACCCAATAGTGATTTAAAAATTATAAACAATGCCAACCATGTTTTTAATGTTTCTCATCCTTGGCAAAAGGAAGAGCTTTCTAAAGAGCTCGCAGAAGTAACACAATTAAGTATTGATTTTTTAACATAGAAAATGCTTTTTCTAATTGGTAATTTTTAGAGTGAACTTCGTAAATTAGAGGTATGATATTGCAACCTCCTTTTCGAAAAATAATTCATGTAGACATGGATGCTTATTATGCATCTGTAGCTGAATTAGATAACCCAGAATTAAGAGGTAAAGCTATAGCTGTTGGTGGTGGAGGTGATAGAGGTGTAGTTTCTGCAGCAAGTTACGAAGCAAGAAAGTTTGGTGTTAAATCTGCCATGAGCAATGTGCTTGCAAAGCAAAAATGCCCTCATATTATTTTTGTGAAATCAGATTTTGCAAGATATAAAGAGCTGTCTGCTCAAATTAGAGAAATCTTTTTTGAATATACAGATTTGGTAGAGCCACTGTCTTTAGATGAAGCTTATTTAGATGTTACCAACAACAAAAAAAACAATCCGTCTGCAAATGAAATTGCTAGAGAAATTCGTCAAAAAATTTACGATAAAACTGGTTTAAGAGCTTCAGCAGGTATTTCTATCAATAAATTTATTGCAAAAGTAGCTTCAGATATCAACAAGCCAAATGGTCAAAAAACCATTCATCCAGAAGAAGTTATTCAGTTTTTAGAAGAACTTCCTGTAAATAAGTTTTATGGTGTTGGTAAAGTTACAGCTGCAAAAATGTACAACCTAGGTATTTTTGTTGGTAATGATTTAAAAAAAAGATCTTTAGAAGAGTTAACGCAGTTGTTTGGTAAATCTGGGTTACATTATTACAACATAGTTAGAGGTATACATAAAAGTGAGGTAAAACCCAACAGAATACGTAAATCTGTGGGTGCAGAAAGAACTTTTAGGGAAAATATTTCATCAGAAATTTACATGTTAGATAAGTTGAATGATATAGCAGATGAGATTGAGAAACGTATGCATAAGAGCAATACAAAAGGTAAAACGATTACTTTAAAAATTAAGTATTCAGATTTTACACAACAAACCAGAAGTAAAACTGTTGGGCAATTTATAAGTAAGAAAAAAGAGTTTTTTCCTGTTGTAAAAGAGTTGCTTTATCAAGAAAAATTAGAAAATTCGGTACGTCTTTTAGGGTTGTCTTTCAGTAATTTGAACAATAATATACAAGAGCCAGTTTGGGTGCAATTGCAATTTGATTTTTAATCTAACACTTGTTTTTATTAATGCTGAACTTGATTCTGCACTGTATAAAAAGTAATATGAAAATAGTAAGAACCAATTCAGAACATAAAGATTTTATCAACTTGGTAAAAGAGTTAGATGCTTATTTAAAAATTACAGATCAAGATGAGCATGATTTTTACAATCAATTTAATAATATTGATGTAATTAAATATGTGGTTATTGCTTATTACAAAGAGCAACCTGTAGGTTGTGGAGCTATTAAATATTTCAATGAAAATTCTTTAGAAGTAAAAAGAATGTTTGTAATTCCAGAAGCTAGAGGAAAAGGTTTTGCAAAAGAAATTTTGCAAGAGTTAGAAGATTGGGCAAAAGAATTGGGCTACAAAAATTGTATTTTAGAAACAGGTAAAAGACAAGTAGAGGCTGTAAGATTTTATCATAAATGTAAATACAAATTAATACCTAATTACGGGCAATATGCGAATATGAAAAATAGTATTTGCTTTAAAAAAGTATTGTAGATGAATTATAGTTATTGGGAGTTAAAAGAATGGTTTTCTAACATCGATTTTACAATTGTTGGTAGTGGAATTGTGGGTTTAAATTGCGCAATTTCCTTAAAAAGAAAGCACCCAAATGCTAAAATTTTAGTTTTAGAAAAAGGCACTTTACCTCAAGGAGCAAGTACTAAAAATGCTGGTTTTGCTTGTTTTGGTAGCCTATCTGAATTAATAGATGATTTAAGTTCTCATACAAAAGAAGAGGTTTATAATTTGGTTTATAAACGTTGGAAAGGATTGCAATTTTTAAGAGAAAATTTAGGCGATAATGCAATTGACTTTCAGCAAAAAAAGGGCTTTGAATTATCCGATTCTGAAGGTTTTTTTGAAAAGTGTATAACCCAAAAAGATAAAATAAACGCGCTGTTACAACCGATTTTTAAAGCTGATGTTTTTACAACTTGTGATAATACTTTTAAGTTTCAAAATATATATTCAAAGTACATTGTAAACAATTTTGAAGGTCAATTAGACACAGGTAAAATGATGTCTCAAATGCTGCTAAAAGCACAAAAACTAGGTGTTAAAATTTTAAATTCTATTTGTGTTGAAGATTATAAAGAAAACTCCACTAATGTTATTGTAAAAACCAACAGATTAGATTTTTACACAAATAAATTGCTATTTGCTACTAACGGATTTTCTAATAAATTAATACAAGAAAATATAAAGCCAGCCAGAGCACAAGTACTGATTACAAAGCCAATTCAAAATTTACATATTCAGGGTACTTTTCATTTAGACAAAGGCTATTATTATTTTAGAAATATTAATAATAGAATTCTTTTTGGTGGAGGTAGAAATTTAGATTTTAAAACAGAAGAAACAACAGAGTTTGGTAAAACCAAAATTATTCAAAATGAACTTGAAAAAATTTTAAAAGAAACTATTTTGCCAAATACAGCTTTTGAAATAGAACATAGATGGAGTGGAATTATGGGTGTTGGAAATCAAAAAAAGGCTATAGTTAAACAAATATCTAACCATGTTTTCTGTGGTATTCGTTTAGGAGGAATGGGTGTTGCAATAGGTAGTTTAATAGGTAAAGAATTAGCAGAACTACTTGATTAAATGCAGAATGTTTCCAATTTAAAATATCTATATTTACAAACCTAAAATTGGTTAACCAATTTAATTTGTATGTATATGATATCAAATAAAAAGTTTTTTCCTATAATTTTTCTTTCTCTATTTTGGTCAATTTCAATAAATGCGCAATTGGTTTCTACAAATGCTGAGTTGGAAACTGCAATTTCTAATGCCAATGCAGGTTCAGAAATTATTTTAAAAGATGGTAGTTACAACAATGTATTTGTAAATATTAATAAAAACGGAACCAACTCTTCACCTATTGTTGTTAAAGCTCAGAATCCAGGTTCTGTTTTTTTAACAGGTAATTCTCGTGTTTACATGAGAGGAACTTACATTACAGTTTCTGGTTTAATCTTCCAAAATCCATCAAATTTAATAGAAAATGGAAATACAATTGAACCCGTTTTTGAATTAAATCAATGTGACAATTGTACAGTAACAAACAATAAGATTGATGCTTATAATGGCACAGATGCTCAAAAAACATTAAAGTTTAAATGGGTTTACATCATTGATGGTCAGTACAACGAAATTTCGCACAATTCTTTTATTGGTAAATATGGTGTTGGCAGTATTATAAATGACAATAGAAGTAATTCAAATGAAGATTATTTAAAAATTCATCATAATTATTTTGCAGATAGAGTACCTGTAGATAATGATATTAACGGGTTAAATGATCAAGATGCTATTCGAATTGGAACTAGTACCACTTCTTTATCAGATTCCTATTCAGAAGTTTATGATAATTATTTCTACAATTGGTCTGGAGAGGTAGAAATTATATCTAACAAGAGCGGAAAAAACAAATATTACAACAATACTTTTAGAGATTATCAAGGAACGTTAACCTTAAGGCATGGAAATGGCTGTGAAGTTTTTAACAATTATTTCTTTGCAAATAATAACTCATTTACAGGAGGTATAAGAATTATTGGAGAAGATCATAAGGTATATAACAATTACATAGAAGGTATTAACTCTTTTAAACCAACTGGCTCATCTTCTAATGTAACAGGTGGTATAAATGTAATGAATGGTGTTACAAACTCAGCATTAAACCAGTATTATCAGGTAAAAAATGCTCAAGTTGTAAATAACACCTTTGTAAACTGTGATTATGCTATAAGAATTGGAACCTCTTTAGGAGGTACAGAAGAACCAGTTAATTTAACGGTTGCCAATAATATTATGTACAATACAAGTATAAATGCATATCAAATTAATACAACTCCATCAGGGAATTTTGTTTCTGAAGGCAACTTAACCAATTTGTCTAATTCAGATATGGTTGATGATGGTAATTTTCATAGGATAAAAGCTGGTAGTGCTCCTATTGATGCAAGTATTGGCGCTTATTCATTTGTAACTGAAGACGTTTTGGGTGGTACAAGAGACGCCATTGTTGATGCTGGTGCAGAAGAGTTTGGTGCTAATGGATCTAAATTACCATATATAGCAGATGATGTTGGTGTAAAAATTGGCTTTTTATCTTCTCCTTCACCATTTTTAAATACTTCTACAAATGAATTGAATTTTTCAATTTCTGGAGGAAATCTAAATTTTGACGTAAGTGCGAATGTAAATTGGACCATTTCAGAAAATGCAGATTGGTTATCTTTAAACGTTAGTGATGGTGTCAATTCACAAACGGTTGCAGCTACCACAACAAATAATACAACTGGTTCAATAAGATCTGCAATTATCACCATTTCTGAAGTTGGTGGTACTTTAAATCAAACAATTAATGTCTCACAATCTGATGGTACTTTTAGTGCAAATGATGCTGTTGTACTTACAGGGATTACAGTTACAGGTGTTGGTACACAAGAAGGTGGAATTAATATTCCAGAAAACACTTTAGATGGAGATGATTCTACAAGATGGTCTGCAAATTCATCTAATGGTTCTGCATATTTGACCTATAATTTATATTGTAAAAAAACAGTAACTAGTGTAAAAATTTACTTTCATAAAGGCGATTCAAGAACATCTTCTTTTAAAATTGCAACTTCTGTTGATGGTACAAATTTTACAGATGTTACAGGGATACTTACAAGTTCAGGAACCACAGTAGGTTTTGAAGATTTCGATTTTTCACCTTTTCAAGAAGTACAATTTATTCGAATTTTTGGTTATGGCAACTCAGAAGGTAGTGGTTGGAATAGTTATGAAGAGGTTCAAATTTTTGGTAATGATTCTTGTGCTTCACTTTCATTGGAAGACATTAATTTGGTCGATAATCAGGTTCAATATTATCCAAACCCAACCTCGAATTTGTTACAAATTACGGCGAATAAAGAAATCGGAACAATAGAGGTTTTTGATATAAAGGGTAAAAGAATTCTAAGTAAAAAAATTACTTCAAATCAAGGAACTTTAAATGTAACACCATTAGCCAAAGGCATATATTTTATCAAACGAAATTCAATTTCTACCAAATTTATCAAAGAATAATACTGGAATAGCAAGCATTTTTTCTTCTTATTGATTAAATTAGAGGAATGAAACAAACCCCAGAAAATTTTGATACAATTATAATTGGTGGTGGTTTAGCAGGCCTATGCAATGCTATTCATCTTTCAAAATTTGGGAAATCAGTTTTGTTGATAGAAAAAAACAGCTATCCAAAACATAAGGTTTGTGGTGAATATATTTCTAATGAAGTATTGCCTTATTTGTCTTTTTTAGGAATCAACCCTTTTGATTTTGGGGCAGTTAAAATCAATAATTTTCAGCTATCTACAACCAATAACAAGCTTGTTTCTGCAAAATTGCCTTTAGGAGGTTTTGGAATTTCACGTTATCAGCTAGATTATATATTATCTGAAAAAGCAAAAGAAAATGGAGTAATAATACTCCAAGATACTGTTGTATCAACTCGTTTTAATAACGATATATTTGAGGTTCAAACTAAGAATAGTGAGAATTTTTACAGTAAAATTGCCATTGGTGCTTTTGGCAAGCGTTCTTTATTAGATGTAAAATTAGAACGCGATTTTATTAAAAAGAAATCACCTTATTTAGGTGTTAAAATTCATGTAAAGGGTAAATTCGATGCAAATAAAGTGGCACTGCATAATTTTAAAGGTGGTTATTGTGGCGTTTCTAAAGTAGAAAAAGACGTGATTAACCTATGTTATATAACTAACTTTTCCTCTTTTAAAAAGTATAAAAATATTGCTGATTTTCAAGAAAATGAAGTGTTTAAGAACGAATTTTTAAGAGCTATTTTTAAACAATCAACACCAATTTTTGATGAGCCTTTATCTATTAGTCAAATTTCTTTCGAAACTAAGAATCCAGTAGAAAACCATATGATTATGAGTGGTGATTCTGCAGGAATGATTCATCCTTTGTGTGGCAATGGCATGAGTATGGCCATACAATCTGCACAAATTGCATCTAAACTCATTCTAAATTATTTAGATGGGCAAATTTTATCAAGAAAACAATTAGAAAACGAGTATATTTCAAAGTGGAATAAACAATTTAAATGGCGTTTAAAAGCAGGTCATTTTATTGCAATGTTGTTTAGAAATGATAAAATGGCTAATTTTTTATTACAAGTGGTAAGAAAAATTCCGTTTTTATTACCTATTATTATTAAGCAAACTCATGGAAAACCAATAAAATTATAATGGACTTTTTTATCAGTACAAAACAAAGAACAAACAAAGAAGAATTGATGGACGATTTTTCTATTGGAGGTGATTTATTACGCGATACTTTAGATAAATTAGAAAATATAAACAGATGGTTAGGAGGCAATAAAGTAACTATTAATGGCTTAAAAAAGATTTTAGAAAATCATTCAAAAGAGCAAGAAATAACCATTGTAGATATTGGTTGTGGCCATGGAGATATTTTAAGAGATGTTGCAAAATTTGGTAGAACACATAGTTTTAAATTTAGATTGATTGGTGTAGACGCAAACCCAACAGCAATTGCATATGCCAATGAATTATCTGCAGCATATCCAGAACTAACTTTTGAAACTCAAGATATTTTTTCTGATGATTTTAAAGCTGAAAAGTTCGATGTTGTTTTAGCAACCTTGTTTTTACATCACTTTAAAGAAAAGGAGTTAATTTCTTTTTTAAATAATACCTTAAATCAAACAAAGATTGGGGTAGTTGTAAATGATTTACACAGACATAAATTAGCCTATTATTTATTTATGTTGTTATCAATTTTCATTAGCAATAAAATGATTATTGAAGATGGTTTAACCTCAGTTCTAAGAGGTTTTAAGAGAAAAGATTTAGTAAAAATGTCTCATAAAATTAACGTAAAACCTAATATTAGTTGGAAATGGGCTTTTCGTTATTTGTGGATTTTAAAAAGATAAATGGCAGTAAAAATAACTTCGGTTGCAAAGCAACTTCCAAAATATTATAGAGAAACCAAAGATATTATTCCCTTTGTAAAACTATGGATGCAAGATCAAGACACGCGTTTTCAGCGAAAAGTAATTAAACTTTTTGAAGGTGCAGCAGTAGACAAAAGATATTCAATTATGGATCCAGAAGAAGTGTTTACAGCCACTTCTTTTGAAGAAAAAAATAATATTTATGCTAGAGAAGTTGTAAAATTAGCAGAGCAATCTTTAAAAAAATCATTAGAAAAAGCCAATTTAAAAGCTACAGATTTAGATTACATTATTACTGTAAGTTGCACTGGTATTATGATACCTTCTATGGATGCTTATTTGATTAATTCTCTAGAAATGAAACAGGATGTTGTGCGTTTACCTGTTACAGAAATGGGTTGTGCAGCTGGTGTTTCTGGTATTATTTATGCTAAGAACTTTCTAAAATCTAACCCAAATAAGAGGGCTGCAGTAGTTGCAGTAGAAGCACCTACAGCAACATTTCAGTTAGAAGATTATTCCATGACTAACATTGTAAGTGCTGCAATTTTTGGTGATGGAGCATCAGCAGTAATTTTATCTTCTTATGATGAAGATAAAGGCCCTAAAATTGTAGATGAAGCCATGTATCATTTTTATGATGCTACACATATGATGGGTTTTAAACTCGTAAATTCTGGTTTACAAATGATTTTAGACAAAGAGGTACCTCAAAAAATTGCAGATCATTTTCCTAAAATTATAAATCCTTTTTTAGAAAGAAATAACCTAACGATTCAAAATATAGATCACTTAATTTTTCATCCTGGAGGAAAAAAAATTGTACAAACAGTAGAAGAATTATTTGGTGTTTTAGGCAAAAATATAAACGATACAAAAGAAGTTTTACGTTTGTATGGTAACATGTCTAGTGCTACTGTTTTATATGTTTTAGAAAGATTCATGGACAGAAATCCAGCAAAAGGCGAACGTGGAATTATGCTAAGTTTTGGCCCAGGATTTTCAGCACAAAGAATATTGTTAGAATGGTGACAAAAGATATTTTTGTCATGTTGAACTTGTTTAAGCATCTCATAAAATAAATAAAATGAATAGAGAATTTGAACATAAAAACGAATGGGCGTTAGTTTTAGGAGGCTCTAGTGGTTTAGGTTTAGCTACAGCCAAAAAACTAGCAAAACACGGTATACATATTTGCGTTGTTCATAGAAATTCAAGGTCTCAAAAAGAAGAGATTGAAAATCAATTTCAAGAAATAAAAAATGAGAATGTTCAATTCTTAAGTTTTAATATCGATGCTTTAAATACAGATAAAAGAGATCTTGTTTTAGCAAATTTACAAGATAAACTAGGTGAAAATGGTAGGGTGAAAACTTTGGTTCATTCTATAGCAAAAGGCAATTTAAAGCCTATGGTTTCAGAAGACAGTCAAACTTTACAGAATGATGATTTTCAAATCACCATAAATGCTATGGCTATTAGCTTATGGGATTGGTTTAAAGCCATTTTTGATAAAAAATTGTTTGCAGAAGACGCAAGAATCATCAGTTTTACAAGTGAAGGTAATACCAAGCCTTGGCAAAATTACGCTGCAGTTTCTGCTGCTAAAGTGGCATTAGAAGCTATTTCTAGAAACATTGCTTTAGAATTTGCAAAGTTTGGTATTAGAGCCAATTGCATACAAGCAGGAGTTACAAATACTGCTTCATTAAATAGAATTCCAAATAGTGATGAAATTAAAGCACACACGTTAAAACGAAATCCGTTTCAACAGCTAACAACACCTGAAAATATTGCAAATGTGGTGTATTTATTGTGCAAAGATGAAGCTTCTTGGATTAATGGTACTACTCTTAAAGTTGATGGAGGAGAAAGTTTAAATTAGATTATGAGTTTAGAAGAAAACAAGAAAAATGCAATAGCTTTTTACAAAATAGCATATTTAGGTAACCCAAAATTAGCTGTGGAAAAATTTGTTGGAGATGAATATATACAGCATAATCCAGATGTTGCAGATGGTATAGAAGGGTTTATCAATTATTTTTATAGAATGCAACAAGAGTATCCTAAAAAATCTATTGAGTTTGTAAGATGCATTGCAGAAGGCGATTTGGTTGCGCTACATACGCATCAAACTTGGCCAGAAAATGATGAATATGTAACAATGGATTTTTTCAGATTTGATGATAAAGGTAAAATCTGCGAACATTGGGATGCTATACAGCAAATACCAAAAAAATCAGCAAATCCAAATACCATGTATTAGTGTGAAATTTAAAGAAATAATAGAATTATTACCCTATCAAAAACCGTTCTTGTTTGTTGATGAGCTTATTGAAATCTCAGAAAATGGAATTTCAGGAAATTACACATTTCAAAAAAATGAATCTTTTTACGAAGGTCATTTTAAAGATAATCCCATTACTCCAGGTGTAATTCTTACTGAAACTATGGCTCAAATTGGTGTAGTTTGTTTAGGAATTTACTTGTTAAAAGATAAAATTTCATCAGAGAAAAAACCAAAAATTGCACTAACTTCAAATCAAATTGATTTCTTTTTACCAGTTTTACCTAATGAGAAAGTTACTGTAATTTCAGAAAAAGAATATTTTAGATTTAGTAAATTGAAATGCAAAGTTAAAATGTTTAATGACAAGAATGAGCTGATTTGTAGAGGTACTATAGCAGGAATGATAATAGCAAAATAAGATGAATAACAGAGTTGTAATTACTGGTTTAGGAGTTGTAGCTCCAAATGGAGTTGGTATAGGCCAATTTACAGAAGCTATTAAAAGTGGTAAGTCTGGTATAGAGTTTCATCCGCACTTAAAAGAAAAAGGTTTTTCTTGTTGTATAGGTGGTATTCCCAAAGTTACAGAAGAACAAAAGCTAGAATATTTAACTGCTTTACAATTAAGAGGCTTTAACAGTACCTCTATTTTATATGGTTGTATGGCTGCAATTGATGCATGGAAAGATGCAGGTTTTTTAGTGGATGAAAATACCTATTTAGATTATGATTCTGGACTTATTTTTGGAACTGGAACTTCGGGTATTGAGAAATTTAGAGAATCTATTTACAAAATTGATGAGCATAAAGTTAGACGACTAGGAAGCACTTCTGTTGTGCAAACTATGGCAAGTGGAATTTCGGCTTATTTAGGTGGAATTTTAGGTTTTGGCAACCAAGTAACTACTAATTCATCTGCTTGTACTACAGGTACAGAAGCTTTATTAATGGGTTTTGAACGCATTAAAACAGGCAAAGCAAAACGAATGTTAGTAGGTAGTTCAAGTGACAGTTCTTTGTATTCTTGGGGAGGTTTTGATGCGATGAGAGTGATGACCTATAAGCACAATGAAACTCCAGAAAATGGCTCTAGACCCATGAGTGAAACAGCTTCTGGTTTTGTACCAGGAAGTGGAGCAGGAGCTTTAGTTTTAGAATCATTAGAGAGTGCTTTAGAAAGAAATGCACCCATTTATGCAGAGGTTTTAGGTGGTAATATTAATTCTGGAGGGCAAAGAAATGGTGGTACTTTAACTGCACCAAATGCAGATGCCGTTCAAAAATGTATAGAAGATGCTCTAACAGATGCATCTATTTCTGCAAAGGATATCAATGTCATAAATGGGCATTTAACTGCCACAAGTAAAGATAGTTTAGAAATAGAAAATTGGACCAAAGCATTGCAAAGAAAAGGGCAAGATTTTCCTTTCATCAACTCATTAAAGTCACAAATTGGGCATTGTTTAGCTGCTTCTGGAGCCATAGAATCTGTGGCTTCCGTTTTACAAATTAAAAATCAATTTGTGTTTCCAAATATCAATTGTGAAGATGTGCATCCTGAAATATCCGATTTAATATCCACAGAAAAAATACCCACAAAATTTATAAACAAAGAACTAAATATTGTAGCAAAAGCAAGTTTTGGTTTTGGGGATGTAAATGCTTGTGTTATCTTTAAAAAATATTCTTGATTTTAATCCATGACAAAAGAAGTACTTATTGCAAAATTGAAAGAAATTGTAAAGCCTTACGTGCAAGATGAAGCTGCTTTTAACAATTTATCTGAGAACACAGATTTTATTAAAGATTTAAAAATAAATTCGGCCAATTTAGTTGATGTTGTTTTAGATGTAGAGGATGAATTTGATATTGAAATAGATAATG
Source organism: Polaribacter sp. MED152 (assembly GCF_000152945.2). NCBI lineage: Bacteria > Pseudomonadati > Bacteroidota > Flavobacteriia > Flavobacteriales > Flavobacteriaceae > Polaribacter > Polaribacter sp. MED152. The sequence continues at coordinate 1,948,341 of NC_020830.1, read as the reverse complement.
ATTCTATGGAAAAAATGCTATCTGTAAAAGCTGCAATCGAAATTATAGAGGCCAAGCTAGCCGCAAAATGATAGGGAATGATATCGTAGATCTAAAGCTTGCAAAAAAGCAAAGCAATTGGCAACGTAAAGGGTTTTTAAATAAACAGTTTTCAGCTTCTGAAATAAAAGCAATTCGAAATTCAGAAAAACCATTTGAGTTGGTTTGGCTTTTTTGGAGCATGAAAGAAGCTGCCTACAAATCGTATTTAAAAAGTAATACTAAACGCTTTTTTGCGCCTAAAAAATTTAATTGTTGTATCACCTCCAAAAATGAAGGCTTGGTTAATTTTTTAGATGTAGAATTTAGAATAAACTACAATATTACTAAAGATTACATACATTCTTGGGTTGCGCAAAAAGGGTCTAAAAACCTTATTCAGAAATCATTTTTTATTGCTGATGAACGCCAACAATCAACAATAACTAATCAAAGCTTATTGGCTAATTTTACTGATGATATTAGCATCAATAAAAATGAAATAGGGATACCTTATCTTACAAAATTGAACAAAAAACTGCCAATCTCTATTTCTACTGCTCATCATGGAAATTATGGTGCTTATGCAATACTTCATCTATAATGCAACTTAAAGAACAACTTTTAGAATCTTGCAAAACGTTTGTAAACAAAAGGTTACGAACTGTACAAGAAACCATATCATCAAACCAAAAAGCGTTAACTTCTGAAGCAAAAAGTTCTGCAGGAGATAAGCATGAAACAGGTAGAGCCATGTTGCAATTAGAAATGGAAAAAGCGAGTCAGCAATTAGCAGGTATTTCTGAAATGAATACTATTTTATCTAAAATTGACATTTATAAATCCACCAAAATTGCACATTTAGGTAGCTTAGTTTTTACCAATATTGGAAACTATTTCTTAAGCATTTCTGCAGGTAAAATTTCTGTAGATAAAGAAGATTATTTTGCAATTTCGGTTTCATCACCTATTGGTAAAATGTTGCTTGGAAAAGCTGAAAAAGAGAATTTTTCTTTTAACAATAAAACTGTAGAAATAGTATTTATTAAATAATTTGTACTTTTATACTAATAGTAAACTCCCCCAACTATGCCAATTACACAATTACCTAATAAATATTGTGCTGTACATACTGAGCCAAACTTTTGTACAGCAAGATTACAAGAGCTTTTTAAGCATCCTCCATTAGAAACGATGACTACCTTTCATAGTCTAAATTACTATACATTATTGTTAATTACAGAGGGTAAAGGAAAACACAATATAGATTATACAGATTACGAATATTCTAAAGGGACACTTTTAGCCATTAGAAGAAATCAAGTGCATCGTTTTTATAAAAGTGATGCTAAAGGGTACTTAATATTTTTTAAAGAAGATTTCTTAAACAGGTATTTAAATGATGCTGAGGTTGCACAATCTATACAAGCGTTTAATGAACTTTTAACATCGCCAAAAACTCAAATTGAAAATCAAGAATTAGTTGAAGTTATAAAATTAGCTCAGGGTTTAGAAATGGAAGCTACCTTTATTTCAGACGAATATTCAAATAGAATTAATAGAAGTTTGTTGCATGTGTTATTATCACTAGTGCACAGAATTAAATCTAGAGGTTTTAACAAAGTAGAGCTTAATAATAATTTACAAGAGTTTATCAAGTTTCAAAACTTGGTGGAAAAGAATTACCATAAAACAAAAAAGGTAGAAGATTATGCAGATATGATGGGTTTTTCATCAAAAAAATTAAATAGCATTGTTAACTTTATTAGCAACAAACCAGTAAAAGCATTCATAGACGAGGTAGTTATTATAAAGGCTAAAAAGAACATACTTCATACAAATATGTCTGCAAAAGAGGTGGCATTTAAGCTTGGTTTTAACGATCCTGCTAACTTTTATAAGTACTTTAAAAAACATACTTCTTACACTCCAGAAACCTTTAAAAAAACAGAGAAAGTTTAATTTTTTCCCATTTTTACAGTTAATAATCAGATAATTACATTTTCTGAATAGGGAAACCTATTAATTTTGTAGTAATACCAATTTGAAAAAATTATAATCCCCCAACTTTTTCATAAGGTGTAAATTTTTTAAGGGGTCATTATGGAATCGTTTATAATTTTTGTCACCTTAATTTTATATTTAGGTGACTTTTTTTTGTGCCTAAATAAACAGTTGTGCCTTTTGCAATTGATTGTAAGTGATTTACAAAAAGTGTTTGGTTCTTATGTTCAACTTCTATCAACCAAAATTCTCCTTTAAAATAAGCATTGGCAACTACAGCTAACAAGTCAGATTTGTCAACAATTTTTATTTGATGAGGATAAAGTAACTGTTTGTTATTGTTAATAGTTAATTCATTTACGTCATCAAACAGAGAAGCTACATATTTCTCTTTCGGATTCTTATAAATTTCTTCTGGATTATTATTTACTAAAATGGTATTGTTTTTAATTACCAGTAAAAAATCAGCAAAAGAGAGCGCATCATTTTTGTCATGTGTAGCAACAATACAAGCAATATTTTTTTCTTTTAAATAGGTAAATAAATTTCTACGAAGCGTGTTTTTCTTAAAGTTATCTATTTGACTAAAAGGTTCGTCTAGCAACAAAAGAACGGGTTCTTTAGCTAATGCTCTAGCAATAGCTACTCTTTGCTTTTGCCCACCACTTAAATTTTTAACCTTGGTGTTTTCGAAAGCTTTCATTTCTATCACTTCTAAAAGCTCTTGCGTTCTGCGTTCGCTTTCTTCAGGATAGAAACGTGATAAGTATTTTTTTATATTCTCTGATACAGAAATATAAGGCATTAAATCAAAGTCTTGGGCTACGTATTTAAAAAGCTCAAAACCTGGCACAAGATTAAATTCTGGCCCTAGAATTTGTTCATTATTCCAATAAATGTTGCCTTTATTTAAATCTAGCAAACCATAAATAGCTTTTAAAAGGGTAGATTTACCACAACCACTTTCTCCCATAACACAAAGATGTTCTCCTTGTTTTAGGGTAAAATTAAACTTATCTAAAACTATTTTAGATTTAGAATAACTGAAAGAGATTTGATTTACTAATAGCATAAATGTTATAAAAATCGACTGTACCAACTATCTTCAATTGGCATTTCCCAGAAATTTTTGAAATCGTAATTATTGTTAATTAGGTTATCAAAAATTATTGACTTACCAGTTAAAGCTTTATTTTTTAGTAGTTTTTTAAAGTCTTTTAACTCTTTATACTGTACAAATTTACCTTGTTTAAAACACACATTCATCTTGTCTAAAAGATCTACTTTGTAGGTTTCTTGAAGCTTTAATATAAAGGAAACAGAAGCATCTATTGCTGTGTTAGAAATTGGTGTTTCACTGCATTCAACCACCAAAACAATAAACCTATTGTGTAAAAATTGGTAAGAGGCTTTAAAGTTTTCATCTTCTTTTTGCCAGCTATCTATAAAAGACTTTATTTTATTTTCAAGCTCTTCAATTTCTGTGTTGTAAAATTTTCTACTAGAAGGATATATCCAAACCTTGGCATCATCAGAAATATCAGTATAATCAACAAACATGGTTCTTTTTTTTGCAAAGATAAGCAAAGAAAAACCGCAAACTTATTAATTTTAGTTTGCGGCTTTTAAAAATGTTAGGCTTCTTTTACAAATAATTTTTGTATCATTTCTACAAAATCATTCTGTGTGCTTTGGCCTTTGTCTTTATTATACCAAACCTGGAGGTCTTGTTTAAAATTGGCATCTAAAGCTCCATGTTCTGCTTTATAGTCTGCTACCATTTTTGTAGCAATACTTGGCCTTGGACCCCAAGTGTTCAATACATTTAAATCGTTGTCTAAAATGATTAATTTAGGAATAGACCTACCACCATTTGTAAGGAATAAATCCATCAACTCTAGGTTTTCGTCTCTTAAAACAAGTTTTAGCTCAATATTAGAGTTTAAACTAGCCATTTTAGCAATTACTGGTAAGTTTTGTGCTGCATCTCCACACCAACCTTCTGTAATTACAAGCCAAGTTTGTGGTGCTGTAACTTTAGCAATTTCTAATTGCGTGTTTTCTGTAAGTTTTATGGTTTTATCTAAACGTTTCATTCTTTTATCGTTTAACAAACTGTAATTTGTTAACGCTTCAGATTGATTTGGACCTGTAGATTTACCTTCTGCCAAAAGGTGTTTAACCAAATTTTTATATTCTAAATAGGTGTATGTATTTTCTAGACTTTTTGTTATAATTTCTTTCATTTCGTTTTGTGCTAATTTCACTTTTTTAGACGAAATTTCTTTTAAATCTTACAGCAAAGAATTACTGCTCTTTTAAGTTGTTAAGAATATCTTCTGTCATAGATTTTAAGTCGAAGTTATGTTTCCAATTCCAGTCTTTTCTAGCTTCAGAATCATCTATAGATGAAGGCCAGCTATCAGCAATTGCTTGTCTAAAGTCAGGGTTATAAGAGATTTCAAAATTAGGAATGTGCTTTTTAATTTCTTCTGCAATTTCTTGAGGCGTAAAATCTATGGCAGATAAATTATAAGCAGTTCTAATTTTTACATCTTCTGGTTTTGCTTGCATTAATTGTATGGTTGCATCTACAGCATCGTTCATATACATCATTGGTAAACGTGTATTTTCTGATAAGAAACACTCAAACTTTTGTTCTTCTAATGCTTTAAAATAAATGTCTACAGCATAATCTGTGGTTCCTCCTCCAGGTTTTGTTTTCCAAGAAATAATACCTGGATAACGTAAACTTCTTACATCTACCCCAAATTTTTCATGATAATAGTTGCACCAAAACTCTCCAGAAACTTTACTTATACCGTAAACTGTAGAAGGTTGCATTACTGTTTGTTGAGGCGTATTTTCTTTAGGGGTTAATGGCCCAAAAACAGCTATAGAACTTGGCCAATATACTTGCTCAATGTGTTTTTCTTTCGCTAAATCTAATACAGCTAAAAGAGAATTCATGTTTAGATTCCATGCTTTTTGTGGCATTTTTTCTGCAGTAGCAGATAGCATTGCAGCTAATAAATACACTTGAGTAACCTTGTATTTAATAACTGTTTCTAAAATGGTTTGTTTGTCTGTAGCATCGATAATTTCAAAAGGTCCAGAAGACATCAGCTCATCACTACCTTTTCTAATATCCGAAGCAATAACATTTGTATTGCCATAAATTTTACGCAATTTCTGCGTTAATTCTGTACCAATTTGGCCACTTGCACCTAAAACTAAAATTACAGTACTCATTGTTTAAAATTGAATAGTTCTCAACAACAAAGGTACTTAATTTTGTTATTCGTAAATAGAATATCTTAAACGTTTATTGTGCTGATAAATCCGCAATTATTTTAACTCAACTTTATTAATTTTTATATAATTTATACCATTAAAATTTGTTTATTTTTACAAATCAAATTTATTCTTTTGAAAAACATAATTTACGTTTTAGGCTTATTTTGTATCATTTCTTGTAATGAAACTAAAGAAGATACTATTGTTGAAAATAAAGACAAACCTTCAATGAGTATTGTGCGTAAATATGCCACCGCAAAAAAAATATCTCCAATTTACCAAGAAGAAACCAAAGATTGGGCTGAACTTAAGGCTGTTGATGAATTTTTAGGTCGATTTCAAAATGTTTCTGCAAAAGAAATTTTGAGTAATTCTATAGAGTTAGAAGGTTTGGTTGCCTCCTTAAAAAAAGAATCGAAACCAGAAATGTTTAATATACCTTCTTTTAAAGCTCGATTAAATATTTTGCACAATGAAACTTTAAGGCTTGTAGATATGAGAGATATACCTGCAATTACAGCCAATGAAGTTGATGTACAAACTAAAAAAATAATAAATTCATTTTCTGCCGTAAACGATAAAATAAACACCATTTTATCTAAGAAGAGGTTTGAGGATGCCATAGATATTGATGTTAAATATATTGGCTTAGATTCTACTAAAATAGATAGTGTTTCTAAAAAATCAATCAATGAAAATTTACAGCGAAAATTAGAAGAAAAAACCAAAAACCAATGAGAAAACTAGCTTTTTACTTTGTTGCATTTGTAATTTTATTTGCTTGTAAAACCAATGAAGATAAACCAACTACTGAAGAAAATTTTACGAAGGATAAACAAGCTGTAAATACTTTTATGGACAATTGGCATTTGGCAGCAACTGAGGCCAATTATGAAAACTACTTTTCTAAATTAGATTCTACATCAATATTTATAGGTACAGATGCTTCAGAAAATTGGACAAAAGAGGAGTTTGAAGGGTTTAGTAAACCTTATTTTGATAAAGGTAAAGCTTGGGATTTTAAAAGTTTAGAACGTAATGTATACTTTAATGAAGATGGTTCTATTGCTTGGTTTGATGAATTATTAAAAACTTGGATGGGTGCATGTAGAGGTTCTGGAGTATTAGAAAGAAATGAAAACGGATGGACGTTAAAACACTATGTTTTGTCTGTTGCAATACCTAATGAAGATATTAAAGAAGTAATTATGGCTAAAAGAAAAAATGATTCTATTTTTCAGAGTTCATTTAATTAGTTTCTTCTAGAACATCATTTACGGTTTTAAATATAAGCTCGTTTTCAAAACCCTTTCTCATTAAAAAATCGATAAGTTTTTTCTTTTTTTTGTAGCTATTTGTCTCTAAAACAGACTGGCTTCTTTTTTCTGTAATTCTATAAATTGTATCTAAATATTCTTGCTCATCAATTTCTTTGAGCGCTGTTTTTATGTTGTAGGCAGAAATTTCTCTAAACTTAAGTTCTCTAATTATACGTTGTTTTCCCCAATTTTTTATTCTGAATTTACCTCTAGCAAAACTTTTTGCAAAACGCTCTTCGTTTAAAAAATTATCTTGCATAAGGCTAAGCAAAATCATTTCTCTAGCTTCAGGAATTAGCTCATAATCGCGCATTTTTTGTTCAACCTCTTTATGGCACCTGTCTTGATAAACACAAAATTGCTCGATTTTGCGCTTTATTTCATCTACAGTAAACGATTTTTTTTGAGGTTTAAACATGGTATCAAAATTACGAAAAACAAAATCGTGTTTATTTTAATATTTAATAAATATATTTACATGAAGACACAGATTTGATGTTATGATTAGATACAGAAAGGTTAGAGGGCATGCCAAAATTTTCAAGCAAATAGATGCATGGAAAGATTATCATAAAGAATTAGATTTAGAGCAATTAGAGCATCATAAAAGAAATTATAGTAAGTTTTATGTTAGTCCTTTTTGTGATATTTCTGTTACTGGCTCAGAAATACCAACCCCAAAAGGTAAAATTCGTAGTAAAATTATAGAAAGCTTTATAGAAATTTTTGATGCCTGGGATGCTCAACTTAAAACACTAAACAAACCTTATCATTTAGTGCTATGGCTTTTTGAGAATAATATAGAACGCTCTCAAGTAGTTTGTGCCATTGATGGTTTACTTGATTTTTATAAAATTTCTTTTTACAGACCAGAAAAACAGAAAAAAATTCCCTTGCAAAATTTTGGGAAATTGACGGATAAATTAGTTGATTTTAACTGGATTTATGCTCATGAAGAAGGTTATTTTACATCTACAGATGTACAAGAAGAAATTGAATTTGTGAATGAAGGAGATAGTAACGAATTATTAAAACAGTTTAAACGCAGAATAAAATCGTCTTATAGAACTTCTGAAAATGAAGATGGAGAAACTACCTACTTTCAAAAAATAGGCAACATTTGGATTGGTAGTAAAACAAGGAAATAAAAAAAGGCCGAAGTTAAACTTCAGCCCTTTTTTATGTAATATTATAAGTGTTTAGATTTGATTTTTCTCATCAATTCTTACATTTTCTGTATAAGCCAATTCAGCCTTTTCTTCATTATTTGCTGTTTTCTTTCTTAACCACATTTTAAATTGGGTAATTAAGTAGAATAAAATTGGAACAACAATTAATGTTAAGAAGGTTGCTACAAAAAGACCGTAAATAACTGTCCAAGCTAATGGTCCCCAGAAAATAACATTATCACCTCCCATATAAATTTTAGGATCAAACTCGCTAAATAACGAGAAGAAATCTATGTTTAAACCAATTGCTAAAGGAATTAAACCTAAAATAGTGGTTATTGCTGTTAACAATACTGGTCTTAATCTTGCTTTACCAGCTTTAACTACTGCTTCTAACAAGTCTTTTTTAGGTAGGTAAGCATTGTCTTCTAAACCTAGTTTTTCTTTTCTCCTATCAATTAAAAGTTGTGTATAATCTAATAGTACAACTCCATTGTTTACTACAATACCAGCTAAAGATATAATACCCATCATTGTCATCATAATAACAAAAGAAGAACCTGTTAAAACAATACCTCCAAAAACTCCGATAAAGCTTAAGAAAATGGCAATCATAATGATTCCTGGTTTTGAAACCGAGTTAAATTGGAAAATTAAAATAAAGAAAATTAAGGCTAAACCTTTAAAGAATGCTCCACCTAAAAAGGCTTGTTGCTTATTTTGTTCTTCAATTTGACCTGTATAATCTATATTGATGTTTTCTGGTTTACCCTCAAAGTTTTTCATTTCTTCTTTAATCTGATTTACTACAGCAGCAGCATCTACATAACCAGGTGCTAATTGAGAGTAAACAGTAACAACACGTTTGGTATCTCTGTGCTTAATAGCACTAAATCCAGAACTATTGGTTTGCGAAGCTACAGCAGATACAGGTATTGCTCTTACCTGGCCAGAAGCCATATCTCTAAACGTTATTTTTTGATTGAATAATGCAGATTTGTTATACCTGATGTCTTCCTCAAAACGAACGTTAATATCGTAATCATCTCCATCTTCTTTATAAATACCAGCTTTTGCACCAAAAATTGCATTACGTAATTGTTGGCCAACTTGCCCAGTAGAAACACCTAGCTCACCTGCTTTTTTACGATCTACAATTACTTTCATAGATGGTTTATCTTTATTCACATCTATCTTTAATTCGTCTATTCCAGGTACGTTTCTAGTATTTACAAAGGCACGCATTCTTTCTGCAGTAGCAATTAATTCCTCATAATTGTTACCTTCTAATTCAATGTTAATAGGTGCACCAGTTGGTGGACCATTTGCATCTTTTTCTACAGAAATTAATACTCCAGGATAAATACCTGTTAGTGCTTCTTGTACTTTTTGACGCAATGCTTCACTATCTAAACCACGTCTGTATTTGTACTGACGCATTGAAGCCGTAATTTTACCTTTATGTGGCATTTCTGCAGCAGAACCACCATCTGTTTGAGGATTTCCTGCACCTTCACCCACTTGAGAAACCGAACTTTCTACCATAAAGTTACGATCACCATCCATATACATGTCTTGATTTAGAACACTGTATACACGTTGTTCAATTTCTTTGGTAATTTTATTAGTTTCGTAAATATCTGTTCCTTCTGGATATTCAATATAAACAACAACCTGATTTGGTTTGTTATCTGGAAAGAATTCCACTTTTGTTCTTTGAGTAGAAAGAGACCAGCCAAAACCACCAAAAGCAGCAAATAATAGTAAGAATGTACCAATTGTAATTAAACCAGGTTTCCATCCTTTTAAAGCTCCTTTTAACATTTTTTCGTAAAAATTTTCTAGCCAAACTAGGGTGTTTCTTTGAAAATAATTGGCAGCTTTTCTTAGAATTAATCTATATACCCAAAGCATAATAGCAGTAAAAATCATTACTGTACCTAAAGCTCTATAAGCACCACCAAAAATTAAAATTAGAATTCCAATTCCTGCAACTATTACTGAGGTTCTTATTATTTTATTTAGTGGCATTTCTTTGTCTTCAGTAGTCATGAATTGTGATACTAAAACCGAGTTAAAGAAAATTGCAACTACTAAAGAAGAACCTAAAACTACTGATAAAGTAATAGGAAAATATATCATGAATTGACCAAATAACCCTGGCCATAAACCTAAAGGAACAAAGGCTGCAACTGTTGTTACAGTAGAAATAATAATAGGGTAAGCAATTTCTCCAATACCTTTTTTGGCAGCTTCAACTCTGCTCATACCTTCCTCATCCATTAAACGATATACGTTTTCTACAACCACAATACCATTATCTACCAACATTCCTAGCCCCATAATTAATCCGAAAAGAATCATAGTGTTTAGTGTATAACCTAAGGCTCCTAAAATCATAAGAGACATAAACATAGACATAGGTATTGCAAAACCAACGAAAAGTGCATTTTTAAAGCCTAAGAAAAACATTAAAACGATAACTACTAGAATAACCCCAAAAATGATGTTGTTTACTAAATCATCTACTTGACCAATAGTTTTATCAGATAAATCATTGGTTATGGTTACATCTAAGTTAGAAGGAAAATATGATGCTTTGGCTTCTTCTACAATTACTTTTACTTCTTCTGCAGCAGCAACCATGTTTTTACCAGCACGTTTTTTAACATCTAACATAACTACTTGTTTCCCTTCTTTTCTGGCAAACGTAGTTTTGTCTTTTTCTCTAAAAGTTACAGTTGCAACATCTTTTAGGTAAATAGAATTACCTCTTTCAGATTTTATAACGAAGTTTTCTAAGTCTGATGGTTTATCAATCTCACCTAGAATTCTAATAGTTCTTCTTTGGCCACTTGCAATTAAATTACCTGCAGATGATGTAACATTACCTCTTTGAATGGCACTTGTAATATCATCGAAACTAACTTCTACAGCCATCATTTTATAGATGTCTACAGCAATTTCTACTTCTTTGTCTTGTACTCCTCTAATATCTGCTTGTTTTACCTCAGATAAATCTTCAATATCATCTTGTAAATACTCTGCAAATTCTTTTAATTTTTGAAGTGGATAATCTCCTGAAATATTAATATTCAAAAATGGAATTTCTTCAGACATACTTAAATCAAACGCATTCGGGTCTACTTTTGCACCATTAAACGTTGGCCAATCTTCAGAAGCCTTTTCTGTATCTAACTTGTCTTTTACACGTTGCTTGGCAACTTCTACATCCATATCATCATCAAACTCAACAATGATCATAGAATAATCTTCTTGAGATGTAGAGGTTATTTCAACAATACCACTTAACCCTTTTAATTGGTCTTCAAGCGGATCTGTAATTAACTTTTCTATATCCTCTGCTGTATTTCCAGGATATAAAGTACTGATGTAAATTTTTGTTTCCTTAATTTCTGGAAAATCTTCTCTAGGCATACTAAAGTAGGCAGAGATACCAAGCACAAGAATCAAGAAAATAGCTACATACATTGTGGTTTTATTGTTAATGGCCCACGAAGAAAGCTTAAATTCTTTATCTGTTTTATTTTGTTGATTTTTATTCATCTTCTTTTTAATTAAGATTTAGAAATTTTAACTTCTTGTCCATCTTTAACGCTTCTAGCACCTGCTTTTATTAGCTTATCACCAACAGTAATACCTTCTAAAATCTCTATAACATCACCTTGTGTTTTCCCTGTTTTTACAACTACTTGTTTTGCAGTTCCAAATTCGTTGTTTAAGTCTGTTATTTTGTAAACATATTGCTCACCTTCTGCATTTTCTGAAATAATACTTTGTGGAATTAATATAGCTTCTGGGCTAGTATAATCGTTTATTTTAAGTTTTGCAGTTAAGTTTGGCTTTATGCTTCTATCTTGATTTGGCACACCAATTTCTACTCTAAAAGTTCTGTTTGCGGGATTTATAAAATTACCTGTTTGACGTACTTTAGTATCTAATGTAGTTCCTAAAACAGGAAACTCTATTTCTACTTCTTTACCAGGTACAATATCTGAAATGTAAGATTCTGGCACATCAGCCTCAATAAACATATTACCTAAGTTTACAATTCTAAAAACTTCTGAACCAGGACCAGGAGAAACCACAGTTCCTTGATCTTTAAATACGTTATCTATAACTCCTGCAAAAGGTGCTCTAATTGTAGATTTGCCTAGCTGCTTTTTTAATTGTGCTAACTGGCTTTTTGTAGCTTCATAGTTAGTTTTAGTTTGTAAAAATTGAATTTCTGAACCAATTTTTTGGTTCCATAATTTCTCTTGACGCTCATAGGTAGTTTTTGCTAATGCAGTTGTTGCTTCTAGCTGTGCTACTTGTTGTGCTAAACCTCCATCATCGATTCTTGCTAAAACTTGTCCTTTATACACCTTTTGGCCTTCTTTTACCAAAACAGTTTCTAAAGTTCCTGGCATTTCTGGGTAAATCAATACATTTTGTTTAGTTTTTACGTTTCCTTGTAATTCTAAGAAATGTGTAAATACTTCATTTTTTATAGTAATTGCTGTAACTAAAGGCACTCTTTTAATAGTATCTAACGCTTCTATTTCTGTGTTTAGTTTTTTAATATCATTAGAAAGTGCTTGCACTTTTTGATCTAATTCAGCCTTTTTAGTACGAATTTGCTTAATGTCTTTGGTTGCAATTACATCATCTATAGATTGCTCTTTTTTATCTCCACAAGAAAATAAAATTAGGGTTGTAAGTACTAATGAATATATTTTTTTCATCTTGGTTAATTATTTAATAGGTATGTTTAATGCGTTTTCTAATGCTGCTTTGTTAGTAATAACGTTAAGCATAGATTGAATGTAATTTTGTTGTTGTGTGTATAATTGCGTTTGTGCTTGTAGTAAGTTAAAGCTAGAAGAAATACCTTCGAAAAACTTAATTCGCTGTTTCTTTTCTATTCTTTCTGCTAATCCCAAATTTTTCTTTGCTGTTTGGTAGCTTTCTATACTTAATTGGTAATCGCTTTTTGCTTTTTTAGCTTGTAACTCTAAACGCTGTTTGGTTTCTTCTAACCTTAAATCTGCAGTATTTAAAGCAATTTCTGCTTGTGCAATTTTAGAGCTTCTACCAAAACTACTAAAAATTGGCACTTTTAAACTAACACCCAATAATGAAGATTGAAACCATCTTTGGCTGCCTCTAAAGAAACTAAATTCGTTAGAAAAAGCTTGTGTACCATAGTTTACAAAAGCACTTAAACTTGGCAAGTTTTTGCTTTGCTCTAATTTCATCATTAATCGTTTTGCTTCTCTATCATTTTCGGCAATTCTATAATCAATATGATTTTCTATTAAGAAGGTTTCACCTACTAAATTTATAGAGATGTTTTCTTCGGTTAAAGAATCTAAAGTGTCTGTTAAAACCAATTCAGTATCAATAGAATTACCTAGAGATAGGTTTAGCATTTGATATGCAATTTCATTTAGTCTTAATACGCTACTTAGTTGATTTTTTACATCTCCTAAAGTTATTTCTAGCTGTTCTACATCCTCTTCTTCATTCAATCCATTTGCATAGATTTTTTTAGCATCATCGTAATTTTTTTGAAGAATTTTAATGTTGTTTTTTAGAATAGAAATACTGTTTTCGGATATTAAAACATTACCATACGCATTAATAACAGCTTCTCTAGTAACCAATTCTGTTTTTTCTTTGGCTTGTTCAGATATTTTTAAGAAAGTTTTGGCAGATTGTAAACCCACTAAATACGTTCCATCAAACAAAAGTTGAGATAAGGTAACAGACGCATTTACATTCTGCTTTGTACCAAAAACAAACTCTTCATCTACACCATCACCATTAATATCTGCAACAGTAATTGGTTGTTTTAAAAAGTTTTGATAATCGATAGCTCCATTAATTTGAGGCAAACCAATAGTGGTAGTTTCCCAAACTTTTTTCTCTGCAGAAGCAATATCGTTTACAGCTGCTCTTGTATTATAGCTGTTTTCTAAAGCCAATTCTATGGCTTTATCTAAAGAAAGGCTAATTGGGCCTTCCTGAGCTTTACTATTTAATGTAAACACTAATAAGCAGAATACATAAAAATATTTATTCATAAATAACGGATTGTTTGTTTAATTGATTTTCTAATTCTTCTATTCCTTTATCTGTAGCAATTCCTCTTAAATGATAGTCTAAGTAGTTGGTAATTAAATCGTTCATAGAGTATTGTTGAAGAGGAAATAAATCTCTATCTCTAACCCCAACTAAACCATGAAAATATAACCTAGAAATAAACTCTATATCTATATCATTTCTATATAAATTAAGCTCTATGCCTGTACTTAAGTTTTCTTTTATAGAACCTTGCATAACCCCAAATTGCTTGTTCTTTAGCTCAAGATATATTTTTGGATAATACTTTTGAAGTTGATATTGAGGAGACGATTTTTCATCTTTCAAATTCTGTAAAACCACTTTTTTTATCTCAAAAAGTTCTTCAATAGGGTTTAGGACTAAATCATAAACACTATCAATCTCACAACAAATATTATCAAACAGATGATCTGTAACTTGTTCTACTAATTGCGTTTTGTTAGAGTAATGCTTGTATAAAGTTTTTTTAGAAATACCTAATGAGTTGGCTATTTCATCCATAGTAACGCTCTTAAAACCAAGGTTTAAGAACAGTTCTTGCGATTTTTCTAAAATTTTATCTTTCATAAAGTGGGTGCAAAAGTACAACAGGAAACTTTAGAAACAAAAATAGTTTCCAAAGTTTTAATGATTTTTTAACATAACATTTAATTTCTACGAATTCTTTACATTATTTTTACATAAAAATTTAAAGATTTGGACATTAAGCATTATCAAGAAGAATTTTTATCCTATTTAGAATCTAAAGATTGGGTTCAAGAGCCTAAAAATTTATACGAACCAGTAGATTATATTTTAAAATTAGGGGGTAAACGAATTAGACCTGTTTTAACCTTAATGGCTGCAGACATTTTTGGAGCAGATTATAATAAAGCGTTACCAGCTGCATTAGCAGTAGAGGTTTTTCATAACTTTACTTTAGTTCATGATGACATTATGGATGATGCACCTCTTAGAAGGGGTAAAGCTACAGTTCATGAAAAATGGGATATTAATACAGCCATTCTTTCTGGAGATGCAATGTTAATTTTGGCTTACAAGTATTTTGAAAATTACAAGCCAGAAGTTTTTCAAAAATTGGCCAAATTATTTAGTAAAACTGCTTTAGAAGTTTGTGATGGTCAGCAATTGGATGTTGATTTTGAAACGCGTAAAAAAGTAACCATAGATGAGTATTTAAATATGATTTGTTTAAAGACGTCTGTATTGGTTGCAGCAGCTTTAAAAATGGGAGCTATTGTTGCTGAGAGTGATGATAAAAATGCAGATCTTATTTATGATTTTGGTTTAAACTTAGGGTTGGCTTTTCAACTCCAAGATGATTATTTAGACACTTTTGGAGATCCAGAAACTTTTGGTAAACAAATAGGTGGAGATATCATGGAGAACAAAAAAACCTTCTTGTATCTTAAAACATTAGAAGTTGCAGATAAGGATACCAAAAAGAAATTAAAATATTTCTACAGAAAAAAATTAAAAGATAATGGCTTTAAGGTAGTAGAGGTTACACGAATTTATCAAATGAATGATATACCTTACTTGATGTCTAAAGAAATAGAGAAATACACTCAAAAAGCTTTTGACACTTTAGATCAAATGGATATTTCTGAAGCAAACAAAACAAACCTAAGAAACTTTGGTACTTGGTTAATGAATAGAACAGTGTAATTATTCTTTAATTTTATTTGCGAATAATTTAAAATTAATAGTACATTTGCACCCTAAATTATTGGTCCTATAGCTCAGTTGGTTAGAGCACCTGACTCATAATCAGGTGGTCCATGGTTCGAGTCCATGTGGGACCACTTTTAAAAACCTTAATTAGCTTTTAATCAGCTTTTTAAGGTTTTTTATTTGGTATCTATTCCCACAAAACCCCTTTTTTAATCTTTTTTTGAAACTTTACAATTCTATTAATCGTTGCTTGTTAACCATTGTTATATTGCTATGCTGATTTTTTATCATGAGATAAATTAAAAAAAAACACATAAACCTTATATACAGTAGTAGCTATGACTCAGAATTAAATATTGCTTATCTTTCATATCACAAATTTATTTAAACCTATAAAAATAATTTATTATATGAAAAAAGTCTTTGCGTTATTATGTATTGTAGGAATAGTTTATCCATATTATTACATTTTTAAATTTATTGAAACAAACAATTGGGAATGGTCTACTTCGCTATTTTTTGAGCAAATTAACCAGAATTATGCAATGAATATTTTAAATGCGGATTTAACTATTGCAGCTACATCTTTTCTAATTTTTCTTATTTATAGATTAAGAGTAAAAGCAATCAAAAAAAATCAATTTATAAAGTATTTGGTTTCTTTATTTATTGTTGGCTTTTCTCTAGCACTACCATTATATCTCTATGATAATTACAATAAGAATGATTAAAAGATGGGTATATCCACTTCCTGTTTTGCAGTGAAGTTCTAGTCCTTGAAAAAGTTAAACTTTTGTGTTTAGCTATTCATTTTTAACAAATGCAAATACAAAGAATCTACTGCATTTATTAGTTTTACACCTTCTTGACTAATTTTTGCCTCTACATTAATTTGAGCAACAAAAGAGCTATCTGCCTTTTCTAGTTGGGTTACAGACAATTTTTTATAAGGAAAATAAACTGTAAAACAATCTGAGTTATCTTGTAAATACAAATCAAATTCACCACTCAACCAATTTAAAAATCGTTTATAAACACTTTTATTTTGAAAGGTTTTTTGAGTTGTAAAAAAGTGAGGTTCTACTTTTTTCAATGGATGTTTATTTTATGTTCCACAATATGATCTAAAGGGTTTTTTATAAAAACACCACCTGTAATTCCTCTTTCTGCTAACACTTGTTTTATTTGTTTTTGGCCATAGAAAGCTATAGAGCCAACAAAATGCACAGGCACATGTTTTAAAGCCTCTCTATGTTTCAAAACATGATGATTTACAAATGTTCTAAAGCCATCTAACAGTAAATCATTTATAAATTTATGTTCTTGGTATTTAAATAAAAAAGGGGCAAAACCAGCCAAATATTTGTTTGGTCTTTTAGATTGATACAAGCCTTTTAAAACATCTTTTTCATTTAATGAATACTCTGTATTAAATAGGCTTGCCAATTCTTTTGGCATGGTTAAATAGTAATAGCTTTTAAGCAATTCTTTACCAAAATAATTTCCACTAGCTTCATCCATTAATAAATAGCCTAA
The DNA here is from genome assembly GCF_000152945.2 of Polaribacter sp. MED152. Lineage (NCBI taxonomy): Bacteria > Pseudomonadati > Bacteroidota > Flavobacteriia > Flavobacteriales > Flavobacteriaceae > Polaribacter > Polaribacter sp. MED152. Next base: position 1,931,195 of record NC_020830.1, on the reverse strand, counting down.
AGCAGGGGTTTTCATATGTATATTTTGTCCGTCAAAATAACAACAATTAGAACCTGTACCTAAAATACAAACCACAGCAGGCTCTTTAGTGGTAGCTAAAACAGCAGCCATTGTATCTTCTTTGGTAGTGCATTTTGCATTTGTAAAGTAAGATGTTAAAATTTCATTTACTTTTTGCTGATTAGTCTTAGAGCCACAACCAGCTCCAAAAAATTTAATTTCTTGAACTCGATCTTTAACGCTTTCTAATTCTTTGCTAGATGCCACAATTTTTAGAAAATTCTTTTTATTAAGCACAGCAGGATTTAAACCTTTTGTTCTAATTTTTAAAGGATTACTTTCTTTGTGGTTGTATAGAATCCAATCGCATTTTGTAGAGCCACTATCAGCAACTAAAATCATACTTATTACTTTTTATAATTTTCTTTGCAGTGCTTTTCAAGTTGTTCTAAAGCAGTTACAATAACAACTTCTGTATCTGCAACTGGTAATTTTAAATAGGCAATTGCATTTTGAAGTACCAACAGATTATCGTTGTTAATTTTTTTATTTTCAATAGCTTGTTTAAGAATAGTGCTGGCTATAGATAAGTTTTTAGACAAATCTTCTAAGACACTCACTTTCGGATTCTTCTCTAACTGAGAAAAAGTATCGTAGTTTTTAGCCCATTTTTCTAAGAAAGCAAGTATGTTAGCTGTGTTTAACCTGTTTTGTACTTTTAGAAAGTTCGCTACTTTTTTATTAAAAGTAGTAGCATCTATTGCATCAGCAGTACAAGCATCAGCAAATAAGCTGAATGAAGAATAGGTTTTGTATTCTATACCATCTTTATTTCTTGCGTAAATTTTTAAAGGCTCGCAAATTTTAACCAAATCTTCTAAAGAAGAAATGTCTTGATTATGACTAATACTTCTTAAAATAACATCTCTATTTTTAATATGAGTTAGCCCTAATTCTTCTAATTGATAAGAGATTACAGAAAGGCGTTTTTTCATATTATCTATGTCTTTCACATCTTTTGTAGACCAAAGGCGCTCTGCAATTGCAGCAGTTCTAGGCCAAATTCTAGAATCTATAGTTTGTGGTGTAACAAGCTCGCTCCACATTGTAGCTTCACCACCTAAAATCTTAGAAAGTTCTTCTTTGCTTAATTTAATATCACCAATAGGATCTACTGCATAATGATGTTCAACAGACAACATTCTATCTATGTAAAAGCCGTTTGAAAGTACTGTTTGATAGCCTTTTTTTGCAGCCTCAATTAAAGAGCCGCCATTTGCAACACCTTCATTTTCTCCACGCCAAGAATGTATAACTGCTGTGGTTGGCATGTTAGGGGTTAAAATTTCATCCCAACCCATTAATTTTTTACCTAGTTTATTTAGAATTTTTTCTAATCGGATGTTAAAATGAGTTTGTAGTTCGTGGTTGTTTTTAAGTTGATGTTTTTCTTTAAACTTTTTAATTTCTTCATTTTCACTCCAATGTTTTCCTTCATTTTCATCACCACCAATATGAAAATATTCATCAGGAAATAGGGGTGTAATTTCTGTAAATAAATTTTCTAAAAATGTATAGGTAATTTCTTTTGAAGGATCTAAAGTTGGATCAAAAACACCAGCAAAACGCTCTATAGAATAGGTGTAGTTGTCTTTACTGCCTAACTCAGGATAAGCTGTTAAAATTGCAGATGCATGTCCAGGAACATCAATTTCTGGTATTACTCTAATTCCTAAATTGTTGGCAAAAGCGACAACATCTTTAATTTGATTTTGGGTATAAAAAAGACCATCAGAAGCAAACTCCTGTAATTTTGGATATACCTTAGATTCTATTCTAAACCCTTGATCGTCTGTTAAATGCCAGTGAAATACGTTCATTTTAACAGAAGCCATAGCTTCCAAATTTCTTTTAATAACATCAATAGGCTGAAAATGCCTAGAAACATCTATCATTAACCCTCTCCATACAAATCTTGGAGCATCATTAATGGTTACATTTGGAAAATAATATGTTTTTTTGTTGAATTGTGTAAGCTGTAATAAGGTTTCTAAACCTCTTAAAATTCCAACGTCAGATTTTGCTGTTATATCTATTTTAGACTTAGATATTTCTAACACATAACTTTCGTCTGTGTTTAAGTTTAAAGCACTTGCAGTATCATAAATTAAATTTATATTTCCTTTTTGATTGTAAACAGGAAAGCCTTTATCTAAAAAAACACCAGTTCTGTGAGCCAACCTTCTTAAAAAACGAACAGCAGCTTTATCAACTCGTTCAGATTTTTTTGAATTTATAGCAATGGTCAAATTTTGATCTATTGTAAATTGGTCTGAGTACTCAGTAATTTCTTTAGGCCAAGGCATTAAATCGTATTTGTTTGAGAGCACATCTTGCGCCTGAACAAACAGATTTGAACACTGTACAATTAAAAGTATAATGATAAATTTTTTCATATGATTGCTGTTGAACTTAATTTTAATTGAAATCAAGTTCACTTTTTATGTAATTTTTTGGTGATGGTCTAAAAGTGCACTTGCAGTTTTAGGTAATCATCAGAATGTAATTGCTCTTAATTCAATGATTTAATAATTCAACAATTCAAAAACTGAACAAGAACAAAAACATCTGATTTTTATTTAAAAATGATAACGTTTAAAAGCTTCTATAGCAGCATAATCTGCCAAGCCTAGTTCGTTATATTTTTTGGCTGTTAATCTATTTCTATCTTCTGCACGTACCCAAAACTCTCTAGAATCGCTTCCTTGAAACATCACTCCATCTTTTTGTGATTGATGAAAAAATATGGCATGACGTTTTCTAAGTACTTGATCTGGACTCATAGGCACAGCCATATCAATTTGATAAGATTCCCATTCGTGCCAAGCACCTTTGTATAACCAAACCCAACAATCGTTCATATATGTCTGGTGCTTTAGCACGTTTAGGGATTCAAAAATAGCATCTAAACATACCTTGTGTGTGCCATGAGGATCTGCCAAATCTCCTGCAGCATAAATTTGATGAGGTTTTATATCATCAATTAAATTACACATGATATTAATATCTTGTTCTGAGATATTTTTCTTTTTAATAGTACCAGTTTCGTAAAAAGGAAGATCTAAAAAATGTACATTATTATCTTCTAAGCCTAAATACCTGGTAGCAGCCAAAGATTCGCTTCTTCTTATAAAGCCTTTTAAATTTCTAACTTCTTCAGAATCGATATCATTTTCTGTTTTAATCTTTAGAAATTTAATAATGCTCTGTGTTTCTTTACAATCTGGGCAAAGAGTTTGTGTTACTTCTGCAAACTTTAAAGCTTCTTCATCTGAAACTGCAATATTACCTGAGGTTTGGTAGGCAATATGTACTTCATGACCTTGAGTTACTAACCTATCAAAAGTACCTCCCATAGATATTACATCATCATCTGGATGAGGACTAAAGATAATTACTCGTTTTTTAGGAATACTAGCACGTTCTGGTCTTTTAGAATCGTCTGCATTTGGTTTTCCTCCTGGCCAACCTGTAATGGTGTTTTGTAGCTTGTTAAACATCTTAATATTTAAGTTGTAAGATGTACCTTCTTCTGTTAAAAGGCCAGACATACCATAATCATTATAATCTTTGTCTGTTAATTTTAAAATAGATTTATTTAAAAGTTCTGCTAACCAAAGCACAGCTTTCATTTTTAAAGCATCATTCCAAACACAAGATGTGACCAACCAAGGTGTTTTTACACGAGTTAATTCAGATGAAGCACCTTCATCTATAATGAAGGTTGTATTGTTATGATTTTGTAGGTAAGTTGCAGGTACTTCTGAGGTAATTTCACCTTCTATAGTTTCTTTTAAAATTTTTGCTTTGTTAGAACCCCAACCTAATAAAACTATTCTTTTTGCTGCAAGTACAGTACCTATACCCATAGTTATTGCCTTTCTTGGCACATTATCTATACCTAAAAAAGCAGGTGCTGCATCTACACGTGTAATATGATCTAAAGTAATGCTTCTTGTGCCAGAATTTAAATGAGAACCTGGTTCATTAAAACCAATATGACCTGTTCTACCAATACCTAATAGTTGAAAATCTAACCCTCCATAAGCCTTAATTTTCATTTCGTAATCTATGCAAGATTGGTATAAATCTTCTGTACTTACATTACCATCTGGAATGTTAATGTTTTCTGGTAGAATATCTATATGATTAAAAAGGTGTTCATGCATGAAATAAAAATAACTTTGAATGTTACTTTTATCCATAGGATAATATTCGTCTAGGTTAAAAGTGATAACGTTCGCAAAGCTTAAGCTTTCTTCATTATGCATTCTTATTAACTCTTCATACACCTTAATTGGTGATGAACCAGTAGCTAAACCAAGAACGCAAGGTTTGTTTTTGCTTTGCTTGGCTCTTATTAAATTGGCTATTTCTTGCGCTACAAGAATAGATGCTTTATCAGAGCTTTCGAAAATAATATTGTGTATTTTTTCGAAACGAGTTTCCTCAAATTTTCCTGCAGGAGTGTAAGCTATACTTTTACAATCTGTAACTTTCACAATAATTCTATTTTATAGGTAATACGTTTTTAATAAAAGCAAACGAAAAACGTTGTCCTCCGTTTGCTAAATCAATAAAGACAAATTATAATTGTTTTAGTTTCTGTCCCACCAAATTGCAGTGGTCATTTCATCTGGTCCTTGAGCAGTAATTGCAGCATTTACATTATCTGCATTAGAAACTGCTTCTGTACTTGAATATGGTAACCTTTTAGGAATAGCGCCATTATTAGGTTGTGTAACCCAAAAGTTAGTGTTGTCTGTTAAATCTGGAATTAAGTTAGTTCTTCTAACAAGAGCCCATGCTTCATAACCATTCATTAAAGAATTTAACCATCTTTGGTTCCAGATCATTTTAAGTTGATCTTCATTAGAACCAGATAAATTGGCAATAGGTTCGTTAGTAATAAAGTCTGATGCATCAGCAGCATTTACTTGCCAAAAATTCATACTAGCTCTAATTCCTTCTTGGTATAAAGTATTTGCATTACCTCCATAACCAAGCATTGCTGCTTCTGCCTGTAAGAAATAAGACTCACTTGCAGATAATACTTTTACAGGTACAATATCTGCTACTTCTGTAGTAGAATTCCCAATAATTAATGATGATGGTGTTACCAATTCATCTCTGGCAATTTGAGTTCTTGAACCAATAGCTGAACCTTGATAAGCATTACCAACAGCAGATGGTACTGCTACTTTTTCTAACCTTGGATCATTATTGTTATCTAATAAATCTAGATACCTTTTTGCGATGGTAAACTTGGAACCAATACCACCAAAACCATGATACACATCTTCAAAACCACCATCTAAGAATGATAAAATTAAAGCAGATTCTGAACGCTTTAAAAGAGCTTGATTGGTTTCGTCAATTAAAGGGCTTGCTAAACATTCTGAAATTACTTGATCTATATAAGCCTGATCTCCATCAGCAATAAATGCATCTCTACCTCTTAATGCCATTCTTAATCTTAAAGTATTGGCAAAGGTTTTCCATTTTTGAGGGTCTCCTTGATACACATAATCTCCTTCTGCACCTGCAATGATTGTAGTAGAACTACCAATTGCATCGATTTGAACCTTTAAATCATCTATGATACCTTTATAGATTGATGATTGAGAATCGTAAGTTGGTTTAGGGTTTTCTAAGATTAATTCTGCACCAATTACATCACTGTAAGGAATATCTCCATAAATGTCTGTCATTTTTTGAAAAAACCAAGACATCATAATTTTAGAAACTGCTACACCATTAACATCATTAGTTTCTGTGTAGGTCTTTAAAAGGTTTCTACTACTTAGAGTAACCTTTTTATATGAGTTGTCAAAAATTGCATTTGTCCAACCTTGGTTGTTTTGAAAAGCATCTGCACCAAACCAAGCACCAGCGTAATTGTAACTAAATTGGTTAGCAAACTGACTTGAGTAAATTAAATTACCTCTCCAAGTAAGAAACCTTGGTTCTGCAAATTCGTAATACTGAACAGCAGCCATTATTCCTTGTACAGGTGCTTCTGTTGGGTTATAAGGGTCTGTGTTGATTTCTTCAAAACCATCTGTACAACCCAAAAAAAGTGTTGATGCTATAAAACTAATAGCTATAAATTTTAATATTTTCATCTTTTTATTAGTTTAGAATGATACATTTAATTTGATTCCATGACTAGATGTTGATGGGAATCCAAAATATTCAACACCACTAAAGCTATTATTAAACCCAGTTTCTGGATCAAAATTTGCTGTGTTTTTATGTAAGATTGCTAAATTTCTACCAAAATAACTTAACGATAATCTAGAAATATTTAGTTTGTCTAACACTGTGTTAGGGAAGTTGTAACTAATAGATAACTCTCTTAGTTTTACAAAACTTGCATCTTGTACCCAACGTTCTGAAATTTGTCCTAAACGTCCCCAGTATTCTTGTGGATTTACACCTCTAGCAGCTACATCAGGATCTAAAGTTCCGTCTATAACAGCTCCATCTGGTACTAAAATTCCATTTCCTCCAGTAAAATATTCTCTACCTTCTAAAGTAATTTCATCTGTACCTGAAGTTGCACGAACCATATCTGAGAATGAGAATACATCTCCACCAAACTTAGCATCTAATAACACAGATAATGAGAAGTTTTTATAGGTAAATGTGTTTCTTAAGTTGGCTAATGCATCTGGATTTGTAGAACCTATTTTATCAATTCCACCAACCATTGGCAAACCATTAGAATCGTACATAATGTTGCCATTAGTATCTCTTTCATAAGTAGAGCCAAATAAAGACCAAAGTGGGTCTCCTAATTTACCTCCAACTTGTACTACATCATTAAATTGACGCTCTCTTACCTGAACTTCTATACCTTGAGCTAATTCTTCTATTTTACTAATGTTTTTAGAGAAATTAACATTGGTAGTCCAGTTAAAGTCTTTGCTTTTAATAACTTCTGCAGATAAACCTAATTCAAAACCTTTATTGTTAATTAAACCAGCATTAATTACTTGCTGATTTGCACCACTTGATGGTGGTAAAGAAAGCTCTAAGATTTGATTTTTGGTATCAATATTATAGTAGGTAGCATTGAATGTTAGACGATCATTAAAAAAACGAGTATCAAAACCAAACTCAACATTGGTAGAAATTTCTGCTACTAAGTTAGGGTTTCTTAAAGAAGCACCTGCACCTGCACCTTCTTCATTTACGCCAAAGAAATAAAACAATTGGTTGTTGTATTCTGATGAAGAAATTAAATAAGTATTCTGTAAATTATAAGGGTCTGTAGCATTACCTGTTTTTGCATAACCTGCTCTTAATTTTAAATAACTAAGAAAATTATTATCTACCAAACTTGGTATAGCATCACTAAGTACTACACTACCACCAACAGATGGGTAGAAAAACGAGGCATCATCTATAGGTAAAGTAGAAGACCAATCATTACGTGCTGTAACTTCTAAGAAGGCATAATTTTTATAACCAAAAGTTGCAGAACCAAAAACAGAATTTGATTTACTTCTTACTAAAGACGGATTGATGTTTTTAGATTTAAAATTGTTGAAAGAAAAGAAATTGTCTTGTACAAAAGTTTCTCCTACAGTTACAATCGATTTAAAACTACTGTTAATTTGGTTTAAACCAAAGGCAGCTGTCAATGAAAAATCATCACTAAGTTCTGTATTATAGTTTAAAAGTAAATCATAACTTGTAGTTTTTGATGTAGTGTTAAACTCATCTAATTTACCATTAGGAGCAATATCAAAAGCACCTTTTTCTCTATAAATAAAAGCATTTGTGAAAGATAAATCTTGAGAGGCTCTTGCATTTAATTTTAAACCTTCTAACAAGTCTATATCTAAACTGATTAAACCTATATATCTGTTAGTTTCATCTTCATTTAATAAAGTATTTGTAGCATAATATGGGTTCATGGTAAAGCTACCTGCCCAATTATTTGGTGTACCATCTGCTTTTAAGTAGTTATTAGCTAGCAAACTATTAGAGATATTTCTAGGCTTTGTAGAAAGCGCCTTTATAGTATTAGACTGGCCATCTGTTAGCTCTGGTCTATTTTCTCCTTTTTGTCTAGTATAATCTATTTTACCAGAAACTCTAATTTTTTCGTTAACATCAATTCCGGCTTTTAAACCAAAATTATGTCTGTTTAAAGTAGCTCCTTTTTGTATAGATTCATTTGATAAATTACCATAAGATAATTTAAAGTCTGTTCCGTTTTTTGCTTGAGATACAATAACACTATTTGTAAATGTTGTACCTGTGCTGTAGAAGTCTTTAAAGTCTCCTGGATTTGCAGAATATTCTGCAGTACCAACTCCGTCAAAACGTTCTCTTTGTGTACCATCTAATCTTGGACCCCAACTACCACCATCAATTATATTATATTCTAATGTATTTGTAGCAGTATCAAATCTTCCTTGACCATATTGGTTTTGAAATTTAGGGCTAACCAATACATTATCGAAAGAAGCAGCAGAACTAACATCTACTTTTACTTTTCCAGATTTACCAGATTTTGTAGTAATTAAGATTACCCCATTTGCACCTCTATAACCATATAATGCAGTTGCGTTACCTGATTTAAGAACAGATATTCTTTCAATATCATCTGGGTTTATGTTAGAGAAACCATCTCCAAAATCGAACCCACCAGCAAAATCTCCTTGACCAATGTTGGTATTACTAACTACAACACCATCAATAACAATTAAGGGTTGGTTACTACCACTTAAAGAGCTAATACCTCTAATAGTAATGTTTGTAGATGAACCAGGGCCTGTTGCTCCAGATCTAATTTCTACCCCTGCAATTTTACCTCTTAAAGCTGTTGCCATATTTGGATCTGCAGCTACTGTTAAGTCTTCACTATTTACTTCTTGAACTAAATAACCCAGTTTTTTTGCTTCACGTTTTATGCCAAAAGCAGTAATTACAACTTCGTCTAATTGGTCTGCATCATCTTCTAATGCTACGTTAATGGTTGTTTGGTTTGCAACTGTTTTCTTTAGGCTTTTCATTCCTAAGTAAGAGTAAACTAGTACGTCTCCTACATTTGCTTTCAATGTATATTTTCCATCAAAATCAGTTTCTGTACCTACAGTTGTACCTTCTATTATAACTGTTACTCCTGGAAGTGGAATGTTATCGGTTTTAGAAGTTACAGTTCCTGAAATTTCTTTTGTTTGCGCAAAAGAAGTTTGAGCAAATAACACTAAAAAAGAAAACAAGAAAAGTAATCGTAAATTGTGTTTCATAATTTAATTATTTTATGTTTTAAGTTGAGCCAAACTATTCATTATCAAATTTGTTTTAAAAAAAAATATCTAAACAACATCTTTTTACAGACAAACAACTTTGTTTTATCTATTAGCGTTTTTCTTAAAATAATGTATTGGCAATTTTATTGTCAAATAGTAAATATATTATTAATATTGTCGCAACTTAATGCATTTTTAGCAAAAAAAACCATTTAATACAACCATTATCATATCATTTAATAAAAAACCGAGAAACGCTTTTGCAATCAAATATCACGTGATGTTTTGGTTGGGATATTTTTTATTTAATGTTTTAAGATGGGGTAGTTATTTTAATGATTATTGGTATTCTATAAAATCGAATTTAGTAGAATTTCCTATTCATATCATATTTGTATACATCAATATTTACTACCTAATTCCTAAATTTATTTTACGAAAAAAGTATTGGACGTACATTATGTCTTTAGTGGCAATGTTAGCCTTGGTTTATTTAGTAAGAACAGGTTTAAATTATTTATTGGTTACTAAAGATATTTGGCCAGAGGCAGATAGCCCAGCTCAGTTTATGGTAGTAAATCATATTATAGCAGTTGTATTGGGTGAATTGTATGTAATTGGTTTTGTAACTGCTATTAAACTGGTTATAGATTGGTCTATAGAAAGAAGAAGAAATGAAGAACTAGCTAAACTACAATTAAGTACAGAGCTTAAATATTTAAGAACCCAAATTCAGCCTCATTTCTTTTTTAACACGTTAAACAATTTGTATGCTTTAACCCTCAAAAAGAGCGATAATGCACCAAGGTTGGTGATAAAATTATCTGACATGATGCAGTATATTTTGTATGATGTAAATAGTACTAAAGCCAATTTGTTAGAAGAAATAATTCATATTAATAATTATATAGATTTAGAACGCTTGCGTTTTGAAAACAGGGTAGATGCAGAAGTAGATATTACAGGAGATATAGAAGATGTAGATGTACCACCATTATTGTTTTTGTCTTTTGTAGAAAATTGCTTTAAACATGGAATGAAAGGCACAGATAAATTAGAAATAAAAATCAATTTTACCATTTTACCAACCCATTATTTAGAGTTTACAATTTCCAATACATTTAATCCAGAAATTTCTTTAAAAACAAACAACGGAATTGGCAATGAAAATGCAAAAAGACGATTAAATTTGCTCTTTTCTAATAATTATGTTTTAGAGACTCAAATTGAAGAAAATACGTACAATCTTTTTTTAAAAATCCCCATTAAATGAAAATTAAGTGTATTATAATTGATGATGAACCATTGGCAATTTCTGTGATTGAAAATCATTTAAAAAATTTTGATCATATAGAAATCGTAGAAACATTTAATAATCCATTAAATGCATATCGTGTTTTGGAGCAAGAAAAAATAGACCTTATTTTTCTAGACATTAACATGCCAAAAATGACAGGTTTTACCTTTATAGAAAACCTAACTTACAAACCACTAATTGTAATTACAACCGCTTATAGAGAGTATGCTGTAAAAAGTTACGAACTAAATATTTTAGATTATTTAGTAAAACCAATACCATTTAATCGATTTTTAAAAACCATTAACAAGGTATATCAACAAGTATATTTAAACAACGCAAAAGCAGATGTTACTTTACAACAAGAGCCACATATCTTCTTAAAAGTAAATAAAAAGTTGATTAAAATTAACCTTAATGATATTCTTTACATAGAAAGCTTAAAAGACTACATTAAAGTTATTACAACTATAGGAGACTATGTTGTACATAAATCTTTAACTGCAATTACAGAAGAATTACCACAATCTAACTTTATACGTATTCATAGATCTTACACCATTTCTGTAAACAAGGTAATTGCTTTAGAAGGCAATACTGTAGAAATTTCGAATAGAAAAATTCCTATTGGTAGAAACTATGTAAAACAAACTAAAGAGCGCATTTTTAATATTAATGACGATAAAGAAAAATAAGCTCACGTAAAATCAATCAATCACAATCTAAAACATATGGCTAATTCAGCACAAAAAAACAGTACACTAGTTCCAATTATAATTATTGCAGGGCTATTTTTTATCTTCGGATTTGTTACTTGGATCAATGGAGCACTTATTCCGTTTATGAAAACCATTAACGAACTTACAGATGCAGAATCTTATTTAGTAGCCTCAGCTTCCTACATTTCATTTGTGGTAATGGCATTACCAGCATCATCTATCATAAATAAAATAGGATATAAAAAAGGAATGTCTTTAGGTTTAATAATTATGGCTATTGGTGCTTTGGTTTTTATACCAGCAGCAAATGCTAGAACATATTGGATGTTTTTAACTGCTATCTTTATTCAAGGAGCAGGAATGACTTTGCTTCAAACAGCATCAAACCCATACATTACCATTTTAGGCCCAATAGAAAGTGCAGCAAAAAGAATTGCAATTATGGGTATTGCAAATAAAGTAGCAGGTTCTTTAGGATCTGTAATATTTGGAGCTATTTTATTATCTGGAATAGATGAAATTAAAGATAAACTAGCTACTGTAGATGCTACTGAAAAAGCTAGTTTATTAGATACTATGGCTGATAGTGTTATAACACCTTATATAGCTATGGCTGTTGTTCTTTTTATACTTGGTATTTTAATTAGAAAAGCACCTTTACCACATGTAGAAGCAGCTCCAATTGAGGAATCTTCTTCAGGTGAAAAAGCAAAATCTAGTATATTTCAATTTCCACATTTATGGTTAGGTGTGTTGGCCTTATTTGTATATGTAGGTGTAGAGGTTGTAGCTGGAGATACCATAATTGCTTATGGTATATCTTTAGACATACCTGTTGAGCAAGCTAAGTTTTTTACCTTATTTACTTTAATGGCTATGGTTGCAACTTATGCTTTAGGGGTTATTTTAATTCCTAAATATATTAGCCAAGCTTTTGCATTAAAAGCAAGTGCAATTTTAGGTATTGTTTTATCATTTTGTATTGTATTTACTACTGGCTTTACATCAGTATTATTTGTTGCTGCTCTTGGTATAGCAAATGCCTTGGTTTGGCCAGCAATTTGGCCTTTAGCGTTAACAGGTATGGGTAAATTTACCAAAACAGCATCAGCGCTTTTAATTATGGCAATTTCTGGTGGCGCAATTATTCCGCCTTTATATGGTGCATTTGTAGATAATAAGAAAGAAAGTTTAATAGTAGATGGGGCAAATGAAGTTTCAGCAATGGCAGAAGCAGCCTCTTTTGGTTATTGGATTTTGTTACCTTGTTATTTAATTATTTTCTACTACGCTTTTTGGGGTCATAAAGTAGGTTTAAAAAAGGTGCAATCTTAAAATTTTAAAAACTAGATTCAATTCTTTTTCAAATTAAAGGATAACTTGTATTTTTAAAGAAAAGTTTGCTAGGCAAACACAATTATATATAACTCTTTAAAAGTATACTGTGTTTAAAATTAATGTTTTAAAAGAAAAGGAAAATACTGTTGTAGAACTGTCTAATAAAGACAAAACAGCTATTGCAAAGATTGGTTTAAATGAAGGTGCAAGGTTGGTTGATTTAACGTTAAACAACAAAGTTGTAATTGAAGAACAAGCCAATTTTGACTATAAAAACTCATATGCTTCAGCAATTTTATTTCCGTTTGCAGGTAGAATAGAAAATGGTGCTTATCAATTTAAGTTTGATGATTATCAACTAGATTGTAATAATAAAAACAATGCAATTCATGGCTTAGTTTACAACAAAACCTTTGAAATTTTTGAGCCTGAAGAACATCAAGATAATTGTTCTGTTACCTTTAATTATTATGAGAAAAACCCTGTAGATGGCTTTCCTTTCACTTATTTTTTATCGGTTACTTACACTTTATTTGAGTCGCATTTAAACACAAGAGTTACTATTAAAAATATAGATGATAAAGCTTTTCCTTTTACTTTAGGATGGCATCCTTATTTTAAAGTTACCAATTTTCAGGAAAGCTTTTTAGCACTTTCTTGTGAAAAAAAAGCAGTGTTCAATGAAAATATGGTAGCTGAAAAGTTAGCTGATTATAATTTTGATGGTGAAATTGCATTAAAAGATGCAGACTTAGATGACTGTTTTATATTAAAAGATAATAAGGCTATTTTAAAAACGCCTGATTATCATTTAAAAATTACCTCAGATGCTAATAAGAATTACTATCAAGTTTTTACGCCAAAAAAACTCCCATTAATTGCTATAGAGCCATTAACAGGAGTTGCTAACAATTTTAATAATAACATAGGGCTTCAAGTATTAGAACCAGAAGCGACCTATGTTCAAAATTGGGATTTAGAGCTTGTTGATTAAGTTATTGAAACATGTAAAATTTCTTAGTACATCTTGCTAAACTTTCTCTTTTCTTAAAGTCGAAGCCAAGTGTAATCATATGTGAACCTACATTAAAACTTTGTGTATTATTTATGTTGATTCCAAAACCATAGGACGCATACAAATTACCCGATTTTATACCCACTAAAGGCGCAAAAGTGTTTGGATTAAACAATTGGTCATTTAAGAAATTATAGGTGAAACCTGCCCAAATATAGCCACTTGCTGTTCGTTTTCTAATTTTTAAATTTAAATCGGTTCTCGATCTTTGATCGCCTTCTAAATACTCAACTAGAATAGAAGGTTCAAATTCATAATCACCGTAAAAACGAGTAAAAATATAGTAATTGTAGAGTGAATATCGTCTTAGAATAATTGGTTCTCCATTAGAGAAAAATCGGTCTTTTTTGTCTAAAATATTAGATACGTTAAAACTCACTCCATAATCATTATATCGATATAAAAAACTTACATCAAAATTAGAGGTATTAAAGTTTAAGGTGTTTCCTAAGCCTGCATCTAAATCTTCAAAGCTATTTGCATTAATGTTAAACATCACTAAACTATAAGTAAAACCAAAGGAGAAAAAGCTTTGGTTTACATCACTCAGAATTAAATGACTTGCAAAAGTGGCCTTAAAACCTTGTTGTGAGGTGTTACCATTTGCATCTTTAAAGATGGTTAAGCCACCTCCAAATCTATCTGCAAGTCTACTTTCTATAGAGAGAGATTGGGTTTCTGGGGCGTTTTTAATACCTACCCATTGTGATAATCCATTTAATCTAAATCGTAATCCAGAGCCAATACCAACATAAGCTGGTGTTATGGCAAAAGGATTGTCTCCTAAATAATTTAAGTATTGAGGTAGATTTACTTCTTGAGCATTAATATTTGCGCTAAAAAGTAAGGTAAGTAGTAGAATATATATTTTTCTCATTTTTTTATCTGTATAAAGTAAAGTTGCCCATTAATCTTCTTCTCACTCCTGGTTTTTGATCGTAATAAATTACATACCAATAATCACCTGAAGGAAGTGGTTTGTTGTTGTATAAACCATCCCAACAATTGTTTACGCCTTTAAAAGTTTTAAGTAATCTGCTGTATCTATCATATATTAAAACTTCTATATTATGATAGTCTTTAACTTTTGTAGGATACCAGCAATCGTGTTTTCCATTTCCATTTGGTGTAAAGAAATTCGGAATTTCGATATCTATAAACTCACCCAAAATAGCAATGTATTCTACACAACCTCTGCTGTCTTTTACAGCAATATTATAAATTCGAGTTTCAGAAATTATAAAGGTGTTTTCTGGCGTAAACGAACCATTATCTATGCTGTAAGTATAAGGAGGAACACCACCAGAAGCGTTGGCAATTAGTTTATTTATTTCTGAGGTATCTATTTCTAAAATTAACTCAGGATTCTCTTTAATTGAAATAGTTTCACTTGTAGAACAACCGTTTTTATGAGTAGCAGTAATAGTATAATTACCAGGAACTAACTCTATAAAAATACCTTCTTGCTGAGGATTTGTACCATTTATGGTATAGGTTACATCACCTTCATATAAATCATCTACTAAAGCAAAAACAGTAGCATTATTATTACAAGTATATTCAGGAGATAAAACCAAGTCTAGGTTAACACTAGATTCTAAATCTACAGAGAAATTGGTGGTACAATTGTTAGCATCAACCACAATGATTTGATAGGTTTTACCACCTTCTAAATTAGAATATGCAAACTGATTTTCTACAAAAGCACCATTATCCAATTTTACATTATAAGGAGCAGTACCACCTTCAATTTCAATTTCGAAACCACCATCACTTTCTCCAACACACGTGGCTTGCTGGATATCTTTTACACTTACCTTAAGTTCATCTATTTCATCAATAGTTACTTCTGTAGAATTAACTTCACAGTTCAACTCATCTTTAATTGTAACTTGATAAGTGCCAGGACTTAGGTTAGCAAAAGTATTATCAGTCTGAAAGTTTGTACCATCTATGCTATAACTAACCACTCCTTGTCCACCTGAAGAGGTAACTACAATACTACCATTGTTTCCCCCAAAACAAAGTATATTTTCTGATGTAACCTCTTCTATTGTAAGTGGATTAGGATTATTAATTATAACTTGTTCAGATACTTCACAGCCATTTTCATGAACCGCTGTTATTGTATAGCTACCAGTAGCCAAATCACTAAAAATACCTGACGTTTGTAAAGCACCATTATTGATAGAATATTGCACTTTGCTTGCTTCTGATGCATTAACAGTAGCTTCTATTTCAGACAGGTAATTAATACAATTTAAAGTAGTGTTTGTAGTTAAGTTTAATGATACTCCAGCTTCTATATCTACAGAGAAATTGGTAGTACAATTGTTAGCATCAACTACAGTAATTTGATAGGTTTTACCACCTTCTAAATCAGAAAATATAAACTGATTTTCCACAGAAGCACCATTGTCTAATTTTACATTATAAGGAGCAGTACCACCTTCAATTTCTATTTCGAAACCAGCATCACTTTCTCCAAAACAAGTAGCATGCTGAATGTCTTTTAAGCTTACTTTCAGCTCTTCTACTTCATCAATAACTACAGCAGTAGAAACAACTTGACAATCTAACTCATCTTTTATGGTAACTTGATAAGTGCCTTTGCTTAGGTTTGTAAATGTATTATCAGTTTGAAAGTTAATGCCATCTATACTATAACTAACCACTCCTTGTCCACCTGAAGAGGTAACTACAATACTACCATTGTTTCCCCCAAAACAAAGTATATCTTGTGTTGAAACCCCTTCTATTGTAAGTGGATTAGGATTATTAATTATAATTTGTTCAGACACTTCACAGCCATTTTCATGAAGGGCAGTTACAGTATACGTACCACTAGCCAAATCACTAAAAATACCCGACGTTTGTAAAGCACCATTATTGATAGAATATTGCACTTTGCTTGATGCAGATGCATTTACAGAAGCCTCAATTGTAGATAGGTAATTGGTACAACTTAAGGTTGTGTTGGTGGTTAAATTAACCTCTACAGCCTCCTCTAAAGGCACTACAAGAAAATCTTCACATCCTTTAGCATCTTCTATAAAAATTACATAGGTTTTACCACCTTCTAAATTGCTAAATGAAAGCTGATTTTCTACAAAAGCGGCTCCATTTAAGCTTGTTTTATAAGGAGGATTTCCACCTGTAATTTCTAAATCGAAAGCAGCATTTTTACTACCTAAACATAATTCTTGTTGAACGTTTATTGCATTAGAAGTTAATTGGTCTGGTTCTGTAATTTCTACAGTTTCACTTACAAAACAACCACTTTCATCTTGTACAGTAACATTGTAAATACCTGCTGGTAAATTATTAAATACGTTTATAGATTCATACTTAACTTGATCTATACTGTATACTAAATCTCCTGTTCCACCAGTTGCATTAATTACAATACTACCATCTAAATTACCAAAACAGCTTATGTTAGAAACTACAACTGGAGTTTGTATTTCTAAAGCTACAGGTTCTGTAATAGTGTAACTTTCTGTAGTAAATACACAATCTTCACTATACACTCTAATTTTATAAGTACCAGATGATAAACCACTAAAAGTATCTTCATCTTGCCTGTTTCTAAGTATTACATCTGCATCATTTAATAGTTCATATTGATAGTTTCCAAAACCACCACTGGCAATTGCCGATATTACAGCTCCTGTTTCTGCAGCACAACTTACATTAGCTGCACTTGTATCTAAGATTGCAGTTAACGGATTTAAAGCATCGATTTCTACAATTGCAGAAGCCTCAGAGATACAGCCATTGTCATCTTTTGCATAAAATTGATGTGTACCCACTGCAACTTCAAAAATTGGAGAATTGGTAAAAGAAATTCCGTCTTTACTATACGTATAATTTCCAGAACCACCACTTGCACTTAAGGTAACTTCAGATAAATTAGAAGAACAAGTAATACCTGTAGTAATATTTGCAGTAACTAAAACAGCATCAGGATTATCAATGACTACATTGTAGGTCTTTGAACACGAATATTCGTCTGAAATAACAACAGTATAATTACCAGCAGTTAAATTATCGAAAACATTGCTTTCTTGTTTAACACTTAAAATGCCACTATCTTTTTGAATTTGATAATAGTATTTTACAGGATTGCCTTGACCACCAGCTACATTTGATACTGTAATTGCGCCATCTTTTTCATCAAAACAAACCAAATCTGCAACAGTAATATCTGCTGTAATTTCTAACGGATTTTCTAATGTAAAAGATTTATCTACAACACAATTAAATTTATCTCTTACAGAAATAATATAATTTTCTGCAGCTAAATTATCTATTGAATTGTTGGTAGAGAAGCTTTGTATAATAGTACCAGTAGCTGTTGCTAATTGGTATTCATACTCTTGCCAACCACCAAAAGCATCAATTAATAAGGTTCCACTATTTGCAGAAACACAGGTTATAGGTGTTGTAATAAAGTCAAAATCTAAGGTTTCTGCAGGGCCTTCTATAGAAAAAGGTGCTGATTCTACATCACAAAAAGGGATATCTAATTGTGTTATTTTTATATAATACTCGCCTTCTGTTAAATTATTAATTATAGTTTCACCTGAACCAGAACCTACAAATGTTGTTGGTAAATTGGTGATTTTATCAAATAGAACATAATCGTAATTTCCTGAATAAATGGTTGTACTAGAAAACTGAAAGGACACACTACCAGTTGCACTATTTGCACAACTTAAATCGTTATTTTTTTGAACAATTATGTCAAATTCATTTACGTTTTCTATGGTATAGTTTGTTTCTAGGTAACAATTAGTGTCTAAATTAAGTACTCTAATTGTATAACTACCTTCTGCTATATCTTTAAAAATTCCAGTAGTATTTGTTTCTGTAAAACCAGTGTTGTTTGAAATTGTATAAGATTTGTTTGCACCATTAACTTCTGTATTTGTGGT